>JAWAHS010000001.1:0-215666 GCA_038889075.1 Ignisphaera sp.
CTTCCACATCTCGGACACGTTGATGATGTCTTCATTGGATTAGCAAACCTAACCTCTAATCTTCTCTCAAGAGCTTCATAGCTTATAGTGAACCGCATCCTTCTGTAGAACCATAGTGATAGCTTTTTGTTGAAATTGCTACCTCTATTCACGTTATTCCTGAGTTTGTCTAGGTTTTCGAGAACTATGGTTGAGCTGTGTTCAACGGCTATCTCCACTACTCTATCACCTATCCTGTGAGTGTAATCCCATTCAATATTCCTCATCCTATCGCCGTGTTTTTTGACGGCTTCTCTAACTCCTCTAGCAAATCTCCATGATTTAGAGTACCTTTTCTGAATCATTGAAGGATGATATATGGCGTAAAATGGATTAAACTAGCTTTATCTATGTGGAGCTCCATAATAGAATATTAACCCTTACACAATTGTCTACCATTAATAGCTGAATAGGAATTCGTAAAGCTTATAAGCTTTGCTCACCTAAAAGCTTAAGAGGAGCTTAATCATGGTCATCAGACCATCAGAACCTTCTCCAGAGGATGTGCTAACGAGATGTCCAAGTGGCAACATAATATACGATGAAGTTCGTGGAGAGTGGATTTGTGCAGATAGTGGAGAGGTCATAGCTGAACATGTTATTGATAGAGGTCCAGAGTGGAGAGCATTTACAGCTGAGGAAAAAGAGCAAAGGAGTAGGGCTGGAGGACCTATAAATATAGCACTACATGATAGTGGGTTGTCAACGGTTATAGACTGGTATGATAGGGATGCCTCAGGCAGAAGGTTAGATCTTAAAAGAAGACTTGAAATCATAAGAATTAGAAAATGGCATAGCAGAACCAGAGTTCAGAGCAACATAGATAGAAACATTATGCAGGCTTTAAATGAACTGGATAGAATTGCTAATCAACTAGGTATGCCAAGGGTTGTAAGGGAGGAGGCGGCAATAATATATAGAAGAGCCGTTGAGAGAGAGCTTGTAAGGGGCAGGGCAATTGAAAGCATGGTAGCAGCAGCACTATATGCAGCATGCAGAATACATGGTGTTCCAAGAACTCTAGATGAAATATCGAAATTTACAAAAAGTGGTAGAAAAGAGGTGGCTAGATGCTATAGGCTTCTAGTTAGGGAACTAGCACTAAAGATTCCCATTGTTGATGCTGCAGAACATGCTCAGAGAATAGCATTCATGCTTGGTTTGAGTGGCGCTACTGTTAAAACAGCAATAGAAATAATACAGAAAGCTAGGGAATCGGGCGTAACAGCAGGCAGAGACCCCGCAGGTGTTGCAGCAGCAGCAGTATACATAGCTGCATTGTTAAACGATGAAAGAAGAACGCAAAAAGAAGTTGCAATGGCAGCTGGTGTAACTGAGGTTACTGTAAGAAATCGATACAAAGAGTTAATGAAAGCACTAGGTAGCGAAGAACAGTAGAGATTGGAGAAGCGGTTTTAGTTCTCATATTAGGTTGTTAGCAGATTCAACACCCATTTCTGTTTCCCTGCATTTTTCTCAGATCGCATCTGAGCTAGAAATGTTTAAAAGTTATTTCAATGACCTTAAATTCCGCGTCTTGGGAAGACCCTAAAGCTTTCATCCTCCATCGAACATCCAAGAGTGTAGTAGATGTAGCAGAAATAAAGAGTCTGTATAGGCTTTTCTATTGCAAGATAGAAAATGATGTCAACGGCTACAAACCTATAATAGAGTTCAAACAGTTTTGCTAGGCTGGGCGATTATACTGCACGAAGAATTTTAATCTCACCGCTTCTACTCTTAACTATAACTCTATAGCCACAGTAAGGACATCGAATGGCCATCATTACAGCCAGCTGAGATTCATCGAATTCTTTGCCGCATTTTAGGCAAATATATTTAGGCATGCCTAAACACTTAAAACCTTATATTCTGAAGCAGGTTTTTAAGCTCTAGATATACATTGTTAAGTGGGCATGTAAGTCAATGAAATCAGAAAATCTGTGTGTAGGACTCCCTCCAGAGCTATGTACACAACTAGAGATAGAGTCCCAAGTGATTAAGATAAAGCTTGAACATAGAAAAATGGGTAAAATAGTTACAGTAGTAGAGGGCATAGATGAGAAAGCATTCGATTTAAAAAGACTGGCATCGTACCTTAAAACAAAGCTTGCTGCCGGTGGAACTATAAAAAATGGTAAAATTGAAATTCAGGGAGACCATAGATCAAGACTTAAGAGAATACTTACGGAGGAATTCGGATTTAGACCAGAGAACATAATATTTATTGAAGAGGAGCGGTAGAAGAGTATATCGGTGTAGTTGAATAGTGCTAGCAACTGTCCAGGGATTAATAGAGGAGGTATATAATAGGAGTAGAATAGCTTTAAAAGTAATTAAGAAATACATACATACAACTCCACTAGATGCAAGCATGACATTTTCTAACATGGCTGGATGTAGAGTGTATTTAAAGTATGAAAATCTGCAGAAAACAGGTTCATTTAAAGTTAGGGGAGCTCTTTTTAAAGTCTATGAATTATATAATAAGGGAGTAGATGGAGTAACAACGGCATCTGCAGGGAATCATGCACAAGGAGTAGCATTCGCTGCCAAAGTATTTAAAATGAGAAGTGCTATAGTAATGCCCATTACTACCCCCATCTCAAAAATAGAGGCTACAGCTGGATATGGAGCAGAGGTAATACTGCATGGAAGCGTATTTGACGAGGCAGAAAGTCTAGCATTGAGTATAGCCCGTGAGAAAAACTATGCTTATATACATCCATTTAACGACATAGATGTTATAGCAGGACAAGCGACTATAGCGTGGGAGTTGCTAGAGCAATTAGATAGTATAGATGTGGTTGTCGTACCTATTGGTGGTGGAGGGCTTGCATCAGGTATTATAAGTGTTTTGAAGATTGTTAAACCAAGCATAAGAATTGTAGGAGTGGAGCCTTCCGTTGCACCTAAAATGAAGAAATCTGTTGAGATGAAGAAGATAGTCGAGGTTGATGTTAAGCCATCGCTTGCCGATGGTCTTATTGTGAAGAAGGTTGGAGAACTAACCTTCAACATCATCTCAAATACCATTGATGAAATAGTGACTGTAGATGAGGATGAGATTGCATATTCGATGTATCTACTTCTTGAAAGAGCAAAGACTTTAGCTGAAGGAGCGGGAGCTTCTACGTTGGCAGCACTGATTAGTGGTAAGATTCAAGGTATTAAAGGTAAGAACGTTGTAGCATTGATAACAGGTGGAAATGCTGATTTAACATCCATATATAGGGTGATAGTCAGAGGATTATTGAAGCATGGAAGAATGGTAAAGATCTATGGATATGTCCCAGACATCCCTGGCACACTCTATAAAATAACAGAGGTTATAGCTAAACATAGATGCAATATAGTCGACATAAGACATGAGAGATCTAATGAAAAAATGCCGCCTTTGTATACGTACATAGAGATACTGCTAGAGGTTCCATCTAGGAAAGCGCTGGACAATGTTATAAATGATTTGCAGAAGAACGGATTCAATTTTAGTACCACTACATAATATTTTTGTTTGAATCAGTGCGAGAGCTCTTCATCATTTTTCAGACGGTTTGCATAGTCATCATATGAAATATCTATTATTCATCACATTTAACGTTTGGTTAGTGATATCACATAGCTAGCTAACTTTTTAGCTGGATTTATACCTGTTGCTCTTTGTATTCCCCTCCACTGTGGGGAGGCGTTCACTTCAAATACGACATATCCATCCTTTGTTTCAGCAACATCTATACCAGCGTAGCACAAGTTTAATGTTTTCAGAATTTTAAAGCTAAGAGATTCAAGTTCTCTATCCAGTTTTTCTATAATATCAGCACGAGCTCCCTGAGCAATATTTGTTTTCCAATTCTCAACGCTTTGCTGAATACGATAGTATGCTGCAACAATTTCATCACCTATTATAAGTACTCTGATATCTCTTCCGGGTTTCTCTATAAACTCCTGAATATATATAGGTTGATGTAACTGTGATAATGTCCTGGCTACGTTGTAAACGGTATCAGGATTTTCAGCCTTGATTATACCAAATCCCATACTTCCTACTAGTGGTTTTACAACAACCTTTCTCCAATTCTCGGCTAGTTTTGTAGCAGAATAGAAGTCTTCTACCACGGCTGTTCTAGGGGTGGGTATACCTGCCTTTGACAGAAGAAGGAGACTAAGGTATTTATCTCTAGCAACTATATAGGAATTGACGGGGTTTACCACCGGAATGCCTATTTCCTCTACGTGTCTAAAAATATCTATCCTTCTAAGGAAGATTTCTATAGTTGTGGCTACACCTAGATCCCTTAAGATAACAGCATCGGCTTCGAAAGGTTTCAGTGTATTTGAGTAGACCACATTAAAAATATTTTCACCTATGATAGATGTGATATTGGAGGGTCTTAAGTATATAGGTGAAGCTCCAAGCTCTTCAAGAGCTAGCATTATTTGCCTTATACTCCAGGGAGGTATAGGTTTATCAGCAACGACAGCTATTTTCATAGATTCCACCATATAATGATTAATTAGAGTAATGCTGTAAAGTTATTTATAAAGCTTTATATAATCCTGCTAATAGCGATATATGTAGCTGCCATAAGCATAACCAATATCGTTGAGATATTTATAGCATCCAACGCCTTTGCACCACCTATGACAAGCGTCTTTCTCAGTTTCTTTAACCCAGGGTGTATAAAGATGTAAGGCAGTATGTCAGAGCCTATGATTATACCCATGACAGTTATCAGTGGAAGGGCATAGAAGTAGTAGTTATTCGACTGAAATAGGACTACTGATACTAAAAATAGAGATATTGAGTATCTAAATATATTGACGATGATCGATCTACTTGATAGTACTGTATTTATGGAAGCTATCATTGTTGAAAGTGATAAGAGAATCGTAAATAGCTTTATATCGATACTGCTACTGAGAGCTATGATCAGTGAAGCTATGAAGGGCAATAGACATCCGCAGAAATCTATAGCTATGGTGTTCACATTTTGTAAATATACAACACGACAAACGGATCTATGATTTACTGATACATAGATGAATGTTATTGCTACCACTAGTACTATTAAATTGAATCCGATTAAAAGCATAGCGTAGATTAGGAATACTGATATGAAAATGAGATATACTACGCTTGAATGCAGAGATGATAATACCATGGTCCCACAACGCATTTTATCAATAAGACCATACATAGCTGTAGTATGGTGAGTAATTATAATCATTAAGACTTTTGAGAATGATACAGGTATGTATAAAAGCTTATCTTAGAATTTTAGCCAATATTTACCTGGTGTAAAATATTGGATTTTAATATTGTTAAGGCTTTATTCTATGCATGCAATAGCTATCCTAAAATAGCAGCACCGCACAGGCTCAGCCCATCTAATGATTTTGAAATCTGCGTTCTTACAGCACTATCTTCAATTCTTGATATCGATTCAAATGTTAGAAGATATGTTGAAGAATTAAAGAAGGGTCTGAGGGGGATTAACGATATTAATATAGGGGGATCAATAGTACAGGGATTATTATCAAGTCTTAGAAACGTTGGTTCTAACGCCATGATTGAAATAAGTATAGCGTCCACAATGTCTCTATATATTAATTACATAATACGTTTGCAGCAACTCGATTTCCACGAATCAATCAGATGTTTATATAGAGCCATGTCATTAAATGATGTTAATGAGACACTATCATTTATTAGAACGTTGAAAAATTTTGGAGGGGAGATAGCAGTGCTTCTTGATAAAGCTGATATAGCAGAGCGGAGAGTATTTGTAGAGAATATGAAGCTGAGTGATGTATTGCAAAATCTCTCTAGAGTTTCACTAAAATTTGAAGCATTTGCAAACATGCAAAAAGTTCTTAATGTATTGAATACTGTTGAAGATATTGCGAAGAATTTAAATAACATTAATTTAATATTGTCAAGACTTTCACTGCTATTGTTAGAGGAGAAATCCATTAAATTATCTGATAGATCTATAGCTGATATACTAAAAGTTGATATGGATTATAGGAAACGAAATAGAAATATGATACATATTATGCCATATATTGTTTTCGCTTCGCTATATATGGTTTTAACAAAAGGTTACTGACTAGTATCCACTAGTTTACTATATTGACATTGATTACTGTAACACCTTTTCTAGCTATAAGGGAAACATTGTATACATCGACGCCATTTACATTTGCATATAGTCTAGAAGCATTATGTGCATGTCCATGTATAGAAATTTTGGGTCGCCCATCTACAGGTAGAGATTCTATTATGGGGTATCCTAAATAGTTATGTATTACAGGATTTTCACCGTAAAGTGTTACATATGTAGAAGCGTAGTGTGTTACTAGAATCGATATGTTCTGTCTACTACATTCCTTAAGAATACTCTTTATCTTATTCAATCGAGCTTCATACATGTGTTCTACATCAGGTATATTGCGGCGTTGCCATGATGTCGGTTTTCTAAGTATACCCCTGCTACCAGCAATACAGACACCAACGTTCTTTATTCTCAATGTAACATACTCATCATTGAGCCATACTATTTCTGGATATGCGCTCTCAAATTTTTCTTCAAGGCCTATGTACTCTTCGTTTCCAAATACAGCTATTATAGGAATTTCTGTACCTAATCTTTTGATGAATTTAGTTAATACATCGACAACAGGTTTAACCATATCCACATTGCCATTATTAACTACGTCACCTGCTAATATTATCAGATCGAATTCTTTATTTAATATACTACTAATGGATACACTAAAGAGAGGTAGGTAGTATGGACTATGAATATCGGCCGTAGCGATTATCGACATCTTCATAATTAATACCTTTTCTCTCTAAATAGTAACGTTTAATAAATGCTTATAAGGATAAGTGGGCATGCAATACTAGTCTCCTAGCAGTAGGTCTAGCCCTAAAGGATTAGTGGGGGTAAAAATCATGTTGAAACCTAGAGGATGCAACTCTTCAGGTTATAAAGGATGGTATGAAGTTAAGTGTAGAATTTGTGCTAAAAAGATGTACCTAGGCGATGATGTTGTATATTATTGTCCTAAGTGTGTTCAAAAATATGAAGCATATTTTTGTGTAGCTGATGCAAGGAGGCTATACATGCACTGTCCATACTGTGATGGAGAGCTGCAGCTATTTATCCAAGCAACATGATACAGTTAGATATCCATGTATATAGAGAAGGAATATTATCTAGATGAATTTAGGAAGGTTCTAATTATTAGTATAGGAAACGATAATGTATTGATTTTAGTAGATCTATATCCATGTGCTGTGGAAATCACAGATTCTCTAGAAACTATCCATAGAATTGTTATGGATGATGTTGAAGTATTGGTTAAACCACTAAAGCTAGAAGATACCACGCATTTCAATCGGGCTGAGGTTGAAATACTATGTATACGATCAAAAGATAGTTGTCAGTATATTAATTTAAGATTATACACTTTGTATAGCACCCTAATTCAGTTTGAATCCAGACTATTCGAAGTCCTACATGAAATAGTGGACAATATTGAGAGCTGCTTAAAACAGTAGAAATATCCATAATATGTCTTACTGCTTAAATTCGAAATACAATAACTAAACGATATAGATGGTGTCCGGCTGTTATGAGGCAGGAGATAGCTCTTAAGAAAATAATTGAATATACCGCTAGAAAAGCATCTTCATTAAATCAAAGATATGAAATAGAAGATCTTGTTGCACCATCTATAGCAACTATTGTTGATAGATCTATGGAGAAAATCGCTCTAACATTGGTTAAGAGGAATGGTGGATTGTGGTGTAACCTCTGTAGCAAAGGACCTTTTACTAAGCGAGGATTATATCTACATCTTGTAAGGGTTCATACAAAGGATATAGAATTCATGGTCAAGGAGGAAATAAAGAGAATACTAGATGGAATTAGAAAGGATAAACAATAGTAAGGATTATATGGAGAAAATGTTGTAAGGATTCAAGTAAATAGGTGCTATGGTGTATTCATAGCCTATAATGAATAATAGTGGTACGAGATACCAAAATAAGAGAGGTACAATCTAGAATAATATCTGCGAAAGGGTGAAGAACATATATGTAATTGTATTTGATGTGGATGGTACACTAACCCCCATAAGAAGCTCTTGGCAATTTATTCACATAATACTAAACACGATCCATAGAGTACATAGTTACGCAAGGCTATTCTTAGACGGTATTATTACATATGATGAGTGGATTGCATTAGAGGTAAGTATGTGGAAGGGACTTCATTCAGATACTGTTAGAAGAATCCTTGAAGCAATTCCGTGGAGAAGTGGTATAGAAGAGATTGCCAATCTGGTTAAGAAATATAAGGATAGAGCAATGATTATAGCAGTTTCAGGAGGATTTGATTATTTATGTGAGCGAGCAGTTAAGGAGCTCGGATTTGATGCGCATCTATGTGTAAAACTTCAAATTAATGAGGGTAGATTAACCGGATTTGCCAGTGACTATCCTGACTATGATGGTAAGGGAAGAATACTGTTAGATTTTTTAAACGATATAGGCGTAGATATAGGGAGAGCTAAACTCATATGCGTAGGAGATAACATTAATGATATTAACTTATTTGAGGTTTGTGATATAGCAATAGCGTTCTGTGCAAATGAAAATGTAAAAGAATATGCAGACATTATAATAAATACATGCAATGTGAGATTCCTTGCAAGATTGTTAGATGAATTGCTAGTTTATACACCTAACTCAACATAAAGGCAGATATTCTAATTTAGTCAAATAGAGACCATTTGTCCTCCAAATAATGTATTCCTTAGTACTAAAAGATGTCTATATTCATTAAAGAATACAGATTCTCACAGGGACCATTTCAAGGAGCTGATAAATGCAAAATTAATGACATATAAGAGAATGGGGATAATCTGTTATGGGAACGTAAACAGTAATGACGAGTGCACCATCCTAATATTCAAAACTGTTTATAAATTTGCTATACCTCATCGTATACTGTACTATATTGTAATGTGTTGTAAAATGGTAAAAGGAATGTCAGATAGTGATATAAACCTACATATGCTCAGAATGTTGTTAGTATTTATGATAGCTTTAAACTTGTTCGACATTCCATTATTCCAAGGGCAGCAAAATACTGTGATCTATTTAACGAATAATTCAATTACATGGATATATACAGATTCCATAAACATGTCGCGAAACATTAACAGATTAGCAATTCTAATGAACCCAACAAATGGAGAGGTGCAGTACTTTCTAAACTTTAATTCTTCAATAAAAACACCGGTGAATATTAGTATAAGATCGTCGATCGATATAATTGGTAGTGAAAGAATATATTATCAGTTTGACAACATTCTATTTTTTAGTAATCGTACATATGGGATTAATAGGATAAACGAGAGTATAGAAGGTAATATTAACATTGATTTAAAGGAGATAGCAATTCAGTGGCATAAACATGAAATAAAAATACCTTCAGAAGCTGTAAGTAATACTACGTATGCGATTCTATCATTGAGAGAGGAACTAAGTAAATTAACACTAAGTCTAGGTAAGAATTATATCAGGAAAATAGAGGGTTTCTATGTAGTAGAACAATTAAAGAACACGTATAGGGAATCTTTCTATTTTTATGATATTTACATTAACAAAACACAGTATCTTAATACGCTATTCAATGCAGATAATAGTTTATGTAAAGTCATTAATGAATTACCTATGAAGGCAAGTATTGATTTAGTTATAAATTTATCTATGGCAGAGTCCTATGCTAAACTCAATATCCAAGGGATTGAGATAGAAGACCCTGTAAAAGCGTACCAGGCAGGTCTTTGTATTTTGCCATTAATACTAGATATTCAGGATATTTTAAGGAATATAAATTCGAATGATGTGCATTCAAAAGAATTTGTAGGTATAACAACAAGCATCTTTACAGCGATTAATCGAAATTTTATAATTAATGCATTGAATGCTTATGCCGATGCAACCAATTTCATTGTTAGAAACCACTACAATAATTTAATAAATTCACAAATAGTTTTCAATTACGAAAATAAACGAGGCTTACTACTATCAATATCTAATATCAATATATATTACTATAATGTTACCCAAATAAGAAAAATATTAGTAGATCTAACCCAGATAATAATGGAAAAACTGGAGCTACCCCAGTTTAATGTTAGTGAAATTGTTGATGAAAGTCGTGTAGAGATTCAGAGTATACATACCACCTCTACCTATATAAATAATAGAATTGACATATGGAATGTATTGATAATCATCATTATAGCAGTAGCTGTTCAAACATGTATAATAGTGTACATAATGATAAAGATTGTATTAGCAAAACATTTTAAATAGTAACTACAGTATGTCACAGCATCAATAGCTACTTAGTATATCCCCATAAGAATTACTGCCTGGTATCTAATACCATTAAAAAACACCGTTTTTACATTCCGTTTTATCAATGTTTCATCAACTTTATTCGGGGTTAAATCCATAGGGTTGTACTTTTTAGACCCTATGATAAAATTGCATGCATAGCCAAATGATGGAATCCATACTTGGTATTCTAGAATATATGGAAATACCACCTTTACAGCATCTCTTACCTCATTATAAACCTCTCTAAAAAAGAAACTAGAACCTGCTTGGGTCACCATCACACCATCATCGGTTAGTATGGAGTGCACCTTTCTATAAAATTGTGCTGTATATAAATCTCGGGCAATAGGGCTTGAATAGGGATCTGTTAAATCGAGGATTACGACATCGAATTTTTTATCTGTCTCATCTATGTATTTTTTTCCATCTGTTATCAACACATTAGCTTTGGGGTTACTAAAAACGTTTCTATGCATCATAGGCAGGTATTCTTTTGAAAGTTCTACAACATCCTTATCTATATCAACCATCACTGCCTCCTCTACAGTATTGTGTTTTAATACCTCTCTCAGTGCCGCACCTTCACCGCCACCAATGATAAGAACTTTTCTCGGTGATGGATGTACGATCATGGCAGGATGTACCAGAAATTCATGATATATAAATTCATCGGCTTCACTACTCTGTATATAGCCATCTAGGATTAGACACCTGCCGAAGTCTTCAAGATCTGCGATGATTATTTCTTGGTAATTCGATTTCTTTACAGCATATATTTGCTTAATTTTAGTAAACATTAGGCTGTTCTTACCTATACCCTGTATGACAACAACGTGTCCCAGCATACTAAACACACCAGTAACATCTGCAAATTGATAGTTTTCAGAATTTAAATTTATTAACTGATAACGTGAGGATAATAAGTATTAGAGTGATGTGCACGCTAAATTCTGAAATGTGATGAGGGGCCAAAGCACTGAGCTCAACGATACCCTCATTCTATTCTACCGATAGATCAACAGCTTCCATGGAGTACGTCCATCCGTCTATATCCTATATGGTGTATTTAATGATGGCCCACACTATTTAAAGCACCTTCATCTAGTATATAGAAGTATAGGTGCATGGTAGTGACATTAGAATTGCTTAATAAGATATTGAGAGGATACATTATATTAAAAAAGAATGATGTAGTAGAGGATGCAACTGAGGATAGAATTAAAAAAATAGAAGATGACATTATATCAATGGCCAACATCTTGACGAATATTATGCTAATAGGTAAGCAAAAGCAAAAGAAATGCCTATTTTTTAGTGGCGATGAAGGTATATGTAGATATTGGAGATTCGACGTAGAGGTTCCTACGTTAAATCTTATTAAAAGAGAGGATGGATACTATGTAAACACCTTACAGCATCCGGAATTCTGTGCTGTATGTTCATACTGGAGAGAAGGAGTATTAAAATAATGGACGTCCTATTATTGATTACCATGGTAGCTAGATGAAAAGATTTTATTACTAAGAGTAGACAGCTTAATATTAAATTAAACTTATTAGCTTAGTACATTGAAGTTCTGTAAAATTTAGAATTAGGTAAAGAAAAATGATGGTTGTTGCACTAGATCCGTCTTCTAATATTAGTAATGTATATAAGTGGATGTTGGATAGAGTTACAGCACTAAGCGATGTTGTCCAAGGATTTAAGGTAGGTTTGCCAGCTATTATAAGACTTGGCATAAGTGACATCGGTAGAATTTTTAAAAATTATAGTGGGCTTCTAATCGCTGACTTAAAAATGGCCGATATAGGTGATATCATGGCGTTATCTACAGAGATGCTGCATGAGAATGGATTCAATGCAGTTATAGCACATAGTTTCATAGGTTATTCACAGGCGCTCGAAGTACTTTCAGCAAAATGCCTAGAACTAAACATGAAGTTAATAACCATAGTTTCAATGTCGCATCAAGGTTCTACGGAGTATATCGATAAACATATTGATGAGTTTCTAGATATAGCCCGACGTGTTAGAAGTTGGGGTGTTATTGCACCCGCAACACGTCCAGAGATACTAAGGTATGTTAGAAAAAATCTTGAGAAGAACATCAAAATACTATCACCGGGTATAGGGGTACAGGGAATGGAACCTGGGATGGCATTGTGTAACGGTGCTGATTACGAAATTGTTGGAAGGATTATTACCTATTCTCAAAACTTTAGAGAGGCAGCCTTTAATGTTATAGAAAGTCAGAAGAAAAAGGTGATTGAATGCCAAAAATAGCCGCAGAACTCTTTGAAAAGGGCATGATAAAGATAGGAAAGTTTAGGCTGACATCGGGACTGGAAAGCCCATTTTATATAGACTTGAGAATGCTATATAGTTATCCTGAGCTGGTTAGGATTATAATTGATGAGATCGTGCATAGATATAATATATCAAAGTACGACTGTATTGTAGGTATAGCAACTGCGGGGATAGCTCTTGCATCTTTCTTGGCATGCAGACTTAATAAACCAATGTCTTATGTTAGAATTGAACGAAAAGAGCATGGTACTAGAGGGTTACTCGAGGGTGAGGTATTTAACAAAACATGTATAATAGTAGATGATGTTGCAACAACTGGAGGTTCTATAGAACACGCATATAATACCGTAAAAGAGGAAGGGGGGAAGCCTTTAGCAGCGCTAGTTATTGTCGATAGGGAACAAGGAGCCAAGCAAAAAGTCGAGAAACTAGGATTAGAGTTCTACAGGCTTTACACTGCGCAGGAGCTCTTCAATGAACTTTATGAAAATGGAATAATAAGTTACAATGACCTTAAGAACATTATAGACTACTTAAAATCGTTTCAAAAATAAATATAAATGCTTTTATACTTATTTAATCTAATTCATGCTGTAGGGCTCTATGAAAGAGCGATTTTACCAGAAAGATATCATATCGATATTGGAATTTGAACGTAGAGAGCTGGAGTACTTATTTGAAACCTCAGATAGAATTCTTTACTACGTTGATAAAAAGTTGCATCTGCTAGATGGTAGAATAATTACCCTAGCTTTCTTTGAGCCTTCTACTAGAACAAGAATTAGCTTTGAAGTGGCTGCTAAAAAACTTGGAGCTGATGTAGTATCTTTTACTAGTGAAGAGGCTTTGAGCATATCTAAGGGAGAGAATCTGGCAGATACTATAAGAATGCTCGATAGCTATTCTGATCTTATAGTTATTAGACACAGACTTGAAGGAACCGCAAAATATGCTGCTGAGGTTGCAGAAAAGCCTGTAATAAATGCTGGTGATGGAAAACAGCACCATCCTACACAGGCTATGATAGACCTCTATACAGTGAAAAAATTGTTTGGTACAATTGATGGTTTAACATATGGTGTTTTGGGTGATCTTAGGTATGGTAGAGCAGCTACATCATTTATCTATGGGCTTTCACTATTTAAACCAAAGAAAATATATCTAATATCACCTGAGGTATTAAGGGCTAGAGAGGAGGTTTTGGAGTTACTTAGAAATAAAGGCATAGTCTATGAGGAGAAAAACAATGTTGAGGAAATAATTGACCAGCTCGACATACTCTATGTTACAAGAATTCAAAAGGAGAGGTTTCCAGATCCAATGGAATACGAGAAGGTCAAAGGATCCTATAGAGTTACATATGAACTGCTTAAGCATGGTAAAAAAGAGCTAAAGGTGTTTCATCCGTTGCCTAAAGTTGATGAAATTGATCCCAAAGTAGATACGTCAGGATATGCAGCATATTATATTCAAGCAAAATATGGAATACCTATAAGGATGTCACTACTCATGCTCATATTGGGTGCAGAACTTTGAGTGAAGAAAGCACATTAGTAGTTTCAAAAATTAAGAATGGAACGGTAATAGACCATATACCAGCCGGAAGGGCATTAGATATACTATCTGTTTTAGGTATTAATGGAAAAGAAGGATATAGAATGGCTATATTAATGAATGTTGAGAGTAAGAAACTCGGAAAAAAGGATATAATAAAAATTGAAGGAAGAATGCTCTCCGTTGAGGAATTAAATATAATTTCGCTAGTCGCTCCTAGGGCTACTATAAATATAATAGAGGATTTTACCATCATCACTAAACACAGAGTTGAAACACCAAACTATATTGAAGGTGTATTGCAGTGTCCAAATCCAACCTGTATAACAAATAAGCGTGCTGAACCTATAAAAACGAGGTTCAAGACAATATCTAAGGATCCAATAAAACTTCAGTGCGAATATTGTGGAACTATTATAACATGGAATGAGGTAACAAAATTGATAACTAGGAAAAGATGAAACATATGGTAGGCAGATACGGTATCAGACCTGCTAGAGTCACACTAAATATAGAGATTGCTAAAGATACATACTTACTTGAGGTTGAGCCATTTTTACAGATGTATGAGAAGTTAAACCCATTCAATTTTTTCATGATATGGATACCAAGAATAGATGAGATACCACTGAGTGTTGCAGACTTTAATGGAAAGAGGCTAAGATTTCTGTATAAAGTTAAAGGTGTCGGAACAGGAGCTCTTACAGAATATCATAAAGATACGATAATAGGTATCAAAGGACCTCTTGGTAAAGGATTCCATATCGAACAAATCTCAAATACCCGATGGCTTGCCATCGCTGGTGGTATCGGAATAGCACCCATGCCATATTTTATTAAGACTTGGAAAGGCTATGGTATAGATGTAGATCTACTATGGGGTGTAAGAACAGCAGACGAAATTTTTAATATCAATGAATTTTTTCAAGATGTTAAAGGAAGTAGGATAATTATAACTACAGAGGACTGCAGATATACAGATGGATACTGTGGTACAGTAATGGATATTCTTAAAAATATCAATGTGAAAAATTATGATGGTTTAATTGCCGTTGGTCCAAACAATATGCTTAAAGCTATTTGCTTAGAATTATTTGAACTAGATCCATATATAGCATTAGAAACGTTAGTAAAGTGTGGTATAGGCATATGTGGTTCATGTTATATTAAAGCGTCGGATAAACTTCTGTGCATTGACGGTCCTGTATTTAGATGTTCTGAGGTGGTGAACTATATCAGATCCAGTTGCACTAATAGTTAATGCCCTTATAGATAAACGTTCTATAGAGCTTACCCTTATCATAGAAAACGGTATTGTTACTAAAAGCGTTTTAGGCGATCGTAAAGATATATGTAGAGAGAATAGATGTATGGATCTGAGGCGCTATGGTATAGCCGTACCAGGTTTTATAGATATCCACACCCATCTGAGGGGACTTGAACTAGAGTATAAAGAGGATGAGAAAAGTGGAACTATGGCAGCAATAAGAGGAGGATACACAGCAGTCATAGACATGCCGAACACTATACCAAAGATTAACAACATTGATGCCCTTAAACTCAAACTACATAAGCTCAATTTGAATTCCTATGTGCACTATGGCGTCTACATCTTACCTTCTAGTAACATTAGTGAATTGAATAATATGCTTGAATACGATGGCGTTATTGGTGTTAAATTGTTTCCAGAAGATTTGGAATTTCTACAAATGGCTTTAAATGTAATAAGGAGAAGAAGTTTCGATAGAATCATCATTATCCATGCCGAACACCCGGCGGGTATAGATGAATGCGAAGCTGGAAACAGATGGCGATGCCGTCCAATAGAACTAGAGCTGATGTGTTTGAACTATATAGAAAAACACATCAGGAAAGGGGACAGAATACATGTCACACATATTACGAACCCCCTTACATTCTTTTATGCAAAGAAACTTTCCTTATCTACTGATACATGTCCTCACTATCTATATTTAAGTAACGTGAGTGAGCAAAGATATGGTTGTTTAGCCAAGGTTAATCCACCACTGAGAACAGAATCTACGAGAAGAATACTACTTAATATGATTAAATATTTTGATGCTATATCTACGGATCATGCACCACACAGCGTTAATGAAAAATTAGGCTCATTTAAACAATGTCCTTCGGGAATAGCTTCAATAGATATCGCATCATCACTTGTAATAAATCTTGTCCATCAAGGTGTACTTGATTTAGATGACGTAGTTAGGCTTTTATCATTAGGACCAGCAAGTATTATTGGTATAGATCAGAAATGGGGTTGTTTTAGAGAAGGATGTATAGCCAACTATACTATAATTGAACCTTATAGGGAATTTACAGTTAGGTCTCTAGATAGTTTTTCAAAAGCTAAATGTTCACCGTACGAGGGTATGAGGGTTAGAGGGACTGTTACAGCTACAATTATTGAGGGGACATTAGTACATCTAAATGGTGAAATTGTTGAAAAACCTAATCCAAAACCTATAACAAAGTTCTTTGGTAGATGAATTTGATTCTAGAGACAGATATTGCTGGAATAAAATTGAAACATCCGTTGATGAATGCTAGTGGAATCCTTGGATATGCTCGCGAGCACATCTTAAGATTCATCAAATATGGTGTAGCAGCTATAGTAACAAAAACTATTACACCAAGACCTAGGAAAGGCTTCGATCCGCCTATAATAGTAGAGTTACCCAATGGTGGGCTAATTAACGCAGTAGGTTTAGAGAATCCTGGTAAGGAAATAATACCGGAGCTTGTGGATGAAGCTAAAAGGCATTCTATACCCATACTTATCAGTATAGGAGGTGTAAATGAACAAGAATTTATAGAGGTAGCGTCGACCGCCAACGACGCAGGAACTGATGCAATAGAGCTTAATCTTAGCTGTCCACATACAAAGGGCTATGGTATTGAGATTGGGGCGGATCCCCACAATGTATATAATATTGTTAAATCTGTAACCTCTACAGTGTCGGTACCCGTCATAGCAAAGCTCGGTCTATCTGATAGAATTATAGAGGCTGCTGGCAAAGCCCTAGAGGCAGGAGCTAGAGCTCTGACGTTAATAAATACCATTAAGGCGCTCTATATTGATGTGTATACACTCAAGCCTGTATTAACAAATGTATTTGGTGGTCTATCAGGTCCACCAATCCATCCAATAGCTGTTAGAGTTGTCTATGAAATCTACAAAGAATTCCAGCCAGAGATAATAGGATGTGGAGGCGTATCAAATTGGATGGATGCTGCTGAATTTATCGTAGCTGGAGCACGGGCAATACAGATAGGTACAGCACTTCGAATAAATTCAAAGGATGTTATTAATAATATAACAGAAGGTCTGAAGATGTGGTTAGCAATACAAGGATTCAAGAATATCTATGAAGCTATAGGGGCAAGTGTTAGGGGATGAATATGGTAAGTATCGCAGTACTAATATGCAGAGACAGTTATACGCAGGTTTTAGATATGTTAAAGAATATGATTAGTAACATTGTTATCATTGAGAAGCTTGGCGATCTAGGTAATATTAGTGATACAATGATTGTACTCCTAAGTTTAGGATGTTGTATAGAGTATGAAAAGTTAGTTAAATTAGTTAATCTCAATACCGTTTCTAGTGTCATAGAATACTGTCCTATTATTAGAGAAGGCATATTATCTGAGTTACGCATTCTCGATTCGAATAACTTCGTACTGCTGTATTCGCAACCCATTATTGGAACCATTAGGACTATCATAGGTAGAAGTCAAATATTGCTAGATTCTATTAAGACTATTAGAGTAATATTGAACTATAATATTTTAAATGATATCATACGTCTCTATGAAAATGCGCAACTACATGATAATGTACTACGAAGTCGTAAAACACTCATAGACTATATTAAGAATGCTGGTACGAATTCTGGTATTAAACAGCTAGAAATTCAGCTATCTAGTAATGATGGATTTGTTGAGGTGATAGTGGAGGGAATACAATCTGATAGAGAAAAGAAACTTATATATAGAATTACTAGAGGAGATGACATTAACCAGTTCATAGTTGCGGAAATTTATTCCTACATTCAATTAATTATTAACAGAATTGTAGACAACGGTGTTTTAATACCTGAAGATATAGGAAGGGAAGAGGGATTATTTACATATTACATGGGTATGCTGCTAAACAGTAGGAAAGTAGATATACAAGTAAATATTGAAACCATTAATTAAACTTAACTTGGTTTAAAATACAATAACCTCGTATAGAAAATTGTTTACAATTACGACTATCTTAAACAACATATTTACTTTTTTACTTTATAACTACGTTTTACATCTCCTCATCCTAACGTAATATTACTTGGATAACATGGTAAGGGGGTGCAAAACACAAATATTTATTAATATTTATTCTAGAACCACTGTATTGAATAGTTGTATAGGTTGGAGCATCATATAACTTCTAGAGGAAGTTTAGGTAGTCTTACACCTCTTTGTCTCTGATATTTACCACTATACGGTCTTTCTATAGGACTAGCAACTTTAGAGAAAACTACATGGAGAAATCGTGTATTGGCTTTAAGTTTGATTGGAAAGGTAGATCCATGCAACTCAATAGTGATTTGACCTTCAAAACCACCATCGATGATCGTGGGTGGTATGGATAGACCTAATCTAGCAAAAGTGGATCTGAGCTCTACAAATGCCATGAGTTCAGGGGGCACCTTCACATACTCAGTTGTTGCCAATAGGTATATACCAAGAGGTTTAATCACGACCTCCTCAAACTTCCAACACCTATAATATCTATTTAGATCAACTTCTTTAAATGGGTCCAGAACTTCGTTAAGTTGAAGTAATTCACAGATTTCATCGCTAAGTCTAAGATCTAAACCATTTTCACGGATTATTACCTCTTCAAACGGTTCTACAACAAGTCTTCCGCTCCTTATATAGTTTCTTAAGTCAAAGTCGGACAATATCATATTTCATACCAGCTACTCTACCTATTATTATAAAATACAAACTTTAAAATCCCTTTAAAGAATATTACCACATTTTTTGGTGAATTCATCAACGAGGTTCCTCATCTTTATGGTACCATTAGGAGCCTCTTCATAGAATACTACAGCTTCATAAACATATATCTTCGTTTTACGATCTAACCAGCAATCCGGTTCTAAACCAGCTTTAATGCAACCTTCAGCTAAGAACGTTTCAGCATCCCAGCAGTATTCTATAGGTACTTGTGGTAGTAGTGTTCCGCTATTCCAGCCTCTATGAATTATAATTCCGTGTTTACCTACAGTAACATCACTAGCTTCCTTTATAGGTGTAGGTAGGGAGAGTACCGAAACCTCTATAACTATTTTATCAAGTTCTTCTTCAGTTAATGGTGGAAACCTCGGATCTTCTGTTGCAGCTGCTATTGCAGCATTTATTACAGTGTTTATGAGTGTGGAAACTGGTTGAAGGAATCCTATGCAACCTCTCAACTCTCTAGCATTTTCCAATATTCTATCGATTGTTACAAAGGCCATTCCAGGTTTAAGTAATTTACTAGGCGTTTCTTCTGGTGGATTTATTGTTTTGTTATGCTTGATATAGTACTCGATGGCTTTTCTAGCAGTTTGCACCAATAAAATACCATCATCTAATGAGATTTCAGAAGGGCTTATAACATCTTTGAATTTATTGTAGGTGTCCACTATGCGATGCACCTTCACTAGGAATTTTTCTTTCCAGTGGTTTTATTTTGGAGAGAATTTTTAGTTTTTCTTGACGTGCTTCCTCAAGTACAGATGATATTGTCCTCCAGTGGTTTCCTTGCCAATAGATTTTCGAGCATGAAGGGCAGATCCAAAACTCTCTATATTTCAATGCTATATCTTTGTTTACTTTTACAGATATTTCCGTAATTGATGTTGTGTATTTTAATCGAGTGTTACATTCTGGACACAGAGTATTATCCTTATTGAACTCTAATGAAATGCTGTATTTTACTGATATAAACGCTAGAACCTTTTCTATAGATGGGTCTTCGATAAATAGAGCTCTTATACCATACCTTCGTGCTCTTCTAAAAAGACCCAAATCTCTCGTTAGAAGTATTCTATCTTCCTCCTTTGCTATTTTTAGCAATTTCCAGTCATTTATTGATTTATAATACAATGTATCATAACCCAATAATCGCAGCCATCTTGCCACGTGACCTAACATTGCATCGGCTATAAATCTTGGAATAGCAGACAATACTCACACCTACTGGAATTAGATCTTTAGATATTGTCTGGCAACATATAGGATAGAGTTATACCTTAACAAATTTAAAAATCTACATTACTACTAGCATGAATACGAATAAGAACTATGGCGATTCGCATTGAATTCAAGATTATAACTGGGACAGCATCCTTCTTACCGTTCGCCAAGATTTTCTGACTATTGGAGGAATCTCGCCATATTTCCTTAAATATCGTTCAACCCATTGAATAGTCCTATAATCACTTGGGTAACCACTTCCAATCTCGCCATAAATTCTCTTTAAAATAGCTATATAATTGTCTCTAAGAATTTTAGCAACTATGCTTGCAGCACCAACTATTAGAAATTCGCTATCTGCGTTGTACTTGATAACTAAGTTATGTTCTGGTGTGTTACAAGTTCTACTAATCACATTTTTCAATTCATTAGGATTGCTAAAGGCATCCATATAAATGGTGTTGATGGTATAAAACCTAGATACGGTTTTAATTAGTTTACAGGCCATTCTTAATTCAATAACATTGAGATTTTCATTATCTATTTGTTGGGGGGTAGCCCTGGCAGCTGATACAATGAGTGAATTTGACAGTATATAAGGAAATATTCTCTCCCTCTGATTTTTACTTAACTTTTTACTATCCTTGACGCCTAGTTCTCTAAGAAGGGGGAGTTTGTTCTCCTCCATAACTACTATAACCATGAACATATCTCCAATTAATGGACCTCTGCCAGCCTCATCGATTCCGGCAATAATATTCATTGCTAGAGACCTAAATAATATTTAGAATCTCTAAGGCTTTCATAACTCCGCTCAATGGTTTTTCAAGAGATTGTAATGCTATAAGAGAGTCATTCTTATATTTTTCAGCATCTCTGATACTCTCCTTTATCCTCCCTATAATTTCCTCAAATGATGAGGCATGCATTATTGGGAAACCTTTTCTTTCGAGACACGCATCGACATAAAGTTCCTGGGGGAATAGGGAGATACCCAATGTTCCAATCAACGCAGCTTCTCTAGCCATGGTACCTCCACCGGATATCGAAGCAATAGCATAATAGAGAAGTTGCGAACCTTTTACACCTAATTCCCTGGCTGGTATGATAAAATTCCTTGTGTTACTAAATTTTGATGCAATTATATCATCGTTGTATCTAGGCAGGTATACTATAGATAGATCTTGTTTAATAAGGTATTGGATCAACTTCTCGACTAATTCAATAATTGAAAAACCATTTCTATAGTAGGAAGCTCTAATCTCGGGTGGTCGTATAACTACATAGCTGTATTCCTTTAAATCCAGTAATTTTAAATATGTTTGGTCAGGTTTAAAATCTCTGAGCCACTGAACTTCGTCGACACCATTAAATTGAATTATATGAGTCTTTTCTTTATATATGTACTGTTCGATTGATTTCTTAGGAATACATGATGAAATAACAATAGCTAGGGCTAGGGGTAGCGATAACCTAGATGGAATCTCACTATGCGGGCTATCAGTTAGAGCTATATAGGGTTTTTGAAGACCGAATGCTATTCTAGCCGCAGCAGGGTTTGGATACGCAATTAGTACATCAAAAGATTCTACAATGTCGAGAAGCAATAGCATTCTTTTTAATTCTTCTACAAGCTTATTCCTTAGATCATAGCCGTATCCACCGACAGCTGTAAACTTTACATCAAGTTGTCTAAGAGTTGCAATAGTATAATCATAGTCTCTAGCAGTCAATAATACGTTGTAACCTTGCAGCACCAAATCCCTATACATGGAACCGAATAACATAGCCTGTTTAGGAGTTAGTGCATCTAGCCATATCTTTATAGCCATATCCACCCTTGACAGCCTTATAGTTGTATTATCCCATAGGTATAAATTTCTAATTTTATTAATTATTTTATCGGCATTAAATACACTCTTAAGAGGATGGTCAGATGACTAGTAACGTAGAGCGAAAACTATTTGGAACAGATGGAGTTAGATGGATTGTAGATAGAGAGTCGCCAGATTTTGTGTTAAGGTTAGCTATGGCTATAGCTAGCTATTTTCCGAGGGGGTCTAGAGTACTTGTTGGTAAGGATGGAAGGGTAGGAAATCCAGCTATATATGGTACAGTGCTAAGTGGTTTAACAGCAGCTGGATCAAAAGTTTATGATGCAGGCTTTATACCGACACCTGCACTTCAATTGTGTGTCAGAGAATATGGGTTTGATTATGGGGTAGTCGTCACTGCAAGCCATAATCCACCTGAATGGGTTGGTATAAAACTAGTTCTAAATGATGGAATAGAGGCACCTCCGCAAGTAGAAGTAGAGGTGGAGGAAATACTTTTTGGATTGAAATTCCGAATGGTTTCCTGGAGCGATGTAAAATCTATTGAAAGATTTGATATAGCCATAGAACACTATATAGGTAGTGTTAAAAGAAATGCTGATGTAGAAAAATTGAAAAGAAAGGGATTGAAAGTCGTTATCGATTGTGCAAATAGTGTCTCAGCTTTAACAACACCAAGAGTTTTAAGAGAGCTCGGTCTAAAAGTTATAACAATAAATGCTGACATAGATAGGCCGTACAGATTGTACGAACCTACCCCTGAGACCCTAATAGACTTAATGAGTATAGTAAAGGCTGTTAATGCAGATTTTGGTGTGGCACACGATGGTGATGGTGATAGAGCGGTATTTATAGATAATACTGGACAATTCATTGCCGGCGATATATCTGCAATAATACTCTCTAACTATATTGCTATTAAAAGACCTGAACTTCCAAAAAGGATTGTAACAGCCATATCTACAAGCAATTTTTTAGTTGATAAACATCTAATAAGTAAGGGTATAGATGTTGTATGGACTCGCGTAGGATTCTTAAACATAGCTAGAAAAATAGTAGAATTAGGAGGGGCGATCTCGGGATTTGAAGACAATGGTGGATTCGCATACGTACCCCATCAACCAGTAAGAGATGGTACAATGACAGCAGTTCTGATGGCTGAGTTATTAGCTGAAGAGAATCGCACCTTAGCTGATATTGTTAATTCGGTTGAGAAACCAGTTATAATTAGAACAAAGATTCCTATAAAGAATAAGGAAGAGGGAATGGAGATTGTAGATAAAATCAGAGGGTATTATAAGGGGTGCAGAATAATTGATATAGATGGTATTAGAGTGCTGGACAGGGATTATTCATTTCTTGTGAGACCTAGTGGTACAGAACCATTACTGAGAATAGCTATCGAGTCATGGGATAGAGAGGTGGCTGAAAAGGTATTGAAAGAGATTCTCAATGTTATTCAATTGAGGTGGTAATTATAATGAAATATAGATTATTGAATTACCTAGCTTGCCCCTACTGTAAGGATAAGGGATTTCCGCTGGTGTTGATAGTTTTTGAACTAAATAAGTATGAAAATAGAAGTCTACCTCAAGATATGAGAAGACCACTATGTGATTTATACTGTGCATATATAAGTAGATATGTAAAGGATTTGAATGATACACCGTGTGATGAATGTATAAAGTATGAGGTAAAGGTTGGGGTTCTCTACTGTAACAACTGTAATCGATGGTATCCTATAATAGATGAAATACCTAGAATCTTACCAGATAATTATAGAAAGAAGGAGGAGGAAATACAATTTCTTAGACTATATCAAGGTAAACTAAGCGAAAACATAAAATTGCATGGAAAACCATATAATTTAGTTGAAAATTCTGATGAAAAACCTTTAACTTAAAAATCTTTTAACACATACTGAATACAGTAAGGTGGATAGAAATGTCGTCATTATATGATAGCTTAACACAATGGATTGAAATGCAAAAGAAAATAAAAGAATGGTTTGACAGCGTATATGAGAATGTCAATAAAGGTGATAGACTCGAATTGATACTATATACAAGAATGGCATTTCAACATATAATGAGAACGTTGAAAGCGTTTGATAATTGGTTACAAGACCCCTTTATAATAAGTAATATGCCTAAAGAACAGCTAGAAGATGTATGGAGAACAGTATTTGCACTATTAAAGCAGCTATTAGAGCTTGACGTTAGACATACAGAAGGTTTTAGAGACCATATAATATCGCTTGAAAAGGAGGGAAAGCTAAACCCGATGCTGGTCGAGATCTTTAGTGAAGGAGCTAGGAGGAGAAGGGGAGAAAGGGAAAGGGAAGGGATAACATTATCTATATAGTATATAACCATTATTTATTCTCATTATTTATTCTGTATAGAAGTAGATATTATCGAAATGCAACTATTAGTTAAGCCAAAGCTAAATCAATAGGTGATTACGGATTAGTATTGCTATATAATAAAATAGTATTAGGCTCTTCTACCGCTAATATTCATGGAAATCAGTGAGATTTCCTCATCTATTGCTATTATTTTATTTCGATATTCTTCAACTAGTTGTAATAACTGTTCCACATCCTTGTCGATTACCTTTGTATTCTCTAGGAATTCCTGACCGCTACTTGTAAGTCTTAGCTTCTTAGATTTTGGATCCATCTCTACAATACCTACGTAAAGGAGTAGCTTGATGTCATCGTTTAATTCTTTTACAATAATTTTATTCCCTATTTTAATGATATTATATCCTAAATCTATTTTCTTTTCCTCTTTTAGATAATTGATTAGATATGTCAACCCTTTTTCGCTAACCTCTTTCAATGATTTTATCATGTATATCAATATTAATTTCCGTTTATCATTTCTTATCTGGTCTAATGTTACAATTTGAACAGAAAATGTCTTTAATTCCTTAGTTTTTTGTTGTTGGGATGGAGCTTTATCAGGCATTTAAATATACACCATCACGATCTTTTTAACCTCTCGTTTTGGATAACTCTTCTATATACTTAATAAGCTCATAGGCTTCGTTACCATATATTTTTTCATAATCTTTTACAAGATTTTGTGCACTACTACTTATTTTCTTCATTTCAATCCTGCTTATCTTAGACAGAATGCTTTCCACAATTTGACCAAAATTAAGAAATGCAAGAATGGCGCTCTTATATGTTCTAATTATGTAAAAGATCACATTAACTGATATAAAGAGGATGCAACCAGTAGAGAATATCAATGCAAGTGCAAGTATGTAGTTGTCTACGCGCTCTCTAGTTAGAATTATTGTTAGCTGAATTAATGGGATTAACGGAATTGAAGGTATTAAGAATAATGTGGATAGAAAACGTAAAGAAAATCCAACAAGTACGATACTTCCTATGGCCATGGATAAAATTGTAAGAATTAGTGATTGTACACCCAAGTAGTATACGAAGCTATACGATATAATGATGTTGACTATAGTTAAGAGAAGTATTGTTAATGACATCAATACATCCATTCTCAGCTTGCTCTTAGCTATATTTGTAACCATATAATGGATCCTATTTTCGAGATTTTTAACGCATTTATCGATAAGCTGTATATTGTACTCATCTATTACCTTATCCATATACTTCAGATCATCATTTAGATCCGTAAAGAATTGTACTATAGCTTTAGTATATAGATGTATATCTTCTATGAGCTTTAGTTTCTCAAGGGCACCTCTAAGACCCTTGACATCGATACTTAGACTATCTATGCCATCTGCTAATTTGGCTAGTAGTATTCTCATCTGTGATACTAAAGACAATCTAGTCACCTAAACACGGATATTATAGCATTCCAGAGATGTGTAAGTACTTCTTTCCAAGCATTTAAAGTTAAAGCAATATTTTCTCTATTGAGATACTCATATAGTTGAATCACCAAGAAGATATAGATAGGAGCTGTTAATTGAATAGCATAGAAGCTATATTGAGTTCTAGATCCGGCCATCCATAGAATGGTATAGCCTATGAATAGTCCTAACGGCATATACCAGGCATCTCTCGAGATAGTATTATACTTTCTATATGGTAATGTAAAAAATAATAGTACGAAACTTATTGCATAAGCTGGTACGAAGCCCATAGCGTATAGTGCCTTTCCGTGACTATCTATATATAGAGGAAATGAATTCAAACCGAAAAACCAGTCCCAGGGTGCTGAAGCTATGGGACACTCAGCACCTATGCATTTAGTTGATAGATGCCATGATATTGCTTTAAAAACACTTTCATTAAACCATGCATCAATTCCTATCTTAATTATTATTGGAACTGAAAGCAGTATTTGAAAGAATACGAAGGATAAAATGGTTAGAATTAAATATTCTAAGGAAGCAGATAGTATGTCAAGAAATCGTGTAGTCCGTTTTGTAAGATTTCTAATGTATATAAATAGGAGTGGAATGAAAGCAATGAGAGCTGTAAACTTAAATGTTGAAGCAAGGCCTAGTAAAAGGGCAGCCTCTTTTAACCTATTTTTTAAGGCTAAATACAGCGCTATGAGTGTGAAGGCTGCAACATATATATCCAGAATTGCTATAGAGGATAAATATCTAGTCATGGGGTCTACAGCTACAAGGGCCGAGGCTATCAAACCAGCCTCTTTTGATTTCGATATGACATACACTATGAGATACGTCATTAAAGTAACTATAGCACCCATAATTATTGATGGTATTCTCCAGAAAAGTGGTCTATCTCCAAGTGCAAGTAGCATTAAGGCAATTAGGTATTTAGCTGTTGGTGGATGTTCGTAGTTCATATACTTATTGATATCACTACTATCACCGATTATCCATCCGAATATTGTATCAATAGCACCTGTTTGCTTTGCGAAGAGCTCTATACTATTACGGTTGGTTGCTTCTACGTATAGTGCATTTATTTTAATAAAAGAGTCGTATACTATATTAACACCATATAACGAAGCCATCGACTTAGCTTTTTGTAAATCCTCCTTTTGAACATAAATCAGAGTAGCTTTAGGTACATCCATCCGTGGTATGCATCCAAAAACATTCCGTAGAATATTTCTTGCAGAATTTACATACCACACCTCATCAGAAACGTATCCCTTTGCATGAGGAAACCTACTGATTTCTTCTTGTTCGAGAAAGAGTGCATTAGATATTGAAAACAATATATTAATAGACACAACTACGGTGAGCAGTAGCATTGGAACTACTTTTTCATTCAGCTTCATATCCTACGCCATTTCCTATCTACGTTAGGTAGATCATAGATTTTAGAAATAAAAATTATTTTGAAAATTAAAACTGTTAAAGGAATAGGACTCAAAAATTGTTAGAAACAATGCAGCAATCTCAATAGCGGTAATGACTCTAGGCTTAACGGCTCTTACATACATATCAGTATCACCGGCAGAATAAATGCGATTATAGAAATATACTTAAAGGTAGTATTTACCTAGAATTCTATTTTTCAATATATCAATTGAATTAGAATCTTGAAAATATTGATGTAAAGTATTTAAGTCAAGTTGTGCTAACAATAATATGTATTAAACATTGGTATGGACTGTATATGGGGTGGTAATATTGAGTATGATTAGAGAGATTAGAGATGAGAGTAAGAGAGAGGTACTTAAGAGAATTAGTGCACACAGTCACATAAGGGGGCTTGGTCTAGATGATAGGGGTGAGCCGATACAAGTAGCAGATGGATTTGTAGGACAAGTGGAAGCGAGGAAATCTGCTGGTATAGTTGTGAAAATGATTAAGGATGGTAGGCTTGCAGGCAGAGCGATTCTCTTTGTAGGACCCCCAGGTTCAGGTAAAACTGCTTTAGCTATAGCTATTGCAAGAGAATTGGGCGAGGATACACCATTTGTAATGTTAAATGGAGCAGAACTGTATTCAGCAGAGATGAAGAAGACTGAAATATTGATGAGAGCAGTAAGAAGAGCCATAGGTATAAGGTTTAGAGAGGTTAGAAGGGTATATGAAGGAGTTGTAAAGGAGATAAAGTTTGCATTAGCCCCACATCCATTCAATCCATATACTAAGATCCCAAGATCTGCTAAGATAACCCTCGCAACTAAAGATGATGAAAAAACGCTGGAAGTGGATCAATCAATAGCTATGCAACTAGTACAATTTAGTATAAGGAAAGGTGATCTAATAAGTATTGATGCTGATAGTGGTGAAGTATTTAAACTGGGAAGAGTTAAAGGTATTGAAAAAGCTAGGTATTACGATGTAGAAACATATAGAGTTCTCGATGAAATGCCAAAGGGCAAGATATTTAAAGAGAAAGAGATTGTAAGAACAGTAACACTACACGACCTTGATGAAGCTTATGCAGTACAGAGAAAGGCGACGATAATATCTCTCATAGGCATAGGTAGTGAAGAGAAAGAAATAGATCCTGAGATAAGAAAAGCTGTAGATGAACAAGTTAGAAAGATTTTAAGTGAGGGAAAGGTCACATTAGTACCTGGGGTTCTATTTATAGACGATGTCCACATGCTTGATATAGAGTCGTTTAGCTTCCTAACAAGAGTTATGGAAAGCGAATTCTCACCAATAATAATAATGGCTACTAACAGAGGTATAACTAAAGTTAGGGGAACGGATATAGAATCGCCACATGGAATACCTCTGGATCTACTGGATCGGTTGCTCATTATACCGGTAAGGCCGTATACCCCTGAAGAAATGAGAGAAATAATAATGATACGGGCAGACGAAGAAGGCATTAAACTCTCTAAAGATGCAATAGATATACTTGTTAAAATAGCTAGCGAAAGAAGTTTAAGATACTCTATACAACTTATGCATCCAGCTAAGGTCGTTGCCGAAAGAAAAGATAGAGATGAAGTTAGAGCAGAGGATATTGAAGAGGCAGCGAAATTATTTATAGATGTTATGCAAAGCGTAGAATTTGTTAAGGAATGGGAAAGGAAGCTAATCAAATAACCAATACAGATAGTTTTAGGTAATCAGGTATGGCTCTTGAGACCTCATATATAACGCGGCTCGAAACGCTTATTTCATATACTGAAGCTCTTGATACGGCATCGGCATCCTCATTTACTATTGAAGAATTAGCCAAGCTTTGGGGTACCAATATGGATAAAACTAAAACGATTGTAAGAAAATTAAAAAGAGAGGGTTTTTTAAGACGAACTAGAAGAGGTAGATATAAGCTCACGTTAGCAGGGAAAATCCTAGTGAGATTATATAAAAGAATAAAGAAGTGAAAAGCTTTTAGCTTAGTTAAAGCAAGGATACCTAGTATGATGATCACGGCTGTAACTGAATATGATGAAAACCCGTGTTACTGAAGAAACATAAATTAAATGTAGTTAGATAATAATGTATAGTATATGAAGCATTATAGTACTTCAGTTTTCAATCGTCTTTTATGGTATCTCTCATAACATGTTTCTGAATAAGTTTCCTTTTACCCGTTTCCCTAATACTGTTCAAGTCTATCTCTTCTATTTTTCTACCAATTGAAATCTCTCTGTACAGATCCTCTTCAAGATCAAGCTCTGTATAGATATTTAGTGCATTCAAAATCTTCCTAGCTTCATCGATACTATCAGCATCGTATATATATCTAGCTACACTATCTCTTGCGACGACAGAAGCCTGTAATATGAAAACAATAAGTGACAAGGGTGAAATAAAGGCCTTACGGCTTCCAGAACGAATATATGGTGTGCTGTATTCACCCCTAAATGCTTTTAATGCAGCCATGCTGGCTTCAGAGACAACATCCTTAGCTAGTATGTTCAGTAATTCAATATCTTTGTATCCTATAACATATCCTCCAACAAGGCCATCAAATTTCGTAAATCTTGCAATACGGGTGAGTATATAATCTACATCAAGTTCGCCATCAGCACCAGGGCTAGCTAGTGCTAAATATGAATTGTTTAAATGGGCTAGTGCAGCAACGCCTATTGCATCTGCTAGTGGGCTCCATAAAGATTCTTCAAATCCTGTGGCGATTGAATCGCCACCTACATCAACACCTATAATGTAGTCTACTCCTTTCCGTTCGACGAAGTCTTTAAGTATTGTGGCTAGCATTTTTGGTCCGCCAGATATGTCGAAAACATACATTCCTCTATTGATAGCCTTGGACACTCTAACAATTTGCGGTATGACAATATTTTTATTTCTAATGGCATAGCTTTCAGAGTTTACTATACCATAGCCGTAGTGTTCTATATCGATATTCTTGAACTCGGATAAGCGAATCGGACCTGGAAATGGATCAACAATGTATCTTTCCCAAACGATTCCTCCAATAAATGCTGCACCGCCACATCTCTCATAAGATAATGCAAGAATTGTAGTCAGAACAATGTCGCCCCCGCCACCTATTGCAAAAAACAATACCTTTTTACTATTTGGTATGTATAGGCATAGATCCTTCATATTCTCAGACCACAAGTATTCAACATTATCATTTCAGACCGTGGTCCCATCATCATTGCCGTCACTTTTAGTTAATACATTTAGGATTTCACTACCTTATCTTATATAGATTTAGTGTTATTAAATATAGAAAAAGTTTATACTAGTGATAAAATTATAAGAGTCGATGGCGAGTCTGGATGGAAAACGAATTAAATATAGTTAATCTACTGTATTCATGGAGAATAGCTGAGGCTAAGAAGCGTTTAGAGGGAAAACTTAGTAATGAAATTTACGCTACGGATCTCATCTACTGTCCATTGAAGTATAGATATCAAAGAACATATAGTGAGCTGGCCCTTGGGACAGCATTTAATCCAGTAACCCTATACGGTGAAATTATTCACCAAGGATTAGAAAAACTCTTATCAATACTCTTTGGAGAGGATAATGTTAGAGTCGAAGTTGAATATGAAAAGAATATTCAGCTAGACTTGGATAAGAATACATATGCATATGTTATCAAAGGACGTATAGACGCTATTGTTGGAGACTATATTATTGAAATCAAGTCTGGTAGCTCTGATAGAAATCTTCCTTACGAACAGCATATTATCCAAGCAAGAATATATATGTGGCTTTCAAATCTTGATAAAGCAATACTACTATATGTTACACCCAATAGAATAGTGGAATATCAGATAACGGGGACGATGAGTGATAAAGAGATTACAGAATTAGTTAAGAGTATTATTACAGGTCAACCAGCACCACGATATATATGGGAATGCAAATACTGTATCTACTCAATTCTTTGTCCGTTCAAAAGAACCTTAACCTAGCCTTTAGCATATCATAGACCAAATTTCTCCTTAAACCATTTCTGCAGTAAGTTCATTGGTCTACCTATTGCCGAATCTTCTGAACTATATATTTAGATTGAATTGATAGAAATCGATCCAGAAATTGTGAATAATATCGAGGGATTGTGATATGCGGTGAGTTTATAAAGCCCCTAGTATTTGTAGAGCTGAATATCAGGCGCCTGTCTGAAATGAACCAAGAGGAATCTAGTCAAATATCTGCTGAAGATAGAATAATAGGAAGACATGTATATGGAAATCTATATGACATAGATATAGCAATAGCTAGTGACGAGGAAAAGTTGAAGAATATGGTAATAGAATCTGTGAAATTGGCCAACATGACCCTTGTCGACATTAAGAGCTGGAGCTTTGGTGGTAAAAAGGGTGGAGTTTCTGTAATTGCATTAGTTTTAGAGAGCCATATAGCGGTACACACATGGTTTAGCTATAGGTATGCTACGGTAGATGTATATACATGTGGTGAAAAGAGTGATCCTTGGAAAGCATTTGAATACATCATTAATACACTTAAGCCAAAGTACTATACTGTTAACTATGCAGATAGAAGCAGTTTTAAAGCTATAAAAAATTGATTGAAAAGAAATGATGATTTAAAAGGCTCTGATCAAAAGGTGATGTAGCTGAGCTACTCTGAATTGAATTCCGTTTTTTAAGATATACTGCTAAAGCTTTTTAGAATTTTTGCTAACGCTGATACATTCTAATGAAGTAACGATTACTACAGATAATGCTTGAGCTATTTTCCATGATGTGTTTTCCCACCAGCGCTGTTTCTAATTGGTTGTGAATTTAGTTCTATCAGTGTTGTTGGCTCTCCATGTAGGTTCACCAGCTTGATCTACAGTTCATGGGAACCTTTGAGGAGAAGACCATATTTCTCTCATCTAAGGCTAGGGTACTTTGACTTGGTGTTTATATCTTTAACCCATCTCTCAAATGGTCGCACACCCTGTATTAACATAGGTGTATATAGCTACTCTCCTTATCCTCGAGACATCTCTAAGGAGACGCTCAACCTCACTATAATGTATTCTTTGCCTACTATGAACACCGTATGTCATTACCTTTCCATTCTTAATCCACTTAATAATCTAATAATAGTAGCTTGAAATGCCTAGAATCTTAGCAGACTCTCTAATACCAAGGTAGTGTTCATTCACATCACCTTGCCATATACTTAGATATTTAGAACCATTCAAATTTATCGTAAGTGGGAAATGGTTTCCCTATACCCTTCAGTCTGTCTAATCGTAGCCTCCTGAATATCTATCCTTCATCTATCTATCTGTAACTTCATCCAGTCCGGCTCTCAGGACAGAATTTATGTATTCTCTTCTAGCAGGTACATCTACGTCAATAAGAGCATTACTTTGTATATACGTTTGGATAGGGAGTATTTATTTTGAATTCCTGTAGACTTAATCCAATACCTCTATCTGTTAGAGATGCTAGAGATATTATCCCAAGACCCTTTATATCTACTAATTTATCTAGTCCAAATATTGCAATTCTTTTATATTTTGGCACTATGATATTCGTGTAACCTTATATATCTGGTTCAGCTTAAAGCTCACTAGTATATTAGCTAAACACTAATGTGGGTAGGTATGGATAGTGTGGTTGTTATTGGGTTGGGGGAAGTTGGTAGAGCTATATATCATATACTTAAAAATAGCATGAAATTCGATGTCTATGGATATGATACCGATCCAAGCAAAACTGTTAATAAATATGATGAAATACCACATCCAGCCGACTTTCTTCACATAGCTTTTCCATACACCAATGAATTTATAGACATAGTCTATGGATATGTGGAACATTTCAAACCTAGTATGATAATAGTGCACTCCACGGTCGTTCCTGGAACGACTAGAAAAATATTTCAAAAAACGGGTCTCCCAACAGTTTTTTCACCCGTCAGGGGGAAGCATCCAAATCTTGTTAAACATCTATATTTCTGGCCAAAATGGCTCGCATCATTACCATTAGATAGAATTGAAAGAGCAGCGCATCATTTAAGTCTTGCGGGTTTTAAGGTAAGGATATATGCAGGACCTCCGGAGACTGTGGAGTTAGCGAAATTATGGGAGACTGTATATAGAGCTATAATGATAGCGTCATGGCACGAAATACATAGAATTGCCAGAATCTATAAAGCTGAAATAGAGGCTATAGCTGAATTCGTAGGAGAAGTTCATGAAATTTTAGGGGATAGACCAATATATTATCCAGATTATATAGGTGGACACTGCCTTATACCAAATACTAAAATGCTAAGGGATGCGTATTCGTCAAAGCTCTTCGAATTTGTATTAGAATCCAATGAATTGAGATTAAAGGAATTGGATTGCAATAATATTAGGGAAGAAATTGAAAAGGTTAAGAAAATAGCTCTGAGGTTCATAAATAAGGAGTACTATACTTAAGAATTCAAATAGCTAATCTTTTTAAGGGAGGTAATCAAAAGTAGGAGAAAGAGATGGGAAACAATGGTGATGAAATATTTCAAATACTATGGAGTACAATGTACCTCCTTATATAGAGGAGATGTTTAAGGTTGATTTGACAGAGAGTGATATAGAGGCTTTAAGAGAAGCATTAAAAGAGATGAGGAATACTATAACCATTAAGCTATTTACATCGGACAATAAGATCAACTGTTTCACATGCAGTGAAACAGAGAAGTTAATGAAGATAGTAACGGATTCTAGTCCATTGATAGGGGATAGGAAAGCGGTTGAGCTAGAGATATATGAGGTGTCCAGGGATGGAGATGTATTTAGAGAGTATGCTGTAGAAAGAGTACCAACAATAATGTTGTTCGATGATGCCATAACGTATATCGGGATGCCTGCAGGTGAGGAAATAAAAGGATTCATTGAAACAATAATTAGGCTTAGTACAAATGACCACGGACTCTCAACAACGACAATAAAAGAATTGGCAGAACTTAGTGGACAGGCAAGAATTGAGGTAATTGTGACACCACTTTGCCCATACTGTCCCTATGCTGTATTGTTATCCAATATGCTTGCCTATGCAAGCAAGGTATATGGAAACGGGAATGTGAAATCTATTATTATTGAGGCTTACGAAAATCCTGATATAGCTGACAAATATGCAGTATCTACAGTACCTACAATTGCAATTAATGGAAAGGTAGTATTTGTTGGGCTACCATACGAGGCGCAACTTCTAAATGCTATTAAGAAATTAGCATCACGGCAGATCCAGTTATAATAAACGTAAACATCCTGCATTTACCGTTTACCACAAAGAGTACAGCTAGGATAGATTAAATATGAGGGTATTTTTATATGTGCAGTTTACATATCACTATTAATGTAAATCTTTTGTTACACACTACACTGTTTGTTACGATCCGGCGAAAGTGTTAAGTGAAGGCAATCATACGTCTCTCTGTGCCTAATCCTTCTCAGCATAACTGTTCGATATTCGTTGCCTATGTTTCCATTACAATGATCGCAATTCTACTCGATATCCTATTGTTGAAGTATGAATGTAGCTATAGCTTACGAATGTAAAATATCCAGCCTATAACATATGCAAACATACCTCAAACTTTGTAGAGGAATTTGGAGGAAGCCCTATCCTAACTATACTGTGCCTATAGTTATACTCGGTCAGATCATCGATAATTATCCTAGTTAAGTATCTATAGCTTTTAATGATACTATTGACCACTCTATGTAATGGGTTAAATATCGCGAACCGGATACAATTGCTATCAAAGGTTATGGGTAGAGACAGTGTTGTGAAATCTAAGAATTCTACTAATGGGGTTTCAATATTCAGCGTAAGATTGGATGCAATTATAAAGTGGTTTAGATGATATCTTCTCACCAGATTTATTATTGGCTCACTTGGTGAAAGCAAAATCGTATTTCTACCTGAAATGTAGAATAGACAAACTTTTCTATTTGGACACCTTACTGTCATTAAATTACTAGATACAACGGAGAGAGTATGGTAACCACTAAATATTGCTAAGGCTCTAACACCTTCAAGTTCTGAATGTAATCTATCCCCACTAATTGAATGCAAAACTACATTCTCATCATAATCACTGTACATCTGAATTGATGTTATATCTTTTGGAAATAGGGCAAGAATTTCCTCATCCCCTAATAGACGCATCATTTTTAACCTATCCGAGGGAATGCTATAGATATAGAATCCATTGTTAAAGTATAAGTTGATGCCATTTATATTAAGGCGGTTAGTATATTCCTTATGAACACCCTCTAGTATATTTTCAAAGCAAAAACTTGTACCAAAGCATTTGAGAAAAACGTTCTTATCTTCCAAATCTAATAAAAAACTATCAAGTGTGTATGGTAGTGGGTTAAGATATCCATATTCCTTTCCATGATTTGAAACAACATTATTGTCATGAAGAAACTTTATGAATTCCTTTTTAATATGGTCAGCTCGCGATAATATCTTCATCAATTCTGTTGGGGGCAAGTCTCCTCATCCCATCAGAGGCTACCACACTCCTCATTATATTTATCCTCCGTAACGGCCAAGTACATCATCTGGTTGATTTGTCGTTTACATTACCTTCTGTGTATTGTTCGATCTTCGGATACTTATATATTTATGTGGGCTTATCAATAGATTCAATATCTTTACTGTAGCATAGTACCATACATATATCAATATCAATATAGATGAGAATAGAATGATTAAGCCTATTAACTGAACTAACTCAGTAGAGATAGAATTTATAATAACACTAGTTATATAGAATGGAGTAAGTACTATAGCATGGCCTACCATGATATTCATATATAGTAGCGATATCGTTTTAATAATATTTTTATTTGAGGAGCATCTTACGGATCTCACTTGCAACACAAATCACTTTGTGATATTTTACTAGCATATATACATAAAAATGTAGATGATATTATAAAGCTATATAGCAGTGTCATATGCCTTTAGGTAGATATCGAAATGGAGATGGATATAAATAAATATTTTGTTGAACTAGCAATAAAATGGAGTAACAAATGGTTGAAGGAGAGAGCATTCGAGGTTAACCCTGATAAAGATACTAAGAAATTCTTCATCACGGCAGCCTTTATGTATCCTAATGGACCCATACACATCGGTCATGGCAGAACCTATCTTATTGCAGATATAATTGCACGTTTTAAAAGACTTCAAGGATACAATACCCTGTTTCCTATGGGATTTCATTATACAGGTACACCAATAATATCGATGGCTGAAGCTATTGCTAATGGTGATAGAGAGCTTATAGAACTTTTTAAGGATATTTACGAGGTTCCTGAAAGCGATATAGAAAGGATGAGCGATCCATTACATTTAGCTAGATACTTTCATAGAATATCAAAGGAGACGATGTGTTTATTTGGACTATCTATAGATTGGAGAAGAGAATTTACAACAATAGATCCAGAATTCAAATCATTTATTCACTGGCAATTCCTCAAATTACATGAAAAAGGCCTCATTGAAAAAGGAACGCATCCCGTCGGATGGTGTCCAAGGCACGAAATGCCTGTCGGCATGCATGACACTAAAGGTGATGCCGAACCCGAAATTGGAGAGTTTATAGCCATATTCTTTAAAGATAAAGACAATATGGTGTATCCAACGGCAACACTAAGACCTGAAACAATATTTGGTGTAACGAATTTATGGATTAATCCTGAAGAAACATATGTTAAAATTAAAACGGCTGAAGGATCTATATGGATTATAGGGGAGAAAGCTGCTAGTAGGCTAAAGCATCAATTGAATTTCGTTATAATTGAGTCAATTAAAGGAAGCAGCCTCGTTGGAATGAAGGTTCGCAATCCAATAACAAATGAGGAAATATTAGTATTACCAGCAGCATTTGTAGACGCCTCATTTGCAACAGGGATTGTGATGAGCGTTCCTGCACATGCTCCTTATGATGCAATAGCTCTTGAAGATATGAAAAATGATCCACTGTATTCAGATATGATATCTTCTATCAAGCCAAGGATCATCATAGAAACCAATGGTAAAAGAATCGCTACAGCCTATGAAATACTGAAAAACATGAATATAAAATCACAAAATGAAAAAGAGAAACTAGATGAAGCTACAAAAGCGGTATACCTATTAGAATTGCAATCAGGTCGTATGATACAAGAACTGTATGAAATTGTGCCAACTCCTCTGGAGAATTTAAGAGATTTCATTAAATTAAATATAGCTGGTAAAAATGTTAAGGAGGCTAGAGAAAATATAAGAAGCTATATCATTACCAGCGGGCTCGGCACCTCTATATATGAACTTCTCAATAAACCAGTCTATTGCAGATGTGGTACAGAGATTGTAGTTAAGATTCTACAGGACCAGTGGTTCATAAATTATGGCGATAATGTATGGAAAGACATGGCAAGAGAATGGCTAAAGAATATGAAAATAGTACCACAGGAATCTGTAGCTCAATTTGAAGCAACGATTGACTGGTTAAAGAGAAGGGCGTGTGCGAGAACGAGAGGTCTGGGTGTACCACTTCCGTGGGATAATAGGTGGATTATAGAGAGCTTGAGTGATTCAACTATATATATGGCCTTCTATACTATTATACATAAGGTAAGAGAATATGGAATTGATAGTAGTAAGCTGACTAAGGAGTTTTGGGACTATGTATTTTTAAGACAGGGTAGCGTTGAAGAGCTTTCACGTAGTTTAAATATACCTACTGGGATTCTAGAAGAGCTAAACAGAGAATTTGAGTATTGGTACCCACTAGATGTGAGAGTTAGTGGAAAGGATCTAATACCAAACCATCTAACATTTTTTGTATTCAATCATGTTGCACTATTTCCAAGAAAGCTATATCCTAAAGGCATTGTAGCTAATGGTTGGGTTCTTATAAAACAGCAGAAGATGAGTAAATCCGCAAGGAATATAATACCGCTAAAGAAATTGATAACTACATATGGATCTGATGTAGTTAGGTTGCTATTAGCACTAAATGCTGAAGTACACCAGGATGAGAATATAGATTACGATATGCTTGAAAAACTGTGTAAAAATGAATATCCACAGCTTCTCCGAGCGTTATTGGATGAGATAACAGAATTATTCTATAAAAAAGAATCGTTACGTGATGAGGTAAATACTATTGATAGGTGGTTTTGGAATGAATTTGTGTACAGAATACAAAATGTCGTTAGAGCCCTCGAGGAAGTCAGGCTTAGGGATGCTGGCATATCCATATATTATGATATTAGAGATTTGATAAGAGTGTATATAGGGCTTGTAGGCACTCCTAATAGAAAGTTGTTAGATGCCATCAAGGTATGGCTAGGTCTTATAAATATCTATACACCATTTATAGCTGAAGAAATATGGAGTAGAACATTTGCAGATGGTATGCTTGCCAATAAAGTAATTGAGATACCAAAAGAGGTAGATATGGATGTGCTATTAGCTTTTAGATACGCTGATGCCATAATAGATGCAGTAAATAATATTGTTAGAGCAACTAGAAGGACACAGATACGTAGGGTTGTAATATATGTTGCACCACGTAGTATGCAAGTAATTATGAGGAGAATATTAGAAGAAATTGGTGCAGGCGCCAGACCATCAGAAATAATAGATAAGTTATCTAGGGAACTGAAAGTAGATAAAAAGGGTGTTGCCTCTATACTAAAGTCGTTATATAATATAGCTACAACTGTCCGTGATGATATTAAGGAATTCTATCTAAAGTGTAGAGATGCAGATGAGCTAGAATTGCTTATGATGGCTCGTGAATACATTGTTAAAAAAATAAGAGCTGAGGTAGAAATATATTCAGCAGCAGATGATAGCGTGCCAGATCTCGGTGATAAGAAAAAAGTAGCGTTACCCTTAAGACCAGGTATATACGTTGAGTAATTAAAGCTTATTTAATTTTCACCTTAAAGAGAAAGACCGGTGAATTGCGGTGAGCACATTAGAGACCTCTAAATCTAAGATTAGAAGAGTTGAGGTAAGGAAAATAATAGGACGTAAAAATGTGAAAGATAAAGTATATAGCTATGAGTATTTCACTCTATCATTGAATCTCTATATACCAAGAAGTATTGTTGAGAAGTTTGGTGCCGACTTCATAATTATAAGAGATGAAGAACAAGGAATTATAACGATAATGCCACAGAAATTAGCTGAAAAGAAGGGTATAAAAATAGGATAGAAATGATTTGGTGTACTATGAAAAATCTATATATATAGCCACACCCTATCCTTCAAATTTATCAATCCTTAAATGAGTAGTAATAAGGAGGTGTAGGGTAAGGGATATGGTGGACGGTAATCCCCAGTTTTACATATTAGATGATGATAGGATTAGAAAGGGAGAAGCAACAGATATCTACTTTATTAGAAGTAGAGATATATTAGAGAAATACGGTTTGTGTGATAGAAAGGTAAGGTACGAAATTCATGCCTATAGTCTTCCAAAAAACTATAAATGGGCTGTTTTCACAGGACTTGAGGAGGCAATAGCTCTTTTGGCAGATAGAAATATAACGTTTTACTCTTTACCTGAGGGTACAATATTTAAAGAGATCCAACCGCTAGCGGTGGTAGAGGGAAGGGTATGCGATATCATACATCTTGAAACAGCGTTGCTCGGTATTTTGAGATTCTATTCTAGTATATCGACGAAAGCGGCAAGGATTAAAAAGTTGGCAGGGGATAAGCAGGTCTTATTTTTTGGATTGAGGGCACAGCATCCAGCAATCGCTCCGGCATTGGATAGAGCTGCATACATAGGAGGTTGTGATGCCGTATCGGGTGTATCTAGTAAAGAATTCATGGGTATAGAACCTAAGGGAACAATGCCACATGTATTAATAATAGTCTTTGGCGACCCAGTCAAAGCATTCCAAGCCTTTGATGAGACGATACCTAAAGAAGTCTCTAGAATAGCGCTGGTCGATACGTTTTATGACGAACGGTATGAGAGTGTGTTGGCAACACAAGTTTTTGGAAAGAAGTTATGGGGAGTACGCTTGGATACTCCAAGGAGTAGAAGAGGAGATATCTATATGATAGCCCAGGAGGTTAAATGGACACTCAAATTACATGGTTTTAGCGATGTTAAGATTATTATTAGTGGTGGCATTGATGAGGATAACATCATAAGATTGAAAGAAGTTGCAGATGGCTTTGGTGTGGGAACTTCCATAGCTTTTCCACCGTCTGTTGACTTAAGTATGGATGTAGTCGAAATTTATAATGAAGATACAAAAATGTGGATTCCTATTACCAAACGAGGTAAACTCCCTGGAATGAAACAACTCTATAGATGTAGACCCATTTACGAAGACTACATAGATATTCCAGGTAAGGAGATAATGTGTAGCGATGGTTCTTTAGCTAAACCAATGCTTGTTAAGTATTTAGACAATGGTCGGCTAGTAAAGGATCTCCCATCACCACAAGAGATAAGGGGGTATGTCCTCGAACAACTTGCCCATATAGAGTGATGTTTGTAGGAGATCAGTTTTTAAATTCTTATAAGCCTAATATATTATCAGGTATATTTGATGAGGATCATAGTTATAAAAATTGATGATAAGCTGTATGAAGAACTTGAGAAAAGGGTGAAGGATGAAGGTCTTCTAACTATTTCAGAATACATAAGGTCTCTCATAATGAGAGAGCTAGGTAAACAAAGTGTGGATGAGGTGGGTGATGCTTCAAGGAGATCTCAATTGGTATTGGATAGAATTGTTTCGTTGGTAGAGAGGAGAATTCAAGATAGAATAAATCCCTTTACTTTTAAGATAGATGAATTGAGTAGAAAAACAGCTGAAGTTATAGAAAGAATCGAAGGAATAGAACAGAAAATTGTAGAAATAGAAGAAAAGTTAAAAACAAGAGGCGAAACTGAGACACGTATGAAAGTGGAACACAAGACTGCTAGGAAAACAGCTATCGATATATTAAAGGAGCAGAAAGTTATATTTGAAAGAGATATTGCTAGTCGAATTAAAGATAGAGAGAGTTTCTTTGCAAAACTTGAACAAAGTAGTGCAAAGGTTATTGAAGCAAAAGATGAGAGGATAGCTGTTGACCCAAACTTTTGGGAAAGCTTTATAAGAAAGCTATCAACGATAACTACAAATAATGATGATGATATCAAGAAGATACTGGACTCTATAGAAAGTAGATTGTTCTATAAATTAAAGGAATCTGCATTATTAGTATATGATAACATAACTAAAAAATGGCATATACTAATAACATGAGCTGATGAAAGCCCAGCCCGTCCTGAGCTAGAAGGTGCTATGATGTTAGAATCCCCAACTGATTCTTATCTAATAGTACTATACTCATCTTCATCGCGATTTAAAGGTTCTCGAACATTTAATGAAGTCATCCATGTAGTGTTGCAGTATTGTTTTTAATGTACCCAGTATATCTAATAGCAAACTTTTTCTGGCTATAATACTATCAACTTCATTTAATGACAAAACTTCTTTTAACGAATTTATATGGTACTCTATTGCATTGCTGTATAAGCTAATGCTCTTATCATTGAAGCTTACATGCATACCTGCACCATTATAAGCTATAGTTACCCTTGGTTCAAACCTTACTAATGAAATATGATTGTGATCTTCCGTATAAAACCATTGAAAACATATCCTACCACTTTTCACATTCATGTAAGCACTATCAAGCATTGAAGCATTGCTTAGGAATTTTCTCAAGGATGATACAAGTGACATTAATTCAGATAAAACTTGAATGTATTCTTTACTAGCCTCTTCCCTTACTGCTCTATCTACTCTTTCATCTACTTCCTTATACAGATTGTTAACGTATTGCAACATACTATTTGATATGTTCAATATTAGCACCTAAAGATACTTTAAGATATGCGCTTATTAATTTATAGTAACGATTGAACATGGTGCACGATCATTATTCGAATTAAAAATAGTATTAAAAATGATTTTTCTCTTACTATGAAGTTGGCAACATTCTCTAATAAATAATCTTATGATACTAAACCTCTTGTTAGAGGTGTATTATAATAAATTCTATTTAGTGACTACAGTTGTTTGGTATACATCGTTTTGTATTTTAATCTTGAAGATATAACACAATAGAAGCAGATTCGGCGAACTTCATCTACTTCAACAGAACAATTGTGGCATATTTTTCGGCCACATATACTGCATCTTGCTATTGATAGGTTATCATTACAAACATTGCATGTGCTCTCTCTACATATAGTGCAACGTTTATTATAGTTGTCAAAATGGTTTTTGCAGACATATCTATTGCATATTGGACATCTAAATTCTGCAGGTAATTCATCGCATATTTCGCAAATTTTAGCATACATATTTAATACCTTTCGAACACTAACTTAGTTTGGGATGACCTTAGGAGCACCTCTGAATAAAAATGATGCTAGGTGGAGCGACGGGGACCGTTAAACTATCTTTATGTTTACATTGGTTTCTCTAGAAAACTCTTCTATGAAAGGATCTTCATGAGATCCATATATTGAGTTACAGGAAGATAGTATTTTCACTAATCGGTGCTGTTTTTCTTCGATATATATACGTATTCCAATATCTATGTATTTAGTAAAGGCATCTCTGTATTTAAAAACATCCTTTATGCTGTTACTATAAAATATTATGTTAATGAAGGTTGCTCCCCGTCTTCTCGCTTCCAGCACTACAGTATTTATCAACGTCATTAGAACTTCTATTGGTATTTTATCGGAGGTTAATATACACATCAATGCTGCCATACCCACTTGCTTCCATTTTTGTAGTCCAGCACCTTTACACCTATATTTAAGAGTTCATTTCTTATTTTGTCACTAAGTTCATATTCTTTTCTTTTCCTTAATTCAGTTCTTATGTTTATTATAAGTTCTATTAGTTTTTCAATAACCTCTGAGTTTACTTGAGAGCTATCTATAAAGTATTTGTCTAGTACTCCCAGTATTCTATTGAAGTTCCAGAGGATATGATATGCTCTGGAAGCGAGGATGTAGTTTTCTCTATGTTCAATACTCTTAAATATGAGTGATATAAGCCTGTGCACAGACTCTAAGGCTTTTGATGTATTGAAATCATCACTCATTGCATTATAAAATGATATGTTTATATCTTCAAGGCTTCTTAATACTTCAAGATCAGATTCCTTAAGGCTAAATATTTGATGTGAAGATTTAACCATCTTTCTTAATGTTTCAATAGCAAGAACAAGCCTTTCATAGACATTCTTATAATTTTCCATAACATTTTCATTGAATTCTAACTGTTTTCTATAATGGGCAGAAAAGACCCATAGGCGAATCACCTCTGGACCCCAGCGCTTAATAGCCTCCTTGGCCAATACTATATTTCCTAAACTTTTGCTCATCTTTTCACCTCTTATTGTTAGATAGCCTATATGAACCCAGTATTTCACCCAGGGTTTTACCCCAAAAGCACTCTCAGCCATAGCTATTTCATTTTCATGGTGTGGAAAAATCAGGTCCTGACCTCCTCCATGAATATCAAAACGCTCCCCAAGGTATTTCGTACTCATCACGGTGCATTCAGTGTGCCATCCAGGTCTACCACGCCCCCATGGCGAATTCCACCATGGTTCTCCAGGTTTTGCCGCTTTCCATAATGCAAAATCATAGGGATTCCTCTTTTCAGCGAGAAATTCTTCCTCTTGGCGCCACTCCTCTGCATTGAACCTTTTCGACAGTTTTCCATAGTCCTCTAACATAGAAATGTCAAAATATACGGAACCGCTTTGAGTAACATAAGCATATCCCTTGTTAATTAAGACTTGAATGAATTTTATAATCTCCTCTATATGTTCAGAAACGCGAGGATGTACATCTATTTTGATGTTGAGATCCTGTAAAACGTCCAGATATTCTTTTGCGAATCTATCTGAGATTTCCTTCCACGTAACTCCTTCATCCAGAGCTCTTTTTATTATCTTATCATCTATATCGGTAATATTTTGAACGTGTATTACATCATAGCCATTTAACTGTAGATATCTCTTTATAAAATCAAATGCTAGGTACGCTCTTACATGCCCTAGATGTGTATAATCGTATACTGTAGGTCCACAGAAGTATACCTTTACTATAGGTGGTGTAATCGGTTCAAATACCTCCTCTGTACGGGATAGTGTATTATACAGCTTTATTGGCACAAATGTTCATCACCATAATATACTATAATTGCTATAAATTAAAACTTTATGCTAAATAGCTACTAAAACACACTCTTAATAATGAGCATCGTATATAATTAGCTTATTAAATTCCTTACAATAAATATTACAGGATATGTGGGGTGGCCCTAGTGAATCAATACTATTCGATAAAAAGAAGAGGCGTAGCTATAGTGAATGAGAGATTTGAGGGCAGGAGTTTAGAGGTTCATGTCGTTAATGGAGAAAAGCTTATGGGGGTAGTTGATGAAGTGGCACTATACGAATTAGGGATGTCGATTGAAAATACTCCGACAATAATCTCTAGGAATTCCATACTATACGTTGTTACAGGTTTAAGCGATATACATGGTATGGGGGAGTGTTGTGAAAAAGAATATGTTCTGGATGAAGAGTTCATAGGATCAGATGTTCTTACAAAACTTGTTAATGGAAACGAAATTGAAGGACGTTTAATAAAGATAACAAGAGATGAAGTAGGTCTAGCACAAGGCAATAAGGCTGTTATAATACCCAGGAGAAGCATCCTATATTTGAAGATATTAGGGAGATGACATTGAATTTTAATATCATTATAACATGCGAACCCGGCAGGGAGAATATAGATTGGGCATTTTCACAGATTAATAGCTGTATTGGAACTTCGTACATTGTTGTAAAAGTTAGATCTTCACTTATCTTAATAAATATCGCAGATCCCTATTCCACATGGTATAAACTGAAATCATGCCTATACGGAAAAGATACTCCGATACACCGGGTTATACCAGTAGATAGTGTAGTGGAACCTATAATTGATAGAATAGTAGAGGAAGCTCAAAAATACGCATTAGCTAGAATACCTCAGAATGCCTCCTTCAGAATAACATTACATGGCAAGGTATATTCTATTAATGAAAGGAAAAGGCTTGTGAAGCTTTCCAGCATTGAAGCTATAAAGATGATAGCTGAGGGTATTGACCGTAGGGTAGATTTAGAGAATCCGGACTGGGTTATCTACGTAAGATCAGTACCAATAAGGAGATGGAGTGTAGTGACAGCTATAAGTGTTGCTAAATCTATAGTATTCAAAAACATAAGAATTGGAGAGCCTGCAAATCCTTTATAAAAATGGAGTATATGTTTGTATACCACCAAATCTTGTTTCTCTAGATGAAATTTTTAACGTGAATATACCTACTAAGATAAATGTTATCGCTATTATAGTAAGTAACAGTACTAGCGGTGTAATGCTACCTAATGGAGCAAATACTATTCTCAGTATAGATGTTTGATCTAGACTATGATTAGGTGTTAGAGGATTTGGCACCCTCCATGGTACGTCAATATTGCTACTCATTTCTGAAACCCATGTTTCTGTATAACTGTTTCAGCTCTATTAATATCAGCTACATAGAGTCTATATATTTGCTTGGTTCTTCTATCATAAATGTCGATGAAACTCCTTTTATGATTTATTGCAACCTCATATCGATTTGTATCTATAGGAAAGAGTATAGTAATAGAACCCGATTTTATACCTCCACTTCTAATCTCATAGCTATTAAGGGGGACGAGCATTCTTTTAGGCATGAAGAAATATGTTACGATTCTCATTAATCCAATCAGAACACCATAGAATACTAGATATCGTATAAACAATTCAGATTTAGCTATTAAATTACGTGATACTGGGACGATATATGGAAAAACTGTATAGGAGGCTATAATCCATATAACTATCGACAGAGGTAGTAATGCTAAAGATGCAATTACCTGTGGTTTTATCTCTTTATCTATTTCTTGATCTTTCATCATAATTTTTGCAACCTCCTGACGATCAGCTTTTAATAGAATTGCCCCCTTTACATCACCATATCTTCTTTTCGATAATATGCGTGGTAATGCCATTGATAGGGACATAAATATCATTGTATAGAGTAGAAATACTACCCATATAAAATCCTGGGGTATGAAAGTGGACACAAATGCGAAGAATACAATTGATATAAGTGTCACCAATATCGTTAAGATTCTATTTCTATCCATCATTTTACTAACCTATTTCAGTTAGGTAAATATGATATGGTGTAGATATTTAAAAATTAGTTTACCTTATATACTTAACTCTACTTATAAGTAGCTTATCACTATCTAACCTTGCATCTAGCTGTTCAATTTTTTCTTTATGACGACATGTAGTACAAACATAACTATAGGATACTATAGACCTTCTTTCTCTATATTCAGCCTCTATAACGAGTCGAAGTTCGCTGCCACACCTTGGGCAGGGATTTGCTGGAAGGAGTCTATGTTCTAACATTATCTGGCAACCTCTATTTTTATTATTACGATTATTGATGTTTATCAGGTCTCTGCTAGCTCTCCAGTAATAGTAAGCTACAGACAGTTCAAAAACTTTTTGTGGCTAATGAAATAGATCATATTACGGTTCTACAAATCTACGACGAATATGATGAGCACAAATAAATCTTAGAAATTAGAAAACAATAGGATTCTCCTTTGCATCTTTTTAGGATAAGAGGAGATTGTAATAGAATGTAGAATGTTTATAAGGTACTATTGGCAGAAAGAGTATCAGTAGCTGCTATTTTCATATTATTAATTAATTTGTCATGAATTATACAAAGTTCTGCAGCATTCATATCTTTTATCTTTTTGCTGTATTCTACAAGCCATGCAAAACCATTGCATTCTGAAAGTGTATCTGCAAAATAATGAACTATCCATGCATTTATAATGGCTCTTCCACGGAAGGTTGATAGCATTTCATCTAGATTATCCACATATGGAAATCTCGTTTCCGTAAGTGCTTTTAGTAGAATTTCCCAGTCTTGTATAGTTAAATCCTTTCTGCCAAAGGAAGCTTTACCATTTCCAACATATCTTTCACCACGTCCTGGTATGATTATCTTTCCGTAGGCTGCCTTTGTTCTCCATGAACTAGAATCTAGTGAATACACGTTTAGAGTTTTTAACACATTATACATAGTAGAGGTACCTCCTACCCCTAGTGCATGCACTTTTCCTCTAAATGTCTTTGAGATTATAGTAAGTGCCACTATTGGCACTACCCTACTTCCCTTACCATTCTTAGCAAGAGTAGGAGGGACAATACCGCCAAATGCGATTAACTCAACACCATATCTTTTATAAGTATCGATTGCTTCTAGCATGCTATAGCAGTCATAACAGTGAATTACGGGGATTATTTTTTTATCCTCTAGCTTTGTGTACAGTACTTCAAAATTTTTAATATTTTCTAAAAGTTGCTGTCTTGTTATTAAGCAAAATTGTCTTGGAGGAATATCGAGTGATATATATATATCTGCATCGAGAATACCATACTTTTTAATGACATCTTCTAAGGCAATCTTTAGTCCTCTAATCATTATTTGATATCCACCTGAATCAACCCACATACTTGAAACATTTGGTTTCGGCCATCTCCATCTTAAGCTATTTACCATGACATCTATATCTTGTATGTATTCCCAAAGTTTTATCATTGTATCAGGAATTCCAAAAACTATTCTTGGACTCGCCATTGCAATACCATTCCCACCATCAATTCTATTTATATACATATTCACTATTAGTCTTTGTATCCGCAAATATATTTAAGGGGCTATACACATCACATTACTATAGTGGTGTCTCTAAGGAAATGAAAGACCATCTACTGAAATTAGCAAAATTAGTTAAGCGTCACCCGGGTTCACTACTAACTTTCTACGATGATGCTGGAGACTTAACTTATAATTCAACACGGCTTCTTGTTAAGGTCGATGGTTTTGCATTTTCGAGGGCTCGATATAGATGGTGTAGCTATAGAGATGTAGGATTTAGAGCTGTTACGGCCGCGGTTAGTGACGTCATCGCTAAAGGTTGTAAACCGGCAATCTATGCTTTATCGATAGGATTGGCAAGGGACTCAATTAATGAACTAGAAAATGTTATAAAGGGTGCTACAGACGCCATTGCTGTGTATGGAGGCTATATCGCTAACATAGATACAAATTCCGGTAATGATGATTGGATAGACGTATTCGTTCTTGCTGATTGCAGATGTGTACCTATACCTAGAATGGTTAGACCGCAGAGCGTGCTCCTACTTCCCCGTAGGATTGGTGATACGGTCATAGCTTACATATCCCATTATAGTAATGATATTAGTAGTCTTAGTGAAAATGTTATTGAAGTGTCATGCAGACCGTTGGTGGAATTAAAACTTGTAGAAATTATTGAAAAATATAGGGAATGCATTGTCGGTTCAATAGATGTAAGTGATACATTTGCTGAAACACTCTACGATCTTATGAAAGCTTCGGGATACGGAATTCTATTAAATATACCACCCTACAATATTGCGTCCTACAGTCTTCTTAATTTTTACTATACTAATAGAGATTATTACAATGATATAACAGAACTCATCTTAATGGCAAATGAAGAATACATTCCGATGCTAGCAGTCAATGAGTGGTGCGTCGATGAGTTGGTTCTATCACTTGCATCAGTAGGATTTGAACCAAAGATATTAGGTTATGGAACAGTAGGAAGAGAAATCACTTGGATGGGGAGAAAGGTTCTGGAAATTAGTTGGGATCACATATCTTCAAAAATAATCTATAGATAAGTCTATGATGTTTTACTACCGATAGTGTTATATATTGCTTCCATTACTGATTATTAATAGAGTTAAGATGCTTAAAAGGTGCTATGATTGTCTGATCAACCACTAATTGTAGCCCAATTCAATAAATTTGACAGAACTGTAAATGTTGGTAGAAGATCAATCCATGTTGGTGGTCGATTACCACAAGTAAAACACAATGAAAAAATTTTAAGGTATACTTCATCACTTTGTCCGAATTGTTTTAGAGTTCTACCTGCGATAATAGTTGAAAAGGAGAATACATTATTTATTAGACGTATATGTCCAGAGCACGGGGAAATCGAGGAGATATATTTTGCCGATTCTGAAATGGCTAAACGTTTTGAAAAGTTTAGTTTTGAAGGCAGCGGTATTGATAATCCATATACTGCTGCGACAGCTCCTTGTCCATTTAATTGTGGTTTATGTCCTTTACACAAGACCCATACGGCACTATTAAATATTGTTGTAACGAATAGGTGTGACTTGAGCTGCTGGTATTGTTTTTATTTTGCAGAAAAGGCAGGATATGTCTATGAGCCATCTATTGACGATATTATTAAAATGGTTGAAGCATTGAATAAACAAAGAGATATTGCAGTTGCTGTCCAGCTTACTGGTGGCGAGCCTACTCTACGTGAGGATTTAATAGACATAGTCAGAATATTAAGAAGGTTGGGTGTGACACATATACAGCTTAATACACATGGCATAAGATTCGCAGATCTCTACCTAAAAGATCCTGAAAAAGCAATAGATTATGCTAAGAGCTTGAGAAGTGCTGGTGTCAACACCATATACTTGAGCTTTGATGGAGTAACACCAGCAACGAATCCAAAAAACCATTGGGAATTACCGTATATACTAGAGGTCTTTAGAGCTAGTAATATGACTAGCGTTGTCTTTGTGCCTACAGTGATAAAATCGGTTAATGATGATGAACTTGGGGATATAATAAAGATTGCTGCATACAATATGGATATTGTAAGAGGTGTAAACTTTCAACCTGTAAGCCTTGTTGGTATGATGCGTAAACAGGAAAGAGCTAGATTTAGAATAACAATACCAGAGGTTATTAAGCTGATTGAGGATCAAACAGATGGTGAGATACCATATACGTCGTGGTATCCTGTGGGGGCTGCTGTACCTATAGCTAGATTTCTTACACTTTTAGGTACATCTAAACGTGCAGAATTTACAACAAGCCCAATGTGTGGAGCAGCAACATATGTATATGTGAAAAGAGGATCTGATGGTATACACTTCGTTCCAATAACAAATCTTATTGATGCTGATGGACTGCTCGATTATTTAGAAAAGAGATATGAAAGCTTAGCCAATAAACCTAAACTACTTATAAGAATGCTAGGTCTTGCAAGTATAATAAAAATCTTAAATAAGTACATATTATGGGATCGAGTACCCGATGAAATTAAGGCTGAGTTGAGAAGCATCATTCTTGATATATTTATACATAGAAACTATTCTGCACTAGGAAAATTCCATTACAAGTTTCTCTTCTTAGGCATGATGCACTTCATGGACGAGTGGAATTATGATGTTGAAAGAGTTATGAGATGTGCTGTACATTACGCTCTTCCAGATGGTCGGATAATACCATTCTGTGCATTCAATATCATAAACGATATTTATAGAGATTCACCTCAAAAAACTTACGGTATTTCGATAGAAGATTATATAAAGAAGCATGGCGAGAAATCTATATATGAACAAAAATATGTTAGAACAAAAGAATTGATAGAGAAAATGGCAAGTAGTGAAATATATAAACAGTTCTATCATCCTGTATATCACAGATTGAAGAATGATTAATATATAATGAATTCTTTAATCTCTACGATTTGAAATTCTGATAAATTCATCTACTATTTCCTTAATGCTCATTCCATCTATTATTTTAAGATTAAATCTAACCCTTACAATCGGCTTATCTATCTTGATTATTCGTGATATATCTGCAGGTGTTCCGAGGACCACAACATCGCATTCAATGTCATTTATGGTTTTTTCTAAGTCATTTAATTGTTGCCTAGTGTAACCAACACTAGGAAGCACTGAACCTATGTGGCTATATGTTTCATATATTTGTTTAATTAATCCTTTTGCATATGGTTTTGGATTGACTATTTCTGCCCCGTATTTTAATGCAACAATGTAGCCTGCACCATACGGCAAACCTCCATGTGTTACTGTTGGGGCATCCTCTATAATTAGGGCTCTGCGTCCTTCTAGTAATTCTGGTCTATCAACTTCTATCTCCATATCAGCTTTAACTATATTGGCTTTTTCATTTATACTTCTAATATTTCTTACTATTCTATTAATATCATCTACTTTTGCCTGCGATACCTTAGTAATTATGATTGTATTAGCAAGCCTCATATTAATCTCTCCCGGATACGAATTCAACTCTATGCCGGGACGCATAGCATCTGTAACGGTGATTTGATACCATGGTCTATAGAATGGTGTATCGTTGTTTCCTCCATCCCATAATATTATATCGGCTTCGCCTTCGGCTTTGTGAAGAATTTTAATGTAATCTATGCCAGCAAGCACCTTTATTCCCATTTTTATATAATGCTCGTATTCCTCTCTTTCTTCAATTGTTAAATCATATCTATCTAAATCATTAATGGAATTGAATTCCTGTACAACCCTCTTTTCCAATTCTCCGTATGCCATAGGATGTCTTACGACAATAAAGTTCAAGTTTCTTTTAACCATTTCTTGAGCTATTGCCCTTGAAACTGTACTTTTACCTGCACCAGTCTTGGTTGCTGTGACTGCCAATACAGGTTTTACGCTATCTATCATCGTGTCAAAAGGGCTTACTAATCTAAATGAGGCATTTGCAGACAGAACCATCGATATTTTCCTTCCAAGCTCTTCATAGGTTAGATCACTATAACTAAATACCACCTCATCAACCTTAAATCTAGTTACAATCTCTGGCAACATTTCTTCAGGATAGATCGGTATTCCTTCGGGATATAGAGATCCGGCTAAAGATGGTGGAAATCTCCTATATTCTATTCCAGGTATCTGCGTAGCGGTAAATGCGACCACATGATACTCTGGGTTATCCTTAAACAGAACATTATAATTGTGGAAATCCCTTCCACCTGCACCCATGATAATGATCCTCTTTGCCATAATTGTCGCACCATTGAGTATCCTTCAATTTTAATCTAGGTACCATTGTTAGTAAGTAATCTACGCCTATCATGTAATTTTTTCCTACGAGTTTAAAAGCTTCTATATTAATGTGTTAGTCTAAGTGAGGTGCAGAACTGTTTGAGTCATCATGCTGAACATGCCAAGTTGTACACATTTACAATACCTAAGATGAATGAATACCGGATAGCTCTAATCGAGGTAGCGCAAACTAAACCAAATAATAAGGCACTATCGTTATCAATGTTAATAGCTAAAGTGTTGAATAGGCCGCTTGAAAGTAATACGAGGCTTATAATTAAAGGTCATGGTATAAGAAATATATCTCCAGAGAATCTCTCCTATGTAGTTCATATACTTTCCTCTACCATAATGCCACTCTACCTGCAATCATTTGATCCATATTCACAGGCCCTAGTATCATGTATTGATATGAATAAAAATGGTGAACCAATGTTGCTGAGTAGTGCCATTGTTACTAAGAAGAATTTTAAAGGTGTTAGTAAAAAACCCACAATATTTCTCTTAGTAGCTAGGGTTCCAGATAAGAATATAGGTGCAAAAACAATTAAACACTTCTATAAAATTTCTTGGAATGTTTTAGTACATAACCTTAAATCTTATTCAATAATCGAGGACTCGTCCTTACCTCAAAGAACCTTTACTCTATTAGTTATACTAAAGGAGAAGAAGCATGAGAATTTTATAGAGGTAACGGTTCCAGAATTACATGAAATGATAAGGGTTAAGATACCAATAATAAAGGCTTTCTGGAATTTAGATGACATTCCTCCAAAACTAAGACACGAATTGGAGACTATAATTATAAAACCACTAGCTCTTCGGGCTGGCTATGCTCCAAAGGGAATCTTAATAACAGGTCCACCTGGTATAGGTAAGAGTGTTACAGCAGAAGCTATAGCATCTGCACTTAGTTTAAAGATAGCCGAACTTAGACCAAGCGTATATAGGTCTATGTGGTATGGATTAACTGAAAAAATACTTGAAGCAACTTTGCAAAACCTTAAATCTAAGAAAAACTTCATGATCCTTCTAGATGATGTGGACTTCCTTGTAGGTAGGCATGTAGCTATACATGAAACTCATGTAAGTGAGATAACTATATTTTTAAGATATCTGCAAGAATCCTCAAGACCTTTAATAGTGATGACTACAAACACGCCTGAAATACTCGACCCTGCAATTATAAGACCTGGAAGAATTGATGCCATAATAATTATGGGCTATCCTGATAGGGAATTTAGAAAATACATAGCAATCAGAAGTGCTAAAAGATACAATATAAAACTTGATGAAAAACTCGCTGAGCATATCTCTACAATAACACGTTGGTTCACAAATGCCGAAATAGATGCTTTAGTAAGATTAGCTGCAAGTAAATCTAATGGAAATATTGATGAAAAATCTGTCCTCTGGGCTCGACAGCGATTTAATATAAATGAATCGCTAAGGAAGAGCGTACAAGAACAACTAAGGTGGTATAGTGAACAGTTCCAAGGAATTACAGTAAAGTATATAGCCAATGAAAATGAAATCCTATAGGAAATATTCCATACAGTTTAGAACAATATGCCTTAGCTACATAAATTTTCATTACTTATACCTTTTCCTCCATACCATAGCAATTCATTATACAATTACTGAATACTTTACCTATGTATACTATATCATCGCTATCCAAATTTGGATGTATAGGAAGGCTTAATTCACACTTTGAGAGTTTTAAGGCAGTTTTACAACATTCGCTATAACCAAGAGATTGGAATAGGGGCTGGAGATGTAGGGGTAACGGATAATGTATAGCTGACTCAATTCCGTTGTTGTCCAGACATTTCTGTAAACACTCTCTATATTCAATTCTTTTAATCTTAACAGCATATATATGATAAACGTGCTTTGCCCAAGGGATTTCATAGGGCAACTCTACATATTCTTTTAGATGGCTCAGTTGTACAGTTAGTCTCCAAGCATTGTTACGTCTTATATCGTTCAACTTATCTAATTTTCTTAACTGTGCCCTACCCAATGCTGCTTGAATGGATGTCATTCTATAATTTCCTCCCAATTCTACATGTACATATCGGGATATCTGTCCATGGTTTCTCAAAAGTTTCACCTTTTCAACAATATTTTTATCATTTGAAACTACAATACCTCCTTCGCCAGTAGTCATATTCTTTGTAGCATAGAAGCTAAATATTGCTGCATTACCAAAGCTTCCAACTTTTTGACCCCATGCTTCTGCACCATGAGCTTGAGCAGCATCTTCTATTAATAATATTTTCTTATCTTGGGCAACATCCATTAATGCTTTTACATCTGCTGGGTGGCCAAAGAGGTGTACAGCTATAATAGCCTTTGTTCTATTTGTTATCTTTTCCTGTATATCATTGATATCTATATTAAATGTTTCATATGATACGTCAACGAACCTTGGGATAGCTCCAACCATGAGAACAGCTGTAGCTGTTGCTATAAATGTATAATCGGGAACCAGTACCTCATCACCTTGTCCTATACCTAAAGCTCTTAGCGCAAGCATGAGTGCTATGGTTCCATTTGCTACAGCGGCCGAATATGAGACTCCGATATACTCTGCGAATTCTTTTTCAAACAACTCTACTTCAGAACCGTGTGCAATCCATTTTGATCTTAAAATCCTAACCACAGCTTCTATATCATCATCATCTATTACTGGTTCAAATAGTTTAATTCTTCTATGCATGGCTTTTGCAACCTCTCTACAACTCTATTATTCTCTTTAATGAAGTAAGTTTTATAGGTCCTGAAAGGGTTACGTATACATCATCTTCAATTCTAATACCAAATTTTTTATAAATATATACCCCCGGCTCTATTGTGACAACGTCTCCTAATTCAACTTCATGGATAGACGTCTTAGAAATTCTAGGTTCTTCATGGACATCGATACCTATACCGTGTCCAAGGCCGTGAATAAAATGCTTATGTATACTCGATTTCATTAGAACATCTCTTGCTACTCCATCGATATAACTATACTTTTCACCTATTCTTAAGCAGCGTATAGAGCTATCTATAGCATCAATTATAGTATTTGCGAAACTTTTCACCAGTTCGTACTCTTTCTGCAGATTGCTTGGCAGAATGATTCTCGTTATATCAGAAACGTATCCTTGGAATCTCACACCAAAGTCAATAATTATAGGTTCATTACCTCTAAATACTGTAGAACCTGGTATATGGTGAGGTTTAGAGGTATTGCTCCCTACCGCTATGATACTACTGAATGCAAAACCTTCTGCTCCAAGTTCTCTAGCTCTATTTTCTATAAGACCAGCAATCGTTCTCTCACTCAATCCGTTCTCTAACCTAGGAATAGTATCTTCTATGGCTTTTTCAGCTATTTCAGCAGCTCTCTTTATCATATTCACCTCTTCTTCGCTTTTATTTCGCCTTATTTTCTTGACCAAGTTCCTTACATCTACATGGATGTTAGCATCGCCTTCACAAGTATCAGTACCATCTGTGGAAATTTTTTTTGCTTCTCTACATACCTTCTTTAAAATGTTTTTCATATCGTTAATATCTATTACTTTAGTATCGAATTCTATGCCCATATCTAAAGGAGCAACAGGGTGTATAACCAAATTCTTTATATAACCGTATGTCTCCGTGACCCTATAGTATTCAAGTGATGATACATAGACACTCAATTCCATAGTATTCATATCGATAATTACTGCAAATATTCCTAACTCCTCTGGTGGAGGATTATAGAGTTCAGCAAAAATATAGGTTAACGTCTGTTTACCTTGAAGTATTATTCTCTCAACTTCAATATTGTGGATTTTCAATGCATTAAATAATTTATTTAATCGCAATTCAAATAACTCCATGTGCTATCATCCAAAATGCATTTTACCTTTACCCTTCACTTACTATACTTGGAATATTTATCCTTATAGTTCGCATTCAACCTAACATCCAAGATAAATCATCTAACGTTCATTCAAGTACCGACAGTATTTACAAGAAGCTTAGATGTCATTTAAGGCCATTCCTCTTTTGTAATGGAAAAGAAGTCTTGGAGAAATCGATGCTAAGAACTCTTTTTAGAAAAATATGGGTGGAACTTCTAACTGCAGCCTCTATTCCAATGTTAATTAATTTGTTTTGGAATACTTTATTTTACTAGTACTTGCATGTGGGGCATCCTTGCTGAGCAGCCACTTCTATAGCCTCAGCCAAGTTCTCACCTATTGCTATTACATGTTTCTGTTTCGCTTCTTGCTGTTTTTCAGTTTTCTCATCCTTTTGTATTGCCTGGCTCATTTTTACTCCTACATATAAAACCTGCTGACCCTTAGATTTATCTCTATATATGGTGATTCCTTTACATCCTAAAAGCCACGCCAATGTATATATCTCTCTAACTGTATCAATAGTAGTATCAAATTTTAGATTAACCGTTTTCGATACACCACCGCAAATCCATTGTTGCCATGCAGCCTGGTGAAGGAGATGCCATATAGGAGCAATATCATGGGCTGTTCTGAATAACCTTCTTAAACTCTTTGGAATATAGAATAGATCTTCAATACTGCCTCTTTCAGCAACACTTTTTATTAATTGTGGATCATCTAGATCAAGGCTTCTTAAATATTCTAGGAATAGCCTATCTATTTCGATAAATGTACCAACCGATACATGTCTTTCATATGCAACAGCAAAGAGGGGTTCTATACCTGAGCTAGTATTAGCAATTATACTTATGGTACCAGTTGGTGCTATACTCGTTAAAGTAGCATTTCTGATACCGTATTTCATACGAAGTTCTTCAACAAGATTCCAATTCAGTAGAGGTCTATCCGAGATTATTGATAAGAATTTTTGAGAAGGCTTTTCATCTATTTTTGCTATCTTAAGTAATTCTTCTACTGGTTTAGATGTTAACCATGTAGGTCTATATTTGGAAGAATCGTATGCTGGAAATGGTCCTCGTTCCTTTGCAAGTTCTATGCTAGCCAGTGCAAGATTGTACTCAAGCCATTCAGCAAGAGCGTACGCTAAGTATACAGCATCGACGCTATCATAGGGCATCCCCAGTTTTATCAAAGCATATGCCCATCCCATTATGCCAATACCTATTTTTCTAGTTCTTTTGGCCATTGATTCGAGTTGTGGGAGAGGCCATTTTGCAGCGTCTATTACATTGTCCATAAATCTAACTATTGTTTTAAGATCTTCGGCAAGAGCATTCCATGCAATTCTCACATTACCTTCTGCATTAATATAAATGTACTTAGATATATCTATACTTCCCAGGTTGCAACTCTCCCATGGAAGTAGCGGCTGTTCTCCACATGGATTTGTCGAGTTTATTTTTCCTAAATACCATGTAGGGTGTCTCCTATTTATCGTATCAATGAATAGTAGTCCCGGGTCGCCGGAATCCCAAGCATTTTTAACAATTTTTTCAAATAGCTTCTTAGCATCTATGAATCCTGTTATGGCATTATTCTCCTCAGCTATAGTCATAGCCTCATCTAACGTAATTATAATTGAATCGTCAAGCCAAACACTATTGCCATTGGCCTCCAATTCCTTTATAATCTCTTCCTGAGCCAATTCATTACTTATATAATCTCTCGCTCGTACAATTGCATAATATCTAGAATCGTTTCCCACATCTTTACGCAATTTTGTTTTTCTAGGATTTACAAAAGGTACTAATCCACCATTTAGTGCGGCATACATGAAGTAGTCGTACATCCCAACACTAATGTTAAAGTTCTGAAGAGTAGCATCCTTGAATTTGCCACTTTTAATGTCAATAAACTTCTCCACATCAGGATGCCATATGTGTAGTACACCCATATTAGCACCTCTCCTTTTGCCACCTTGTTTAATAATCTCGGTATTTACATCAAATACCTTCATAAATGATATGGGGCCGCTGGCTACACCATTTGTTGAAACAACAACGTCTCCTTCGGGTCTTAGTTCAGAAAAATCAAAACCGGTTCCACCGCCATGTTGGAATACAATGGCCTGTGCTCTTAATGCATCATAAATTCCCTCACCATCTGGTGTAACCATAGAATCTCTTACAGGTATTACGAAACAGGCTGATAGTATTCCTAATTTAGTACCAGCATTCATTAGTGTAGGTGAATTGGGGAGAAATCTGAGGCTACTCATAAGTTCATAGAATTTCTCTTCCCAGTATGTAGCTATCTCGGTACACTTATTAGGATCTTTATGTAATAACTTTAAACAGTATTCATATTCAATATGAGCTATAGCTTTCGAAACTCTTTTAAACATAAGTTGTGGGGTTTCAAGAAAACGCCCAGTTTCAGGATCTTTCAGTAGGTATCTATTTTCAAGTACCTTTATGGCTGGAAATGTTAATATGAGATCTCTTGGATCAATCTCTATTTTTCCTCTTCCGTAGACATCCTTATAGATTTTACCAAGCTCATATACCTTAGCTACCTCAAGCCACTTCGGATTTTCAATACTTTTCATAATCATTATTCTCTCTATTCTATCGACCAGTTCATTTGTCGAGATTTCTGTGTACATCTTTATTTCTTCTATTAAACTATTTAGTATTTCATTGATTTCACCTTGGGTACACTGGTTGTTGCATGCTTTGATAATACTCGATAGTATTTTACCTATATTAAACTGCTCTCTACTTTTATTGCGTTTAATAACAGTTATATTAGGTAAGGTAATCTGTGCTAATGATCCTAGATCCATAGACGCTATCTCCTTATCCATACAGCTCCCAGTTTCGTTACCTACTATAAAAGTAATTTACTTTCGGAGCTAATAACCAAAACTGTTGGGTAAGGTACTGCTCTTTTTCATACAGTCAATAATATTCCAGTAATACGCTAGAATAGCATTCGATGACTAAATCGATATAGTGCCTATAGAAATCGCTTGTGCTATAGAAATATGATACTGGTCAAGAAATTCTACCCATACATATTAGAATTTTGCATGCTTTGATAATACTCGATAGTATTTTACCTAGTAGATTAAATCTTCATAGTGCACAAGGGTTTTTGAAATCTGGACAACAGCCTAGATCAAGATGGGATCATCCATAATTATAAAAGTGTGTAACTATATACTACCTATAGTATGCCTAGTAGGTGCAATATCATTGACTAAGACTAGAAAGGAAAGCAGTAGAAAAGGATTAAATAGTGTACCTAAGGATCAAGAGCCGGCAGACGATTCAAAGACAAGAAGTAAAAAAATATCAGCATCGAAAAGAAAGTATGTAGATACAGAAAGCTGGGTTGAAAAACATTTAAACGAACTTATAGAAGCCTTCGGCCTGCAGTTCCTGGAACTTTCAAATGAAGAATTCATGAAGATAGCTACTACTATCGTTGATATGATTAGAGGCGAGTCACTGACGCTCGACCTAGATTCTATTGTTAGAAGGTTTAGAAGAAACACCATGTTTATATATCCTATTATAGCATCCATGATTCTTGAGCTAAGAGATGAATTGACAGATGTACAAATCGAATTCATAGTTAACAATATTGGTGAGGCTATTCTAACATATGCACCAAGGCTATATAGAGATCTCGTAACTAGAGGACGTACTGATTTAATTGATAGATTAAGAGATTATTGGAATAGGTATTGGATTATAAAGAGACATCCAGTATTACCTGTCTCCTGTCCTGTATGTAAGTTTAACGCTTTAATGCCAGATCTTACATGTATTGTATGTGGTGCTACTGTTTCTGAAAAAACCCTCAAGGAATCTGTTAACTTCACGGAACTGTTAAAGGATTTTGTTAAAAATCATAGTGTTGAAGAGGTTATGAAAGCTGTAAGCTATGGGTACGTCTATCTAAGTAGCATAGGTATCAAACCGCCATCAGAGAGTAGAGATCCATTAGATATAGAGGTTATCTTGAACAGTAATGAAAAGGAGTTCGTAAAGTTACTAATAGAATACAGGAAGGGTGTATAGCGTAGATGGTTATAGAACTATTTGATGAAAATGAATACAGGGAAACGATTTTCAGGGACGGTATAACTGTCGTAGGGATAGCTAGTAAGGGAACTAGATTATGGAGATACCTAGAGATGCTTCTAAGAAAGCTTGAATCCCATTTTGATTCGAGTACTAAGGTGGCTATAGCAGATGTAAATGTTATTAAAAATATGTTACAGGAATTTGAAACAAAGGTAGCTAAACAAAGAACCATAATAAAGGTTTTTGTAAATGGTACATGCATATTTATGCAAGAAGATGTGACCGAGAATGTTGCCAACGACATAGAAATGCTTAGAAGGGGGATAAAAGATAGTCTAAGGAGATATTCTATAAATGTAAGGCTTACTGTAAAGTGATTGTGAACAATGTATACTGGGGAAGTATCTATACAATGTAGTTCTTGTAGAAAGAGAGATGCGGTATTTAAGAGAAGAACCTCTGGTGAAAAACTATGCAGGCTGTGTCTATATAGCAGTATAGTCAAGCAGATTAGAAAGGCACTCCACTATTATAAAATGATTAAAAAGAATTCCAATGCAGCATTCCTAATCATGGCGAACAAACCGCTACTATCTTTAGCCGCCCTTTCAGTATACGAATCGGCTGTAAGGGATTTCAATATCGATATAACGGTGCTGTGTTTCGACAAATATACAGATTGCGGCAAGATTAGTAGTTCTATAAAAGCAAGCAATCATAAATTAATTGAAGTGAAAGATCGATTCATAGCAAGGAACTTTATAGAGTGGCTCAAGTATGGGGAGTACATGGCGGTAAAAATTGCAAGGGAATCTAACATAGAATTCATAGCAGTTCCTCTATACAGGGACGAGCTATCTATTTTATCACTATTTGGGTTGTTAACTGCCTCTAGAACTATTTTCAGTGAAGGATTGCCGATCAGAGAAGTAAATGATATTAAAATAACGAGACCCTTCTATTATGTTGTTTCAAATGATATGACCTATTTAGCATCAACATCCAAATCCATAATGGAGATAGATTTGAATGAGCATAAATTTGAAGAGGAAACCAATTTTTTTAAACATGCGAAAGCGATTCTGCAGAATTCTCCGGAGTTGATGTATTCCAGCAGTAAATCAGCTGAATTATTACAGAGCTATATATTTGGAAGGTCTAAAAAATGTAGATACTGTGGCTCTTATGATGTTAGTGATATATGTAGCTACTGTGAGAGAATTAGAAAACATGTAGATGATGAAGAAATAAGTTAAACAATTGAGAAGCAAGACCTCATGAAAGCTTATATAGAACCTCTGCAGTTGAACCCAATTGGTGTAAGATATGGCACTGTATGGAGTACCTGTACTGATACTTAAGGAGGGCACATCCAGAACACATGGGAAGGAGGCATTAAGAGCTAATATAATGGCGGCTAGGGTGCTTGCAGAAATATTACGTACTAGCCTAGGTCCTAGAGGACTGGATAAGATGCTTGTAGATAGTTTCGGAGATATAACAGTAACAAATGACGGAGCTGCTATAGTTAAGGAAATAGAAGTTCAGCATCCATCGGCAAAGCTATTGGTAGAGGCGGCTAAGGCCGTTGACGCTGAGGTTGGTGATGGTACAACATCAGTTGTAGTACTGGCCGGTTCGCTGCTAGAAAAGGCTGAACAACTTCTCGATCAAGGGGTACATCCAACAACGATTATAGAAGGCTATAAGAAGGCTCTCAATAAAGCATTAGAGATACTCGATGAAATAGGTATTAAAGTAACTGTTGGAAATCTTGAAAAACAAGAGGATAGAGAGAGAGCTAAGCAGGAATTGAAGAAAGCATTACATACAGCCCTTGCTAGTAAGTATATAGCAACACCTGATGTTATAGATAAGTTGATGGACATGATCCTTGAGGCAGCATTTACAGTAGCAGAGAGAAGAGATGATGGTACATATGATGTTAAGCTTGATATGGTTAAAATAGAAAAGAAGAGAGGAGGAAGCTTACTGGATAGTCAGCTTGTCTATGGTATTGTTCTTGATAAGGAGGTTGTGCATCCAGCAATGCCTAGAAGGGTTGAGAATGCAAGAATAGCACTCCTAGATGCACCACTAGAGATAGAAAAGCCAGACATAACAGCAAAAATAAACATAACATCACCCGAACAAATAAGGTCGTTCCTAGAAGAAGAAGCGAAGATTCTTAGGGATATGGTTGAGAAGCTTGCTTCTGTTGGTGCTACGGTTGTTATATGTCAGAAGGGTATTGATGATGTTGCTCAGCACTATCTTGCTAAAAAGGGTATTATGGCTGTTAGAAGGGTTAAGAGAAGCGATATGGAGAAGCTAGAGAGAGCAACAGGAGGAAGAATAGTTACAAGTGTAAGAGATTTGACTGAGAGGGATTTGGGTGTTTGTGAGGTTGTTGAGGAGAGGAGGGTAGGAAACGATAAGATGGTGTTTGTAGAGAGGTGTAAGAATCCAAGAGCTGTAACAATACTACTGAGAGGGGCTAATGACATGCTCTTAGATGAAGTTGAAAGAAGTATAAATGATGGTCTAAATACTGTAAGAAATATTCTGAGAGATCCTAAGATTGCATTTGGAGGAGGTGCTGTAGAAATCGAGGTTGCTATGAGGTTACGTAAATGGGCTGAAAGCGTTGGTGGCAGGGAACAACTTGCTATTTTAGCGTTTGCTGATGCATTAGAGGAGATACCTTCGATCTTAGCGCAAACAGCTGGTATGGATGTACTGGGAACCATAATGGAGCTAAGAAGACATCATGCAGAAGGAAAAATAACAGCTGGTGTAGACGTTATTAATGGCAAGGTTACAGAAGATATTAGTGTACTAAATGTAGTAGAGCCTGTAATAGTTAAGAAACAAATTATAAAAAGTGCAACAGAAACAGCTTCAGCCATCCTAAAGATAGATGATGTAATAGCAGCGTCTCCAAAGAGAGAAGAAAAGGGTAAGAAGGAAGAGAAGAAGGAGGAAGAGGAGACAGGTAGCAAATTACCACAATACTAAAACACTCATTTTATAGAGAATAATCTCCGTGTACTATAGTGGGATTTTTATTAAACCACAAATTCATGAAACCTTTTTTTATCGTTCTCTAAAACACTTCCACTGCCTGAGTCTTACACGGTGACCTATTTTGACTGAAAAATCTGACAGTAGAACTACCATTGTCCGCAAAATTGACGATATTACTATTGGACCAAAAAGATTAACAAAGTATGAAAGGGCCAGGATCATTGCAGCAAGAGCCATGCAGTTGGCCATGGGTGCTCCTCCTCTTATAGATGTATCGAAGCTAAAATCTAGGGATCCTATAATTATTGCAGAGCAAGAGCTCTTAGCAGGAATATTACCCATATTAATAAAACGTGAAAAACCCAATGGAGAGTACCAACTTATACCATTAAAAATCTTGACAGAAATCGAACAAAAGAAGGTAAAGAAGATTGAAACACTTTCAATGAAAATCTTTGGAGAGGAAATATGGCAATGATTCATATTTTGTACTATTTGATATGATAAATTATTTTAAACAGACCTACGATTTTAAGTAGTCTCCATGGATTAAGATGCACGGTCTTCCATACAGTTATACACTAGTTATAGCTGAAAAGCCTAAGGCAGCGGAAAAAATAGCGAAAGCTCTCGGAAGAGCTAGTAAGAGAAGAATATTAGGCATACCTATATGGATCGTGAATCAAGCAGGAAAGAACTACATTATAGCCTCAGCCGCTGGTCATCTCTACTCATTGCACACAGATGAGAAAGGGTATCCTGTTTTTAATTACAAATGGGTACCCAGGTATCGTGTAGATAAGAATGGTAAACATACATACAGATTTCTTAAGGTACTCAGTATCTTATTTAGAAACGCTAGTGAATACATAAATGCATGTGATTATGATATAGAGGGTTCTTTAATAGGGTATCTAATAATTAAGCACTTAGGCGATGTTAGAAAAGCGAAGAGGGTCAAATTCTCTAGCTTGACTACACATGAAATTTTGAAAGCATTTGCCAGTCTTCTACCTATGGATTCTGAAATGATTGAGGCAGGATATTGTAGACATGTTCTCGACTGGATATGGGGTATAAACGTATCCAGAATGTTAATGGATCTATATTTCAAGGCATTCAAAGTAAAAAGAATACTAAGTGCAGGACGGGTTCAAACACCTACATTAGCTTATGCTACTGATATAATTCTTCAGAGAAAACTTCATGTACCAATACCACTGATATACCCAATTATATGGATTGATATAAATGGAACGGAGTACAAGGTCAACTTAATTGATGAACCATTTAAATCATTAGAGGAAGCTAAGCACTATATGGAAGGTGTTAAGAAGGATCCATTTGCAAGAGTAATAGATATAAAGATGAGAACTGAGGAACTTCAACCACCACATCCATTTAATCTACCAGATCTCCAAGTCGAAGCATACAAAGTATATGGCTTTACACCATATAGGACACAGAAATTAGCAGAGGATTTATATCTAGAGGCATTAATTAGCTATCCTAGGACAAATAGTCAGAAGCTACCAGCATCATTAGATAATAAAGAGATACTTAAAAAACTTGCGGAAAATACTACGTATAGAGACTATATCGAAGACCTATTTAGAGAGACAAAAGGTGTGTTAAAACCAAATAATGGAGTAAAGGATGATCCAGCTCATCCAGCTATATATCCAACAGGTGAAAGGACCAGTAGTGTGGGGCTTAGTAGAGATCATATAAAACTATATGATTTAATAGTTAGGAGATACCTGGCCACATTTTCATTGCCTGCAAAAATACAGAGTACGGAGCTGGTATTTAAGATTGGTAGCCTTAGATATTCACTAAATGGTGTAAGGATAATTCATTATGGCTGGCTTAAATACTATCCATATCACGTATCAGAAAGGATAATTCCATATGAGGGATTGGAGAGGGGAGCAACTTTACCTATTAAGAGATACAAGCTTACGACTAAATATACCCGTATAGCAAGAACTGTGAACAGATATTCTCTCTTTAAATGGATGGAAGGTGTTGGAATAGGTACAGAGTCAACACGTGCTGAAATTGTAGAACTGTTGTATAGAAGAGGATACTTGATTTACAAATCGAAGAATACAGAGGTATCCGATATAGGTGTGATGATTGTTAGCATACTAAGAAAATATGTGCAAGAACTTATTAGTGTAGATCTTACTAGAAGATTCGAACATTACTTGGAATTAATAAGGATTGGAAAAGTTAGGTGTGAGGATATAGTTGATGAAGCTAAGCAATTGTTATTAAACCATTTGACAAATATTAAAACTTTTGAAAAAGATTTGATAAGCGAAATATATAATTACATTCCATACAGTTATAGAGAGCGGGAGAGGGAACCTCTATATAAGAAATGTATAATATGCGGCCGTAGAGCAGTATATCATGAATTCTGCCTGCTTCATTATACAGCTTTTGAAAGACTCAAAAGCTCCTATGAATATTGGAGGGGATTAGGCTACGACTGGAAGAGCTATATAGAGAAGCTCCTAAAATTACACAACACTGGAATATATATAAAGGAGCTGTGCAATTACCTATTAACAGGGAATAAATAGAAATCAGGGCATCTTCATAATTAGTTGTGAATTAATAATCCTGTTACCTTAAATATAGTTCCGCCAATATTTAGTATTTTACCTACTATTCTGGTATCATCTATACCTCTGTTGACGCCCTCTAACAATCTAACTACGTATTCCATATATTTATTGGACGTACTATTGATTGTAATACGTTTTGCATCCGGACATTCAATACTCCTTCTATAGACTATGCTAAGACTATCTATAAATGGATTATTATCACCTTTAGTTACGTATAGGGTTTTATTACCACATTGTAACTTTGCAATAACTCTATGTATTACAAATTCTTCTCTATCATTCCTATATACAATTACATCGCCAAGATCTATCATATGCGAAGGAATTACGACTACTAAATCACCATCGTGTAGAAGAGGGTACATGCTGCTACCTCTTACAATAGCTAATGTTATCTGGCCAAAAAGGTAGTATGCAATGTTTGCATATAGCAAAAATGCTATAATGAGTATTAGAATAGAATTAGATAGTATTTTTATAAACTTCCTTAAACCGTGCAAATCATTCTTCCTCTAAAATTTCCTTGAGATCTAATTCTATAACAGCGGGTTTACGAGTTTCCTTCTCTTCACTAGATAACTTTAGTCCCTTACCTTTCGAACTTTCGATCTCAATGCTATCACCACCCACCTTCATTTTAGATATAACAGCTCGCCACTTATAGTTGCAAGAGGGGCATTCGTAAGCTCCCATTACTGTAATTGTTATTCTGCCGCTGCTGTCAGGCATTGGTGCAACTAGCTGCCATGTTCTCTTCGGCGAGGATACTATGGTACTGCATCTTGGACATATATTAGGATTTTGTTGACGAGTCTTTCTAGGCATGGTTTTGCACTGATATATTCAGTATAATTGAGGATATATAAGTTTAATCTATTCCAATGAATATGATCAAAAACCTTTTTAACCATGAGTTCGCAACCTCTATAGTCTTAGGGATCTACATGTCCAATGCATATATAATTAAATATGTAGATTCTCTGCAAGTGATTGACTCTAGGGGAGATCCTACTGTAGAGGTTATTGTAGAGACAGTTGGAGGTGGAATAGGGAGAGCAATTGCGCCTGCAGGTGCGTCCAGGGGTAAGTATGAGGCTATAGAGCTTAGAGATGGCGATCTATCTAGGTACAAGGGTAGAGGGGTAGAGAAAGCAGTAAACAATGTAATAAATTTCATAGCTCCAGTTATTCAAGGTCTTGACTCAAGAAAACAGAGAGAGATAGATAAGGTAATCATTCAAGTAGATGGCACACAAAATAAGGGGAGGCTGGGAGCTAACGCCATTATAGCAACGAGCCTTGCTGTAGCTAAGGCAGCAGCTGATACATCTAAAACGCCTCTATTTCAGTATTTAGGTGGATTAAGAGCACGAGTACTTCCTGTACCGATGTTGAATATAATTAATGGTGGTGCACATGCTGGTAATAAATTAGCTGTACAGGAGTTCATGATCGTACCTATAAATTTTGATAGATTTTCTGAGGCTTTAAGAGCCGCTATAGAAGTTTACAAGGAGTTGAAAAATGTTTTGAAAGAAACATACGGTGCCCAAGCTATAAATGTGGGTGATGAAGGAGGATTTGCACCACCAATGAGATTTGTAAGGGAGGCTATAGAAGCATTATTAATAGCTATCAAGAAATGCGGATACGATTATGAGCATCAAATTAGAATCTCATTAGATGCTGCAGCTTCTCAATTCTACGATGAAAGTAAAAATATGTATAGAATTGATGATAGAGATTTGAAACCTGAAGAGCTATTAGAATACTGGAAGGCTCTTACATCAGAATTTCCAATACTAAGTATTGAGGATCCGTTTCAAGAGGGTGATTTTGAGAGTTATGCAGCACTCAGAAAGGAAGTTAAAGATAAAATAATAGTTATTGGTGACGATCTAACTGTAACAAATACTGAAATGCTTAGAAAAGCATTAAACATGAAGGCAGTGACAGGGGTCATTGTAAAGCCTAATCAAGTTGGTACACTCACTGAGGCACTAGACTTTATAGAGTTGGCAAGGTCAAACGGAATCGCAACCATAATTAGTCATAGGAGCGGTGAAAGCGAGGATAATTCAATAGCTCATATTGCTGTTGCAGTAAATGGTCCATTTATAAAAACAGGAGCACCTGCCAGAGGTGAACGTACTGCCAAATATAATGAATTACTTAGAATAGAAAAATATCTGTCATCGGAGTCTGTATATGCAGGGAAAGTATATAGTTTTTCGTAGAACTAGATAGAAATGAAACTCAATACCTAAACGATTTGTATGGTCAGCCACGGGTTCACACATCATGATGCAAACTCAGTAGCGCCTCAGCATCATCACACAGTTTAAACCAATTAGTATAAAGCCTAAAAATTCTTATAATTGGACAGTATATTAGGTAGGAAAATAATATGGTTACAAATCTTCCTGCAGAGGCAAAAGCAAAGTTTTCCAAATATATGGAAGCAAAAACTCCTGAAGAAAAACTTAGAGCGCTACAGGAGTTCCTTGCAGCAGTACCTAAACATAAAGGTACGGAGAATCTTGTAAGATGGATCAGAAAAAGAATGTCAGAACTTAGGGAGGAAATAAAGGAAAGAGAAAGAAAGAAATCAGGTGGAGGAATATCAATATTTATTGAGAAGGAAGGGGCCGCCCAAATAATTATTATGGGATTTACAAAGGTCGGTAAAAGTGCACTTCTAAAGATGCTTACAGGTGCCAATGTTACGGTCTCTGATATACCCTATACAACAAAAACTCCTGTTGTTGGTATGCTGAATCATGAAGATGTACAATTTCAACTGATCGAAGTTCCTTCAATAATACCTGCGGGAGGCACATGGAATACCAGAAGTCTCAGCTTAGCAAGAAATAGTGATGGATTAGCCATAGTTTTAGATGCATCCAGAGATTTCATTAATGATTTTAAAGAGATAAACAATTTCCTCAGCGAACATGGCATCTACACTGTTAAGCCCCGTGGATATATAGAGATCGAGCGTAGGCACGATGGAGGAATAAGGATTGTAAATTACGGAAGATTACAGTGTCCAGAATCCGAGGTTATTAAATTGATGAACAGTTACAGAATATATAATGCTGTTATAAAGATATATGGTGAAGCTGGTTTAGATGAGATTGAAAAAGCCATCTATGAAAACATATTGTATAAACCAACAATAGTTATTCTAAACAAAATAGATCTCTTACAATCTCAAGTTATTCTAGATAAATTTAGAGAGCTACTACCTCCTGAGATACCATTAGTAAAAACATCTGCCTTAAAAGGTATTGGATTTGACGATGTGGGTCGAACAATATTTCAAACTCTTAAGATAATAAGAATATACACAAAACCTCCTACGGGCAAACCGTCAATGAAGCCGCTTATATTAAGGAAAGGAGCTACAGTACTCGATGTAGCTAAAGCAATACATAAAGAATTCGTAGAAAAATTTAGCTACGCAAGAATATGGGGGCCGTCAGCAAAATATCCAGGTCAGAAAGTTGGTTTAGACCATGTAGTAGAAGACAAGGATATTGTTGAAATAAATATTAGAAAATGAATATCAGCTATACTCCAGCAAGCAATTCATTATAGCTTATATTCTACGCTTCCCATAATATGGCTGGTGACTAATAGTGTCAATCATAAAGAAAATAATCCTTGTAACAGCTAAACACCTACCCCAGCACAAATATTTTGAAAAATTAGCCAATGAACTTGCCAATGAATTGAATGTTGAGCTCAGCATAGTGGAGGAGGATTATGTATTTGTCAATACATATGGTGAAAAGGATGAACTCGGCTTGGCATGGCTTCCACAGCTATTTGTCGTAATTGATAGTATGATAAAACCGGTACTCACTAGATTACCAATAAATGAAAGAACCCTAGAATTTGATATGGAGAAGGCTAAACAGATGATTAAAGAAGTTCTAGGTCTAACGTCCTAGACAATCAAATAAGCAATTTTCAATTACTATTCTTCAGTTTCTTCTTCTGCCTCCTCTTGTGATGTAACATTCTTGGCTAATTCTACAATTTTCTCTGCAACATAATCATCAATGTACGGACTTACAATGAATACCTTTGAATCTACAATATTATCGTCAATCCATTGATTTTCAAAACTTATTAGGTACACAGGTATTTCAAAGGATGCAGAGTCACCTTTACGTTTAAGATTGAATTGTGAGTACATCTCGTACTGTTCTCTTGTGATTGGTAGCCTGATGGTTATTTCCTGTTTATGCCTAACAATTATCAAATCGGATTTTACGGGATCCCATACCTCAAGCGTCTTCAGTATTACATTCTTTAGAACATTATTTATTTCACCTTCCATTATCTGCTTATCTTTTATTTCACCTTCCTCGGCTCTTATTATGAGCAGCTTCATGGTATAGGCACCCAAGCTCCTTCAGTTAGGCTTTAACTAAAAACTACTTTATATATTTTTATATGAAGTATGTGAACGCAGTATTCTATGGTATTAGAATTGAAAGTGTTATGAACACAGCTCCCAATGCAAGTAGCACTATGCCTAGGTACTTGACCTTCATTCCAAGGAATGCTTTAGTAAGCCTTACGAAGCCTACTGAAATATAATAGAGCAATACTATGGTAACTAATATTATTCCTATCCAGGCAAAGATTTTAGCAATATTGCTACTACTTCCATATAGTACTGCAAAATGGTTTAGCACACTATTTAGTTCTTCTAGACCCATTTATCTCAACCGAGATTTTTATTAATCTAGGAAATAAAATATTAAAGTAGTGAGTCCTATAACTATATTTATATATACTATACGAATGCTATAGATGGCATATCGCAGGATCTCTTTATAGAGGATGATGTAGGTTAAAAGCGCTGAGAAATGTAGTGATGAGGAACCTCATCTGATTATCTACTGACCAATCTCCCTCCACCAGTAACGTCTTCCCATGATATATTTAATGCGGTGAAGAGCTGCTCTAATGTTGAAACCATTGCCTCTAGATATTTTTGTGTATCTATCTCAGATATTTTAGCCAATTGGATAGGTTTCACACCATCTTTACTTTTCACCTTTACAAATGTTATTACATCACCAGGTGAGATGTTCACGTTATATCTTTGTAACATCAAGGCTGCCTTAACATGTTGAGGTGTAGTTTTCTTGTATTCGGAGAGAGGTTTTGAAAGACCCATGTGAAAGGCTACTTCATCAAGTGTTAGTAATTTATACTTAAGCAAAAGATAGTATTTTTCAAGGTCATCCTTAACACTATTGATTATCTTAAATGCATCCTCAGGTTCTTCTATGGAGGTCATCTTCTTCAAGATTTCTACAAATAGATTCTTTATAAAGTCAGGGGTATTCCTTTTTTTACCCATCATACCCTTTATATCCACCTCATTATTTGGTGTGACACCAACGTAGTTTTTCTTTAACGCAAAGGCTACGAATTTGTATCTTTTATCCATTTCAAGTTCGAGACCGAAGGTCTCTTCGACCCACTTTTTAAGTTCTTCCAATTTTGATTGTTCGGGATTCCATATGAATAGGGAATCGGTATCACCATACAGAACTCTGAGGCCTAGTTCCTCAGCCTTTCTAATTGTGGATGTGATAATTCTCCTACCGAGTGCTGTAACACTTTCTGCAACAGATGGTGCATAAAGTGGGAAAGTATCTGCACCAAATACACCATAAGCAGCATTAATGAAGACTTTCATAGCCCTTTGAACGGTATCGTACCAACTTCGTAATATCTCACTAATGTTCTTATCCTTTGATTTCTTCTTGTATATTTTTACTCTAAAATCTCTAAGCATACCAACAATCTCAGCTGTGAGACCTGGTTTGTCTAAACACACTTTATGCAGTACATTATTTGCTTCATCGATAATGTCGTTTACCTTGTTGCAGAGCGTTTCATCAGGATCTATAGTTTCGTAACTCAAGTTCCATTGTTTCATTATGGATGGGTATAGCGAGGCAAAGTCTAGTACTATAACATTAAAGAATAGACCTTGTGGAGGCTCTATAACTATTGCTCCAGCGTATTTCTTACCTTTAATTATAGCCTCCGTGACCTTTTTACCTTTTAAACTCTGGATATCCTCCTGTCGTGGTATTAAATATCCTCTACGTCTGTGTTCCCAATAGAATAGATTCTTAATCCATACCGAGACAGTAGATCTGCATACATCTTCTAATCCGAGCTTACTTATACGCATAAGCAATAGCATTAATTTCCATACGAGTTCTTCTGAAAATGTAGTAAGCTGTAAGGTTACTTCTGCATCTCTAAAGTTATAGTGTGCAAGCATTGCTAGATCTATTTTTCCGAGTTCGTCATCTAGCTGTACCTTACCTATTCCTAAAAGGGCTTGCGCTATACTGTCTAGGTTTGCTTCCTTGTATCGTCCTTCAAAGGCATATATCTGTATAGCTTTATTGCTAAAGAATTTATAAAGGTCAACATGTAGTGCTCTAGAGAACTTGGCTTCGAATTCTATTTTACCTCCTTTCAATACCTTCTTTACTTTTATACCAATCAACTCTTTTGGTATACCTAATTTAAACATCCTAACATATAGGTAACGAATATCAAAATTATCGCCGTTAAAGCTCACTATTATAGGATATTGCAATATAATAGAAAGAAAATCTATCATCATACCGTATTCATTATCATATATTTCGATATCAGCATCGCACACCACGTCTTTCAATATTTTTAGATTTTCTCTAAATAAAACGAAAACCTTTTTTATATTATCATTAGAAGCCAGAGCTATGGATATGATAGGATATTCGGCTATATCTGGGGAAGGGACTCTTCCTTCAAATGGTGTATACACCTCTATATCTACAGCGATTCTTTTTGGTGTAAACCATTTCGATTCAAAAAGTTTTGCAAAGTGTATAGCTATATCGGAGGATTCCGGAGGGAGAGCTAGCATTTTAACTATACTCTCCCTAAGACTTTCTATATCAACATCGTATATCTCTATAATCCTATCCCCATATATGGTATATGGAAGACCGGGAATCAGCTGCCTATCATAAATGTAATTTATATGGTATCTTATGTTAGCTTCCCAAGCAATAGGCACCTTTGTTCTTAAGGTTCTAACGGCAACGGGATCTTTTGTTACAATTTTTGTAAGAAGACGCTTTGTGCTATTTAGAGGATCGAATTTTTCTACAATTTCTACAGATTCAAATGAACTATGTCTAGTAATTTCACCTATCTTATTTACCTTATCGGGGGGGATGTCCGTTAGGAAATACGGTTTGTGTCCAGTTTTATCATACCAGTAAACTAGCTCGTGAGTATTGGAATTGTAAAATATTAGAACAGCTTTTTTAAGTTCACCATCATATTCGATTTGCATCAAGTATGCGTTATCCACTTTATCTATAATATTAGGACTCGTGTTAAACTTGATAGTGCGTGGATTTTCTATATTGAGGTTCTCTGGAACTTCTACTCGTATTCCAGAAACCTCATAGAGTTTACCGATTTTAGAACCGGATTCTGGCGGCGTTTCAACATATTGATCAGCTATTCTAATAGAAGGACTAGAGGACTCAGCTAAAGATTTTTTTAATGAATCTACTTTAGCAGCATCGGATGGCGTTTGAGTTTCAGAGCTAGAAATATGGGGTATGGACACTTCTTGCTTAGAATATCCATTTTTCTTCTTACTTTTTGTGAATTCTAACAATGATTTATTCTTTGACATACTTACGATGCCCTGCAATTGTTCTGCTGCAACCTTTTCACATCTACTAAAATCTATCTTTTACAGCTTTAAAAATGTAAACTATATATTCCGTAGTATTTCTACTATAATACTTGCTACTACATTATTTTAGAGGAAAGTATGCCTCAGCTTCATATATTTGTTTGCGTTTTTCATATTCATTTCTATCCATAATAGATTTTGCAGGAATGCCCGCCACTACTGTATAGGGTTCAACACTTTTAGTAACAACTGCACCTGCTGCTACTACTGCACCTCTTCCTATCACTATTCCAGCAACAATTGTAGCATTTGCACCTATTATAACATCATCTTCTACCACCGTTTTTACAATTTTTCTACTTGGAGGATATCTATCATTTGTAAACACAGCCCGCGGACCTATAAAAACTCGTGCTCCTATCTCTACCTTGGGAGGTATATATACACCTGATTGAATGATAGTACTAGATCCTATACGAACCTCACCATCAATGATAGTGCCCGTGCCTATTCTGCAGGAATCTTCCACTATAGTGTTTTCCCTAATTACTACACCATGACCTAATTCGACACTTTTACCAAGGTTAACACGTTCGTATATTATGGAGTTTCTTCTTATAATGCATTCCTCTCCTATGGAACTTCCTTCACTTAGCTCATCTAGTAGAATATCCAAGGACTGGTTAGTACTTCTCTTGACGGCCTCTTTTAATTTACTTCTGATTGGATAGCCTACTGTGACAAAGTCATCTAAGTAGGTGTTTGACCCAATAGTACTTGGACCAAACAATCTTACATTCGAACCCATGAATAGTAAACCACATATCCTGCACTTCTTTCCTACAAATGGAGTCATGGTTGATACCTTCAATTTCGAGATGCTAGTTGGGCTAATAATATTTTTAATTAAGATGGACATTCCATTTAGCACATTCTTCGTCGCTAGGAGTAACCAATCGACTTTAAATATATCCCACTTAAAGGCTGCGGTACAGTGCTATGTAATTGCATAATTTTGCATTGAATGAGTTAGGTACATAGAGATCTATAAGCTTTCCATAATTCTATTACTAGATAGTTTTATATGATTAAACTTGTTAAAAAAGAAGAGTTTTTAAACGCGAAAATAGTTCCTGCAAATGTAGAATGTAGGTGAGGTGTATTACATCAATGCCCAAGAAGTATGTATATCAATTTGAAGAAGCAGATGAGCATAACAAGAAGCTCTTTGGAGGTAAGGGTGTAAGTCTAATACAAATGTCTAAGTTAGGACTACCAGTGCCACCTGGATTCATAATAACCACAGAGACGTGTGTAGACTTCTACTCGAGTAGAAAGGGGGAGATAGATGCTCTGGAGGCGGAACTGAACAAGAATCCACCACCAGAGGTTAGGGACAAAATTATTGAAAGGATATGGAGTATAATAGATTCATTACAGTTTCCAGCTGGATTATGGGATGAAGTAGTTACCAATGTAAGAATACTTGAACAGAAAACGGGGAAAAAGTTTGGTGATCCTAACAATCCATTACTGGTTTCAGTAAGAAGTGGTGCACCTATTTCAATGCCAGGAATGATGGATACTGTTCTTAATCTAGGGTTGAACGATAAAGTTGTTACAGGTTTAGCTAAATTAGCAGACAACGAATGGTTTGCATATGACGCTTATAGAAGATTTATAAATATGTTCGGTAAGATAGTTCTTGGAATAGAGGATAAATACTTCAATGTAGTATTTGAAGAGCTTAATGAAAAATATAAGAAGGAAGCTGAAGAGAGGTTTTCTGATGAAATTAGGAAAATAAGGGAGAAGATACCTATATATGTGCCGAGATTAGATGCCCAACCACCAAAGGAGTTAGCACCGAGACTATGGCAGAGATCTGTAGAGTACCTTAAGGAATTGGTGAATATGTATAAAGAGGTTATTAGGAGGCACTGGGGAGAATTTCCACAAGATCCATGGAAGCAACTCGAATTAGCAATAAAAGCTGTCTTTAGATCCTGGATGAATCCTAGGGCAATATACTATAGAATAATGAATAAGGTGACGCCGGAGGTAGCGCACTGTACGGCGGTAAATGTTGTTACTATGGTATTTGGAAATATGGGATGGGATAGCGGTACGGGGGTTGTATTTAGCCGTGATGTTGCTACAGGGGAAAATGTGCTCTATGGAGAGTACCTCCCTAATGCACAAGGGGAAGATGTTGTAGCTGGTATAAGAACACCATTGCCGGTGGCGTCGTTAAAGGATGTATCTCAAAAACTCTATGAAGAGATAGAAAGGGCATCCAAATTACTTGAAAAAGTCAATAAGGATGTACAGGATATAGAATTCACAGTAGAGAAGGGTAAGCTCTATTTCTTACAGTGTAGAGATGCTAAGATGACACCGTTAGCTAGAATTAAGACTGTTGTAGACATGGCTAAGGAAGGTATACTGACTAAAGAAGAGGCCGTCCTTAAGGTTAGTCCAGAGCACGTTATTCAACTTTTATATCCAAGGATAGATCCAAAGGCTAAAGTTACACCATTAGCAAAAGGATTACCAGCATCACCTGGTGCAGTAAGTGGGCAGGTGGTATTCCACCCAGATGATGCTGTTAGGTGGGCTAAGGATGGTAAGAAGGTAATATTAGTAAGGATAGAAACAAAGCCGGATGATGTTCACGGATTCTATGCAGCCATAGGAATTCTAACTAGTAGAGGGGGGATGACAAGCCATGCGGCTGTGGTTGCTAGGGCCATAGGTAAGACTGCTGTAGTCGGTGCAGAGGCTATAGAAGTACATGAGGAGGAGAAATACTTTAAGGTGGGCAATGTTATTGTAAAGGAGGGTGATTGGATAACAATAGATGGAAATACGGGTAACGTGTATACCGGAGTAGTTCCAACAATTGAGGCTGGATTAATCCCAGAGCTAGAGGAGCTATTAAGTTGGGCCGATTCAATTAGAAAATTGGGAGTAAGAGCAAATGCCGACGTACCTACAGATGCTGAAATAGCTTTGAAATTTGGTGCCGAGGGTATAGGTCTACTGCGTATTGAGAGAATGTTTAGAAAGCCAGAAAGGCTTGAGCTTTTACGTAAGGTTATATTAGCCGAAACTGCTGAAGAGAGAAGTAAGCACCTAAAACCCTTATCTGAAATGATAAAGCAGGACTTCAAGGAAATCTTTAGAATAATGGATGGAAAACCAGTTATAGTTAGACTCATTGATCCACCGCTCCATGAATTTTTACCGAAGCCTGAGGAAATACTGAGAGAGATATATGAGCTTAGGATAAAGGGAGCTTCGGAGGACCTTATTAAGGAGAAGGAATGGCTTTATAAGAGGGTATCAATACTACAAGAGGCCAATCCAATGTTGGGTCACAGAGGTGTTAGAGTAGGTGTTACATATCCAGAATTCTACTACTACTTAACATTGGCAATATTAGAAGCTACAGCAGAACTAAAGAAGGAAGGCTATAATCCGGTTGTAGAAATAATGATTCCACAAGTATCAGATGTAAATGAAATTAGGTATGTTAAACAGAAGGCTATACTACCAGTACTAGAGGATGTAGAGAAGAAATTTGGTATGAAGTTAGATATAAAGATAGGCACCATGGTAGAGACTGTAAGGGCGTGTCTAACAATGAATGAAATAGCGAAAGAGGTTGACTTCATAAGCTTTGGAACAAATGATCTAACCCAGGCGGCGTTTAGCTTCAGTAGAGATGATGCAGAGAATAAGTTCCTACCATTCTATCTACAGGAGAAGGTGCTACCAGCCAATCCGTTTGAAACCATAGATGTAAAAGGTGTTGGAAAATTAATTGAGATTGCAGTCAATATGGCAAGGGAAAACAATCCAAAGATAGAAATCGGTATCTGTGGAGAGCATGGAGGTGATCCAACATCCATACTGTTCTTACATAGAGTAGGTTTAGACTATGTAAGTGCATCACCATTTAGAGTACCTGTTGCAAGATTAGCTGCAGCACAAGCGACCCTCAAAAACAAATTTAAGTAAATCGAAGAATGCTATTTTTTAATCAGTTTAAACCATTTTTACTTAGCAAAGACTTATATTCTGTCAGACAAGAGTAGTATAAAGCATATTGGTTGTAAGTGACCATTTATGCCAGATAATAAGGAGATGACTCTCAGAGTCGAATCTGCAAGACAAAGGGATGTTGGTAAAAAGATTGCAAGAGTTCCTAGGAAGGTATTCAAAGGACTTGAGATAGAGGTGGGAGATTATATTGAAATTAAAAGTGCTAGGGGTGTTACTGTGGCACAGGCTTGGCCTGCCTATCCAGAGGATGAAGGGTATGAAATTATAAGAATTGACGGTTTTATGAGAGAGGTCTTAAGCGTAGGTGTCGGAGACGTCGTATATGTTAGGAAAGCTAATGCAGTTCCAGCACAGAGGGTTATTCTCGCCTTTACCGAGGGAGATTTCTTCGGTGCTGATTATGATCCCAGATACAAGGAATATTATGCAAAGAACCTCGCTCAGTACATTAAGCGGGAACTCATTCAAAAACCTTTGATAAGGGGAGATATAGTTGTTGTATCTTATTTTGGCTACTTCGGCAATCCAATAAGATTAAGGGTCATATCTACAACACCATCACAAATAGTATATGTTACAGAGGCTACAGACATTATTATAAGGACTGAACTGGTTAGAGGAGCACCTACAGGAGTCCCAAGAGTGACATGGGAGGATATAGGCGATCTTGAGGAGGTTAAAGAAAAGATTAGAGAGATTGTTGAGTTACCCCTCAAACATCCTGAGCTATTTGATAGGCTTGGTATAGAGCCTCCTAAAGGCATACTGCTATACGGTCCACCAGGGGTTGGTAAGACCCTTCTGGCAAAGGCTCTAGCCAATGAGACCGGAGCGTATTTCATAGCCATAAATGGACCTGAGATAATGTCGAAATATTATGGTGAATCGGAACAGAGGTTGCGACAAATATTTGATGAAGCTAGAAAGAATGCTCCAGCTATAATATTTATAGATGAGATTGATGCCATTGCACCTAAGAGAGAGGAGGTCGTGGGGGAGGTAGAAAAACGAGTTGTTGCTCAGCTTTTGTCTCTAATGGATGGTCTTGAGGAAAGAGGAAGGGTTGTTGTTATTGGGGCTACGAATAGGCCTGATGCTCTGGATCCCGCTTTGAGAAGACCTGGTAGATTTGATAGAGAGATAGAGGTTCCACCACCTGATAAGAGGGCTAGAAGGGAAATACTATCTGTACACACAAGAAATGTACCCTTGGCAGAGGATATAGATCTAGATAAGCTAGCCGAAATGACGTATGGATACACAGGTGCAGATCTAGCAGCACTAGTAAAAGAAGCTGCCATGAACGCTCTCAGAAGATTTCTGAAAGAACATGCGATAGATCTAGATAAACCCATACCATCTGAGTTATTACAGAAATTGAAAGTGACAATGGGCGACTTCTTAAATGCTATGCGCAATGTTGCACCCTCTCTAATGAGGGAGGTATTAATTGAGGTTCCAGAAGTTCATTGGGATGATATAGGCGGTCTCGAGAATGTCAAACAGCAGCTTAGAGAAGCAGTTGAATGGCCACTCAAATATCCTGGTATGTTTGAACAGATGGGGATAAGAGCGCCAAAGGGAGTCCTCCTATACGGTCCCCCGGGTTGCGGTAAAACATTGTTAGCAAAGGCAGCAGCAACAGAAAGTGGAGCCAATTTCATAGCTGTTAAAGGACCTGAGATACTTAGTAAATGGGTCGGCGAATCAGAGAAGGCAGTTCGTGAAATATTTAGACGAGCTAGGAGGGCAGCTCCAGCCATAGTATTCTTTGATGAGATTGATGCTATCGCTCCAGTGAGAGGACACGATGTTTCTGGAGTAACCGATAGAATTGTAAATCAACTTCTAACAGAGATGGATGGTATAGAACCTCTACGGGGGGTTGTTGTTATTGGGGCTACGAATAGGCCTGATTTACTCGATTCTGCTCTTCTTAGACCTGGTAGATTTGATAGAATTATATTTGTTCCACCACCTGATTTAAAAGCACGCTATGAGATTCTGAAGATACATACTAGAAAAATACCACTCTCTGACGATGTTGATTTGATTCAACTAGCTAAAACTACAGAGGGATATAGTGGGGCCGATTTAGAGGCACTAGTTAGAGAGGCAGTGATGCTTGCATTAAGAGAGGATATGTCACCCCGTCCCATACCATACAAATACTTCCAGAAGGCCATGGAGTATGTAAAACCAAGTCTTACTAGGGAGAGATTAGAAGCTTATGAAAGAGTCCACGAGGAGCTAACGAGAAGAATGCTATACATGTAGACATAATTCAACGCATAGTATTTAATAGTGGTAAATGGATGAAGAAAAATACAATAAAAATAACAAAAGACGATATCATCCACTATGTAAAAATAGATACGTATGTAAAATTTAAAAGCAAAGTAGTACAAGAATTGAGAAATGCTTTGAATAATAATCACAGACTTCTCATAATATTATCAGGTGATGATCACAAGAAAATCTCCTTACAAGTTGCGGATCTAATCATATCGTTTATACATAGAATTACTAAATACAAAGATATAGTTAGAATTTTATATGTACACCACGATGAGTTCTCAGATGCTGTATTAAGAAGGAAAATAATCAATCGAATTGTTAATAGATATCTAAAAAATAAGAAAATTAATGCTAAGCTAGATATATCAGTATACGAGAATTCAGAAAAATTTCTGGGGACTACATATCAAGCTCTCATACTAGATCTAGTGAATAGTTTACGACCTATTGATATAGGAAGACTTGTTGGCATTGTTGAAGGTGGCGGTATAGTAATCTTCATTACGCCTAGGTGGAGTGAATGGCCAGATAGAAAGAACCTCTTCCAGATATCCCTAACTACACCACAGTATCCAGAGCCTAGGAAAGTATTTATTAGATGGTTTCAATCTGTAACTCTAAATAGTGATGGAGTGTTTATATATGATGTAGATAATGAGGCAATCATTAAAACAGGTAACATCGTATCTAGACAAGTACGTCAGAGGAATATTGAAATTCCAGAAAAAACACAATTTCCTACAAAGTTATACGAACTTGCATTAACACAGGATCAAGTTAGAGCTATAAAACTCTTAGAGAACCTGATCACACTACCTAAAAAACCCGCAATTAGAACCTCCATAATATTAATAGCTGATAGAGGGAGAGGAAAATCATGTGCTATTGGCATAGGGTTGGTAGGGCTAATTCACAGCCTCATGAATATTAAAAATAAGGTTAGAATAGGTGTTACAGCACCAACACTTAACAGTGTCCAGTCGCTTATGACATTGGCTATAAAAGCTCTTGAGACCCTTAATATGAGTTATAATGTTATTAGAAAGGATGGACTAATTCTGGAAATTAGAGGTGATAAGTTTAGCATAGAATATTGGGAACCAGCAGTACTAAACAAGGTAAATGTTGATATTGCTGTAGTAGATGAAGCCGCTGGTATCCCAGTACCGCTACTTCATAGTATTTGGCTAAACTTTAGAAGGACAATATTTGCAACTACTATACATGGTTATGAAGGTGCCGGAAGAGGCTTTTCAATAAGATTTATGAAAAGGATTAAGGAGGATAGAGAAACAGATCTATATGTATATGAAATGGAGGAACCAATTAGATATGGTAGAGAGGATCCTGTTGAGAAGTGGCAATTCAGAGTACTACTACTTGATGCTGAACCAGATGATATAATTGAAGATGATTTAAGATACATAGAGAAGCAGGAATTCAATTATATCGTATTTGATCCCTATACCCTCTTTACCATAGAAAATGAAAGGCTTCTACGATCATTATTCGGTATTTATGTTTTAGCACACTATAGAAATGAACCTGACGATCTTGCAATGATGGCTGATGCACCACACCATAGTATAAGGGCATTAGCAATACCAAATGGCAAAATAATTGCAGCTGCTCAATTAGCTGAGGAAGGACCAATACCCAATGATTATATAGATTCATTAATAAGAGGGGGCAAGATACCAGGTAATATCATACCCGATAGATTATTAAAACATGGAAGAATCGTGGAGGTTGGCTATGGAAAAGGATGGCGAATTGTAAGAATAGCGGTGCATCCTGATATTCAAGGTAGAGGAATAGGTACATATCTTTTAGAAAAACTTGTTGCTGAGGCTAAGAATAGAGGCTATGACTGGATAGGAAGCGGATTTGGCGTTACGGAAAAGTTACTGAATTTTTGGATAAAAAATGGTTTTATACCGTTGCATATCTCACCAGATAGAAATCCCGTTAGTGCAGAGTACACAGTCTTAGTAATTAAACCATTGAGTGATATGTGGAAAGACATAGTCGAAATTCTCAATAAAGAATTTAGGATTAAGATAATTGAAAGCGCTCATGATACGTATAGAGATTTGGAAGCTGAGGTGGCACGAATGCTTTTAAATTCATATGAAGAACAAAATAGAGTAGATAGATGTACTGCCCCTAATTTAACTCCAATACAGCTAGAAAGAATAGCAAGTTATGTTGAGGGTTATATGACATACGAGTCGTGTAGCGATGTTATTGCAATATTAATTAAACACTACTGGAAGAATATAGAGGGCTGTAGAGCTTTAGATACTAATGAAGAGATCATTACCATACTCAAAACGCTTCAGGGTCATTCATGGGATACCGTAGCCCGTATCCTTGGAGTTAAAAAGCAGAAGTTGTTAGATGATATGAAAAAAACGATATCAAAGCTACTAAATAGATATTTTTCAATATCAGAAGAGAATATAGATAAAATGTTAGGGAAAACTTCAATAAGATTATATGTGGAAAAGATTTTATAGGGGTAAAATATAAAACATATTGGGCTACATGTAATGAAAGTGGGATGGGCTGAAGTAGTAAAAAGATTGAATGAAGAAGCTCAAAACATATATATGGAATGCTCCAGTTGTACTTCATCAGAACAGTGTATAGCACTGTTACCCATAACTACCCCTATCAGTATTACCAACCTCAATAGCTGCTGTTCATGTCTACTAAATCACATCTTAGATACAATTCCAAATATAAGTAGGATGTACTTGCAGTCCAAAACATCCAACGAATACACAATAATATATGTATTAGGCGATGTAATTGTAGAGACGTCAGAAGACAGTACATTAGTGATACCAGTAGATAAGGTTCATGAATTTTTAGAAATTTTAAAAGAATTGGATAGCGAGACTGCGTCTTCTGTAGTTAAGTGGCTGGAAAATGAGGGCTTAAGAATCTAAAATCGCCATAGCATTTATAGTGTATTGAGGTTTACATTAATATTTCCCCTACCATCTATATCTATGGTACTGTAGAATCCTTTTGCCAGCGGACCAGGATTTATGATTATAGTTCTATCTATTCTATCAATACAGCGAGATTCGTGTACATGTCCGCATAAAGCTAGCGTAGGTTTCGTATATTCGATAAAACTTCTAATGGCTTTTGAACCAATGTGATTACCGCTAAAAATTCTATCACATGCAGTATTGTATGGTGGTGCATGAGTTACTAAGATATAAAATTCATTATCTAGAGTAGTTTTACCTTTGCACTTTGTATACACAGACTGAAGAGCACGATAAATGTCTTCTTCAGAATATTCAAGTATAGTATTGAATGGTGTTATGGTAGATCCTCCGAAGCCTATGAATAGCACATCTTTTATCCTCTCACATTCTTCATGGATATATATAAATGTCGGATCCTCTAATTGTTTATAATGATTTATGTAATCTACGTTACCTGGTACGGCTACTACATAGCCTATATTAAAGTTCTTTGCAATTGATAGAAGTCTTTTTAAAGAATTCAGTGTTTCAAGGTGGTTACGATACGGTGCTATATCGCCGGAAAATACTATTACTTCGACATCATTTTCTCTAGCTAGAACTTCTCTGAGTCTATCTACGTAACCATGTATATCACTTATTGCTATAAGCTTCAATCTGCATCGCCTAACTCTACATCACTACTCCTTATGTTAGACTTTAAAATATTGATGCCATTAGCAGGCTCTCTACTATATAATTCTCTTCTACGAGCCTCTAAAAATCGAGGTTCGATGCCCATAAAATTCGCTGCATTAACTATTCTCTTTCCAGCCTTAATGAAATCTTCTATCACCCTAGAAATTTTATCTAAATAGTTCAGCTCTCTACATATGTGGTGATCCAGTATTATAGTTTCTAATTCAGATATTCTTGAAAATAGTCTAAGGAACTGTAAAGATCTTTCAAAACTATTCATTGAGTAACTATAATTTAAAAGATAGGTAGGGGGCCCATCAATGATTGCAATTCTAGGAGAACATATTTTAAAAATTTGTAGGTGATCATCTAATGGCCCACCTTCTATATCAGAAGTAAATAGAATTGCAGAATCTTTATCCTTAATACATAAGGATAGTACATAACCTAATCGATTATTCTCACCGTGTGGTAATGGATGAGAAAATAGTATTTGGGTTCTTCCAACATCTATTGCACTGCCATCTGCAATTCTTACTTTCCTAGACCTCTCTTTTACAATCTTCAGAAACCTGTCAGCTCTCATTTTCTGTGATAAATTGATATAGTGGTGAGGATCCTTAACCAAAAATGTTCTGTTTCGATAGATATCTATATCTATAAATCGACCAGGATCGTGATGATCATAGTGATAATGTGTTATGATTACATATTCGCTATCCTGAATAAAGGAGCTAATACTTCCAAACACCTCTAATAGTCTTAATGCCTCAATCTTATGAGGGGGAAGATTATATCTTCTTGGTGCTAGAGCAGCTGACGGATCTATGAATATTGAGGTATCAGATGTTTGTATATATGTGGCTTGTGATCTTACACCAAGGCTTTCAAAAGCTATCAACTTTAAGAACATTGATGTACACACAGAAATGTTGTGTACCTAAATTTTTTCGATGACAAATATTGTAGTAGAGCTTGCTATATCAGTATCTAAACAACGTAGAAAAGTATTGACATGTACAATTCTATCCGATCTACTTGTTATACACGACTCTAATTCTATATCACCAAGTACTTCAGGTTGCTTTAGAAAGTTTATCGAATGGCTTATAGCCACCAGGAATTCATCATCCTCTATGGTAAGTTTAGCTGCATTCTCAGCAGCAGTAAGTGTTAGCATTGCAATATAGCTACCATGTATATTCCCATGACTATTGAATAGCTGCGGTGTGGTTTCTAGTACTATATGCATACATTTGTTTTTTCTATCCTCTCTATGCTCTCTAATTTTTAGTGCTTCTTTTAAAGATTCTGGAAGAAGGTCTAGGTCGATATCTGAAGATAACACAGTTTCACCCACCAATTACATGAAGATATTAGACTAGGTTTTAAATTTAGTATAGCTATAGATATCTCTATATATGTCTTTAATACCGTTTATTAGCTGGTCTATACCTATGTATACGATTCCCTCGCGAATGATCATTGCCATAGCTTCATCAGTTAGCGATGGAGCCACAATTACACCCCGTACACTAAGTCCTCTTGAAGCATAGTATTCAAGGTACCTCTTTAATTGTAAAATTGCAGAAATCCCCGCTTTTTCATTTTTAACTTCAACTATTATTAAATTTTCCTTCTCATCTTTAAGAAGTATATCGATCTTTCCATAGGGTGTAGAAATATCTGTTCCAACCACTATAGAAGCATTTAGTATACTGCTAGGGTTTAAAACTATGAGCTTCACTATGTCAGATTCCTTACCCATTATTAATAATTTTGACGTTACTATATTGCATATTTTAATGAAATCTACTTTAATGAAATCAATTAATAGTTCTTCATGTGGATTAGTTCTATACGATTTCACTTTCAATCGGTTTTCTATGCAACTAAATAGTGATATCGATTTTGGTGGTTGCCAATTCAATGGTTCCACCTTGCTTGATTCGTGAACTAGTAGAGAACCATCTGGTTTAAGTAATACTATCCTATCACCCTCTGGGGCATAGGATACGGCTCTGCCAATATACTCTATCGCAATTCGTCCAACAATAATTATGGTACTATATCTCTTTGCATTGTTCAGCTTTTCAGCGGTCTCTTTACAATCAACAACGCTAATCTCACTACATGTATTCATAGAGATCAACATAAGCTATTCATAATGAATTCTTTCAATATGTTCTTGAGCTTTTCCAGCGATTCATAGTTTTTTATAGTAATTGAGGCAGCTTCTTTATGTCCACCATAAACACCCTCCATCTTTTGTGGTAGCCACTGGGTTAAGTTTTTACAAAAGTCGAGTGCTTTTCCTTCAGACGATCTCACCGTTATGACAGCTTTATCCTCTTCTTCTCTCAAAAGAACTATTGGACACCTAAACTTCTTTATATATTCTGAAGATGCTATTCCAAAGAGGCCAGCAAATATGAGCGACTCTGTAATGGTGAATGATGCTAAATGCCATCTGCATACTTTTTCGATTCTTTCCTCAATTTTCTTCAGTAATAATTGTAGAAGCCATTTGCTTTTCCAAAATCTCTTTTCAAATTCACTAGAATTCCAGAATTCCTCGCCATTTACAATAGCCTTTACGGATGAGATAATCAATTTTTCATTTAAAGGTTCAGTTGCTAGTACAAGCTTTATTCTATCTGCAGCATCTTGCATATTCGTATCTTCAGCGTCTCCTCCCTCACATATGTTTGCTATACTTACTAGAAATTTCTCATATGTATTGAGATTTTTTATAAGTAGATTTGAAATTACTTGAGGTGTTGACTGTACACCGTGCCAGTAAGTTTTCACCTTCATTTCAGAACCCTTAAGTGCTTCAATTGTATGTAGTGATGAAAGGTGATGGTCTATGATAATTATGTTTGTTGATGATCGACTGAAATTTTTTGATAGTATGTCAATAATACTATCCCGTATAGCTAGGTCAAGGATAACTATCGTCTCTATACATTCCTTACACATTCTCTTAGCTATAGTAAGTATATCCTGTTCTAGTCTCCAGGGATGTGAATATCTTAATATAATATGTGAGGGAAAGAAATCCATCAAGAAGTGCCTAATGTATAGTCCGGCGGAAATAACTCCATCACAATCGCCATGGAATATGATGACAGCCTTACCACGCATTAAATTTCGCCATTAAAAATTCTTCTTACAGCGTTATATATATTAATCTGCACACAAGTAGTGGTATTATGAAGGGAATGCAATTAATGAATTCAACATCTTTTAATGGGTATAAGGATTACATTTCACATGCATTCAACATCTTGAGAAGGCAAAAGTACCATATAATAGGAAGCCATAGTGCTGTTAAGAAGTGTTATTGGGTTCATAAAGCTCTAATAGAGAGAATGTTTTGCTACAAGGCTAAGTTTTACGGTATCGAATCTCATAGATGTATGCAATTTTCACCAGCTATTCTTTGGTGTTGGAATTACTGCTTACACTGCTGGAGGTACAGAACAGAGGATCAGAACAGTAGAATATGGATGAAACTTCCTGAGGATATAGATGATCCAAGGACTATCGTTGATATAGCTATAAAGGAACATCGGAGAACAATTAGTGGGTATAGGAGATATCCAAATGTTAATGCAGATATGTATCGGGAGGCTATGAATCCAAAACATGTAGCTATTAGCCTAACTGGCGAACCTACACTCTATCCGAGACTTGACGAACTTATTGAAGAATTTCATAAACGTAATATCACAACCTTTCTCGTGACACGTGGAATACGACCCGAGATTCTCGCAAATCTGAAGGTTGAACCTACACAGCTCTACATATCTATTGAAGCTTTTGATGAATACAGCTATATGAAATTCAACAATCCTATATCTCCTATTCTTTGGAAAAAGACATTAGAATCGCTAGATATTCTTCCAAGCTTTACGAGCCCTACTGTAATCAGAATAACACTGGTTAAAGGATTTAACATGAATACAGAAGCTGTTGAAAAGTGGGCTAAAATGTTACTAAAGGCCTGTCCAACATTTATCGAAGTCAAGGCCTATATGCATATAGGGATGTCTATAACTAGATTAAGCCGCGATGCCATGCCTAGTCATAGTGAGGTTAAAAAGTATGCAAAGATGCTTGCTGAAGAAATTGGGTATAGTATTGCTTCAGAGAGTAGAGTTAGTAGAGTTGTACTACTTTCAAGGCTAGAGAAACCCATTATAAGATATGGCAATCCGCCCATCAATTGGTATGATATGGAAACAGTAGATGAAAAATTAGATGAGTACGGTTCGGTCCAAGAAATTATATGATCGCTATAACTTTGTGTAGCACTTTGATAAAACGAATTGATTTATTTAAGAATATAGAGTAGAACACATCTATCCATACTTCATGTTAATTTCTACTTTTAATCTGAAGTAGATAAAATTTTAACCGAAACTGCTCCAAATTAGGTGGATAGTGATTGGTACTAGGGCAGGTGAGGGTAAGCGATAATGGAGCCATCGAATTCCCGTATAACATCTGTATAGATGGCCATTCTAATGGATGTTTAACAAGAGTCGTTACACATATACATGCAGATCACACACTACACTTAGATAAAAGTATCATTGCAAGTAGATATGTTATTGGTACACCAATTACAGTTGAGCTATTAAACGTGTTAGGCTACAATGTACCATCCATAAAAACCGTTCTACTGAACTATGGTGAAGCTATAAACTTTGAAGATGTTAAGCTTAAGCTTGAAGTAGCACAGCATATACCTGGAACGGCTCAAGTAGTGGTTCAAGATGGGAATTCAATTGTAGCGTATACGAGCGATTTTAAAAATCCAGGCAATGGAACCAAAATCATTAAAGATGCGGATATACTGGTTATAGATGCTACATATGGAGATCCCAGATATTCTAGGGTAGATGAAAATCATATATGGAATGAATTCATAAAGATAGTTAGAAAACTTCTTACAGTAGCACCCATAGCTATATATGCATACTATGGAAAAGCACATGAGGTTATGAATAGATTGAGGGAAGAGGGTATTGATGCACCCTTTATTCTCTCACACCATCATTGGAAGGTGAACCAGGTATTGAGTAAATACGGCTATAATGTACGGGATACTGTTCTCTATGGTAGTAGAGAGTGTGATGAAATTAAAAGAGATGGATGGTTTATAGAATTTCACCATGCAACGCTATTCAAATCATTCAGATCGAGAATAGGTCTATTCCACATATTTCTTACAGGTAGATTTGCAAAAACAATTATTAAACTGGATGAAGGTAATAGCTGGATTATTGGAATAAGTGGTCATGCAGATTTTAATGAACTAATTTACTATATTGATGAAGCTAAACCGAGCCTTCTCATTGTAGATGGATTTAGAAGCAACTATGCTGAAAGGTTCGCAACCATTGTAAAAGAGAGACTTGGCCTGAGGGTTACTGTAAATCCATAGCCAGCATTGTCTTCTTATAACTTGTTATTCTACCACGGTTTAAAATCTAGAATGACCTTTGCAAAGAGTTCTCTATTCATAAGCTAGGCATTTCGATCAGCCTTCGTGCAACGGATTTCATTTGTTACCGAATTTCTTTAAAAAAAAAAATAGATCTCACTAGACATGATAGCTTGATAATAACGGATTATATTTACTTAGTAGAAGGAGATGGAAAGTAGCTAAGTTTATAAGAGCGACTCGTATAGTTTGCTTTACGAGTACTGCGTTAGAAAGGTGTTTGGAAATATGGAGTATATATATGCAGTACTATTATTGCATTCAGCGAAAAAAGATATATCTGAAGGTAATATAAAGAAGATACTTGAGGCAGCAGGTATAGCTGTAGATGATATCAGGTTAAAAGCACTAGTTGCAGCTGTAAAAGAATTGAATATAGATGACGTACTCAAATCATCACTTGCAATGCCTGTAACACCCACAGTAACAGCAGCTACACCAGCTCAAACACAGCAACAGCAGCAGGTTTCCGAGACAAAAGAGGAGGAAGAGAAGAAGGAAGGAATTTCAGAAGAACAGTTAGCAGAGGGTTTAACAGCACTATTTGGTTAACGCATCAACATCCGTCCAATATAAGAAGAAAATCTTTATAGAATGAAAACATCAAAGGTATTATGATGAGTAGAACCATCAACGATTCAATATATAGAGTCAGACTATTTAAGGAAAAATATTTAAGGAATAAATGCAGAAAATGTGGAGCATATTTTTGGAGTATTAAAGCTAGAGAAGATTGTAATGATGCTCCCTGCAGCGATTACACATTTTTCAATATACCAGTTAAGAGAGTATTAAGCTATAGGGATACTAAAAATATCTTTTTAGGTTTTTTCAATAGATATGGACACGAGATTATAGAACCAAGACCTGTTGTAGCTAGATGGAGAGAGGATCTATATCTTACAATAGCGAGCATTGTTGTATTTCAACCCCATGTTACATCCGGACTGGTTCCCCCACCAGCCAATCCATTAGTAATAGCGCAACCATGTATAAGGCTAGAGGATATAGACTCTGTTGGACTGACCATTGGCAGACATTTGACGAATTTCATAATGGGTGGCCATCACGCATTCAACTATAAAGATAAACACATCTACTGGACTGATGAAACAGTTGAATATGCAAAGCAATTCTTCGTCGAAGAGATAGGGGTTCCTGAGGAAGAGATAGTATTCAAAGAATCGTGGTGGGAGGGTGGAGGTAATGCTGGACCATGCTTCGAAGTAGCCATAGGTGGTCTTGAAGTAGCTACTCTCGTATTTATGATGTATCGAGTTGATGGCTCTAACTATGTAGAGATGCCTCTTAAGATTGTCGATACTGGATATGGAATTGAGAGAATAGCATGGTTTACACAGAAAACTCCTACAGCATTTCATGCCGTATATGAAGATCTTGTAGGAGAATTCCATAGGCTTTTAAATATACCAGAGCCTGATAGGGAAATACTCTATGAGTTTTCTAGGAGAGCTGGTAAAATAAAACCTGACGATCCAACAACTATAGATATTATTTTTGTTGAAATTGGTGAAGCTATGGGAGTTAAAAGGAGTTTAATTGAGGATCAGATAAGACCCGTATTTGATCTATATGCCATCCTTGATCATACTAAGACCATATCGCTGATGCTTTCGGATGGCATAGTTCCTTCAAATAGTGGTGAAGGTTATCTAGCTAGACTTGTTATTAGAAGGGTACTAAGAAGATTAAGTAGGCTACGTAATGATGTACCGTTAATTGATCTTGTTAATAGACAATTGAATTTCTGGGGAGATATGTATCCAAGGATGATAAAAAATAGGGAAAGGATAAAGGAAATTATAGAACTTGAGGAGGAGAAGTATAGAGAAACGCTATCAAGAGTTTCGACGGTAGCGAGTAGGTATTCGAAGAGAAGTCCTACGATCGAAGATTTAGTTGAACTATACGATTCTTATGGAATACCACCGGACGTAATTAGTAGTGAACTTAAGAAGAGATATGGTGTGGTAGTAGAGGTTCCACAAAATTTCTATTCAATCGTCGCATCCAAACATAGTAGGCCAAAAATTGTTAGAGAAAAAGAATATGAAATAGGAAAGCTACCTGAATATGTAATTAACTGGGCTTCGAAATTCCCAGAAACTAGAAGGATATTTCACGAAGACTCTTATCAGAGAGTCTTCAAGGCTAAGGTGCTGGGAGTTCTAGACAAAAGATATGTAGTTCTAGATTCGACAGCATTCTATCCTGAAGGAGGAGGCCAGATAGGAGATAAGGGGGTATTGATAGCAGGTTCTAAGAGTTATAGGGTTGTAGAAACTAGGAAGATAGACGGTGTGGTAGTACATATTGTAGATGATGGTGATGGTATTTCTGAAAATATGGAGGTTATTGGTGAAATAGATTGGGGTACTAGATATAGGAGGATGAGGCACCATACAGCTACGCATATACTGTTAGGAGCTCTTAGAAGGGTTTTAGGAGAACACATCTGGCAGGCAGGTGCTGAAAAAACAGAATTCAAGGCTAGATTAGATGTAACACACTATAAACTTCCTTCCAATACCGAGATTAAGGAAATTGAAAGATTGGCCAACAACGTAGTTGATAGTGCTATTGATGTTAGAATAAGCTACCTACCTAAAAATACAGCTGAGAATCTATACGGGTTTACATTATACCAGGGAGGGGTGCCTCTGACGCCAGTGATAAGGGTTGTTGAGATACCCAATTGGGATGCGGAGGCCTGCTTTGGTACACATGTTAGAAATACTAGTGAAGTTGGTGGCATAAAGATAGTGAATGTTGAAAAAATTGCAGATGGTGTAGTAAGATTTGAATATGTGGTAGCAACAGCATTGGTAGAACATGTTAGAGGTCTTGAAGAGAGATTGAAGGATATTGCTGATAAGATTGGTGCTAGCATGTATGATGTTAGTAAGAGGGTAGATACATTAACCAAAGAGCTGAGCAATCTAAAGAATATGCTGAGGATGTATAGAGAGAAGTATGTAAGTGAGCTTCTTCAGCAAATAGCTGACAAGGCTGTAGATATGGGATTAGCTAGATTCCATCTACTTAAGTTAAATATGGATGATAAGGAAATGTTGAGAGAGCTATTGGTTAAAGCAGTAGCTAAAGAACCTAGGCTGGCTATATTAGCAATAGTTCCTCAGAATGGTAAGACATATATAGAGGTATCCCTTGGATCAGAGGCGCAGAAAAACATTAATGCAAAAGACATAGTATCAGAGATATCAAAGTATACGAATATTAGAGCTGGTGGAAAGAAGGATCATGTAACAGGCATTATAGAATCGGATATAGATGCTGCAGAAAAGATTATACAGAAAGCAATCCAGAAATACAGAAAATAAAACACACAAACCTAAAAACTCCTGCAAATAGACAGCTAATTGGGCCCGTAGCTCAGCCAGGACAGAGCGCTGGCCTTCTAAGCCAGTGGTCCGGGGTTCAAATCCCCGCGGGCCCGCCACACTAAAAAGGCCCAAAAACCATTTAATCGACTGTTCTACCTCGGATCCTTGATTATAAGAGTTTATTAGAGGCCTGTCCTCTTCCCAATTCCATATAGCTGTTCATCTTCATTACAAATCCCTATGCTCTATAAACTTCAGTTCCTACTATACATATTGATAACCCCTCGGGTGACGCTCCTGACGATGGGAGCGGAAGGACTTCCTGTACTCGCTTGAGAAGACCGTCGAGAAGCAGATGGTGTGGAGACTTGATATCAGAGAACAACATGAAGGTCTTGAGTTATCATCTGATGAGAAACGTTAACTAGAATTGGTCTGCATTTATCGTAATAGCTTCTCGAACTCGCATTCTCCATGATAAATATTGTAGAGGCAGAAAAATTTTAGAGCAAGAGAGCTGGAAATTATTAGCCTGGTAATGACTATGCGTCTAGTTTTTATAGGACCTCCGGGTGTGGGAAAGGGTACCTATGCTAAAATGATTTCAGGAAAGTACAAAATTCCTCATATATCTACTGGAGATATTTTTAGAGAAGAAATGGCTAAAGCATCAGAGATCGGCCTAAAGGTAAAATACTATGTTGAGAGAGGCTTGCTAGTCCCAGATGACATCGTTATAGAGGTGGTAAGAAACGTTCTACAGAGACCTGAATGTAAGAGAGGATTTATATTGGACGGCTTTCCGAGGACAGTGAGACAAGCTGAGGAGCTAGATAAGATAACAGTATTGGATGCGGCGCTTCTCTTCGATGCACCTATTCAAATCATTATAGAGAGGGTATCGGGGAGGCTTGTATGTCCAAACTGTGGTGCAATATATAATATTTCTTGGAAGCCGCCCAAAAAACCTGGAATATGTGATGTATGTGGGTCGGCACTTATTAGAAGAAAGGATGACGAACCAGATGTGATTAGAGCAAGATATGAAATATATCGTCAAACATTTGCACCAGTGATAGAATACTATAGGGATAAGGGAATATTAATTGAAGTTTATGCAGGACGCGAAGCACCAGAAGTTGTAAGTGAGGTGGAGAAAATATTGAGAGAAAAGAAAATCATAATAGAGTAGAATATTTTACTTAGAAATGGTATTACGCAAGTCCTTTGGATGCAATGCTATCAGTAGAAGGAAATTAGGGAGTTGAACTGCAACTGAACAATTTATCTCTAAATAAAGAAAGGAGGAATGCATTTAAACCTGTTATAGATTATATAATATGCAATAATTGCACAACGTGTATCGATCTCTGCAAATATAAAGCTATATATATCGATAGCGTTGATGGATACGTAAAGATGGACTATGCCAAATGTAAGGAATGTGGAATATGTGTGAAGGTATGCCCATATGGGGCAATAAAGTATTATAGAAAGAAATGAAAATGCGATCAGTGGGTGCCGACAACATCATTTAGTGTCAGTGCGGACTAACTACTCATCACATCCTCTATTTAATGTCCAACAGGTATAGTTATTGTAGCACTGCTTTTATTCTCTATGGTTTTTTTAACCATGTCTTGCAATTTTGCTATAAGCCTTCTCTTATCATCCATTAAAACTACATCGCTATATCCGTATGCAATAATACCATGGGCAAATGGGCTTGGAGCATAGTGGCTATATATTATGTCTACAGATATTTCACCACGTTCAATTTTTTCAATAACATCTCTAGCGTGTGTGAGGTCCATGACATCCTCAAGTATTTCTCTATAGGTTTCTTCAATTATTGGAAAGTTAGGGAAGGATTCCACGATTTGAATAAGTTTCTCGGAATTTATCTGTCTTCTAGTTAAAGAGACGTCAACGCCCTTATACCTTCTAAGTAGCATGAAAGATCTTTCTGCACAGTGTCTAAATCTCTTCTTAAATAACTCCGTTCTTCTAATAGCCTTACGGGCAATTTCTTCAACATTATCTGGTTTGACATATCTCACAACCTCTTCAATTGTTTTTCTATCAATGTTTGTAGAGATTGTTAGCATAAAACCGTTGTCTGTTACGGTAATCTTAACGCTTTCGCCAATGATAGACGCAAGTGTGTATGCATATACACGAGAGAGCACATCGTTAACCCGTCTACCAAATAGTGAATGAAATATTATGTTAGTGGCCCCTTTTTCATTATCAGACCATAATTCGATTAGTATATTGGTATCTGATGGAATCTTTCCATCTGTAAATAGTATTTGCTGATAAATATAGTCATAAATGTACTCAGCAGCGTGTATTTCCACTCCGTATGTATCTACAATCCATTTAGTAACCATTTCCCTAGGTAAGTGGTTTATCATGTCAGCTATACTCTTTCTGAATCTGCCCACTTCTAGGGCAGAATCATAAGCGAGAGGTAGCATCTCTGAGAACCATGTAGGAACAGTAGGGCGTTCGCCTTCAGCAGGTTCAACAATTACCAGTGTTGGTTGTATTGCTAAAACTCTATATGTTTTACCACCAAGTACTATTATATCATTAGGTGATAGAATCTCTACAAAGCCTTCCTCAAGATCGCCGACATACTGTTTTTTACCGTTTAAGAGAGATACCACAGAAATCTTGGCCTCATCAGGTATTGTACCAACATTTAATTGGTATATCATCCTAGAACCCCTTCTTTTACCGATGACTCGTGTCGACTCATCGTATCTAATCTTTGCATATACATTATAGTCCTCTAGACCAGGATACCTTCCAGAAAGATAGTTAATTACATTCATGAATTCTTTCTCCGACAAATCATGGTATGGATAACTTCGCTTCACAATTTTAATAACTTCATCTACAGTTCTAGGTTTTTCAAGCGACATTCCAACTATGTGCTGCGTTAAAACATCAAGTGGTTTTTGAGGTATCTTAATCTTGTCAATTTTTCTCTCCCTAGCAAGCTTTGCTAGTACAGTACACTCGACAAGATCATCTCTATCGACAACTATTATCGCACCCTTACTTATAGCATATGCATTATGGCCAGCTCTACCAACTCGCTGTAGAAGTCTGGTAACGCTCTTTGGGCTACTTAATAATAAAACAAGATCTATATAGCCAACATCTATGCCAAGTTCAAGACTAGTCGATGATACAACAACTCTAAGTTGACCCTGTTTAAGTTTTTCTTCAACATCGAGTCGTACATCTCTGCTTAGACTACTATGATGAGCCTCGATTTCATCAGCATTTAAAATACCATTGCTACTGAGTAGTTTCTTCAACTTATATACTACTCTCTCAGTAGCACTCCTTGTATTTGTAAATAGCAAAGTTGTTCTGTGCTGTAGAATAAGCTTTGAGGAGATCTCATATATAGATTCATTTAATATAGAGGTTGGGGTGTATACCAGATCCATGACGGGGCACAGAACCTTCACATCAATAGGTTTAGAAAATCTCGCATCAGCTATTACAATGGGTCTAGGATTACCATCGTCTCTATATCCCGCTAGAAACCTGGCAACATCTTCTAAAGGAGATATTGTAGCACTTAGACCAATCCTTTGAAAGTCCCTTCCAGTTAAATCAACGAGTCTTTCGAGAGAGAGCATTAAATGTGAACCACGTTTACTGCCAGCTAATTCGTGAACCTCATCTACTATAACACATCTAACGGTAGCTAGTTTTTCACGAAATCTAGTAGCATTTAATGCTAAGGCAAGGCTTTCGGGTGTTGTTATTAATATATGTGGTGGTGATCTCAACATTTTAGATTTTTCACTAGGCAATGTATCACTTGTTCTAACAGCTGTACGAATATCAATATTAATGCCGTAGTGTTCTGCTATTTTAGAGCGCAACTCGGTAAGAGGCACGATTAAGTTTTTATACATATCGTTATTAAGGGCTCGAAGAGGTGAAACGTAAATTATGTATATATTATTCTCTAATTTATTATCTATGCCAAGCCTAAATAGGTCATCGAGAAGTGGGAGGAAGACGGCTAGTGTCTTGCCTGTGCCAGTAGGGCTAGATACTAGTACATTAAAACCATGCTTAATATATGGGATAACCATTTTCTGAGGAAGGGTTAAGGTACCAAATCTATACTTAAACCATGAAGCCACGGGTTCTAGTAGAAGGCGAAGAATGTATTCTTCTGCAAATTCCTTTGCATATGCAATGCCATTTACGAATTCTATGGGAGCATTATTCAATTGATTATTCATTCAATGATGCACCGGTAGCATTAATGCATTTAGCTAAATAACCTATTGCTCAAACCTATTTACTACTTATATACTAAACGTTATTAAGTGTTAGGCATATGACAATACAATTTCATTTACGGCTTAAACCGATAAGGTGAATAGCTAAAATGGAAGATGGATGCAATTTACAGTCCAATGTTAGATAACGCTTCTCTTATGTTAGGTGGTAGTGATATGAAGTCTATTTCTTCAGCTTTTGCTACATTATACTCCCATTCCTTTTCATTTCCATCGGGCAGCACATATGTATGCTTCGTCGTGTATATGGGGACTACAAAGAGTTTTCCATCCTCAGATCTGCAGAGTTCAACAACTATTCTCTTATTTCCTTTTTTAACTAGGTATACTTTCTCTATGGTAACCTTAATCATTTTTACCCACTTCAATCTCTTTTTCAGCCGAGCTGGTTTTTAAGCTCTTTAGTATATTTTCCTGGAGAGTAAAGAAGTGTCTAGAAACCTCAACTATATAGTTTGTTGATGGTAAGGCTTTAGGTATACCGATATCAAGAGCTATTACATTCTTAGCCATACTCAACTCCATATCAGTTCTTATCTTGCCTGAGGATATCCTAGATCCTACTTCGTATGCAATTACAAACTTTACAAATCTCCTTGTCGTTTCTTGAAACTCTGGGAATAGTATATAGAGCTTTTTAATTGATGCAATCATGGTTTTGTAGTCTATAAAACTGAAATAGTATAATGTGAATACGAATCTTAACACCCTAGCTATAAAGGCTTCATCAATACTTTTGCAAATCTCCTCGATATTTCTGCAGGCTTCGTCTCTGGTGCTAGCTTGCATAATATTATTGTAGAGTTTCTCAAATAACATCTCTTTATTGAATAGCGAGTTAATGATTTCTATAGGCACCTCTTTATCTAATCCCAAACCCCACTTTCCGATTACATAGATTGTTATCATCTCTTTATCGTAGATATCAGATGGACTACTAGCTCCTCTTATAGGCTCGACATTCATGTTCTTATACACATCCTTTATAATGTTGATTACATCTTCTCTGTTTAGAATATTAGATCTGAGAATCTCACCCCATACATTTACAGCGGCCATTATTCTAAGTCTCTTAATGTTCATCCGCTATCACCATATTTACCTATATGTTGGACAGTCCTTAGCCCTACACATTTCTTAATGAGGACTAGGTATATATATTCAAGATAACTACCTCACAACCGAATTAGGGCTGTTTTATATGGTGAAGGAAATCGATGTTGATATTATTATAACGTCTGATAGATCGATGATGACAAATCATCACGGCAGAGAATTTCTTGGATTTATGGCAACAGGTCCCGCCATCGGAATTCCTGAATGGATATGGATGGCAGTGTGCTGTCCAAAACCTCGTGTGGATGAGTTTGGGAGACCTGTGGAGGCGCCATATGGACTTAGGAAAATAGAAGCAGCACTACAAGATGCAGGATATAATGCCCATATAATAGATCCGGACCATCTCGATAGATATAAAGATCGTGTTAAAATTCTTATGATAGGTCATCACGATTTCTTTGCCTACGGACCTCCAAGCTCTGAATGGTGGTTGCTAACAGGTAGGGAGCCTGTTAATAGAAGAAGCTTCTACAGGCTCATGGAGAGCGACCTCATTAATGCCATGAGGAAACGCGGTGTGAAAATAATTGTTGGTGGTCCAGCTGCATGGCAATGGCTATGGGAGCCTGGGCTTATTGAGAAATGGAAAATTGATACAGTTATTGAGGGTGAAGCGGATGAATTTATTGTAGATATAGTATCAAAGCTTTTCAATGGCGAACCCCTTCCAAGATACATATCAATAGGTGCTAGGGAGTCTCCTCCGATAGATAAGATACCCATTATAAAAGGAGCTAGCGTAAATGGACTTGTAGAAATAACTAGAGGATGCCCGAGGGGGTGTATGTTTTGCAGTGTTACATTGCGACCTTTAAGGCATATGCCTATTGATAGAATATTGAAGGAAATTGAGATAAATTTATTAAACTCTGTAAAAGGAGTCATTCTTCATAGCGAAGATGTACTGCTTTACGGATCCTATGGAATCGAACCTAATCCGGATCCCGTATTAAAGCTTCATCAGATGGTTATAGACAGGGTTAAGAGTATTGCATGGGCGCACGCATCATTGGCCTCAATAGTTATAGCCCAGAGGAAGTATAAGCTCATTTCATCTCTTACAGATATCATATATTCAAAGTTGGAGCAGAACTATCTTGGTGTTGAAGTAGGAATAGAAACCGGATCACCCAGATTAGCGAAGATCGTTATGCCCGCAAAGGCTCTTCCATTTAAATCTGAAGAGTGGCCTGATGTAGTCGAGGAAGCATTTGCTATAATGCATGAACACCGAATAATACCAGCTGCGACATTCATTCTAGGATTTCCAAACGAGGAACCAGATGATGTAGTAAAGACCATCGAACTGCTAGATAGGCTTAAGAAATATAGAAGCATTATAGTACCGATGTTATTTGTACCTATGGGTACTCTAAAGCATGAAGAAAGCGGAATTGTTGGAATGAAAATAACGCAAGAACACGCCGAAGCTATGAGAAGAGCTTTTTGGCACACAGTTACCTGGGCTGAAGATATAATGATCAAATTCTATATGAAAGGGATTAGATACGAGCCTGTAAAACTGATCCTTAAAGCATTTCTTTGGTATGCTAAGAGAAGAATGAGAGATATTGAAAAGAAATTCCTTACTAAGTTTACAGGTAAAGAACTATCTATAAAATTGGCACAGGGATAGTTATATCAATTAAGAGACGAATGCTATGGTTTCTGTAGCTAAGGTTGATTACATTACACGAATGTTAATAAGATCTGTAAGAGCCTTAGAATTAAAAATCGGAGATACGGAAAGAAAATTTATAGGGACATAGTATGTCTACTAAGGCTAAGCTACTACTTGGCCTGGCACTGCTGAGAGAATTTCATAATAAGGTTGAGTATTATAAGTCGGTTGTTGAAAGGAATATCTATGTATATAGAGAATATGAAAGGAGCTCTAACGACTATAATAGAATTAAAGCTGTAGAGAAGGAGATAAAAAATCTCGAAGGAGTCTATAAGCAACTTAGCAACACCAATATTTTTCTCGAGTATATAATGTTGCGCCTAGAAACATTAATTACCGCAAACAATATCGCTGTTAGTATAGCTATGCTAAGGGATGTTGTTAAAATTCTTAGAAGCAGTACGTCAAAAACGATTCCAATACTCACAACTCTTATAGATAAACTCGATGAATTGACAAGGATTTTAATTATTGAAACTCAAAATAGGGATCAGCTTAAGAATGCTATAAGTAGTGCCTCTCCCGAGGCTAGGAAAATTATCGATGAAGCCAAAAAAATAGCCGGTGTATAGTAGTGGTAGAGAGCTAGACGTCACTATAACCCTTTACATATAGGTAAAGTCTTGCAGTCCTCATAGGTAAGGCAACTTCAATAATTTGAATTGGTTTCCATCCAGGAATCTCAAAATCTAGTGTAACTATACGAGTACCTTTCTTCAATTCTGTTTCAAGCTTGGGTTTCAAAGCTCTATTAACAGATGTAAGCAAATACATGTAAATGATAGTAGCATCGGAGATTGGAGCTTTGAAAAAGTCCTCGTTAATAAATTCAATTCGATTAAGTACAGCCTCAGTCTTGGCGTTTTCCTTCGCTTTTTCAATTAATGTTGGATTGATTTCTACACATACTCCCTTTTGTGCACCTTCCTTAACAGCTCTGATAACAACACGTCCGTCTCCGCAACCGAGATCGTAGAATATGTCATTATGCGATATGTTTGCTAGCTTCATAACAATATCAAGTAATTCTTCTCTTGTTGGAACCCATGGAACCCTTGCACCCTCATAGTAGCTTGAGACCAAGCCTAACACCTCTTCGTAATCCTGAAATACACTCATATTTCTGATAACACCTAAAAATTTTTCTGTTATGATTGTGTATACAGATGTGAAGCTCCTTATATGTTTGGTTGACAATATCTGTAATAATGGTGTAGTATTATAAAAATGTTATTATGATGGATTAGATTAGAGATCAATATTTGTAAGATCTATGGTGGGGTGAAGATGTATATGGTATTTCGCGGAACCTCTTTTGCATCAATTGATAATGTATTTGTATTAAGTGTTATCACGTTCCAGCTTGGAGGCTTTTGCTGTATAAAATCGTCCACAGGTCTTAAAGGTAGATTGAGTTTTTCAATCCAGTAATGCATTGGTATCACAGTTTTAGGTTCAAGATTTTCAATTGTTTTCCAAGCACCCTTTGCATCTAATGTAAATGTTCCTCCAACCGGAATCATAAGTATATCTATTAAGCCTAATCTTTTAGAGTATTCTTTATCAAGCTCGTGACCCAGATCACCTACATGGACAAATGAAACGTTGTCCACATACAATTTATATATTACATTTCTTCCTCTTCTTCTCCCTTTTTCTTTATCATGGTATGCTTCTATACCTGTGAATTTAATATCGTTCACGGATTCTTCACCTACGTGCATTGAATATACATTAGCACTAGGTTTAGCAACTACGGAGTATGCATTATGGTCAAAATGTTCGTGAGTTATAAGGACTATATCAGCTGAAACCTTGGGGGTCTTTATACCAAGGCTTCTTCCATCATGAGGGTCTATGACTATAACCGTTCCTTTCGATGATACTATTTCAAAACAGGCGTGACCATGCCATCTAACCACAACCACTATTATCACCTGTCTACAGAATAAATACTTTATCAAGCATAAAAACTTGATAAAAGCATAATCTCTTTAACTCCTGTGAAATACGAGAGATAAGTGAGGTGGGAAATTTATGAGTGCAGATCAGCAGAGTGATGCTAATGATGCTGAGGGCAACATTATTAAGCGTAGATTTGAATCACGTTTACCGCAATATGATAATGAAGCTAAGATTAGACAGGCATTTATGATACTTTCACGTGTTATGAATGATCCATCAATACCTAGAAATATAAGGAGGGCGGCCATGTATGCTATAAGGGCATTGGGTGAAAAAAATCTATCACCTGGTGTTAGGGCAGCAAATGCTGTTGGTATACTTGATGAAGTTAGTCAAGATCCCAACATGCCATTACATGCTAGAACTCTCTTATGGAATGCTATATCAATACTTGAGACTATAAAAGATTAAAATCGAGGAATTAGCTATGGATACTAGAATGGGTGGCTGATGTAATCATGCTGTATAGAGTTAGAGGTCCATATGCTACGGCCTTGGCTAAAATAGTTTTAGATTCTGGACACGAACTTGTAGATTTATCTAAGAAACTAGCTGAAAGAATTTCAATGCCCCAAAGAAGTGAGGTGCTACCCCAGGCAACGGTAAAGGAAAGCGATGAAGATCCTGATGCTCTAATAATTGTAGGATATAGAGATGCTGTTGAGGCCATGCTTATTGAAATGCTAATGCGAATACCATTTATAAGTTTCAGATTCGAGGAGCTAGGACCATATACAACAATAGCAGCGAAGCTGAGGGGTTTCGAGAAGGGTCTGTGCATAGCAGAGGTTCATGGAAGTAAAATTATAGTTCAAGATGTAGGTATGTGTAATGAGAATGAGATTGCTATAGTACATGTTGTGAAACCCGCACTAAAGCAAGATGATAAGGCTGTAGCACTTCCAGGTGCTGCTATATTAAAGGATACACTGGTTCTTCTGGATGATGGTGGAGGTCGTGTCTACTTTAGCGAACATATAAGAGATTATGATAGGAAAGCAACATTGAGTACTATATCGAACCAGTACACAAGACAGGGATTTAGTATTAGGTGGAGAAGCACAGCGCGTTCTGCACCACTAGAGAAAATAGTTCACGAAATCGAGGAAGCAGTTAATGAAGCAAAGAAGCTGCGGGATACAAAACCTTCAGAACCAATGATACTCTATCAAGGTGAGGCCATAGCATACATAAAGTTGTCACGTCCATCAAAAGAGTATCTAGATGATGTTAGAAGGTCTATTATACCCACAACACCATATCATCATCAATTAAGGACGTGCGGAATATGTGAAGATGCTATAGACCTCTTAGATACTCTATCCAACTACACGAATGATAGGATTATGATCAAGGCAATAGAAAATTACATTACAAGATCGATACTTAACAAAAATGTAGTATTGGAACACAATAAACCAGGTGAAAAGACTATAGAGATAGGACCGATAACTATAATGAACTTAATGGAGACCGAATTGGGAACAGCAATTGTGGGAAAACGTAAAGCTCAAAAAAATGGTATCTATGATGGACTTGATGTAGAAAGAAAAAGTGGAGATATAATCTTTACATTTATACCATTTAACAACTGGTTCATCATCCATCGATACACCGATATAGAGGGTAGAGAGAAGGGTCTGTATATCAATATAAACACACCTCCAGAGATATGCTATAATAAAGGTGTTATTAAATATATAGATCTATTCGTTGATGTTATAGTTGTTGGAAATAGTGTAAAGGTTATTGATATAAACGAACTTGACAAAGCTTATCAGAGAGGACTAGTAGATGTAGATACCATGTATATGGTTGAGGAAACAACGAAAAATATAGTTAGTTCTATAAACACTATTCGGAGGGTTCTTGGAAGCCTTTCTCTGCAGTAGTCTCAGTATGAGCAACACCAACGGCTCTGATGGCTTTAGCTGTTGCTACTTCAGCTATTTCAGCAGCTTCATAGACAGCATTAATAGCTTCATGCGACATTGCAAGAACGCCATGGATGTTTATGCACTTTTGAATAGAGGTTAAAATTTCCTTTGAGATTTCCTCTCTTCCTAATAGAACCTTCATCGCTAGATTTACATTCAGCGTTGTAAATGCATTAACTGATTTAGAGACATAGGATGAAACTTTTGCAAAAATATCTTTGAACACATTTCTACATTCAATACTATTCTGAAATGCATCCAGACTAATATTGAGTAATGTATTAGAAACTCTATCGAGAGAATCACCTATGTGTTCAAGACTTTTTAGAACTATTGCGTAGTCTAGGGAGTATGGGGGATCTCTGAATGCCGTTCTTTTAATAGTTCTTATGCCAAGGAAATGGAGTCTGTCGAGGTCGTCATCGAGATGTATTACTTCACTTAATTTACTCTTATCACCTGTATTGAAGTAGTCTATTAGAAAATCAAACATAGTATTTAATGCCGATCTCATTGATGAGATGACTTCGTTTAGATCAGTATTAACCTCATCTACGGAGATTTTTATCTTGAATGTTGTGCCATCCATTGCTATGGCCCCGGGTAGACGCATGGCTATGGGGTAGAACGCTTTTCTTATAATATCACGGACCTCTTCAACTACTATTATGTCGTAGCCTTCTAAATATCCTGCTATTATAAGCCTTGCCAGGGCCTCAGGATCTTCGTGTTTTATCTTTATGCTATGTATTATCCTGTGTTGGGTAGCTGTAAGTGGTTTTATAAGTATGTATCCAGAGCCAAGCGATACTTCAACATTGGATCCTATTCCTAAACCTAAAACGTTTAGCCATTCCTTTGGTATAGTTATTCCGATACTTCTTTCACCAACTCTAATAATTTTCCTTATATTTGAAGCCGCTATTGTACTCATATTTATCACACATCACTTGTCTAATTTCGCAACACTTTTCTATAACTCAATATTGTTACACTGGTTTATAAACTTTGTAACTATATATACGGTACATAATGTCGTGAAAATGTTTTACCAAACATTTTTATTTTTAGCAACTGCAACATTTCCGGGGTGTAGGCTACTATGAAGATCTTAATCATTGTTATTGATGGTGCAGGAGATACTTTAAAATACAGACCAACATCGTTAGAACTAGCATCAAAGCCAGGTATGGATGCTCTATCTAGAAGATCAGTTGCAGGATGTTTCTATCCAATAGATAGTGAAACTCCACCAGAGAGTGATGCAGCGGTATTTTCAATACTTGGCTACGATCCTAGGAAAATTAGTATTGGTCGGGGACTTCTAGAAGCGTTAGGTGTTGGTGTAAGAATTAAAGAAGGTTATGAAGTTGCATTTAGAGCTAATTTTGCTACGGTAGATCCTATTACTAGAAGAATTATTGATAGAAGGGTGGGAAGGAGCTTAAGCTCGCATGAAGCACGGGAACTCGCTAAATCGATTGATGGTATTGAGTTAGGAATTCATGGTGGATATGCAAGGGTTATTGCCTCTATAGGTCATAGAGCCGTTGTTATCATAGGTAGTAGTAGGAGAATGTTAAGTGCAGAGGTATCTAATACTGATCCCGCTTATGCTAAAGAAGGCAAGCTCTCAATTGCATTAAAAAGCTTTAAACCATTTGTAGAACCATGTAGAGCCGTGAATGGTTCAGAAACAGCTAAAATTACATGTGATCTTGTCAATGAATTCACAAGCAAGGTTATAAACATTTTAGAGAATCATCCCATAAACATTGAACGTGCAGCAAAGGGTTTACCAAAAGCCAATATACTACTACTACGGGATGCCGAAAACAACTATCCATCTATAGAACCTATAAATAATCTCTATAATAAAAAATTTGGCATCGTTGCAGAGATGCCTGTTGAGAAAGGTATAGGTACAATTCTCGGTATGGATGTAGCACTAGTGCCGGAACCGAGTGGAGATCCCCATATAGATTACAGTGAGAGATTAAATGCAACACTAAAACTTTTAGAAAAGAATGATGTTGTTTACGTACATCTTAAAGGACCTGATGAACCAGGACATGATGGAGAAAAGAATAGAAAAGTCAGATCGATAGAAACTATAGATAGCTACTTTATTCAACCTCTTATAAATAGTATAGATTTAAATAGCACAGCGATAATTATCACATCGGATCACGCTACACCACCAGAATTAAGGGCCCATAGCAGCGATCCAGTACCAATAATAGTTGCTTACAACGGTTTGAAGAAGGTTGATGGACTTGAGAGGTTTACTGAATATGAATGTTGCACCAAGGGATCTCTAGGCATATTTGCTAATGGTTTTAGTGTTCTCAGAAAAATATTTACAGTTTTAGAACAGCTGTGATAATGATAGTGATCATCTGCATGATGACGGCACCTCCTACCTGAAATAATGATGAACGGTAAGAGTGCTGAATGATTTAAAGATTCAGCATGGTGTGTATATCTTGAAAGGTTATGTAATAGGCGTAGATATAGGTGCAACTTGGACGAGAATTGCATTAGCAAATATGGAAGGTACAATTCTAGACAAGCATGTCTTTAGAACTCCGAGAGAGGGTAACAAATACACAATTGCAGAAGTCTTAACTACAAATATTATCCAACATTATAGCGAGTATCTGGGCGATGTAAAAGCTATTGGAATAGGTACGGCAGGACCCCTTGAACTATCAACAGGCATGGTTATCAATTCACCAAACATTCCCATACGTACTTTTGAGTTAGCAAGACCTATCCAAGATATTCTAAGAAAACCTGTTATAATGGCAAATGATTGCGTAGCAGCAGTCTGGGGAGAAAAAATACTTGGTTTAGGAAGAGACTATAGCAATGTTGTATATATAACGATTAGCAGTGGTATAGGTGGTGGTATGGTTGTGAACGATACATTACTATTGGGTAAAATGGGAAATGCTCATGAAATTGGGCATACTATTGTAGATGTAAATGGTCGGATGAAGTGTGGCTGTGGAGGATATGGTCATTGGGAGGCATATGCCAGTGGTGTGAATATACCTAAATTTACAGGTATTCTTTTAAGTGAAATTAACGTGAATGCTGATGAAAGACTCTCACCTATATATAAAGCATTTATGGACGGCACCTTAACAACAGAGCTAATCTATAGTGAGGCTAGTAAGGGAGATAAACTCGCACTTAGGATAGTAAGTGAAGTTAATAAATACAATATAGCTGGCTTTGAAAATGTTATAAATCTTTACGATCCAGAATTGATAACAGTAGGTGGAGCAGTTGTACTAAGGAATAGAGAGCTAGTATTCAGAGAAATAGTTAATGGAGTTGCAAATTCAAGGGGTGTGATAACACCTTTACCAAAAATTGAGATTACACCATTTGGAGATGATATTGTACTTATAGGTGCGATAGCATTAGCAATAACACCTCCTCAGAACCTAATTAAAATGCTTAAATACATACAGCATATATGAAGATCCATGTTGCTAAAAATAGTTAATGTGGATAGAAAAATCGATCTGAATAAGTTGCTTTATCCATCCTTTATCCTTCCACTTGTTGAGATGAATACGATAACTAATGAGCTATTTAAGAGGTGGGGCTACTGTAAAAATCTTAAAATAAGAAAAGATAATGGTAATATTGTAATAGCACATGAAGAAAAGAGATGTATTGAATATGCAGATGAAATTCTTGGTCTGTGGTTTGACATTGATAGGTATAGAAAGGATGTTAGTAAGAATTATCAGGAACTGATTGAAGGAATGATAGAAACGCATGGTAAGATAGGAATAGCGACGTCATCTAATGATGATGTCGAAATCTTCTCATCGATATTCTTATCACGTGCAACAGATTTTCATAGAAACACTGTTCGATGGCTTAGGAACGCATTTTCTATGTTTGAAAATATAAACAGAATTGCATATTTAGATAACCTTGATTCTATTCTTACAAGTGTAGGTAACAGTTTCCAGATTAAGCAATGGGTTGCTGTGCTTAGAGACTACCTTAATTTAAGAAATGCAATTAGATGTGAAATTGATATTCAAAGCATTAAGAGCCGTCTACTTAGGATGAAATTTGTGGGTCCTAAGGTAACATATGCATACATTCTCTTTATCTTAAAAAACACTAGTTATGCACCAATAGATAGAAACTTTTTAGAATTCCTTAAAAGATTCTCCGTAACTAGACCACTTATTGGAGCCATCCCCCAGAAAAGGTTGTGTATGGTATATACTTGTGAACATTGTACATATAAAAAAGTATGTACATTATACAGGGTAAGAAGTGCTTTTGGTCATATGAGTGGCTGGCTTCAGACTATGGCATATCTACATGTTAAAACATTGTGCAATACAGGAGGGTGTAACATTTGTAGACTTAGAGATCAATGTCTAATAGTCAAATAGATTGAGAGCGTTTTCTACACCCTCTATAACCCTTGAAAGCACGATCCATGTCTCAAGAGTTTTCGGGTATATAGATACCTCCATCTTTGCAAGCCTTGCAGTAGATTCTTCGAAGTCGCCATGTTGAAAACCACCAATGATCACACATACCCTCTTTCCATTATTCATAAGATCGGCAATAAAGTTACCTAGGGCAATAGGAGATAATCTCACACCCGTCTCACGTAATAGTATAGTTTCATCGAAACTATTTTCATATACAAATTGGTTTAACGATTTGTTTTCTATGACCATTAGAGGTTTGTCAGAATCGGGAGGCACCCTCCCAATTTTAAGAAGCTGCTCCATTAAACCTACAAATCTATTATAATTTCGTGGAATTCTGGTCTTGGGATCTACATGTATCAATACATCATTTAACGTATGAATGTAGAATCTCAGTAGACCAACATCATTTAATGGTGAGGATAGTGCGAGTAGAAGGGATGTATGGACTATATCAGGACGGCCACGTTTATACCATTTCGGTAGAGATTTCATAGCTCTATAGTGCAAGGAAATATCTAAAAGAATTTCCCATGTGCTCTTCCCTCTCCTTCTAGCACTTTTTACAACAGAGATATGGCTTTGAATCTCCTTTGGAACGAGTTCTAACCCGGATTCCGCTAGAATGATCGTTAATGGATGCATTCTAATCCCTACCACTATTTTCAAATAATTCTAATAATGGTATCTTAAATTTTGCTTAACATTTAAATTTCAAATGCAAGTTTGATATGTAGAAGAATATTGGAAGGGTGAATATATTGTCTACTAAGAGGGATTTAGAAGTAAGAAGACATGCAATTTATGAAGACAAAGTTTTAGGAGCTTTCTATAGATTATTGGTGTCACACTCTCGTAGTCTAGCTCTATATGTAGACTTTTCACCATTACGCTATCCGTTGATAAAGATATTAATTACGCTAACAGCAGCTGATGACCAAGAGATTGAGACCGGCAAATTAATAGGTACAGCTCTAGTAGAGATGGTTCTAAATATAGAAAGTCTATATAGGGATAAAATTGATTTCGATAAGGATATAGTTTCAGTAAGGTTAGCATGTGAACATGGATGGATCACATACGAATACACTGTTTTAAGATCAGAACAAGGCATTCCGTATGCATCTAAATTATGGATGCATATGGTGGAGGGCAAACCACAGCGTGAAATTATTGAGGTTAACGAAGAATTCATTAAATATGTGGATGAGATTGTTAGGAAGATCGTTATAGAGGCTAAAAAAGTCCTTGAAGATGATGGTTACATTTAAACAGCGTGATTATAATAGTGTATCGCTTACAGTTTATTTAACCCAAAAATATCTGGCTCCTAAGATCTGTGGCTGTGTAGCTGCAGAGAGGTACTGCTATATGAAGTACACCAATAGTGGAATTGTAGGTTGGGGGGTATACGTACCAAGGTACAGAATCTCCGCAAGAGACATCGCAAGAGCATGGGGTTACGACTTAGATGCTCCCAATAACATCTGGATTGAAGAAAAGTCTGTAGGGAATATCGATGAGGATACTATAACCATAGGATACCAAGCATCATTGAATGCTATTAAAAGAGCTGGTATAAATCCGAGAGACATAGATGCTATATACTTAGGTACAGAAAGCAAGCCGTATGCCGTAAAGCCAGGTGCATCTATAATTGCTGAAGCCCTTGGAATTAAACCAGCACATCAAGTCGCTGATTTAGAGTTTGCATGTAGAGCTAGTAGTGAGGCAATTAGGATTGGCGCATCCTTAGTAGAGAGTGGGGCAGCTAGATATGTACTGGCAATAGGTGCGGATACTTCACAGAGTAGTCCAGGGGACGTGCTAGAATTTACAGCGAGTAGTGGTGGCGCGGCATACATCATAGGATCACGGTCGAGAGCTGTTGCATATTTTGAGGGGTGTACAACTTATTCCACAGATACACCCGATTTCTGGAGAAGAGATGGGGCACCTTATCCCAGACACGGTGAAGGGTTTACTGGTGAGCCGGCATACTTTAATCATATACTTTTAGCTACTAAGCTATTAATGGAGGAATTAGGATTGAAGGTTTCAGACTTTGACTATGCTGTGTTCCATCAACCAAATGGTAAATTCCCTCTTAGGGTTGGATCAATGCTCGGGCTGCCAAAGGAGAAAATATTACCAGGGTTGGTAACCCCGTATATTGGAAACACGTATAATGGAGCAGTGCTAATAGGACTTGCAAAGATTTTGGAAGAAGCAAAACCTGGTCAGAGGATACTTGTTGTTTCATTTGGTAGTGGTGCTGGTAGTGATGCATTTAGTATTGTGGTAACTGATAGGATAGAAGATGTGATTGATAAAGCACCTAGGGTTTCATATTATATTAATAGGAAAATCCCAATATCATATGACATGTATCTAAAGATGAAAGGGTTGATCAATAGATATAGGCTTTAACACTTATAGTTATCTAAGCATAGATTTAGTCGCTTTGCTAACGAACATAGAGTATCGACACCGACAATGGCCTTAGAACCCTTTTCACCCTTGAGTATAGCTGTTCTACCAATAATTTTAACAGAAGTTTTTTCACACATTTTACAAGCCTTAGGAACATCTTTGAGTTTGATCCTTATATTCAGTTTATCTAGCTATGCTATTAAATCAGACTATTCCATGTCTAGATAATCCTCGTATTCATTACCAATATCCATATTCTCTTCAGTAGGACCGCCTTTCATTTCCTTTAATATCTCTCCCAAGGGTTTCCCATATTTTCTTAGCCTTGCAGCTACATTACCCCATCTAGCTCTAAATTTCGATGGTACCAGAGGTCTGACTCTCTTTGTTGTCCTTCTGGGAACGTAATTCTGTTCCATACCAGGAATTGCCAGAGTACCGTCTGGAAGTTCTATAATTTCATCTCGTTCTATAAGTCTTATTAATACTTTCCTAAGTCTATCTTCACCTGCTATTCCAGCAAAACGTTCTCTAAGTTCTTTCCATGAGATGGGTTTACCATTGTTACTTATGGTTTCCTTTACAAGACGCTCTAGTTCATCTTCTGCAGGCGCCTTAAACACCTCAATATCTAGGTCTTCATAAAGTTTTTTAAGGCCTATCACTATGTCTCACCCATATACTTTTTTTCTAATATTTTAAATATCCATAAAAATTTATAAACTTTTCTATAATGAACTCCTCTACACTAAATATCCTACACCTTTATTATTTTACAAAGATAGGCGATATGATGTTTAAATAGTAAGACTGCATAGAGACTAGCAGTAGTGTGGACAATGCCAAAGTATACAATTAAACTAATAGTAACAAGTTTAAATCCTGATGATTTTATTAAATGTAGCATTATAGCTAACAGGGTTAGAAAATATACGAAGAAATATGTTGACATCCACATACTTTTTGTACCTAATACAACCGGTTTTAGTGGAATTATAGTTGAGGATGAAGATGTGATTCGTTGTGATGATGAGACAGAATCCATAGAAAGGGTTATAGAAGGAATTTCAAGATTTATATCTAAGAGAAAATTCGTTGAACCTGAGATAGCAGCCGGCATTCTAAAATAAATAGCGATAGAGAAGATATCAGCTTTTTAAGTCCTGAGCAACACACTTGTCTTAAGCATGAGGTTGAATGTCATGGCTTTATACATAGATGAAAGAGAGCTTGTTATCGAAATACTCTCGAGTTTAAAGAGATTCTTTAAATTTAAGGAACTTGAAACAATTCTAGGTATATCAATTCCGACATTATGGAGATATATTCATGGCGATATCAAACCAAGTCAAGATAGATCTAGGCAGATGATTATGAAATTGCTGGATAGCAATATGATTGATGTGATTAAGGAAAAGGTAATTAAAACAGATGAAGAGGGGCTAATCAATGTCTATACTCTCGCGTACAACCTCGATATTCTTACTATAGCTTCGATAGATGCAATGCTATGGGCACAAAATATGGGATTTACATCGGTTGCAACTGTAGAGACTGATGGCATACCGCTTGCTACATTAATAGCAAAAAGACTTGACATAAAAATGGTTGTGATAAAGAGAAAAAAGGAGGTTGGTTTCGATAAATTTATTGAAGTAAGTTATATTGCACGAACACCTCCTGAAGTAGTATCGCTATACCTACCTGAGGGTATAGTGGAGTATGGAGATAAAGTATTAATTGTAGATGATCTCGTTAGAAGTGGCCGTACTAGCGTTGCATTGTTTGAATTGATTAGAAGGGCGGGTGCTAGACCCGCAGGGTTTTACGCCCTTATCAGCATAGGGGATACTTGGAGAGATGTTGTAGAAAGATATGTAGGATCTAATTATAGAGTCTTATTTAGGGTCGGCTCCTTTAAATAAATTTAATAGCCGAACCTCCTATGTATTGATTAATATTTTTAGTAAATGGTGTTGTCATGGTCGTCAAAAAAATTGCTGTACTTCAGAATATTAAATATAGGGAATGCAATGGAATTATCAATAGAATAATTGATGGAGATGTAGACATCATTGTTATTTGTGGGGGGATCAGAGAATGCAGAAATGTAATTGATGTACCTAAAAATGTGTTTGGCATTGTAGATCTAGAGGACGATGTGCATATTATAAAGCTTATGAAGAATAGAAATGTGTATATAGCAGGTAAGTGGAAGCTGTTAGAAGACGGTATCTGTATAGGGGGTATTGATGCTAAGAATCCAGTTCAAAATCTTTTGATGATAATAGAAGAGCTACCGTATGGATGTAAGAATCTAGTTTTAGTGTCACGCTATCCAATAATAGGTTTAGATTGTTCTTCGATAGAAATATTCAAAAAGAAAATCTCGATAGGATTTACAACCAGTCTAATAGAGAAATTGCTGAATCGAATAGAAAAGATGGTGTTCATTTGTTGTAACAATACCTTAGATGGAGTTTGCACTGGGACCCCTATTAATGATAGATTTGTAAATGTATCTCTAATTGGGCATTTCACAAAGATCACCATAGATTTTACTAATATTAGAAAAATTGCTATTGAGTACTAAAAATGGTGATCGTTACTGAGCTTTGTTGTACGTAGGACAAGAAAGGAATTTATAAGATTCGTAAAGAAAGGAAAATCCAGTGATATAAAGATAGGCATTCTTATGCCAATGCCATACAACGCTGCTATCAACTCACTATTTTTTCAAACAGCTTACGAATACATAAATAGTTTGGAGGGTGCTATAGCATACAGATACGTATACGACATCAAGAATGATGTATTGGAGGCTCTCGATACAGAGGCCAATCTCAATAATCTTGATGCAGTCTTTATATCTTTATCTTTCGAGCTCGACTATGTAAATATTGCTAGAATTCTAGATAAACTCAATCTTTTACATCGATATAAAGGTTATAGAAAACCTATATTAATTGCTGGAGGCATAGCTGTTACTTCAAATCCATTACCATTAAGTGGTATTGTCGATGCTGTTGTGATTGGCGAAGCTGATGAGATATTGAAAGAGCTTGTATATACTATGGGTGAAGATAGACCTTTTAATTATTTAGAAGATTTTAGTTGCATTTCTCTATTACCAATCAGAAATAAGGTGAAAAGATGTTTTACTAGGGAGCTTAATCAAGCTCTGCATGCAATAAATCAGTTCTTTGCTATAGATGAAGAGCCTGTGTATGGATATGGAATGAGGGTTGAGGTTTCTAGAGGATGTCCATATCTATGTGCATTTTGCATGGAAGGACACGTTCAGCATCCATTTAGGTATAGAAGTATGGAAGTATTGTGGAGAATTATAGAAAGAGGTTTAGAGAGTAACAGTGTTAAAAGGGTTATCTTGTATTCACTAGCATTATTTAGCGTACCGTTCATTGACATGTTATTAAGGAAATTTAGAGAGCACTCCATTAAGGTATCCTTTCCATCCCTACGAATTGACCATATAACCAAAGAACGTTTAGAGATGATTAGAACCTTGGGTCAGAGAACATTAACGATAGCTCCTGAAACCCTTATAAAAGGGATAGCATGTTTGATTGGTAAATGTTATGATACGGATCATCTCGAGGACATTATCAAAGAAAGTTTAAATTATAATTTTGATCATGTTAAACTATATTTAATTACAGGTTTTCCTAAAATGAGCATAGATGAGGAAGTGAATACATTTAGAAAATTCTTAACTAAACTTTCATGGATAAGAAAATCAGGATTTTTAAGGGTCGTCCTCAATCCTCTTGTACCAAAACCATGGACGCCATACCAATTCTTACCACCTAAAATAATACTTAACTTAGCAGAAAACCTCAATCACTATCATAAGGTAGCAAAAGAATTTAATTTTGTTAGAATAGAGTCTATTGATTATAGATGGGCGTTTGCGCAAGCTATATTAGCCCAAGGTGATGAAAAGATATCCGAGCTTGTAATTCAATGGGGTAGATATGGATCTAGCCTAAGAGGATTCTATAGAGTATTAGAATCATTAAACATTATGTCTACGGATTACATCCATAATGGTTGGAGGGAACCACCATGGTATGAAATTATAGACATGGGTCTTCCATTTAATTATTTTAAAATGAGATACCAATATCTCATTAGTTAATTTGAATAATTAGAGGAGCTTTTATACTTTTTGAAATACTATTAAAATTGAGCAACTCTACCTTTTTGATAAGGTGGTCTCTGTATACATTGAAAACCTCTATACCTGTAGCAATGTCACCAAATTTCATAGTTAGAATATGCTTCTCAGCATCCGGATGTAATAGACTATCTAATCTTAATGTTGATAATATAGATGGATGTATAATTATAATTGAAGCATCTTGGTGGCTTTTTAAAATGATGTTGTTAACTAATGGATCAGGTGAAGCCAGTATAACAGCATCAAATTTTCTACCATTATTATATATAGACACATGTTCACCTTTTATTAGTTCAGGCCATAGGGTATATCTAGGAATTATTGCAAATTTTGAAGAATACAACATAGAATAATATGCAAATGGTAATATAGAAATATCGTTACCAACAATTAAGGTGCTGAGTCCTTTAATGGTGTCAAGAACCTTTTTATGAATAGAAAGTGAAGCTATAAGTAACATTTCTAAGTCGTTAAATGCTTTTTGAGATGCCTCTAGGACATACTTTATATCAATGCTGTATATGCTTTGGCATGCACCATCGACCTCTATAGGAGCATTAGCTGATACAGGAAATACTATCACTCTGCTACCTTCAGAGATGCCTTGAACACTTACACCAATTCCTACCACCTTGCCTATCGCAATGGTACCTAACACCCGTTTATAATCTTTAGAAACTGTAAAACATTTGCTCAATGCCTCATCGGCTATCGACAGGTAAACATATTTTACCTCTACTAAAATCTCATCTTTTCTTAACAGAGAACCAGTATAGCTATCAATAGTTGCGTCACCACAGTAGTGTACAATAACTCTCTTATATGATATGTTTAAACACCTCGCACAGTCTTGAGCTTATACCTCTAAGAAGAGATATCTCTGCTATAAGATTTACTGGTGTTGTTAACAATCGTATTAATATGTCTCTGTATTAGGATATAGCGAATGGATTGTAATTGAAATAACAGAGGGAATGTGAGATAACCATAGTATTAAGAGGGCAGCATACTTACATCTATTTTAATTATACCTAAATTCTCAGCCATTTCTAAAGTCCATCCAGCAAGATCTTTAGCAATATGCAATACAGCTGTATTCGGCTGTATTTCGATGCCGAGTACTTCTCTATAGGTTCTTATAGCAGCATTCATATCAATTTTTGGAATGAATTTTAGTGAGAGAGCTTCTAATAGTTCTAAAAGATTTTTCTTACCTTCTCTTAAGAATCTTCTAATAAATTCAAAGTCTTCGGATGACGGTAGGGCTGATGATTTATCTACATTCATTTCATCTAGTATTTCAAAGTACCTTCGTAGAATTCGATAATCTTTAACAATTTTTCCAGAGCTTAAAAAGAGCATGTTAATCCACATAATAAACAGTTTTATTCTAGATATATGCATAGCTGAAATTTAAGTGTTAAGGTGGCAGCAAATGAGCTTCATAAGAATAAGACCTGCGGTAATGGATGATATAGACATGATTATAGCTATTAATGTTGAATGTTTACCCGAGCACTATCCACTAAGTTTCTGGATGGAGCATCTAAAGAAATGGGGGGACATTTTCTATGTAGCAGAGGTAGATAACGAAATTGTAGGCTATGTATTATCACGTATAGAGGAGGGACGCTCGCATTTTAAGGGTAGCTATATAAAGATGGGTCATATTATTAGTATAGCAGTTAGAGAAAAATTTAGACGAAAGGGAATAGCAACATATATGATTCTAACATTGTTGAATTCCCTAAAGACCATTCATAGGGCAGAAGAAGCCTTTCTAGAAGTTAGAATCAGCAATGAACCCGCAGTAAAACTTTATGAAAAACTTGGTTTTACCGTGATTAAAAGATTAACGCAATATTATCTTGATGGAGAAGATGCGCTTCTCATGGCTAAGACTCTATAGGTCTTCCATAGCTGGAGGAATCTCAACCATTTAAGAGGAACTTGAATAGTAACTATTTCCAATTTCCTACTTACAGATTAAAGATAAAAATCTTTTCATTAAAGGCCTCTGCTAAGGGAATAATATTTATTATGGGTCTTGGAATGAAGCTTCTCCTTGTAACGATTATTAATGCGTCTGAATAGGATATACACTTTAATATAGAGTCGTATCTATGTTTAGGTATGGTTATATCACCACTACACAACTCTATAATACTCACACTAGGTAACGAGTTTGTGATAGATTTGATCAAGGGTGTCAAAGGTCTACATAGTGTTATTAAGCACGATATATTTTTGGCATTGATCAAGTTCAAGAGTTTTATTACAATAATTGAATCTAAATGGATGCTATTATGTTTTAATATACATTGTTTAGGTGTATGCAGACATTCGCTGTTAATCACCGGAATTACTATTAATGTAATCCTCTCTATACCCTTCAACACATCTATGTAAGTCTCCATATCATAGTATGCAATGTTTATTGTAATAGATCCCACCTAGCACCACGGTTTATTCCTAATGTATCTCTGAATATATATCTTAGTTAGTAGTACAATTCACATTAGAGATAAGTGGTACGAACTATTGCAAACTCTAGAGCAAATCTGTAGAGACAATTGCCGAATGAAGATAGTCGAAATAGTAATTATGTTACACTATTTCATCGGTCTAAATTTGAATAGTAAATGAGATAATGCAGGAATATAAGAAAACCATCTAACCGTTATATCTTAATGTGATATTCTTTTTTATGATTTCTATAGTGCTTTCAAGATACTCATCGATTAAACTTGCATGTCTTTTTCTTATATGATCTTCAATTATCTGATTAGGCAATTCTTCACCACATAAGCCACACTTAACTATATAGCCATTGACTTCCTTTGTTATAGGCTTTATTTTTAATAGAATTGGAATAGCATGTTTTAAAAGTACCTTTGCCTTCACAACGGAGCCTGTCTTTTCAACTATTCTTTGTATATAGCCTCTAACTTGATGCTTACTCAGACTATATTTTATTGCAACACTACTTGGACTTACACCATTAACAAAGTAGTCGTGAACTGCCTTTATTACATCGTTTCTACCAGCTAATACCTTAATAATAAGGTATTCTAGTACCGCCTCAGTGGGAGATCTCATTATATTACCCCAGTATTATTATCAAGTTTCATAAAAATTTATAAAGAGCAACTCATATGCTACCTTATAAATTTAGTAATAATAACACCTAGTTACTGATATTTTTAGGTACTATTTAGGTATATGAAAAACTTTTTGCTGGTAATACCTATAGGATAGTCGATATTAGACTGATTTCCGTGTTGGTATCGATAACTTTCTCCTGTTAAGAGTTTTGTTAATTTTAAGTACTATACCACATGGCTAAAAAACATATATACTATTCCGATGAAATAATTTCACACACAGGGTAACGTCTTACTTAGGTGCAGATAATTGACCAGCGAAGAAAATAGCTATATAGAATTAGATATAAGAGCAACAAAGATAGTTTCAGTAAAATTGGATGTTGATGTAATATACGAGCTTGATAAGATGGTTAGAAGACACAACTTTAAGAGCAGATCTGAATTTATAAGGGAAGCACTTAGCCTATATATCAAACTTCTAAACATATATGGTAGAAAGGAGCTTAAGAATATAATTGAAAATAGACTTAAAATAGCTTAGGAATTCCAAATCTTTAATGAAGCTACAGTCTTAGACGTCAATTAATTAAAATGTAGAGTGGTATTGAAGCGTAATTCTCAGGTTATTAATTCCCCAAAGTATTTAGCCAGAAGTTTTAGTAGCCTAGCGATATTGTCGCAATCGGCTATGTTTTCCCTATGGCAAGCCACTTCCAATACTATATTACCTTTAAAGCCATTCCTTTTAAGAGCTTCAAAAAGTTCGTTCCAATGTACTGTACCCGTAGAAAGTGGTGGTAAATGGAGATCTCTGTAACCATCATTATCATGTGCATGTATAAGAGTAACATACTTAGCAAGCCTATCGTAGAATTCACTAGGCTGAAAACCATTTACAATGGCGTGTCCTGTATCTAAACATACGCTAAATTTATCGCCTCCTATACTATCAATCAGATAAAGTAGATCATTTGGCAGGTATCCGTATACGCCTTTCTCAAGACGATTCTCTATGCTAAGTCTTATACCGTATTCACTGGCATAGCTATGTATCTTTTCAAAAAATACTATAGCTCTATCTCTAATTCTTGTTGAGTACTCTATAGAGCCTTCACCTACATATGGATTATTAAATGGTATATGTATCGCAGCTAAATTTACTCCGATCTCTGAATAGAATTTTAACCATTTTTCGAAAATCCCTATGATGTTCGGCATCTTATCGAGTTCTACAGCCAATCTTATTTCTTCTCCATACGGTAAGTGGGCCACATTCATATTTATGTTGAGGGTCTCGATAACATCTATAACTTCATTCATAAGTACATCAAGTTTTTCACCACGTTTTATAAAGTAGTGAAAGTTGTCATAGCTGAGTTCAATATTGGTAAGACCGTGGCTATATAGTCTTTGAAGAGCTTGCGAGGGTCTTAAAAATGCATATACCATAGTCGATGTGTATATCATATCATTTTCACCTACTAAATTTGGAAAATTTTTGTCCTGATGATAGTTTTAATTCCAACGTCAAAGTTTAAAAAGATTCTCTCTAAGGCCATTTGGGGCAACAGGTTGGTACCGTTTCTCTTATATATTTGTATATCCACATCTAATAATATGTTGTAAGTTAATGGATTTTGGTATGGAGAGAATGTGTAGTGAGGATACAGTTTTGCAATTATTCATCATTATACTGATCCTCTAGATAGATTATAAGAATTTATTTAGGGTAATTAATATATCATACAACTTTGCGGAAGTGATGGCATTGATGAATCCAATGCGTATGCATGGTGGCGTAGCTCCAGAGAACTATACGGATTTCTCAACACCTATAAATCCTCTTGGGGTACCCGATGTAATTAGAGGTCTCATTAGCGAATCGATAAAAAGTGAAATCTATTCTTTCTATCCCAATTATAATTATACGGCACTTCGAGAAGCTATAGCAGAATTCTATAATATTGAACCTAGCTATATAATACCTCTTAATGGTGCTGCTGAAGCACTGTATCTGATTGTAGGTGCAGAGAAACCTACTACCGCAATAGTTTGCGAACCTACATTTGGAGATCATAGGGCACTTTTTCATGCACTATCAATGAATTATATATCCGTACAGTATGCAGAATTTCCTAATATGTATGTATTTCCGTTTAATATAGTATATATGTTATCTAAATCGATAAAATCTAAATGTATCATACTATTCTCTAATCCAAATAATCCATTAGGGACATGTATTCCAATAGAGGTTATTGAAAAGATTCTTCATATGTATAGGAACTGCATTGTTATAGTAGATGAGGCATTTATGGACTTGTCAAGAATTTGTAGATCTGCATTTAAGCTGGTGGAGGAATACAAAAATATAGTTATACTAAGGAGTCTAACTAAGACGTTTGCAGTACCAGGTCTGAGAATCGGCTTCTTATATACCTCGAATACAAAGCTTCTACATAAAATTGAAGTATTTAGACAGCCATGGAATGTAAATAGCATTGCAGATTACGTTTTTTCCAGAGCCTTAACCGATTATAGAAATAACCTTAATGAATTTCTCGAGCACTCAAAAAGTGTAATAGAAGCTGAGCGACAATTTCTCGAATATTCTTTTTCTGAACTGGGTCTACACTTTTATAAATCTTACGCACCTTTCATATTAGTGAGATTCCATAACGATGTTAAAAATATCCAACATTTCTTAGAACGATTTAAAATATGGATAAGGGATGCCTCATCATTTCAATTCTTAACGAGATACCATGGTAGGATATCAGTAAGACTAAGAGAGGATAATGAAAAATTAATTAATGCTTTGAGGATCATCCTAAAAGAGAAGGTATATGGTGAGGCACAGTGACAATAGCCATATAATGGCAGCCAACGTCACTATTCTCAATCCTATTTTCAACGCATTTTCATCAAGTTCTCTAACTCCTTTACCTATTGTGTAACTCCCAATTTTTTCAAGTCTAACCATTAGGACCCCTGCAATGGCAGATATTGGATGACCTGCATTTAAGCTTTCTGTAGCTCTACGATAGTCCCTCCATATATTAAACGCGTATCGTATACTGGTTTTTGCAAATGGTGCTAATAGTATTATAGTAAAAGCGGTAAGCCTTGCAGCAATAAAGTTTATTAAAGTATCAACTCTTGCTGAAAACCAGCCAACTTCTCTATATTCAGCTGTTTTAAATCCTAGTGCTCCATCCAAAGTATTAGAAATTCTCTGCAGCAGTGCTCCTATAGGTCCCAGGAGTAGTATGTAGAAAAGAGGTGAAGTGTATCCATCAACAAAACTCTCTGCTAGGGATTCTATGGCTGCTGAAACTACATGTATTTCATCAATTTTATATACATCCCTTCTGACAATTTGTTGTGTCCAAAATCTTGCACACCACCAATCATTTAAATGGACACATTCTGTGACGTTTTTAACAATTGATATAAGTAGCCTTAGTGATAACGATACCTTTATTATCCATCCAGCTACTACTATCCATAATAGGGGATTTGTCAACCAAGCTATGTATAACAGGACACTATATACTATCAGATGCGTTGATACAACTATGAACCAGGTAGCAATGCCCCTCATTTTCGACGAATATCTTTTTCCAATTTTTATAGCAAGGATATAGGATGTATGAACTGGGTGTATTGTTAGAAGGAACCCTTTATGAAATGGATAGAGGTAGTCAAGGATATGAGCAACGAGTATCGCAGAGATGAGTAGGTATGAATCTTTAGGATAAAGAAAATCTGGAATTATACACATGTAGCGATCACCATGCAAACAACTCTAGTCGTCTCATATGAGAAGCCAATAATATCACCATTTATAAAACCAAGCCTCTTTTTAGCATCTGAAACTATGGTAACTGCTACTAGCAATGTAATTAGAATTGCTGAGATTAGCATGAATACTTCTATGTGTGTAAAAACTAATATAGATAGGTATATCGCCAGCAAGGTAATGATATTTTTAATGAAATTAGCAGAGATTTTAGCACTGATTACAAATCTTCTCCCAAGCCCATTATAAGGTTCTTCTATTCCAAAGAATGCAGTTATATACATTGCCTCAGCAGAAGCAACGTATATGACTACTAATCTCAATAGAGATGCATATACCGAACTGCCTGACTCAAGCATAATGTACATTGATGCTGATGAGATAAGCAAATTGAGAGTTATAGAGATTATACTAAACGTTCCCCTTCTAGGATCTTTAAGAATTTTGATCGCATACTCGCCAGTTCTATGGGATCCTATTACATCACTATAATCAGCATATCCATCAAAATGTATACCACCGGTTACCATTAGATGAAAAAAGATATAGAGAATTGAAATGATAGCATTATGTATACCCAGCACATATAAAGACCATATAAGAAAGGAAACTATGGCACCTTCAACCAAACCTATTACTGGAATTAGATAGAAATACTGAGCAGCGTATTCAATGGAACTATTACCTGTAGGTATTGTTGTTAGTAGTGCAAGAAGAGATTTTAATCCCTTAAACACGCTCTTCCATTTCAATTATCATAGCACCATAAATTGTTGTATGTAGGGTATAACTTGAATGTCCCCATACTTTAGGAAGGTATGAAGATTAGTATATCTATTAGTGGCAAAGTCTTCTCACCATTTCTAAATCGCTAACTTTATCAACATCTATAACGCTATTTTTAGGATAGGAAATATTCCTCCAGGATCCACAGTTCTTTTTGAAGAATGTTATCCCTATAAGTTTTTCGCGATCATCATCTATTGTTAATGTGATTATATCTTCCTGAGCTTCAAGGGCTCTTCTAAGGAAATCTACTAAAATTTCCCTGTTTTGCACATAAACATCAGCAGCGATCATGAACAAGGGCTTGGGGAGGGCATCCAAGAGAAAAACAAGATCCTTAACAAAATCGTCTCCTGAGGTCTCTATGCAATCCGTAGAGAGGTATTTATTAGTAGCACATATATATGAGGCTCCGAGGGTTTTTTTAGATAAAGCTATTACCGCATGTTCACACAGTATCTCTACATCATTCAACAGCTTTTCTATTAAAGGTTTACCACATATATTCGATAGAAATTTTAGGGGTGAGCCAAATCTAGATCCTTTACCACCAGCTAGAATAATACATACAACTTTATTCATTGCTACTACCTCTATCTATTTCATTTATTAATAGTGTATAGAGTGATCCGAGAATAGCCGATATTATGTCATCAATATAGAGTCCAGCTCCATTATATTTCAACTTACCTATTTTCTTCATATTTTCAATCCAATACATGGCAAACATAGCGTTTGCTCCTCCAACATATAAAGCTAAAGAAATACCGAGAAGCTCATCAGCAACTATCTTTATAGTATCGCTAGAATATTCATCAGTAGTTAAACCTGGCACTGTGCCTGAGGAACCATGAAGATCGAGCTCTCTGGCAGCTATAATAAAGCTCCATACATTAGGATCTTTTAAAATTCTATGGAGAATTTTTCTGGCTTTTTCAATTGCTTTTTCAAGTGATATATTGGGTATAGGTGTAGACGCATATATGTTTCTAAATAGTTCTAGAAACTCCTCCATGGAGTAACCTATACAATTTTTTAGTAACCACTCAATACCATTTCTAATACCTACCGATATAATAGAATTGTAAACTATATTCGCTACACTGTTTCCAATTGGTGTAGCCATACCTGAGAACAACACCCCTCCATCTAATCCATATGGTCTTGCAACAGCGATAGCATCCGTCACCGTACCTACGGCCCTTGATTTACATCTTAGTAGAAGATCCGAGGAGGCAACAACTTTAGCTTCTATTGCAGTTTTTAAAAGATCAACCATAGCTTCTTTTGAAAGCGGTAAATCAACATATATAAGAATATTTATGGTACCCATTCTCAATGGTTCATAAAGTTGATTATACCGAATGCATACAGGAGGCTCCAAGCCTATAGTCATTACAATTTCACTTAAGTACCCCTCTACATGTAGAAGCTTATCCATAGGTACAGCAGTTAGGAATACTATTCCTGATTCTATATCAAGCTCTTTTAAAATCTTCAGATAGTATTCCACTATGTTATCTACATGAAAGTTGCTTTCAACATGCTTAAAAATAGCATGTCTAATAATTGTCGGTTCGCTATTATTGATCGAAACAGTCTTTAGTGTTGATACAACTTCTACAGGTTTTGGAAAATCTATAGCGATTATGTCCTCATTAATCCTTCTTATATTGAGATACATAGCCATCCGTCACAAGTGCTTGGTATTCGCCATATATAGACTTCTTAATATCATTTATGTCGAATCCTTTGATGAGAGCACCTACGATTGTACCACCTGCACCAACGCCTTCTTTAACATAACCCTTTTCATATGCCATAAGACCACTGTATGGGGTATCGACAAAGCTGAGTGGTGGATAGAGTATAGGTATTTCAGGTGCGATATCCTTTACAAGACCAGCCATGTCAGCAGAGTTATCCTCAACAATCCATCGGGTAGTAGCTATCGCAACTTTGCCTGCAATATTTATGCTAAGCTTTTTTAGAATAGCTAAAACAGCACACATCTGGGTACCTCCAGCGAGAAGGACTTTAGCTTCCTGTTCTATCGCACCAGAAACAAAACCAGCAATAGATATGTGTAGAGGATCGCCAAAGATGGCAACAGCATCAAATACATCTTTTACAGGGAGTTGCAATCCGCACCTCTTTAAAGCTTTTGCAAAAACCTCTATCTTCAAGTTATGTGGATTTTCAGGGGAAGCACTACTAACCCTTCCAGAAGCTCTATACCCTAAAGCCTCCATAATAGACATAGCAGTAGTTGTACCACCAGGAATGGATTCACCTACTATAAATACACAATCTCTTTTACCAATCATTAATCCAAGTGTTTTACCACTGCTATACAATCTAATAACATTCTCGGTGGGAAGAGCATCCTCAACGTCGATTCTCCCACCAACAGATCTTCCAGGAAGCGATACATGTGGTACTTGAGGTTCTATATAAGCACCACAATTAACAATTAGATAGGGTATCTTTAGGAGTTTTAGTGATGCTCTAGTTAGAACAGCAGGTGTAGGAATACCATCGGGGGTTACAGGTATTATATCTAAAGTCTTAGGTTTCCCAAGAGTAAGATATTCAACGTCTAAAGTTGGTGTATAGAGGGTGGCATTTGGATCAGAGCCAGCAATGCTTATACCTGGAATAGTTGAAACCTTTGTAGATGCTATAAAATATAGTGCATACATTTGAAGCTCTTTAGCATCCCTAACTATAGACTCTGCAAAACCACTGTAGTCTATAGCCTTTAAACCTCTAATCATATAAACCACCTGTATAGGCTAGCCACATGTAGTGGTCAAGAGTTGCTAATAAATTTTCATTAAGAGTACTTCTATGGTGCAATCCTATACTGTTATAACATTATAACATATGCACTTAAAGTTTTCTATATCTCTAATATTTTTAAGTTATATAGTGTTCGGTGCCCATAGTTGATAATTAAGAATTTGGATGAACAGATAGTTAAGAGTATATCGGTTGAGGAGGGTGTCGACATAGAGATTCTTAGAAGAGGTATATCAAATGGTAGAATAGTTATACCAATGAACGCTAGAAGGAGTTACATAAAGCCCATAGCCATAGGTGAGGGACTTAGAACCAAGGTTAATGTAAATATTGGGACTAGCGGAAACGTCATCGATGTAAATATGGAAATTGAAAAAGCTAGAATTGCTGTAACCTACGGTTCAGATACAATAATGGATTTGAGTACAGGTGGTAATATAGATGAAGTTAGAAGAATACTAATTGAAGCATCAAAGCCGTTACCATTTGGAACCGTACCCATATATCAGGCTTGGATTGAAGGTGTGAAGAAGTATGGAGGTGTAGGAATGCCTTCAGACTGGTTTATATCCGTAGTTGAGCGTCATTTAAGAGATGGTGTAGATTTTACAACAATACATGCGGGTATAACAAAGGAACTTGCTGAAAAAGCTGTTAGAAGTAATAGGATTATGCCTATAGTAAGTAGAGGAGGCTCTATGGTTGCGATATGGATGCTCGAGAACAATAAAGAGAATCCCTATCTCCAACACTGGGATTATCTAATAGAACTATTTAAGGAGTACGGTACTGTGATAAGCCTTGGTGATGCCCTTAGACCGGGAACCATAGCTGATGCTCACGATATTCTCCAGATAGAAGAGCTTATAAATAATGCAAGACTTGCGAGAGACGCCATTTCTAAGGGAGTCCAAGTAATGATCGAAGGCCCTGGTCACATGACTATGGATAGGATTGCTACAGATATAAAGCTTATGAAGAGTCTGAGTGGTGGAATTCCATATTATGTTCTCGGACCTCTGGTTACCGACATTGCTACAGGCTATGACCATATAGCCGCAGCTATAGGTGCGGCAATAGCGGCTGCTGTAGGTGCTGATATAATCTGCTATCTAACACCATCGGAACACCTCTCCCTACCAAACACTGAACAGGTTAAGGAGGGTTTAATAGCGGCTAAAATAGCTGCACATGCTGGAGACCTCATTAAGCTTGGCGGGAGGGTTGCTAGGAGGGATATAGATATAAGCTTAGCCAGAGCTAGGCTCGATTGGGATACGCAGATAGCTTTAAGTATTGATAGAGAAAGGGCTAAGAACATTAGAAAACAGTTTGGTAATGCTATAAAGAGTTGTTCAATGTGTGGACAATATTGTGTATTTTTGCTTTTGGAAAAATACCTAGCAAATAGAGGCAGTACGACATTGAATTTGGATGAGGTTTTAGCTAGGATAATAAAGGGGTAACACTATGGATACGTGCAAACATTTTGACAATAGCATGTGGTTGTGGAGTATATGGGTTAAAACCCCAAAACTTAACAATAGTGATATTTTAATAGCATCAGCATGTCTACCACACGTAAATAGAGAACTATTTGAAAAGCTATCCAATGGAAAACAAGTACTATTTGCATGCCCTGAAAGAGAGTCGGTGGCATACTACGGAAAAGTAGCCAGCATCATAAAATCGTCTAAACCGAAGACGATAACTGTAGTAACAATCGATGGAAGCCCACATTGCTTTCAATTACATGCAGCAGTAAATGAGGCAGTGTACATAACAGGGGAGAATATAATTAAGAAACATTACGTTGTGGTTGATGGGGAAAAATTCATCGAGGTATCGCCGAATAGTATAAGAGTTGCAAGATATTTGCATCTTGTTGAGAAACTAATAAATATGTATCCTGAAATACTAGATGAACTTAGGAAACATAGTCTGGAGTACATCGATTCTCTTAAAAATAAAAAGCAACCATGATATGATGAATGAAAGTTACATAATGTAACTACTTCTATAGAATGTCAAATAAAACATCGAATCACTCCCTACATAAAATATAATTACTGGTTTTAATCCATATCGTATTTCAATCATATCTAACATAAGATACAATAAGATTCTATTTTACGTTTTAATTTAGTTATAGAGACATTGCGTCATATACATGTAGCGAATTAACGATACTAATGTTTTTTAGGAATGTTAGTAAAATTAAATATTTAATTACGGTAATCCATAGGAGATTATATTAGAGGGTGTTGTATAAAAGATTGTGTTGACATTTAATTAAAACAATGCATCCTCTTTATGTTTATTTATTTGAATCTGATGTTTGTACGATAAATTTAAAAGGGCTAGTATTAACATATGGTTAGGGTGACCATATATGGGTTATAAATATGGGCTCATTATAGCAGCGGTGCTCCTTATTGGGATGTCGATAGGCTATCTCTTGACACTGACCTTTGCAGCTCCTAGGGCTACACCTATAGCACCTGCCACAACCGTAACTACGACAATAACGATTCCTAGTGTTACATCGATAAGAGAGACGGTAACAGTAACAACAGTGAAAACAGAAACCATCTCGGTTAAACTTGAAAAGAGATCGGTGATAGATGCATTTGGAAGGTTAATAGAATTTGAAAGAATACCGTCTAGGGTAATATCCCTTGCACCCAGCGTTACAGAGAAGCTATTTGCACTAGGTCTGGAGAATGTTGTTATTGGTGTAGATTCGTATTCTGATTACCCTGAGAAGGTTTTGGAGTTAGTTAATGAGAATAGAATTTCAGTTGTAGGTGGTCCGTGGACACCAGATCTAGAGAAGATCATTGCATTGAATCCAGAGCTTGTCATACTATGTCGTGGTGTAAGACCACAAGAATCACTCTATCCGAAGCTTGAGGAAGTTGGTATAAAGACAGTATTCTTATTATGTGATAATGCCAAGAATCAGTACGATATCTACAGTGATCTATATACGCTTGGAGTGATATTCGCCGTCGAGGAGAGAGCCAAATCCGTATCTGATGATATACAGAGAAGACTAGACGAAATTCTACTAAAGTTGAAAGAAGCTAATGTGTCTAAAGTGAGAGTACTTGTTCTCATAGGACCACCTTCATGGGGTATTTATAGTGCTGGTGGAGATACATTTATTGGATGGCTTATAGATAGAGCAGGTGGTATAAACATTGCAAAAGCTTATAGCGGATGGCCGCAACTGGATTACGAATTTATACTCAATAACGATCCTGAGGTAATAATAATTACATCGCATGGTATAGATCCTAAGGATTTATATAACGAATTATTAAATACACCAATTGTTAAAACATCAGCATGGATGAACAGAAAGATATATCTCTTTACAGATGAGGCTAATGATGTACTCTGCAGACCGGGACCTAGAATCGTTACAGCACTAGAAATACTAGCCCATATACTACATCCAGAGGTACTCGGAGAAATTCAGCGGACTGATGTATATAGAATTACAGAATAATTGTAATAGTATATGGTAATATAGTAGATAGGGAGACATTAAATGGCCATGGAACTCTATAGAACATCTGTAAAACGCTTTTTTATGATATTTTTCTCTCTATCTATCATACTTTTGTTTACGTTTGTATTATCACTTTCAATAGGTTCCACAGTAGTTAATCCGGTAGATGTTTTCATCAAACTTGTATACAATTTCATCTATACCATGTTAGATATCTTTGGAATACCACACTCACCAATAGGATTTGGAGCAGATAAGATATACAATATAGCTATGCTTAGACTTGGGAGGACAGTAGCTTCTGTTTTGACAGGGTCTCTCCTAGGTGTTGCAGGGCTACTCATACAGACAGTTACTAGAAACCCCCTTGCTGAACCATATATATTGGGGCTTTCATCGACTGCGCTAACAGCTATTACAATAGGCATAATAATAGCTCCAAATATAATAGTACACAGATGGACTTTGATGACAATCGCTTTCATTGGTTCACTTTTAGGATTTACCTTAACATTGGTTCTTAGTAGGTTAGCCGGTGGTACAAGTATTTCCTTGGTTCTAGCAGGTATTGCTGTAAATGCTCTTTTTTCTGGAGTTTCGCACACGCTTCTCTATTCTATTCAAAAAATTATCAAAATACATTATGTATTTCTTCTCATGGGCTCGACATCTACCATACTTCTAGGTGATACAATACTTCTTCTAGCACCTTCCCTTACTGGTATTACAGTTGCGTTATTAATGTTTAAGATGTTGAACGCTTTCATATATGGTGATGAGTACGCTAAGCAACTGGGGTACAACCCGGGTATAGTCTTAATTATAACATCTACTATAGTAAGTATTCTTACAGCATCAACGGTAGCTGTTATTGGTATTGTAGGGTTTATAGGACTTGCAGCACCGCACATCTCTAGACTTCTTGTCGGAACAGATCATAGATTCTCTATACCAGTGGTAGCTGTAATAGGTGCTGTAATAACTACTATAGCTGATATAATCGTTAGAATAATATCTCTGTTATCTGCAGGTTTAGGGGAATTGCCACTAGGTGTAATTACCTCTACCATTGGTGCTCCGTTTCTAGCCTATCTAATTATAAAGAGGATGAAGGGTTATGAAGATAGTTATTAAGAATTTAGAGGTTTGGTACAACTCTGTAAAAGCATTAAGTAATGTTTCTTTAGAAATTGTTGAAGGAGAGATGACATTCGTTATAGGTCCTAATGGTGCTGGTAAATCAACATTACTAAAAGCAATTTCACTGTTAGTTTCGCCAAAGAAAGGCGTAGTTTATATTGATGGGCGCGATGCAAGGCTCTATAGCGCTAGGGAGTTAGCAAAAATGGTAACATATGTCAATCCCTACATATCTAAAACAATACCATCAACAGTTCTGGAATATCTTATGACAGCAAGGTATCCCCATAGGAATCTCCTGAGTTTTAAAGAGGATAAGAGAGATCTAGAGGTAATCGAAAAAGTATCGCAACAGATGAATATAGCTCATCTTCTTAATAGGAGGTTAGATCAACTCAGCAGTGGAGAGCTTCAAAGAGTTATAATAGCTAGGGCACTAATACAGCAACCAGAAGTAATACTATTGGATGAACCGTCAGCTTTTCTAGATCTTCGTTACAGGCTTGAAATATTAGAATACATAAAGAGAATCACGAAAACAGAAGGCACCGTAACCATCATAGCTATACATGATCTCTATCTAGCTTCATTATATGCAGATAAGGTAATACTACTTTCTAATGGTTCTATAGTAGCTTACGGTAATACTGAAGAAGTTCTGAAAAAGGAAATTATAGAGAATATATATGGTGTTAGGATAGCAATACTTAAAGTAAATAACAAACATATTATAGCACCAATAGAGCCTGTCAAAAAAGTTGATTGCGTAAGATCAGACTAAAAAGTTCAACACAATGTAGCTTGTAAGAGTCTGGATGATCATCAGGAAAGCAATATACGGCACTTCGCAGGGCTCTTGAAAACATTTCGATAGTATACAAAATCTATAATGTTATGACAATCTGCACGTTCTTTGAACACTATTTATATCTATGGTAATCATTATAGAACGGACATGTAAAAGTAACATATAGACTTTCAAAGTATAAAATACTTTGATCGTTTTAGAAGCCTATTTGGAATTATGAACATTAATGGAAAAAGTATATATGCAACCACATATATAGAGGCGAAAGTCTTTTCTAGCCCTCTAAATAGATAATTCAGATCAATTATGTGGTAGCTTTGTAATATGGATGTTAGATACAGGTGGTAAAGCACTTGTATGGAAGCGGATCTCTTTACAGCAATTCATTAGCAAAATTCCTGAGGAGTTATATGCGTTCTGTTCTTCCCTCTCTGGATAGCTTTGTTATCAAGGTAAAGAATGGATCTTCAGATACAAGCATTTCAGAGGAAGAATTAGCTATAATTGCAATAGCTATAAAAATGTATAAGGAAACAAAAAAGAAAAATGGGAACAGCGTTACCCATAATAACGGTAATGGCTATGATAGTAATACGTATACCAGTTCCCCGTGGTTAAATAGGTGGATTTTTGAAACTGCGAATACTGATATACATAGCTTACTAAGATATGACACAATTGATTTTAATCACAAGATGCGATATCGGATGGTTGATGGTCAGGATACCCCTTTATGGGATACAAGTTAAGTTGTTTGTTCCCAAATAACAATCTCTACTTCGGACTGGATTCTGTAGTTTCGGAAATTAGAGAGAAGCCAGCTTTGTTCTAAACATCATCCATATTATAGCCATAGTAATCACTATTGCCATAATCAAAATTATTGCTACATCTCTTAAGTTTATATGGTCTCTCAATATAGGTGTTGCAATAGTTGTTGTCACCGTTATTGTGTGTGGTTGTTCAATAAAGGTTGTAATTGTTATTGTTGTGGTTACTATATTTCTCTCCTTTATTGTTATTGTTGTGGTTCTTTCTCCATCGATTTTTGTATATAATTGTTGTGGTTGTCGTAATTCTGTACTGAGAATTCTATATATTGATAGTATTATTGATAGTCTGGATAGCATTGTTAATTGGGTTTGGGAATAGGATTCAAAGGTCTTTGCCATTTCTATATACAGTGGAATATCTATGGGTAGGATGCTATCTGGTAGGGAAAGCGAAGTGCTTATCGTTTTATTTAATGCTTCTATAGCTGAACTGTAATCCTGTAGGAAGAGTGATGTCAGTATGAGATGCATATAGCTTATGGAACTTATTCCAAGAGCTAATCTATCAAGTGTATTATCTACTTTAGTCAGGAGTGAGTATCTAAACATTGCTTCTGAGAGCATATCTCCAGGGATCTGGATGGATGATGAAAATGCTATTATGTATGTGTATATATTTTGAGATAATGTTGAAATGTATAAAGCCATTCTATTTAGATCATCAGTAGGTATCTCTGAACCTATATATGGGTATTTATCTAGCAGTGTAGACCATAACCATGCGGTATAAATTCTAGCGGAGGCCAGCGCTAAGTACTGAGATATGGAGTCTATGTATTGAGATGTCAAGGTTCTATTTAGATAGATTAGTGCTTCATAAGCTCTATCTAATGTATTTATTACTATAGAAAGCCTAGCAGTATCCATACCATTTTCAATATGGTATCTGTGTATATAGTTTATGATATCATATATGGAATTGTTTATGATGTTAATTTCTTTTGATATAAATGCTCCATCTACAATAGCCTTGAGTAGATAAAGACGTTGATAGGCATATATAAGTGCTTGAAAGTATAGAGATGAAGCTGCATATAGTTTTTCAGCTGATACTAGAGATTCAGCCTGGATTCTCAAACTATTGATATTGGAGTCAATATTTTGAAGGGTATTTCTGACGTAAATGCTAGAGTAGCCACTTAATGATGAAAGTGCTTTATCTTCTACAGCTTTACTTTCATTTACGATCGCTATTATTTTATTAGATAGATTAAATATCCATTCATACTGGATGTTTTTTAGTGCTGCATATATATTGCTTAGTTTATTTGGTAAACTAGAGGTGGTAGGGGTAACTTTATACATATGGTTAGTAAAAATCTCCAGCGCCTCAAAAATATTTGCAATAGGCACTACTGAAACGTTTAGCTGGGCACCGTATGATATAAGGTCAATTGTTTCTGGGATAACTCTAGTAATAACAGATGGACCAATTCTCTGAGAGACAATTCTATATATAGTATCCTTTGTTTGGCCATACGGAACAAGGAACATCTTAGCACCACGAGAGACAGCGGCATCGAGTTTATATTTTAATCCTCCAACAGGTCCTACACTTCCATCGGGCAATACCATGCCTGTCATTACTATACTTTCATTAAGTGGTAACCTAAGTAGTGCAGCAGCAAAGGCTACAGCTGTTACGCCACTTGCACTTGGTCCACCAATAATAGGCGAATCAGATTTTATAGAGGCATAGAAGTCGCAACTATAGAAGCTTATATTAGCTATACTACTAGCTACAAGTGCTGCTATCCTAGTAGATGCTTGTAGATCTATCTCACTAAGAGGTAAAGTCTCTACATATACGTGGCCGGAGCCTGGGCATGCAACGCGTACATATAGGTCAGCTGAAACCCCGATATATGAACCATTTGATAGCTGGCTAACAGCTACTATGGTTACATGCCTTAATTCATCTAATATATAGCCGTATGTTAAGGAATGTGTAGGTAATGATATGGTGACGAGCATTAATAGCGTAAGTATCATGCAGGTTCTGTATACCATAATCATCTACACCATCAAAATGGAACTGTCTTCGTAGATTTCTTAGATACTTAAAAAGTTTGCTCACTATTGGTAAGTGTCTAATATCCTATCTGCATACTTGGCCACATCTTCTATGCAATCATCTATGATATTGATTATCGATTTCAAGTAGTGTTGCGGTGTTGATTGTGAGAATTCTTTTAGCATCTTAGAGTTTTGTATAAGGCTTCTCATAGTCATGGATAACTCTAGGGGAAGGATGTATATGAATTTATCCACTTCATCATCGGTAAGCCGCTTTAAACCGTATTCTATGGGTTTATCTAGTAGTCTTCTAAGTGCTTGAAGAAGCTTATCAAATTTGAGCATAGTCATGGAATACAGATCGTACAGCTCCCTAAGTCTTCTTCTAGCAATATTATAGAATGCTTCAACTAAATCAAAACGAACATCAATTAAGAGATTATAGAGGGCGTACATGGTCTCTCTATCAACAGTTCCCTGCACACCTTTCTTACCTCTAAGTTTTAGCAAAAAGTCTTTGAACATCGCAGTTCACCTCTAACCTTAACAATCAATACTCTATTTTCACAAAAAGTTATAAATAGATATGGTGAGTGAAAATTGAGAGTGCAGGTGTTTATATGGCCCTTAATACTCGCGATAAAGATAAGGTAATAAAGTCCATTGCTCGTTGGCTTGCTGGTCTTCGGCCTTCTTTTGGCTACAAATATTATTTTGAAAAATATTCGTCTGCACAAAGAGCTGTAGAAAAGCTACTTCCATATAAAGGACTTAGAGTGTGTCCTTTCTGTGGTAAGAGCTTCCTAAGGTCATCAGCATTTATTACCCACATACTAAAGTTTCATGGCGATGAATTGGAGAATCTAATTGATAGCACATAGCTGATAACTTTCTATTTTTAATATTTTTGGTGCAGTGAATTGGATATTACACAATGTGGTTCGATGGGAATGTTTCGAGGGTCACAGATTAAAGTAGATAAAAAATATATGAGGCATTATACCACCGATACATGGAATTACACAGAGTTTCTAGATAGAAATGTAAAGGTCGTGCCATTTGAAGCATTTACAGCTTTGTATAAGCTCTATAATAACGATATTAAGAGCTTTATTGAAACTCATATAGATGTCCACATCTGCACACCTATTATCTCATTATGTAGAGAACATGGTCCTAGAATAAAATGTTTGATTTATACAAGTGACAAATATTTAGAGATATATTCAGAGTGCTTTGATGTAGAGCTACTCTCTTCTATAATATTCGGTGATCTCTCAAATCTATTCACATTTGAAATAGGATACAGGGATGGTAGAAGGTTTAAGAGGGCTATCATACCCAAGAAGCTCATATTACAATTGGCTCCGGAGATTTCAAAGTGGAATAGAAATAATTCTGAAAGTGAATTCTTTACAACACCTTTAAAGACGTTCGGCAATATGATTAGATATGTGTTAGAAAAAGGAAACGAAGTTACAGAACTTATATTCCATATTCCATGTCTAGATGATAAAGCTATCGATTTATTGTACGAAATGGTTAAATCGCTTGCAAATAAGAGTAGAATATATATTCTAACAACCCCTCCGACACTTGATAATGCAAAGAGATGTCAATCAAACTATAAGGGTACGCTTATCGCATATTTAGAGGCTTACGAACTGCTATCCCGATACAATGTAACCATATGTAATATAGATACTATGCATGTAGGTCTCATAGTGAATAGAATGCACTATGTTGTGTCATATGAATATAGTTATAGAGATGATATAGATGTAAGTATAGTAAAGGACAAATCATACATTGAAGCAATGGCGCAGAGCTTTCTTAGAGAGTGTTTCTGTTCAACCAGTTTAATTAAAGATGACTATAGGTATGGCCACATATATAAAATAGAGTAGATTATTTATAGAACCTCACTGGAATGAGAACCGAGTACAGCTCAACATATGGATAGAACGGTATTATGGGCACTCATATGATCTATAATCCTATTAAGTTAAGCGAGATTGTTGAGAAGAATGTTGTGTATCTAAGTAATGGTAAGATTTTTCGAAAGTATTATCGATTTAGAGCGACTAAATTTTATGGAGGTTCGTCAACCGGGGACATTGTTGGATGCAATCTAAGTTGCAAGTATTGTTGGAGCTTAGGTACAAATACATCTCCAGCTATAAAGGGTATAGGATTCTATGTGGATCCTGAGGAGGCAGCACTAAGACTTCTGAGCATCGCTTCGCAAAAAAGCTTCAAATATATTAGATTAAGTGGTGGTGAACCAACTATAGGATTCGACCATATTCTTCAGCTCCTTAAGAATATTAGCAAATCTGCACTCTTTGATAAAATCAGATTTATCTTAGAAACTAACGGTATTTTAATAGGATACAAGAAAAACTATGCTGGAGAACTATCTAAATTTCCTTTTGTTACAGTCAGGGTATCCCTTAAAGGGTGTTCACCTAACGAATTCAATGCCATTACAGGAGCAGGTGAAGAGTTCTATGACTACCAGTTGAAGGCTATAAAATATCTTTTTGAGAATAATGTAGACACCATTGTAGCTATTACTATAAGCTTTTGTAATAAAGATTCGTTCTCAAGGCTGGTGCAACAGCTCTTAGAACTTGGAGAGGATATTATAGATAGGATAGAACTTGAAGTAGTTAAACTATATCCAAGTATAGCTAAAAGACTTTGCAAATCAAAAATATACCCATGGATCGCCATAGATCCCAGAAAGAATGTTTTATTAAGGGGGGAAGCTATTGAGCGAATCCTTAGAGAAGGATGTAGAGGAAATGTTGATAAAGATCCTAGTAGATCACAGGGGCGGCTTAACATTTGAAGAACTTAGAGATCATCTCGAAGTCAGCGGATATTACATTGACGGATTGATCCTTAGAAAAATTGTAGCTAGGCTAATACTCAACAACACCGTCTGCAAAGTTCCATCGAAAGAAAAGAAAAAGCTTCTACTAGTTCTATGTAGAGAAGATGTGTAGTCAGGCTAATATATCTAGGGAAGCCACTATATATTAATAGGGTGTAGAGCTTTGTCACTTGCCATCGACATAGCAAGCAAACCTGCACTTCTATTAAAGCCCTCCATGAAAATAAGCGAGATCCTTCCGAAAATGAAGGAGTTGAAGCTTAGGGACGCTCCTGTAGTCGATGAGGAGAATCGTATTATTGGTATAGTAAGCTATAGAAGCATTCTTATGAGAGGGATAGGTAGGGATACAAAAGTGAAGAACATTATGGAGCCTCCTTTTTACATCTATGATGATGCTGATATGAATAGCGCTATAAATAGCCTTGTAATGTGGAGATCAAGGGAGGTACCGATAGTAAGTAGAGATGGTATTGTGGTGGGCATAATCTCTAGGAATGCTGTGTTGCGAAATCTCGTTGAAAATAATAGAATTCCTAGAATTAAGGTTGATGATGTGATGAGCAAGCCAGCCATAACAATAAATGAGAAGGAGAACATAGCTAGAGCTAGATGGCTTATGTTAAAAAGTGGCATTTCTAGATTGCCAGTTGTTGATGCAGATAATAGAGTTTTAGGGGTAATAACATTTAGCGATATAGTTGAAAGGCTTTACACGATTAGATTAAGTAGAAGGAAAGGCTATGAATGGATTCAAAGTGAAGAATCATTTCTAGCGGCACCTGTATCAGAATTCATGACTTCACCACCTATAACAATACCACTTAGCATAGATATAGGTAGAGTTGCCGAAATTCTTTTAGATAATAAAATATCCGGAGCACCTGTGGTCTCTAGCAATGATGTTGTTGAAGGTGTGGTAAGTAGTATAGATATATTGAGGAAATATCTAGAGAGTTTTACGGTACTACAGCCCATAGAGGCAAAAATTTCAGAAGCTATCGAGGATGAGCTAACAAGAATTCAAGTAGAGAAGCTAGTTAATAGTTATCTCTCTAAATTTTCGAGATACGTAAGGGTAATAGACTTTAAGCTTAAGGTTAAACAACGAGGTAGGATAGAGGAAGTTACCGTTGAAAAAAGAAAGCAATATGATGTATCTATAAAGATGTCTACAAATATTGGAACGATAGCTGCAAATTCGCAATGCTGGGATCTAGCTACATGTGTTAGAGAGGTGCTAACTATCTTAGAAAGGAGATTACGAAAAATATTAGATAAGAGAGGTACAAGGGTATACAATAGTAGAAGACAAGGCGGGGAATGATAGAACATAGTTCTCCTCTTTTTCAATCTTACTGAGAAGCTGCTATGGTATTCCTATTTTAATGCTGTACGGTAGGCTGTTTCATGATTGATGATAAGTTTTGAATGTTTAATCGTCTTTTACTACTTTGCATGTACTCGGCAATCTGACGTACAGTTATGTATAGAATACAATATTTGAATGATAGGCTAGTCTATCACCTCTATATCTACTCGGTATGGAAGTTCTGATGTCAGGTTCTTAACAACCTCTTCATAGCATTCATTTATACTACTCGGGTTCATTATACCCAGTTCGATGGCTAGTGTTACACTATTATCAGAAATCTCGTGTGGTTTTACAGATATTTCTTCTCTAATAATAGTTTTAGATCTTTTAAGCACATTCACTATTCTCTCTATGAGTGTTTTAACATCTAGATTATAGCCATATATCTTTGCCATAAATTTCAATAATGTATGCTGCTTCTTTACAATGATTGCATTGAAAACTTTTCTATATGGTATAAATATAGAAGCATTATGATTTGTTCTCAGTATCATATGGCTACCCTCAGCTAATATAACCCTCCCTGTATAGCTTTTACCATCGACTACTATTTCAACATTGTCGCCTTCTCTAACTATACTTGACGATATAACAATTAAATACATTAAAGAATTCTCTATATAACTATACAACGATGCAACTACTACAATACCTATAAAAATTAGGGTGGCTATTGAGAGCCATGCAATTTCATACCTTTGGAAGATTGATGAAAATGCGATAGGAAGAGCTATAACCATCATAGCAATCAGAATTACCGCCCGAAGTGTACCCTCTGTTCCATGCGTGATCAAGCCTCTTAATCTTAACTTATATAGGAGCCTCTTAGCAATGAAATAAACTATAGCTACTACGAGTAAAGCTATAATTAGATTTAGATATGGTTGAATGTACTCTAAGAGAGATGCCATAGGAATCTCTCTAATATCCATGACGGCTTCACTTAAACTAGACATGTTCCTATGATATTCATACTGACATATAGCATTTAAAAGTTTTTACAATCCCGAAAGCCTAGTCCTTTAGGGCGGGGAGGAGGTCAGATCTATAAACCAATAATACGCTGAATGTTCTGAGATGATGTTAGAATAAATATCTTGTCGGCTCTTTGAATTTTGTATTCTTTATTTGGATATATTACATTGTTTTCTTTATCGATAATAAAGATTACCTGGCCACCCATTTCTGTAAGTTCTTCTATGCTTTTATCAACTAATTTTGTATGTATTGAAGAATCCAATAGAATTAGAAGTTGATTTTGGGCTATTTCCATTTCCTTCATGTTGTAAAGTCTCTCCTTAAGAATAGTGCTAAGCTCACTGGGCTTTACAATAATTTCATTTGCAAGACCGAGTTCCCTTAGTATAGATGCCACTTTGTTATCATTAACAACAGCAATAATTCGTGGGACGCCTAGGTACTTAGCATATGAGCATACAACTATGTTAATAAGATCGTTTGTATGGGCGGCTATGACTACGTCGGTCCTCGGCATACCTATCTCTTTATATAAATCAAGGTCAAGTAAATCTCCAACAAATGTAGCTATATCTAGTTCTCTTCTTAGACCCTCAACTCGGTTGGAGTCGCTGTCTACAACGGCAACATCTGTGCCAGCTCTAACAAGCTCTACAATAAATTGGGTCAATTCTTTTGAAAATCCAATAAGCAATACTCTCATATACCATACCTACCAAGGTTATATTTACCTTACTGACATTTAAATCTATATAATGTTTGTAATTACTGTTAATGAAATGTCGCACTCCTTCTATAATACCAGCCAATAAAAAGATATATGGGTAGAAATTCTAGTCTGCCCATATACATCGCTACCATCAAAATTACTTTAGACATTACTGGAAGTGACGGTGATGTTATGCCAGTACTTAAACCAACACATGATAGTGCTGACACGGTCTCAAATAAAGTATCTATAAATGTATAGCTGTGTATTCCTTCGATTGTTAGTGATATGTGCAGTACACTACCTAATAGTAATATTGCAAATAGATATATTATAGAAAATGACAATGCTGAGAATATAGTTTCATCATCTAGTTCCTCAGAACCTAGTCTTCTTACAATTATAGCGCCTCTCAACTTAAATGGTCGTTGAAATTCCCATAAAATACTTTTTAATACTATTAAAATCCTTCTGGTCTTTATACCACCAGCTGTAGAAAAAGTTGCACCACCAATAATCATAGCACAGATTAGAATTAATTTAATTAATTCTGGTTCGCTATGGATATCGATGAACTGAAATCCTGTGGTGGTATACCCAGATACCAAGTGATAAATCCACGAAATCATCTTACTGCGGCTGTTAGTAACCATCGAATATATCATAATTAAAACAATTAGTGTAGATAATAGTAAGAAGAGACCCTTAACCTCTGATGATCTTACAAAATCCTTTAACTTTCCTTTTAATAGATTGTAGGTGTCGATAAAGTTAAGCGCACCTATAATCATTATTATAGATGATGTAAATAGAATTGTATAATTTGTTCCACTAAACCAGAATCCTATGTTCTGTGAATGTGACGACATTCCTCCGGTCGCTATAGCTGTCATAGAGTGCATAATAGCATCTGGAAGATCCATTCCACTGAATAATAAAATTAATATGCCAATAAATGTATATATCGCATATACAGTATAAAGCCTTCTCATGGTAGAAGCTATGGTTGGTGCGAGAAGCGGACCCCGTTCAACAATGTAAACTGTTCTTATACTACGGTGAACAAATGGCAGAAGAACTCCTGATACAACAACAATACCTATTTCACCAAGCCATTGTGTTACAGCACGCATCATTAGTATGATATGAGGATAGCTCTCAGGTACAGTAAGCATTGTTAACCCTGTACCTGAGAATCCACTTAGAGATTCAAAGAATGCATCTATAAAGCTTAGATCTGTTAGATTTAAATATACAAACGTCGTTATAAGAGGTACTACTAGCCAAGTAATAAGTACAATACTGAAACCCTCAGTTATATCGGTAATGACGCTTCCTCTAAAGATTAGAATAAATATGATGGAAATAGATAATGATATTAGCACTACAGTTAGATATTTTAGCACGCTATTCAATCCAATCGCATCCTCTAAGTAGCTATATAGTACATAAAATACTATGCCAATAATTAGAAACATTATTGTGACTGAAAGCATTAAAATACTCATGCCATATACTATAGCCTTGATACTGACCAAATCTCTAGCCCCTAATTCAATGTAAATTCCAGCTTTAACTAGTATATATCGGTGTATATGAAGGTTACTGGTTCGCGTTAATTATATTTGTAAAGCTATATAGACGGAGAGAACTTTATCCCATAAACTATTATACCTTCGGCACCGTCTTCAAATATTTTCCTTAGTACAGCTTCTACATACATACCTTCGTGGATTCTATCTACATCTATATCTACTATTGGTGCTACAACTTTGGCACCATTTTCAAGCTCTATCAATCCAACTATTATTGGTGCATATTCTCGGTATCCCTCCGGAACAGTGTACTCTATCGTCCATGAGACAACTCTTCCTCTTCTTGGAAGACTGATGTTTTCGGTTTCGTGATGTCCACAATATGGACATGAAGGCTTTGGTGGATAAAATGCACGGTTACACTTTTTACATTTTGAACCTTCTAACCTATATCTAGACCCTTTTTCTCTCCATACACGTACAGGTGACATCCTCATGCTATTCACCTCTTTAATATGATTACAGAGGTTAGTGTTGCCACGCCACCTGTATTCATTGCAAGCCCTATTTCAGCACTGTTTAGTCTAACCCCTGGAAAGTCGCCTCTAAGTTGCATCGCTATTTCAGCAACTTGATATACACCAGTAGCACCAACAGGATGCCCTCTAGCTTTGAGACCACCACTTAGGTTTATACTCGGTCTATCTCCGGCGGCAAATTTTCCATCTTTTATAAGTTTCCAGGATTCTCCTAGCTTTGCAAATCCTAATCCTTCTATAGACAGTAGAGCTGTTATCGTGAAGGCATCGTGTATCTCAGCAATGTCTATAGCACTAGGATGTAGCTTAGCCATTTTAAAGGCTTTTTCAGCTGCTCTCCTTATACTTATTGGATTGAGAATATCTTCTCGCGAGGATAGATCTAAGCCTTCGCTTCCGAGTCCTACACCTGCTATCTCTATAGGTGTGTCACAGATCTTTTTTGCACTATCTTCTGAAGCCAATATAAGTACTGCAGCCCCGTCTCCAATGGGTGCCGAGTCCATAAGTCTTATCGGATCTGAGATTATAGGAGAGTTAATAACATCTTCAACAGTTATTCTATTTCTTAGTTGAGCATAAGGATTTTTTGAACCGTACTCATGCATTCTAACTGGCCATAGGGCCAGATCCTCTCTTTTAGCCTCATATTTAAGCATATAAAGTCTCATTGCAAGTGCATTTAGTGCTGGGAAACTTATACCATAGATATACTCATATTCAGCATCAGCAGCTTGAGCCAGGGCCGAGGTTACGGTAGAAGTTGGATAGTCACTCATTTTTTCAACACCAATAACCATAATCTGATCGTATAGTCCAGAAGCAACGAGAGAATAACCAACAACAACAGCATGGCCGCCGCTTCCACATGCAGCTTCAACTTTAAGACCGCCAAGACCTCTAAAACCTATTGCATCTAGTGCTAGTGCTGCTAGGGAATCCTGATTATAGAGTGAGCTACTCAGCATATTACCAACAACAATTGCCTCAGGTTCATAGGATTTGGCATCGTTGAATGCTTTTATAGCTGCATCGTGGATTAGTTGCATATAGCCTTTCTCATAATATCTATCAATCCTAGTCATACCTATACCAGCAATATATACCCTTCTCAAAATTCTACACCATGGTGTCTGGTTATATTGGTTATTAAACATCTTAAAGTCGATATTACGAGTTCAGATATTTAAGACATACATAGGTATTCTGATATACATTCTTTATCCCACTTAAGCTAAATAAAACTATAGATGTCTTAAGTCATGCCCACTGAGTAATGATGAATATCGGGGTATAGGAAATGGGAATACATTAGACGGGGGTGGTACAGCTGTTCAGAGGTAGCTATTGGTTCATAGTAAGACCAGATGCTATTGCTGCGCTAAGTAATGAGACCCTTAGAAGGGTGCTTAAATGGTATTACTCTGTGTTTATCGATGACTATCCAGCAAAATTCCATATAGCTAAAGCAGTTCCTCTTCCAAAGGATGCTAAACTCGTAGATGATATAGAAACTCTATGGGGTATACATAATGAGTTAACCAAATATTTTACTAGTTTATGGAATGAGGTTAAAAAAAGCGGTATAAAGTTCGATGAATTTAAGAAGATGTACGGTACGGCTGATACCAGTCTTCTAGATCTAGATATAGAAATTGCTATGAGGATTTTAAGAATGTGCAGATTTTGTGAATGGAGATGCGGAGTAGACAGAACGTATACAAATAGGGGTGTATGTAAACTTTCTACCACATCGTATGTCCATAGCTGGTTTCTTCACATAGGCGAAGAAGCTCCTCTTGTCCCAAGCGGTACAATATTCTATGGAAGCTGTAACTTTAGGTGCGTATTCTGTCAAAATTGGGATATATCACAAGAAAATCCCTATAGTGGAGTTGAGGTAGATCCTAGAAGCTTATATGTAATACAGAGAGAGTTAAGAATAAATGGTGCAAGGAATATAAATCATGTAGGTGGAGAACCAACACCGAATCTCTATAATATCTTAGCCAGTTTAAAGCATCTTGATGTAAATGTACCACAGCTATGGAATAGCAATTTCTACATGAGTGAAGAAGCCATGAAATTGCTTAACCATGTTATAGATATATGGCTTCCAGATTTTAAGTATGGTAATAATGAGTGCGCATTGAGATTATCAAAGGTACCCAGATACATAGATGTTATTACAAGAAATCTTAGGACAGCTATAGGATGGGGAGATATGATAATAAGGCACCTCGTCCTACCTAATCACATAGAATGTTGTTCTAAACCTATACTAAAGTGGATTGCCACCAACATTCAAAGAGATCGTGTAATCGTTAACATAATGGATCAGTATAGACCAGAATACAAGGCACGCGAATACAGCGATATTTCGAGAAGACCATCTCCACATGAGCTGGAGGAAGTGTATAGATATGCAGACAGTTTAGGAATACTGTGGAGAGACGTATCATAAGTCTATTGTGTGGATCGCGGCATTGCACAGTTCAATCATTCTTTCAAGTTATTATCTATTATCTATTCATAGCATTTATAGCAATCTGTTAAAATACAGTATTTTAACTGTGTATATAATTTTCATTAAAATGACTTCAACTTGAAAATCTTAAAATGTAATGGGATAGATTATATGATTAACCATTCAGTCTATATAATATTTTTAGGACTGGCTTTCGCCAAAGTATTTGAACTCATCCTTAGCAGGCTTAAAATACCATCTATTATTTCATGGTTTGTTGCAGGAATTGTTGTTGGGCCCTACGTACTTGGTTTAATAGATAAAGGTGTAGAGTTGGAGTTGTTTTCTAGAATAGCATCAATTTTTCTTATGTTCTATATAGGCTTCTCGACAAACTATAATGTTGTTTTAAGAAGAATCTCCTTAAGTATTATTGTTAGTTTAGCCGGTGTCGTAGCAACGTTTTTCCTATGTTTCGCTATATTGTACTCCATCACTATGAATTTATATACTTCAATACTACTATCGATAGTACTTTCCAATACAGCCTCCGAGATGGCATCATCGATTATGTTGACTATTAATAAACCTTTTGTATATGATATTGTAACAACTGCAAGCATTGTCGATGATATTATTGCGATCATTGCCATATTTATGATGGCCATTCCAATCCTAAATGGTGCCAGTTACTTCAGCTATATGGCTTTCCTCATAGTTGTCATCATTAGTTGTGTACTCATAGGTTTATTTAGACAATATGCTAAGAAAGTCCATGGACGTCTCCAAACAGAGGTCATACACGCTTTGTCTATGGCTCTTCTCGGGCTTTCAGTAGCTATCACAGTATGGATGGGTGTGAATGAGCTATTAGTTGCCTATACTATGGGTTTAGTATTGAATATTGTTATGATTAGGGGAGATGCTTTACTTAGATCAGATACTATTGCAATGGATTTGGCTGATTCTATAAATAAACTTCTTCACTGGGTATTCCTACCACTGCTATTTGTATATGTTGCACTATCTATTGAAATTAAAATGGTTAATATGTATGTATTCTTACCGCTTTTCATAGCTTCTACAATAGGTAAGCTAATTGGATGTAGTCTGCCAGTCTATGTTAAAACTAAAAGACAGGATTCTATAACCATAGGAATTATAATGATGTTGAGAGGCTCTCTTGAAAATACGCTATTGAGTACACTATATCTCTATAGCTTAATAGATAAGATGCTCTATTCCACCTCAGTTGTTGTATCGCTCACCTCTACATTGCTATCCCTACTACTATTGTATGTACTGAAGGTTTTGCGGTAATTCTGCTAAAGATTTGGGCAGCTGTTAGATACAGATATAATGGATTTTGCTGTAAAAACTTAAGAGAGACCATTGCTCATACAATGAGATTAAAATACTAGGTACTAATTATTGTATGGTACGAGAAGGTGACATTAATCTTGAAGTGTATAGTTCTCGCTTCAAATAGTTTAAGAAGAATTGAACTTTTTAGGAAAATGGGAATCGATGTAGTAGCAATTGCACCTAATGTAGAGGAGGTAATATATGTTGGGGATCCATTTAGAACAGTACTTGAAAATAGCAAGAGAAAGGTGTTAAGTGTATTTGATAGAGCGCCCCATAATTCAATAATTATAGGTATTGACACAGCTATATTTAATCCTATGATTGGTGTTATAGGAAAGCCTAAAACTATTGAGGAAGCAGAGAGGATGTTAATGAGTTTCAGTGGAAAGTACCACATGGTTATAGGCGGTGTTACACTACTTGATAAGGAAACCGGAAAAACAACAGAGTTTACTGACATAACAATAGTAAAGTTTAGAGATGTTACAGAGGACGAAATTAAACTCTATATTAGTATCGAGAATCCTCTTGATAAAGCTGGTGCATATGCTATCCAGGGTCTTGCAGCATTTTTCATTGAATCCATAATAGGCGACTACTATAACGTGGTCGGATTACCGCTTTCAAAACTGTATAGGGTACTAGACGAGGAATTCGGTTTCAATCTTTTAAAAAATCTGGTAAAAAGGTGAGTGGAATAAATACGTGCTACAATAGCTGTACTTGTTCGATAGTGTTAAAAATGTGACTAATATCTTGGGAATAGTAAACCACTATTAAGTAATATAAAAATAGTTAGAATAACAATAAAGAATATTATTGAAATTATGAGTAGGCTCTTCACAATTTTCTTACTAGTTCCAAAAGCAATTGGTATAGGACCTAGAATAATGATACCGCCAGCTTCGGTTCTCTTTTCAACCTCTTTATCTTTAGCAGATAGAGCTGAGATAAATATAAGCAGCATGCCTACAATTATCATAGCCATTGCTAATGCAAATATTACTGGTATCCATAATATGCTGGTCACTATATCACCGAGTTAACCTATCAGCTTCTAACCTACCTTATAAAGTTATTGAGATTAAAATGTCGTAGTTTCCTAAGATAAAGAATTAAAAGTGCAGATAATTATTAGTAAGAAAGCCCTTGCACACAATTTAATGAATATCCATGTTAATGTTCTGCCGTACTATACAATTCGTATCTTTCTAAAATGAAGGTGAAATGTAACGGCAGTACGGTTTCATGAAGTATTGAATAAAGATCTTTCATTGATAACTGTATTGAATAGTAATGTTTCTCATACTGATAACCGATATAGATGATGATGAAATGTTCAGACTGCAAAATAGTATGTAATGTAAAGACTGAAAGCCATTAAAATTTTTACTTGGACAAAGGGTAGTAGACCACGGTGGTGAAGTTTAGTGGAGCTTGATATAATGGGAAATTTTTCGACGTACTATATTCGTGGATTTAAAAGCCCAGGTATGTATATTCAAGGTAGAGGTGTACTGGTCTATCTAGGTAAACTTGTTAAGAGATTTGGAAAACGGGCACTTGTTTTATCTGATAAGATCGTTTGGAACATTGTTGGCAGCATCATTGGATCTAGCTTAAAGAATTTTGATATCCATTTTATCTACAGTGTTTTTGGTGGAGAGTGTAGTTGGAATGAGATTAATAGGATCTCATCTATAGCTATTGAAAATGGTGTTGACATGGTTATCGGCATTGGTGGTGGTAAGGCTCTAGATACAGCTAAGGCTGTAGCGATACCAAATGGTTTAGCCGCAGTAATGGTTCCAACAATAGCATCTACAGACGCACCAATAACAGCACACTCAGTAATATATACAGAGCCGTATCCAGGCAAACTTTTAGAATTACTGTTCTTTCCCAGGAATCCGGATATTATTATAGTTGATACAGAGGTTATTGCAAAGGCACCGCCGAGATTTCTAGCAGCTGGTATGGGAGATGCAGCATCGCACTACTGGGAGGCAAGAGCAATCTTTGCAGGCAACAAATCCAATTTTGTATACATGGATTATAATGGTAGAAAAGGTGTAGAACCGCTGAAACCCTTCGATGTAGGGTTCATATTTGCAAGTCATGCCTGGGAGATTCTCCGTAGACACGGAGTACTGGCTATGGATTCAGCTAGGACCAGGGTTGTCACACCCAGTTTGGATATGGTTGTGTATGCAAATACACTCCTCAGCGGATTAGCAGTTGAAAACTGCGGTACTGCTCTGGCTCATGCTGTTGGCAATGGCTTAAGTGCCTTAGAGGAGAAAATGAAGCCCATGCAATATCATGGTGAAATGGTAGCTTTTGGAACACTTGTTGAAATTGTAGCTGAGGATCCGCCAATGATACAGGAGTATATATGCTGGGCACATTCAATAGGTCTACCCATAACGTTACAAGAGCTTGGTTTGGAGAATGTTACAGATGATGAGTTATATCAGATTGCTGAAAGAGCTAAAATGTCGTTAGGCTTCTCCAGAATACCATATGAAATAATGCCAGAGAAATTAGTTGAGTTAATAAAAATTGCAGACAAAATAGGTAGAAAACTAGGGGAGAGGTGTCCTAGACAACCATATAGTTAAGATAGTATTCAAAATATCTTTGTTGTTTTCCTTATAGTTGCTGGAGCTACTTTGAGTAATAACTGGGGGCTACTGGTTGAAATTGTGCTACATGTTTTGTTTAGCCGATACCTCTCGTAACAGTACTGGTAGTATTGCCTACTACCCTCTTCTTTTAAATATTTAGACGATAAAGATATATAAACTTCTTATTGTACACCTGGCTAGTAGCCAGGTGTACTTTGATGCACATTCCTGACGGCTTTTTAGATCCATATACAGCCATAGCCACGTATATAGTCTCTCTAGCTATAGTTGGATACGCTATTAAAAAAAGTAGTTTGTTAGATGAAATCGTACTCGCTAGAGTTATTACATTATCAGCTTTCATCTTTGTTGCACAAATGATTGCATGGCCTGTACCTGGGGGGACCAGTCTGCATCTTGTTGGCGGTGCCTTGGCCGGCATCCTACTAGGTCCTTGGTTAGGGGCATTAGCTATGGCTATAGTATTGATCATTCAGTGTCTAGTTTTCCACGATGGTGGTATAACAGCTCTTGGAGCAAATATGCTAAACATGGCTATAGTATCTGTTTTTATGGGCTACGTATTGTATAGAACTGTAGTGAAGTTAATCCATAGTAATGTGAAATTTGTTCGATTTATAGCTGGATTAATAGCAGGCTGGATCAGTCTTGCCTTAGCAGGCACACTGGCAGGTCTAGAAATAGGTATCGCAGGCTACATCCTTAATAGAATTAGCTATAGCTTAATGATAAGCTTACCCTCCATGGCTATGTGGCACACCATTCTAGGAGTTATCGAGGGCAGTATAACAGGATCAATTCTAAGTTATATAGGATCCAAGTACCCTAAGGTGATAGAGGGAGAGAGGTAGAGAGATTATGAGTAGGAGGCATATATATCTTTTAATAGCATTAATTGTTATAAGTCCTGTATTTGGTGTATATCTAGCTAATTTAGTTGGATACCACGAACCTCTAGATATTATTGCAGAAGAACTTGGATTAAGTGAAGCAGAATTTAACTGGACTCCACTGAAAGACTACATGGTGCCAGGTCTACCAGAATGGCTAGGCTATATTTTAACTGGAATTATCGGAGTGAGTATAATGCTTCTACTTGAAGCTATAGTAAGACATTTCATCTTGAGGAAAAACAAATGAACAACGATACGCTATTTAAAGTACTACATGAACTAGCAGATATGATTGAAGTTTTTTCGCATGGAATATGTAGATACAATTATGGACTAACAAGATATTTGAGTCCACTAACGGTATTCATAATATTTATTTCACTAACCATTATAGCTGCATACAGCTCTAATGATACGGCTAGAATCATCGTAATAGGAATATGCGCAGTTCAATTATTATTAATAGGTTCGCGAAGAATATTAACTAATATACTCAAGACATACATGTTCATAATATTTTTGGCGGCATTTCTAGGACTTCCATCAATTTATCTATATACAGATAAGTATAGCGTAGTAGCATCTATGACTAGAACTATCTTTGTATCCCTTTCATCGTCTACACCTATGATAGTATTCTCTATTCTTGTTGGTTTAAGAGAAATAGGAGAAATTATATCAATTTTTTCAAGAGCATTAGGTAGAGCCATATACGCATTCTCCACAATATTTCTAAAGATATCAAGACTGCAAATAGATATTCTATTAATGAGATTCTCTAGGAATATTATAAATAAAAGGGGATATATCTGGATAATACTGACGTCTAGTATAGGCGATACACTGCTCCACTCGGAATACATTTCACAGAATATAGCCCTAGCTATGAAATCTAGAACCTTAGCATCAAAAAGCTTAAGAAATGAGTATACACTAAAGCTGCTAGACTACATTGTAATTATCGCGATACTGTCTATGGTGTTTATAGCTATCTTGGTGTTGAAATGATGGAGCTACATCTAAATAATGTATACTATAGATATCCCGGTGCTGACTACTACACACTAAAGGGTATAACTTATACATTTGTAAAAGGTAGGACCTATCTTATTACAGGACCTAATGGAGCTGGCAAAACGACTCTTCTACTGGTACTATCAGGGCTTTTAAAGCCTGCTCAAGGCGATGTTCTTCTAGATGGGGAATCCATCTATGGGAAGGAACGGTATAGAAGGTTTTTTGGAGTTCTATTCCAGAATCCAGATCTCATGCTATTCAATCCTACAGTATACGATGAAGTAACATATTCAATTAAACAAATATGCAAAGATTTTGAGAAAATAGATAAGGAGGTTAGTAAATGGCTGGAATTCTTTGAATTGGATAGAGATATATTAAATAGGCCAACCCATACCCTCAGCTATGGTTATAAAAAGGTGGTTGCATTAATATCCATACTAATCTATAGACCGAGGATATTAGTATTGGATGAGCCACATACAAATCTATCTAAGGAGTATTTTAGAAAGATTAAGAAGGTTGTTAAAATGAACGCTATAGACGGTGGTATAAATATTATAGCGAGTCACTCAATATCGGCATATAGAGATGTAGCTGATTATCTAATTGTATTAAATAATGGTATGGTTAAAAAGATTACCAGTGCAAGATAAATAACCAGTGTTATACAAATCTTTCCATAAAAATAAAAATAGAGTATATCAGTATACCTGATAAGGAGTCCATAGGATAGTACATTTTATTCTAAAATTGTCTATAAAGATGTCATAGAACATCTATCACCTATACCTACTTCATTACAATGTTCCTACGCGTTTTATTAGAATAACGTAGATGTTAGATGTGGTGAGGTTGATGAGGATAAATTTATTATTGACATAGGAATCCTTTTACGGCCTCCGGATCCATTTTTCTATATCTTTCAAGACTTCCAATATCATACCAAGTACCTCTATATAGATAAGCTCTAACATTGAATCCCTTCGATATCATCCACGGAATTAGATCGCTCATTATATCAAATGATGTTCCCATTGTTTTCTCAACTTCTTTAAGGATAGATAGATTTAGTGTTAGGACACCTATTGTAACATACAAATCTAGCCATGGTTTCTCCTCCAGCTTAACAATTCTATTGCCATCTATAGAGGCAACACCAACCGGTACTTGGTATCTATCTGCAAGAACTACGACAGCATCGGAATTCCATGCAAAATGCTTATTTAAGAGATCGTGAATGTCTACAAGTGCTAGTATATCACCGTACCAAATCAGTACAATGTTATCAATTAGACCGCATTTGAACGCTTTTAAAAGGGCTCCTCCCGTTCCCTTGTGGATTTCATCGTCAATACTGTACCTAATTTCTACACCGTGCCTAGAACCATTGTTAAAATAATTTCTTATTTGTTTCCATTTATATCCAACTAAGAACACATATTTAGATATTCCAAACCTCTTTAACCAGCAAACTATGTGTTCTAAAATAGGTCTTTCATCATATCCTATGGGAATCATTGGTTTTGGGATGATGTCTGTATATGGTTTAAATCTAGAACCTTCACCACCAGCAAGAATGACGCCGACCACGTCGCGTGTCGAAAGCATTAAGGGACACCTTTAAAGAGGCTTATAAATGGTAATGGCAACTCTCTTTTTATATTTTTTTATTATCATACTTTAAATAAAGAGCAGGCGATACAAATACCATCTGCATTCTGATTTGTATTTTAGCAATATTATGTAGATACTAGGAAGCTTAAGCTTAATGTAGAGATTTAAGTATGTAAAAGCTGTGCTAGATTTGTATTGGTTAGCAATAAGTCATCTGGAGAACGACTTGTTTTTATAACAATAAATCTTAAGGACGATTTTTGGTACGGATTTTATACAAAGGTATTATCAAGCCATAGAATCAATACAAGTTATGGGAGACAATGGAGATTTGGATCCAGCTAAAAGATGCTAGCAAGTATGATGCTCCTAAATCACTATTATTGAAGCTAGATAGATTTAGTTTAGGAACAACATTCCTAGAAGGAGCTCTATACGCGTCTTGTACAGCATCGTTGGCTTCTAAATCTTATAGAATAAAAATGATTTGAACTCTTATGAAACGCGGTAAGAAGTATTTTGCTAGCTTTTTTGCAATAGAAGGGTCTTTATTTTTAGTGATCTTACCTTCTCCTCCCGTTCCATTTCGTCAAATTTCATTGTTAGATACATTATAGTTTTTAGTATCCTTGGTATTAGAACTTTTTCAAGCATTGTAACAATTCTCCTTACTCTCGCTATTTCTTTTCCTAAATTCAGCAACTCCTTCTCATATTCTGCTAATCTCGTAATAGTCTCTAAAACTTCTCTTCTTTTATTTTGAATAGTACTGACCTCTATTGGTAAAATGCTAGAACTTTCTGGAACCATAGCTAATTCTATCATTGGTGCAGGAACTCCCATAACATTTCTAACCCCAGCTATAATACTAATACCTTTAGCTGTTGCTAGTGAGGTTACATCCAGATACTCCAAGCCGTGGAGTGAAAGAGCTATATAATAGTAATAGTATATTTCATTCAATAGCTTGTTGAGTTTAGATCTCGTATCATAAGCCTTTTTAAGCACAACGTAAAACTCCTGTAAAAGGAATGTTAGTCTATCTCGTAGAATTCTATGAAGTCTTCTGGCTATTGTCAATCTTCTTCTAAGTCTGATTAACTCTATTTTTGTTGGTCTTGGTAATCTTAGGATTTCGCTACTCATTGGCTTGATACCTGTTTTCTGTATGCTGGGTGGTATTTTTTCATGGTCTCTGAACTTATCTGCCGCAACTCTTCTTCAGGTAGAATGGATAGGAGACTCCATGCTATATCTAGTGTTTCTTCAAAGGCTCTTCTTTCATGTTCACCTTGGCTAATAAATTTGGCTTCAAAATTATCAGCAAATTCTAGATACCTCCTATCCCTTGCAGTAAGGGATTCTGTACCTACTATTGTTATTAATTCTCTTAAATACTGTCCCTCTGCATATGCAGATATTAATTGTGCAAATACCTCTCTATGATCCTCTCTAGTTTTACCCGGTCCTATTCCCTCCTTCATGAGTCTTGACAGTGATAGGAATACATCTACAGGGGGATACACACCCTTACGCCACATATCTCTTGACAGAACTATCTGCCCCTCTGTTATATAGCCAGTTAAATCTGGTATTGGATGAGTTATATCATCATCAGGCATAGTGAGTATAGGCATTATGGTCATACTACCTTTCTGATCGATAACCCTACCAGCCCTTTCATACATTGTTGCTAAATCCGTATACATGTATCCAGGGTATCCTCTTCTGCCAGGTACCTCTTCTCTAGCAGCTGAGATCTCCTTTAATGCTTCACAGTAGTTGGTCATATCTGTTAATATTGTCAGCATATGCATACCATACCTCCATGCAAGGAATTCAGCCGCTGTTAGTGCAACTCTCGGGAGTGCAAGCTTTTCAACTGTTGACGCTGATGCAGGTGCTAGAAATGCTATGGTTCTATCCAGTGCACCCATAGACTTTAATTCATTCAGGAAATACATGGCCTCTTCATGTGTAACCCCAATAGCGCCAAATACGACAGCAAATCTCTCACCAGAACCCCTAACAGCTGCCTGTCTCACTATTTGCATGGCAATTCTATTATGAGGTAGCCCAGAACCACTGAAGATTGGTAGTTTCTGGCCTCTGACTAATGTCAGGAGGCCATCAATAACAGAAATTCCGGTCTCTATAGGTTCAGACGGCGGAATTCTTAGGGCTGGATTTAGCGGTTCTCCATGTATATCTAGGTAATCCTCCGGTACTATTGGAGGTCCGCCATCTATTGGCCTTGCTAATCCATCAAATATTCTTCCAAGCATATCTGATGAAACTGGTATAGCTAGAGTCTCACCACGGAATTTAACAATAGTTTTACCTGGTGTAACACCTAGGGAAGATCCGAATATCTGTATTAATGCTATATCTCTACTTACATCAACTACCTGGCCGAGCCTAGAATCGCCATCAACATCTATCTCTACAAGCTCACCATATCTGATACCACCCAAGGCTTTAACAAATATGAGAGAGCCTCTAACACCGGTAATTTGTCTACTCGACTTTGTGACAGCTAGTGTAGAGCTAGACATTTCAGCCACCCAATAGATCTAGGAATTCCCTCTTCATGGTTTCTAAAAGCTCAGGAATAAATTTACTCTTTAGTTCACCAATAGCATAGAACTTCATTCTGGACAGCATATACCTGCTCTTCAATTCCCTTATTCTGGCTACAGGAACACCCTTAGACAATGCTTCTTGAGCCAATCTGTAAAACTCCATTATAGCTTCCATCATTACAATACCCTTCTCAGGAGGTGAATATGCATCAACGGGATTGAGGGCACTTTGTTGCAGAAAGTCCTCCCTTATAATCCTAGCCATTTCGAGCAAAAGCTTATCCTCCTCGGGTAGTGCCTCAGGACCTACTAATCTAACTATATCACTTAGCTCGGCTTCCCTCTGCAAAATCTTGAGCATGGTTTCTCTATTTCTACTCCAGCTTCCCTCAGAAATTTTATCCCAATACAGCTTAACGAAATCTATGTATAGGCTGTAGCTTTGAAGCCAGTTGATGGCAGGAAAATGCCTCCTTGTAGCTAATCCATAGTCCAATGCATAAAAGCTCTGAATATATCTAACGGTACCTCTAACCACAGGTTCGCTAAAATCTCCACCTGGTGGTGAAACTGCGCCAAATATAGTTAGGCTTCCAAAGCGCTCTGGATTTCCAAGCGCTACAATTCTACCTGCTCTCTCATAGAATTCGGCCAGTCTACTAGATAGGTAGGCTGGAAATCCCTCCTCACCAGGCATCTCCTCCATCCTACCACTTATCTCCCTCATAGCCTCAGCCCATCTACTTGTTGAATCGGCGACCATTATTACATCATAGCCCATATCCCTAAAATACTCGCCTATAGTAACACCAAGAAATACGCTAGTTTCTCTAGCAGCAACAGGCATATTACTTGTATTAGCAATGAATACAGATCTCTCCATCATTGGTCTACCCCTTCTAGTATCCATAAGCTTGAGGAAACTTGTTAGAGCATCCGACATTTCATTTCCCCGCTCGCCACATCCAACAAATATAGCTATATCAGCATGGCTCCACTTAGTCAATTCCTGTAGCAATACTGTTTTACCTGTGCCAAAGCCACCGGGAACAGCAGCTTTACCACCCTTAGCAATAGGGAATACATGGTCTATAACTCTTATACCTGTGATCAAAGGCTCGATGGGGTTTAGCTTCTCTCTGTATGGTCTAGGTCTTCTAATAGGCCAAATCTGATACAGCTTAACATCATAGCTATTGCCATCAGATTCAATAATGGCAATGGTATCTTCAATTCCGTAGTCACCATCGTCTGCCACCCACTTTAACTTACCATGAATATTGGGGGGAATCATAATCTTATGGAGAACCAGCGGGGTTTCCTGTACATATCCTATTACATCGCCAGAGCTGATCTTATCCCCTAGATTCAACTTTTTCTCTCTCCTAAAATTCCACTTGGCATTTCTACTTAGAGCATTCAGCTTAACCCCCCTCCTGATAAATATACTCCTAGTCAGTATACCAATCTCCTTCTCAGGGCGTTGAAGACCGTCGTATATGGAACCTATAAGTCCTGGGCCAAGCTCAGCTGATAAGGGTCTTCCTGAAGCAACAACTTTTTCACCTACAGTAAGCCCTGTTGTCTCCTCATAAACTTGTATATAGATCTTATCACCACGGATAGCAATAACCTCACCTATAAGCCCCTCTTCACCAACATATACAACTTCGTACATCATAATTCTGCCGAGACCTTCAGCCACTATTAATGGACCTGCAATCCTATATATGCGACCAGTAGTGGTAGACATTAACCGCACCTCTATATCTGAGATGCCAGATGCATTATTATATGTTTTTGAAACGTGGGAGGCCTATTATAGAACATGGATATCATTTCCAGACGACACCCCATTTATACTATTCTAGGTAAACTTCATATCCAATAAATCTGCGAATTATATCCCTATAGAAAGCTTTTGGAGACTCGAGAATATCGTCAAGAGTATCAGGAATGGCGATGATTGATGGGTAGATGTGAATGTTTTGGAGGTATGTAGTTAAATCGATACCTTTAACGAGACTCCTCTGTACAATGATAACTCCTAGATCTCTATCTTCAATAAGCTTTGTCAGGGCATTTAAAATCTCGCTCTGATTCTCAATAATGAATATAGCATCGATACCTAAAATTTTCATAAGGGGGGCGAGTTCCCTTCTTACAATGGCTGCTATTTTAGATTTAGATTGTGAATGCAAGGGTATCACCTAATCCTATATCTACCTCTTATCGAACTCACTAGTGGATGTACATATCTAATCATCTTCTGCTCATAGTATCTGTTTATTAGATATAGTGTGAGTTGATCAATTAATTGATAGGAGGGGTAGAGAAGGTTCTTAATAGCATCATATACATACGCTGCTTCGTATATTTCTAAAGTATCTAGGGATTCTCTAATAAATTTTTCAATATTTTCTAAAATTGTATGGAGTTTATATACAATTAATTGATTAGAAAGATTTAGTTTCTGATTGATAAATTTAACAAACTCATTATAACTATATTCTGCTAATGCTAAGATGTGAGAATTTTTTAAATAAATAAAGTATCTTATTGATGTGAAAATTGCTATAGCATTCAAAGCATTTATATAGGATTCTAGATATGCCCTATAAATCTTTTTAAGTATAGAGGCAGTTTTATCTATGTAGATCTCTAGAAGACATCTATAGGAGTAGTCTCTGCAGCACTGCTTATATTGAGGATCGTTTAATACATTGGTATACATGTATGTAGGTTGGGTAGTCTTCTTCGGGGTAGAAGATATCGCTAGGAGTTTTTCAAAATCATAAATCTCAAGAAATGTATAGAGATAGTACGAATATTCTTCAGGTAGAATGTTTCCTATATATTCAAATTCACTTCTATATATATCAAAGATATATCTATCCAACTCATCGATACTACTAGCGGATAGAAGTTTTACAAAACTATTTCGAGCATCTTTTTCCAATAAAAGGCGACTATATTCTATGGCGGCATTTTTCGTTAAACCATCTATCAACTCTTCTAGCCTTGGCGGTTTAGCTAAATAGATGATTACCGTAGCCAGTGAAGCTTCGCGCGATAATTTCATTGATAGATCTCCTTAACGAGATTTGGCAGCATTTTCTTTAAGATAATTGAAATTCTAGAGTCGTAACTATTATCTATAGATATAGTACCATCGGCCAATTCAAGAATTAAACCGCCGAGGATTCCCGTGGATTCCACGTTAATTACCTCAATGCCATATTTATTCCTAATATACTCCCTTAATTGATTACTTAAATGAATGTCACGTTCAGAAATCTTAATTGCTACTTGGTTTACGATACCATAACTATGAAAGATATGTTGTAGAGCTTCATCGAGGAGTCTGAACAGTGATTGAAGCCTTGTTTCCATATCTAAGTTAATCAAGAAATTGATAATATTCTTCTCCATCTCCTTAATAATTCGATGTTTTACATCGTGTATTATGAGTCTTGCATTCAGTTTTGCTTCAGCGATCTTGGCATCGTAATTCAATTCCTCTAATATTTTTCTTTTTTCATCCTCTATCCTATTTCTTTTTATCTTTTCAGCTTCCTCAATAATCCTTCTTGCCTCCTCCTCAGCCCTACTTACCCTACTTTCAGCCTCTTTAAGAGCTTTCTCCAATACAGCTTTTCTTAGCAGCTCTATAGATTCCATGGATTCACCAACCAGCTACTATACTAAGCATTAATATTCCGAAGATCATGCCAAGTATTCCAAATAGTTCTTCATAAGCAGCTAAAACTATTCCCAGACCGAAAATTCCACCCTTTGTCTTAATTAGTTGTGTAGCAGTATCTGCACAAACTTGTCCCTGCGTATAGGCACTAAATGCTTCAGCGAAACCTACAAATATAGATATACCAATAATGGCAAAACTTATGTTGAGAGGTATCAAATCGAGTTTTCCATACTTAGCTAGTATGCTTGGTAGGTAAACATTATATGTCATGAACATAAATATGAAACCATACACCATAGCCTGAGTAGCAGGTAGAAATGAGAGAGCTAACACTTTTCCTCGTTGGATTGGATCCTCAGATATTACAGCTGTGCCCACAGAGGCAACCTTTCGGATACCTAGCGTTGAACCTATAACGGCTAGGCCTTCAGCTATTGCAGGAAATGTATACATTATAGCACCCGTATCCATAATCTGATACACCAATCTGATTTATCTTGACTCGGCTAAAAATAGTATAAGCCCTGCATTAAAAAGCTTATATACTAGTTATATAGATTACTGTTACAACCTAAAACAATCATAGCTACCGTTTTTATACTATCTCACACTTACACTTCCCAATACAATAGGTTCTATAGCTATTTTGACTGGCTGGATTCTTCTTCCAGCACCTTCAAGAAACTTTGATGATATTTCAAAGAGGCATAGCCTTAATGAATGTACGAATGGTCCTATTGCAGAGACTGCTAAATTGAATAGATGAAGTATGAAGGACATCAGTATTCCAGCAACCATTCCAACAATAATATTTGGCATTGTGAAAGCACCTGTTATAAAACCATTGAATATCTCTGCGAGCATCGCCGAACCCATGCCTATTCCAGCTATTCTTATAAATGAAAAGACATCACCAATTATTCCGAGAACGTCAAATAGCCATAATAGCGCACCGAGACCGTGTAGGGAAATGATTTTACCTATAATGATGATTGCTATAGAGGCTAAACTTATCCACAGACTATATTCGTAGAAAATTGGTATTACAGGAATATTTGCTCTAAAGTAACTATATAGATATGGTCTTAAATACTGAGCACCAGCAATCATAATAAGCACTATACCTACTTCCGATAAGAATCCACCTCTATCCTTCAATCTAAAGTTCTTTAGGGCTGCAAATACATGTGATATTAATACAAATATATAGCCTATAGTTATGCTCAGACCCATCATAGACATTAGATCTGAGTAGTCCAAGATGCGCGGTATAGGTAGATGAGTACCTAGTAACGAACCTAGGAAGCTCTTAGATAAAATTCCCAAGATGATACAGCCTGCTGATGATATATAGAGAACTTGTTGAAGTCTTCTAAAGCCTAAGGCTTTTGGATTTTCAACAAATTTTGGTAGAACATACCTTGCTGCTAGGGCTAGACCTATACCATAACCAACATCAGCGAACATTAATGAGAAGAATAGAATGAATGAATAGGTGAGGAAGGGTGTCGGATCCCATTCGTTTGGCGATGGTATGCCATACATTTCGGTTATGATTTCAAACGGCTTGAATGGTTTAAGATTGTTAAAATCTACAGGTGGGTTTGGATCTACCTCATACATAGTGTACACTGGCAGTCCCTGTAAGATTTTTATTGCACTATCTATTTTTGACTTTGGTATCCATCCTACTAGTGTTGTGAGATATTTTGAACTCAGTGTATTCTTCCATATCTCAATTTTCTTGTATTCGATATCTAGAAGTAGTTTAAGCATAGCAATTTCATTAATGTTTCTTTCTATAATATTCTCTATCCTAGATGTGACATTCGATATGTGTTGGCTTAAACTCTCTATTTCAATATTTAATCTATTTAAAACGGCATCTAACTTGGTAATACCGTATTTCTCTACTACATTAAATATCCTTACATCTTGGGGGAGAGCTCTAAATAGCTCTTCATACCCTTTTAATGGTAGTAGAGCAGATATAGCAGCATAATTATCACCTTCAGCTTCAGCTATAGTGAGTAGGGCCTTGCTACGTATGAGATTTACTGACTGTTTTGATGCAATAAAAGTCTCCACGGCATAGATAGAACCTCTATAATGAAGTATTGATGTATCGGCATTTGGATACTTCTCTAAAATTTTCTCGATTAGTTGTTTGATTAATAGTAGTATTTCAATACTTCTCTTCATATTCAATACCTCATTATTAAGCACTTCTATATCTGATAGAATGGATGAAAGGTTTGCATATACTCGTTTAATGCCTTCTCTTATATCTGTAGGAATCTCAGTTATTTCAATGGTTATAGGTTGTTTAATATATGAGGAGATCTCATTATATAATAGTTTAGCCCGCTCAATGAACCCTATGTACTCTTTTATCTCTCTTAATTCCCTTTCCTTAGACTCTTGCTGTATTGGTTCAAAAACTCCTAATCTAAATAATTTCTCAGTTATTTCACTTATGTACTCAGTAGGTGTAATTACATATACTTTGAAAGCTGTATCAGGATCACTTAGTATTAGAGATCTAAGACTGGACATGATTTACATCCTACTCAATCTCGATGCCTGCAACTATTGATGCAATTCTTTTTGCAATATTCTGGACAGATTTTTGAGCTTTACTCCATAAGAGTTCAGCTTCTTTTTTTGCATTGAGTATTATCTCCTTAACGTCTCTCTCTATCTTTTCTTCATATTCTCTTCTCCATCTTTCTAAATCATTACGGTAGCTATCATCAGATAGTATCTCATGTGCTCTTCTCTTAGCATCATCGATGATTTTCTGAACTTTCCTTTCAGCTTCATTGAGAATTTCCTCAGCCTCCTTCTCTATTTTAGAAATAATATTGTCCGACATTATTATCACTCTACCTCTACAATAGACTATAAAGTAGCTTGATCTGAAATTTTAAACTTTTATAGAGTAAATTATTGCAGAAGAGTGATGATAATAAATAGGGAGTCTATATTAATGAGAATAGCTGCATGGAAGTGATAGACTATGTTAATAGGGATTTTAACCCAAAATCCTAATGGGTGGGCATCGTCTAGACTTATAAAAGCTATTGAACTGTTAGGACATAGAGCATTTCCATTTAGATTTAGAGATGTCGTTACCCATATTGATGATGGGCTATTCAAAGTAATTGTAAATGATCTGGATATAGTTAGGGAGATCAATGCTATCATTGTGAGGCCTATTGGTAGATGTAGTCTTGAGTGGGCAATTTTTAGAATGGACTTGCTCTACGCCCTCCAAGACTACGGTTTAACAATAGTAAATAAACCACAGGCGATAGAGAGATGTGTAGATAAGTTTAGGGCACTATATCTCTTACAGCTTCGTGGGATTCCAGTACCGGAGACTATTGTGACAGAAAATGCTGCACTTGCACATGAATATTCAAAGCGTCTTAGGAATAGGGAAGTGGTTGTTAAGCCGATATTTGGATCTAGGGGTCACGGTTCTACAAAGATAGTATTAAGCGATAGGGATGTTCTCTGGGAAGTGCTTCACGCAATGGCATTTACAAAGCATGTACTTTATGTCCAGAAGTTTTTACGCCATGGCGGCATGGATATAAGGGTCTTAGTTATAGGTGATAGAGTTATAGCATCTATGTATAGAGTTGCACCGAGAGGTATGTGGAAAACCAATGTAGCACAGGGAGCCCAACCACTAGCCATAGAGAGGCTTAGCCCTGAAATTGAGGATATTGCAATAAGGTCAGCAAGAGCTGTAGAATGCGATGTAGCTGGGGTAGACATTGCTGTAGCTGATGGAAGGCCATATGTACTTGAGATTAATAGTCAGCCAGGGTGGAGAGGTCTTCAGAGCACTACTGAAAGGGATATCGCATTGGAAATAGTAAAGTATGTTATAGAAAAAGCAAAAAAATAGTTTAACCTAGACTTAAAGCTATAGAATTTTTAATAACACTAATGTTTATGTAACCGGCCTTGAACGTTCTACCAGAGCTGACATTATTTACAGTAACCATAGCAGGTGCAAATACATTTGGATCAACCTTATAGAGAATCTCCTCGCCAAACTGCTTTACGAGAACTACAAATGATTTACCATAATCTCTAGAGGAAGAGCTGGGAGTTTTCTTCACATACTCCTCAAGTTTTGCATCATCTGGATAGCTAACTATATAGTACGTGGATCCTCCATAGAGTAACATATCGTTTGTTCTACCCATCATTACTAAGGGATCTGGGTGGAGAGGTGCTATGGGACATACGCCAAATCCGTATCTAATACACTTTATATCGAATCCTATTGTGTTAAATTTAAATATGCCAGTCTCAACTATCCTTGCACTCACCTGCACACTACCAGCTATACTATTTGGTGCTACCACCATAATATAGATATTTTTAGATTCAACACCGGTTTCATTACCGATATACTTTATTACATCTTCACTAGGCATTCTACTCGTCTCTAGGACAAGGGCAGCTTCATCAGACTGTTCTGTATAGCCTATACTTTCAAGGAGTTTCCTAGGCTTTTTAGCAAGCACTCTTGCAGGTCCACTACCATTAGCAAAGAAATCTCCTACCCTAATTCTCCAGCCAGCTAGCTGGGAAGCAATACACGATTCGATTGGATGGTCTGTCGATACAGCTACAGCAGGCAATACTATATCTTCAATAAGTAGGGGTGTTAGGGATACTGCGGCGAGTCCTCCAAGACAAACCTTGGAGACGACTATACCAGCATCTATACTGCCACTAGCCTTAACACCAGCATCAACTACTGTCGCACCTCCTATATTTAGGATCTCTACCTTAAGCTCGTCAGCCATATCAATACCCTTTTTAATTATGTCAACTGCAAGCTTATTCATAGGTTTCACGGTATTCTCACCTCTTCAATAAGTTGTAGTAGGGGCTGTAGAATAGCTTTATTCTCTTCTAGTGATACTGCGAGAGTTCCCCTTCCAGAGGCAAGGGCATCTCCTATAAATATGGCAAAAGGCTTCTTAAATACTCTTCCCCTTGCCCTAACCTCACCTACTATAGAGTCTATATAGAAGCTAGGTAGTATTCCTCCAATACCACCAACTATAATTATTCTACCACCGGACATTCTTGCACCAACAAAATCGCCACAGTTTCCCTGTACAATGATTAACCCCCCAGTCATATATCCCCCAACCATATTACCAGCACTCTTTTCAACTATTATTGTACCGCCAGCCATACCCAACCCAATATACGATCCTGCATTACCATGGATTATTATCGCACCATCCTTCATACCCTTTCCAGGCTTTTCACCAGGGAGCTTTGCTCCTATAAAGTTTCCAGCATCGCCAAATACCTCTATCGAGCCGCCTTTCATCTTAGCGCCCAGCCAGTTTCCAGCAGATCCCTTGATCACTATATTGCCTTTAGACATTTTATAGCCAGTTAAGGGACCAGCGCTACCCTCAACGATAATCCTTCCACCATCCATTTTATAGCCGAGATATCTGATCTTGCTAGTACCATCACCTAGTACTATAATTTCTATGTTTTCAGGATTCGGTGGAAGCGTGGCTGGGCTCTCAACATCGAATAAATCTTCTAAAACGGTCTCTCTACCACCCTCTATTATCTTAATGTTCTTTACATCACTATTTCTTAGACTAGCTATTCGATCAGGTCTAAGTGCCCTTAAATCTATTGGAACAGTAGGTCTAGCCTTTAGCCTTACATAAACGGATATCTTCTCCTGTGACATCCGAATCACCCTATAGCTTAGGCTCCACTCTGATTTCCTTCAATCTCTTAATCTCATGATCTCCAATCACAAAATTTTCAAGTGAGATTGTATAGTACTGTTTAAATCTATCCTTAAGATATGCCTCAAATTCCTTACGTATATCCTCAGAGATAGCTATGTATGGATTGACGGAATACGTCTTACCATAAACAGACTGTACTATTTCCCCCTCCTTGACTACAATCTCACCATCTTTAATAACACACCATGCTCTTTGAAATGCCTTTAGAATTTTCTCATATTCTCTACTAGGATCTATAACTCTGGGATCAATATCATATATTGCAACATCAGCATCGGCACCTACACCGAGATGCCCCTTCATAGTTTCTAGCCCTAGGAGTTTGGCAGGTGCAGCTCTAGTAATGATGACCAGTTCATATAGTGTAATCTCTCTATCTATAGATGGAAGTACACACCTTCGTAGAGCTCTTTGGTTTACCTCCTTTAGTGTTTCATCTCGATACTTTTTACTCATAGCCCACGCAAATATCTTTGGATAATCCGTAAATACTCCAGCATTAGGGTGATCTGTTGTTATAAAGCTCCTCCAAGGATCTCTTGATAGTAGTAGAACCTCAAGACCTATTGCCCACTGTATGGTATTTACATAACTCTTCTTACGGTATCTATATGGCACTATTCCTGAGGCTGCTTCATTCTCGATATCAGCATTTGCCCACTTCCACCTAGTTAAATGGTATAATATGAATTCAAAGGGAGCATCGGCTGTCATGGTAGTTGCTTCACCAAATGTTACCTGTCCAAGATCTAGTGTTACATAGGGATTTACATTAAGTTCATTGGCTATTGCTTCGCCACCGCTTTCCAACGTTGCCCACGAATCTCCTCCATATCCCGTAAATTGTACGTGTGTAATATGGATGCTATTTCTATTTCTTAGTGCAAAATTCCTTCCAAGTTTCATGGTATTTAGTGTTGTTATGTAGTTTCCTGGGAAGCCCAGTCTGTTGCAGTGTACATGTATTGTGTGAGGAAGATTTAGAGATTCATTTGCTTCGCCAGCTAGCTGTACTATATCCTTAGGTGTTAGGTTGTACCCGGGAACCTGGTCGTCTAGGTCCAAACCTACTTTACCCATCATCCAAGCAGCATCGCTTCCTGGGTCAACAAGCTTTAGAGCATAGGCTTTTGTCGCATATAAAAGCCATGCTAGATAAGTCTTCAATAAATCTTTTCTATTCTCAGCCATAAGATCTAGAGCAAGCCAATTGGAATCAACGAGTACAAAGACCATTTTATCGATAATTGGTATCGCATTAAGTTCGTCATGGGCATGCCTCATTTTTAGGGGTGCACATGCAGGTTCAGCAACAAGTGTATAGCCCATCATAGCATATTTATACCCTATAGCAAAGACATTGGGTACAGTTCTGCCCGTCATGGCTCTTCTGAACGGTAGCTTACTTGGAATATTAGTTAGATAGTGGTCTTCAGGTCTCATAAGTCTTCCAGTATTGACCTTGGGTCCGGCTATATGGGAGTGTATATCTATTCCTCCAGCTAGAACTAATCTTCCACCAGCGTCTATTACCATAGCTTCAGATTCTCTTATTCTACCTGGATCGACTATCCTACCATCTCTAATACCAATATCCATCAGCTCTCCTTTAATATCGTTAAGAGGATCTATCACAAAACCATTTTTTATAATGATGTCCACCATTTTAAGTCAACCTTTTTAACTTTTTAACTCTATTGATAAGTCTGGAAAGGATTTCCGTATCGCATAGTACGCCTTTTGGAGGGTCTACAAGTCGCTTAACTTTAAGTGGGACATCATCTAACCTGTACACTGTTCCCTCACACTCTATACCGGTAACAGCAGATGGTATAAGGATGTCCGCAACACTAGCAGTTAATGACCAGAAAGGATCTATAACTATCTTTGGGATCTTCATTAGATTCTCAACTGCTTTTTGTGGGAAGTGCGCCACGGGATCGCTGGCAATTATTAAAGCCGCATCTACATCTGAATTTATGAGTAGATCTATAGTTGTTGTCACACCTGGAATCATCTTTGGAAATCCTCTTGAAAATTCTACACCATATGGATAACCTGTTAGCCAAAGCATTGCATGATTTGAACCTGTAACATTGTAGTGACCACGCATTGGTAGAAGAGTCCACTTGGTCCACTCATTAAGTTCCTGTACAAGTCTTATAACCTCTTCAAGATTCTTGTACTTTGCACCTCCTTGTGTCAACCCCATGCCGAAGAATATAACACCGAATTTAGCTGTTTTCATAACCTCTACAAGTTTGTATACCTCCTCCCTTGGAACACCAGCTACCTTGGGACTCTCTATCTCATAGTCTCTTAGAGCCATTCTTAGGGCTGTGAATAGCTCGTAATCTTTACCGGGCTCTATTTGTATAAAGATATCGGCAAGTTTAGCTGTATCACTCCTTCTCACATCTATCACAATGATCTTTCTCTCCTTACGTCCCTTCACGAATTTTCCATCTGGAAGAACAACACGTCTAATGTGATTTATGTGTGCATTCATTGGATTACAGCCCCAGAACACTATGGTATCTGCTAGATTCATGGCCATACCCAATGTAATTCGAACTGTACCCACCTCTTGAACCGCCAATACTGTTGGGCCATGACATAGCGTAGTAGTGTTATCAACAACACCACGGGTAATTTCAGCAAGCTCTACGGCAAGCTCTGTAGCTTCTACACATGTATTCGACAGACCATAGATTAAGGGATACTTGGCATTAGCTAAAATTTCAGCTGCTCTATCTATGGCGTACTCAAGATCGACCTCTATAAAATTTCCATTCTTTACAGTTCTAATCATGGGGGTTAGAACTCTGTGTTTATAATAGTTCATGAACTTTGCATGTCCTATTGGACAAGCATTTACGACTCTAACAGTTTTTTCACCATCTAGCTCCACGCTAAGGAAATCACATACTTCACCACAGAATGTACATGGTACATCATGTACCACTTTTTTAATACCTGTTGTCAAGGATCTTTCTGTTATCTTGTAATTGATTTTCTCAGCTCCAAGGAATCTGAATATAGCATCGAGCGGAGTTGCCTCCTCTGATGTAGCCTCAACATATACATCAACGTTTTTTAATGATGGCATACCGGTTCCTTCGGTTATTGGTAACGTTAGCACATTTGCCCAAGGACCCATTGGAACGAAAACTATACCTGGGGGAACGTCATTATTTGGTTTCACATTAACTACTATACTTCCATATACACTTGTAATCTTTGCATTATTCTTTATACCCAGAGCTTCGATATCCTTAGGGTTCATCTCAGCTATAGCAACGGCCTTTCTATATCCTTCGCCAAACTTCCCCTCTATTTCCATGGAACGTCCTTGCTCTGTTGTACGGCCTGTTACTAGCTTAAACATCAGTGGCATTGTTGCAATCACATTCTATTCCTTTTTAACAGGCTTTTCAGCCAACTTCTCTTTAAACAGAACCTCACCCTTTGTACTATGTGGTGTTCTTACAACCGTATCTCCATACTTCTCAATCTCCCTAGCCTCATCTGCTAAGAGGGCAGCATACCTCATCATTTCATGCGCAGCTGCTACTATCGGGATGTACCTATCCGCTTCCTTGACTCTGAAGCATCCCTCAGTAGTTAAATCAGCGACATGCCGAGCAATTTCATAGGCTGCCATAGCTTTGACCTTTGCATACGGATTCCTAAACTCAGCGTATCGTACAGCAGTTTCCTTGTCGACTACAATTTTGGGTAGCTGTATGTTCGTAATACCTTTTTTAATCTGATCGATTACATTGTCGATCTCCCGTTGGAGGAGTCTGTAAACGCCTGTTATGGCCAGAACACGTATCAAATCGCCGTTGAAGAGCGTCATTTCAACGGGATCTAGAAATTCTCTCCTTGCCCCAATCATTGAATCAGCTAAAACTATTATATAGCCAAACCCCTTAGCTTCAAGGTCCTTTACAATTTTGGATGTCGGTGCATCAGATACTACAATGACATGTTTACCTTTCTCCTTAAGGGTTTCTCTAGCTTTTGTAGGTCCGGGGGTTGTTGCATTAGGGCTTACAACTAAATATATGTCGCAATCTTCCCTAAAGCCTTTTTCAGCGAGTTCTAAACCATACTTTTCGTCATACATCTTGGCCCCTGTTGTGACAACTCTAACCTCAATGTCCATCCTATCAGCTCTTTCATCAAGGATGTACTCTAGGAGAGGTGCTGAAGCGATGCAACCAAGTTTTAGAATACATACCTTTACTGTTTTAGTTACCTCGGATTGAGACATATACCTTCCCTAAGAACTATTTTGTACTAAAGTACTTAAATCTTAATGATATAACATGTTACTGAATTTGTATATCGATATTCTTGGTTACCTCAAGAGCCTCCCTTAGATATAGATGGTATGGCCCAAGCTTGCCACCATAATTACCCGCATCGATCTTTACCACACCAGGTACTGTTGAAGCAGCTCGTATTGCTACACCCATTGCAAATAATACATCCTCCTTCTTTAATCCATTTATAACAATCTCGTACACTGAATTAACCTCCTGTGGTAACTTGGAATCTTTAACAGCTCCCTTTAGTGTAGGACAGTAGAGATGGTTTGTTGTTGCTCTAAGCTTAGGATACTTTAGCGAGCCAACCTTGGAACCCGATCTCACTATACCACCTGGAAATGGTGTTATAACTCTCCTAGCGTATCTCCTTATGGCTTTAACAGCCTTCTCAGCAGCCATCAGACCAGCTTCACTACTCTTAGCTAGAATAAGAATGTTCCCCCCTGCAACACCTTTGATTACACCAAAGGAGTCCTCAATTATGAATTCACCTTCCATAACTGGAATCCTCCACACTTTCCTACCATGTAGTTCATCCTCTTTTTCAAAACCATCTCCAAATTTTGCAAGTGCGGTGCCCACACCCATTCTCCTTTTAGCCCATGGCAAACCATCGAATGCTGCTGTGGTAGGGCATGTGAGTATGGTTTGGCCAATCCGTGAAATTGTAATCATTTTAAGATTTACAGGATCTGTATGATAGAATTGAATTGCTATACCAACCCGCTTATCAGGTGTAAGTCTAGGCGATAAAAGGCATTCAATACCGGTTTCCCCAGGACTAGCAATGACAGAGGTACCGAAGCCTGTTGCAACCCGTCCAGCTATTAGTGCCCATTTACGGTTCTTAGCTGTTACAATAATTCTTGTAGCATACATTGGGAATGCTTCTGCAAAAGTATCCTCAATTGAAGTACTTCCAATATCACGATTCACATTTCATCCCCTAAGAAATAGACCATTATTACTTATAAATTTTTAGCTCACAAGTACGTGGTGATGGATATTAAGAGGAGCTCATGAATGAGGAGAATAGAGATCTATGGGCTTAGAATAGACAAGGAAATTTTACCTGGGGATAATATAGCTGAAACGTTAATTATGGCAGCAGAAAGCAATGGTATTAGGATATTGGATGGTGATATAATTGTCGTAAGTAGTAAGGTCATAGCTAAATCAGAGGGTCGAGTTGTTCCTCTGGATAGTGTGGAGCCGTCTGAGGAGGCTATGAGAATAGCTAATATAAGTAATAAGGATCCTAAACTAGTTGAATTGATATTGAGGGAATCAAAGGAAATTCTAAAAGTAGAGAGAAACAATATTATTGTGCTTACAAGACACGGTATTGTAGGAGCTAATGCAGGAATAGATCAGTCAAACACGGGAGGTACGGGAAAGGTTGTTTTGTTGCCTATAGATCCAGATGATTCAGCTAGGAAAATTCGAAGATATATTAATGATAAGCTAGGAGTTAATGTAGCAGTAATAGTATCGGACACCTACGGCAGACCATTTAGAGAAGGACAAATCAATCTGGCAATAGGATTTGCAGGTATATGTCCGTACAGAGACTATAGGGGTCAAAGTGATAGGGATGGGTATATACTTAGAGTTAAGAATATTGCAATTGTGGATGAGATAGCAGCTGCCGCGGAGCTCGTTATGGGCCAATCAATAGAGAATACACCCTTTGCAATAGTTCGAGGAGTTGAATATGGTCGATGTGAGGAGGCCGGTTTTAAAGACATTGTAATGCCTAAAGAGCGGTGGCTGTTCAGATAAATAATCATAACATACCATATTGTGAAGCAGGGTAAATTTAAATACCATAGATTTAAATTCTACATATGTTACAGAGATTTAATGTGATTGGCTTTGAGCAATACAAAGGTAACTAATGTATCGATGAACATAGATGTAGGTCTTTGTTCATTTTGTGGGGCATGTATAGCTATCTGTCCGACGCATGTAGGTTCAAAGAACCTTGATTACATTCCAGAGAAATCTGCCGATAAACCTGTTGTTAAGGATTTCCAAAAATGTGAGAAATGTAGACACACACTATGTATGCAGATATGTCCACAGTTAAACATACCGAGTAGCTCATTTAATACAAATAGTTACGGTTACCAAGGAGCATACTATTCGAGGTCAAGGATGCAAGAAGTATTAAGTAGGGTACAGGATGGAGGGACGACCACAACACTTCTTCTTACAGCTCTAAGAGCAAAATTTGTGGACCATGTATTAATCCTTAAAAAGGATGATGAATGGTATCCTAAACCTATGATTACTCAGAGTGAAAATGATGTTATAGAAGCAGGTGGTTCGAAATATGTTTTCTCTCCAATCCTTTCGGTTTTAGAAGAGGTTATAGATCGAATTGATATTGGTAAAGTAGCAGTTGTTGGTATTCCGTGTCAGTTGAGGGCTCTTGAAAACATTAGTAGACTTGGATTTAAACATAATAGTATCGCAGCTCTTAGAATCGGGTTATTCTGCATGCACAGTTTTTCAAGAGATAGAATGGAATTGATACTAAAGGAGCTTGGCGTACAATTCAAAGATGTGGTAAAAATGAATATAAAGAAAGGAAAGCTATGGTTTACACTAAGAGATGGAAGAATATTAGATTACCCATTAAGAAAAGCAGAGAAAGTACTCAGACCAGCATGTAGACAGTGTCCAGAGCTCTTTTCACCGTATGCCGATGTAAATGTGGGATCCATAGGAGCAGAGGAGAATTGGAATAGCCTATTGATTATGAATTCGAGAGGAAGAGAGCTTGTTGAAAAAGCGATTGACATGGGACTATTAGAGATTAAGCCTATGGACAATAGCGGTACTGAAACCATAGAAAAATATGTAAATAAAAAGGTTAGTGAAGCATTAAAGTATAGAGAGCTATATACTAAGGAGTTCCAAAATGTTCTACTCATAACTCCTACAAAGAGAGGTAGAAAATTAAATGAGATCTTAGAACACAAGTCTGGAAGAAGTATCTATCTATCACCACTCTAGGGGTGGCTACAATGGTTAAAAAGATATTTATAGACATAGCGAAATGCATTGGCTGTCATGCTTGTGAAATAGCCTGTGAAGAAACTCATGGAAAATCGTACATATCTGTATATGAGGTTACGGACTTCCTTACAATACCATTGAAGTGCATGCATTGTGAGAAAGCACCATGTATCAGAGTATGTCCGACTAGAGCTATGAGGAGAGCTGATGGTATCGTTGTCGTTGATGATGCTAGATGCATTGGCTGTACCTCTTGTATATCAGTATGTCCATTTGGAGCACCAGAGCTCAATATGAAAGGAATTATAGAAAAGTGTGATCAATGTAGAATGCGTACTATGAAGGGTCTACTACCAGCATGTGTAGCAGTATGCCCTACGGGAGCACTAGTATTTATGGAGGAAGAGGAGTTTACCAAATTAAGAAGATTAAATGTAGTAAAAGAACTGAGTGAAAAATTAGTAGCATATCAATGAATGAAAATGAAATATATCTAGAATGTGTACAGTTCATTCCAATGTTTTTCGATTGCAATTTTTAAAGCGTTGATTGCTTCTCTAGAAACTCTCCCAAGTCTATTGCCGCTACATGCAGCCGTCCTAACGCCAATTACATTAAAACCCAGACTTACACATGTGGGGATGTGCTCAGCTCTTAAACCACCAGCAATAGCTGTATATAGACCGTTCCTATTAGCATTTAGAACAAATTCCTCTAAATATCGAAGAGGGATGTGATCAAAGGTTGATTTGCCATCCTTAATTCGTGTATCAATCATAACCCCTTGAACTTTAGCTACTTTAGCTAGGTCAATGACTTTTAGAGGCTCTAATGTACCTATACTTTTCCAATCGGCATAACTAACTAAAACAATATCAGTTTCATTATTACAGTAGGCAATAGTTCTTCTAATCTGTGAAACTGTGGATACAGCTTTATCGTAATCGTTCATCTCTATTCCTATTTTGATGTAATCGACGTCAAGTAGAGATAGTGTGTAGGCTATATAGCTAAGGGCATGACTATATTCTCTTACATCACCTATCGCTACGCTTATCTCCTTATAGTTTTCAACGCTATTCACAATGCTGAGGACGACGTCTAGCGATGGAAGTCCTAGGGAGCCTATAGAGGGATCTTTAACATCAATTATATCAGCACTGCTATTTATTACCTCTGGTACTTCATCTACAGTCCATATGCTGATAAGAAGTTTTGGTTTTACCCTTACAATGGACATATTTCTCTTACCCTATCGTTCCTGCATGTTTAAAGATTGCTGTAGCGTTAATAAATACACCATATCAGTTGCGATTAAGGTTCAAACGTTTTAAAGCTTAAATACGTGTACTATTTAAAGCCCTGTATCTAATGCTATGAATGTCTGTGGACATCTAGAAGGTGATGCGCTATTGGCTAATGGAGGTGCAGATCTATTTAGACCTAGGAGCGTAGCGGTTATTGGAGCGTCTAGGGAACCAGGCAAGGTTGGATATGCAGTACTAAAAAATATTATTAATAGTGGCTTTCAAGGAAAGATATATCCTATAAATCCTAAGGCAGAAGAAATACTGGGTATTAAGGCATACAAATCGGTGTTAGATGTTTCTGACGATATAGATCTGGGTGTAATTGTTGTACCTGCTTCCATAGCTCTAGATGTTGCTGAAGAATGTGGTAAGAAGGGTATTAAGCATCTTGTTGTAATATCAGCTGGCTTTAAGGAGGTAGGGGGTGAGGGTATTGAGAGAGAGAAAAAGCTTGTGGATATAGCTAGAAAATATGGTATGAGGATGGTAGGGCCTAACTGCCTTGGTATTATAGATACGTATACACCCATAAATGCATCATTCTCAGCTACTATGCCAAAAAGAGGTAGTATAGCTTTTATATCACAGAGTGGTGCGCTCCTTACCGCAATTCTTGACTGGAGTATTAAGAAGGGTATAGGTTTTTCAAGAATTGTAAGCTTAGGCAATAAAGCTGATTTGAACGAAGCTGACTTTATCCAGGCTGTTGAAGAGGATGTTAATACAAAAGTTGTTTTGCTATATTTAGAATCTATTGAAAATGGTAGAAAGCTTATAGAGGTAGCGGCTAGAGTTGGTAGGAAGAAGCCTATTGTTCTACTTAAGGGTGGTGTTACAGAGGCTGGTGCTAGAGCTGCTATGAGCCATACTGGAGCTATGACAAGTAGTACAACGATTCTCGAAGCTGGGCTTAAAAAGGCAGGTATCTTGATTGCTCGTAACCTTTCAGAGCTATTCGATTATGCTGTGGCGTTTAGTTATCAGCCAATACCTTTAAATAATAGAATTGCTGTAGTAACCAATGCCGGAGGACCGGGAGTTATAACATCGGATTTGATTGTGTCTAGGGGACTGAGGCTAGCATCATTCACTTCAGATACTATAAATAGTCTTAGGTCAAAGCTTCCGCCAGCAGCAGCTGTGTACAATCCTGTTGATGTATTAGGGGATGCTAGAGCTGATAGGTATAGCTATGCTATAGAGACCGTGTTGAACGATGATAACGTAGATGGTCTGATAGTTATACTCACGCCCCAAGCTATGACAGAGCCTGTAGAGACTGCAAAGGCTATGCTAAGACTGAATAAAAAGCATCCAAACAAGCCGATGGTGGGAGTATTTATAGGGGGTGATATGGTTGAGGAGGCATCTAGAATTCTTATGGAGAATGGTGTTCCAGTATATGATTTGCCTGAAAGGGGTGTTATTGCAATTTATGGTCTGTGTAGATATAGAGAAAGTCTAGAGTATTTGGAGAGAATTTTAGAGAGGGCAATATTCTTTGATGTTGATAAAGCTACGGCACTATCTATTATAGATAGCGTTAAGAGTGAAAATCGTAAAACATTGCTAGAATCGGAAGCTAAGGATTTAATAAAAAGCTATGGTATTCCAGTAGCACCTACACGTCTTGCGAAAAATGAAGATGAGGCTGTTGAAATAGCTAGTAGGATCGGCTATCCAGTGGTACTGAAGATAGCTTCGCCAGATATTATGCACAAGACAGATATAGGAGGTGTTGTAATGAATATAAATTCGGAGAAGGAAGTAAGAGAAGCCTTTAGAACAATAATTGACAGAGCATATAAATATGCTCCAAGGGCACTGGTCTACGGAGTAGCAGTTCAGAAAATGGTTCCCAGAGGTAGGGAGGTAATAATTGGTGTATCTAAGGATCCATCATTTGGTCATGTTATAATGTTTGGTCTTGGCGGTATATATACAAATGTATTCAGAGATGTTTCATTCAGACTCGCCCCCCTCTCAGCGTATGAGGCTAGAGAGATGATTAGTGAAACGAAAGCATATACGTTACTAAGGGGTTATAGAGGGGAGCCACCAGCAGATGTATCCTCAATAGTAAATATACTGTTAAGAGTTAGTCAATTGGTTACCGAGATACCCGATATAGTAGAAATGGATATTAACCCCCTCTTTGTATATAATGAAGGTATGGGTAGTCTAGCTATAGATGTAAAGGTGGTACTTTCATAGGTGGTGACTGATGAGGGCTATATATGTAGTTGGTGAAAGAGGTAAAACTATTCTAATATATGGGCTACTAAGAAGATTCTCCCTAGAGGGGTTTAAGGTAGCATACTTTAAGCCCATATCAATGGCTAGAATGAGAGTTGCATCTGGTAAATATGTAGATACAGATGTTATTGCAATTAAGGATGCGCTAAACCTTGAGAATTCTATAGAGCATATTTCACCGATAGTAATATCTAGGAGCTATCTTGAATTAAGTGAGCGTGTAGATGAGGTTAAAAGCAGCATCTTGGAGGGTTTTAAGAAAGTTGTTGAGGGAAAAGATATAGTCATTATTGAAGGATACACACCAGCCGAGGCACTAACATCTATAAATTGTAACTTTGTAGAGCTTGCAAAGTTGTTTGGAGCAAAAATCGTACTGGTTATGGATTGTAGAAGTAGGATTGTGATCGATGAAATAATAGATAGGGCAATCCTATATAAATGCTTCATAGAGAAATCAGGCGGCGAACTGTATGGTGTTATACTCAATACTGTACCAATAGTGTACACCGAACGTGTTAAGAGCTTGATCGTGCCGTATCTAGAAAAGCTTGGGATTAGAGTACTTGGCGTAATTGAAGAAAGACCTAGACTTACGGCATTAACCGTAAAAGATATTGTGGAAGCGCTAAACGCTGAGGTATTGGAGGGTAAAGATAGGCTAAATTCTATGGTGGAGGATATTCTAATAGGTGCTATGAGCCCTGAGGCTGCTCTTAGATGGTTTAGAAGAGCTGTAAATGCAGCTATTGTAACAGGTGGTGATAGAACTGATTTAATTATGCAGGCACTTGAAACTCGACCAAGTGTTGTAATTTTAACCGGGAATCTATATCCCTCTATAGGTGTTTTGGTAAAGGCTAGAGAAACGGGTACACCAATATTACTAGTACCATATGATACATTTACAACAGTTGAGAGGCTTAAAGAGATGCAGGGAATAATCACCGCAGATTCATTAAAAGCTAGAGACAAGGATTTGATAACAATAATTGAAAAGGAGATTAAATGGAGAGAGCTACTGGCATAGTAATTCTACATCTTTTTAAATCTCAACACTATAATGGGATAGTGCTTAACTCTTCTGAGAGATAGCCATGTGACAGATCTAAAATGTTCCATACCCAACGCTTTAACCATTTCAATAATGTTCCTTCCAATACCATAACCACGGAATTTCTCGCCTATACGTGCTAGCCTAAGTAATGTATAGAGATCGAGTTGAATACCTATATATGCTGTCGGGGTTGGAAATTTCTCAAATAAATTTCTAAATACCTTTCCAAGAATGTAGGCAGCAACACCGAGATCTATAATACCCTTTACCGTAGAGGGTCTTGTTGCTATTGCAAGAGATTTAATATTCTTTGGAACAAAACAGCTATCGGTATCAACAACGAGAATGTTTATGTTTGCGGATAGCTTACCCTCTATGGATTGTTTCATCTCTCTAATTATCTTAGCAACATTTTTAACTGGTATAGATACGTAGTAGTACGGAAGATTTGTAGCATCTATACCAGATTCAGAAAGAGGTTTTAAAAAATGCCGCATTCCACCATAGTATAATGCTAATTTCTTGTGCTTTGCTAGAAGATCTATAGGGGTTTCACTTACAATTCTAATTGTATTTATATCTGTAAACAGTTTTCTGAGAAGATATCCCCAGAGAATTCTTGAGGTAAAGAATGTCATCATAGACGTCATAGGATCAACATTCACCGCATTCTCATCATAGATATTACCAAGAGCTATACTGAGGGCCTTGTCAGATATAACAATAATATCGTTATTTTTAATTGTATTACCATATACTTTTACAATCTCCTTAACAACATCTGTACCGGGCAGCCAATACTTACAAGGCTTTCTAATAACGCATAGCCTGTATCTGCTCCTTAGATTTAGATAATTCACGAATTGTTGCACCTTCCACCTACTAAATGTAGTCTATAGAAATGCATTTATGGTAATTGATAGGTATAGACATAATAGCAACATCATCGAGGACGCTACGACTATTATAGCATCTACGATCTTTATTGAAGCATCTATTGGATACTTAGGTATGCCATAAATGTAGGTAGCCTCTGTGATTTCTTTAGCATAATTTACAGAATGTAAAATCATTGGCAACAAGGCCTTGTATAGGTATCTTGAACCATACTTTAGCTTTACTGTTGATAGCGCCTCTGAATACACTATCATGATGTAGGGAATCTGTGAAAAAGCAATAGCTATAGAGGTTCCCAATTCACCAAGGCCTATTTTTTCGAGAAACCATCGAATCTCTTCTATTCTAGTCCACTGGAATATCGATGCTATGGTCATAAACATAAGGGCTCCTTTCAATGAGGCTATGGTTGCGCTAGTTATATCAACAACCCAGAAGTTGAAGAACTTAGCCAATAGATTTATAGCCAGACCTATTGCTATAAAGATTACAACAAACTGCAGTCCTCCTAAAATCTTTCTAAAACTGCCACTCGTATGAAGAATGATTAGAATTGCAACTAATGCAGGTAACATGTAGAACAAATTGGATAGAGGTTTTAGTTTTAGAAACGAGCTGATGAGAAGGTATAGAAGTAGAATGGTAGGAATAGCTATCCTCGTGATAACACTTAGCCCCGTAGATGAAGTGTAGATAAACGCATATGCTAGATTCTTCAACATTGATATGTTACCCACAGCAGCATATTATGGTACGACACTTGTTGTAAAATAATGTAGTTTTATAAGGTATTTAGCTTTACTATTTGACCTAGCACCAAACTATTTAATTTTAACTTAAAATAGAGTATTGATTAGGTAACGAAACCCATTTTGCTGAGTATTCTCACTATAGGTATTGAGAATGTAGAGGTATATGCAGCTGAAATTGCATTGAATAGTACTATTAAGTGGAGAATAGGTATAATGATACTATGCAATGCTACAGTATACGATGGTGCTCCCCAGAATAGTGTTGCTATTAATGGTGTTATAAGGATGTTTAATACTACCATAGCTATAGACCTGCTTATTACTGCCACAAATATAAGTAGGAGAAACATCACTTTAGCAGATATGCGAGGATACGCCCTACGGAGATACCTGTATGTATATACCATCGGTATATATGTTGAAGCCTCAGCTAAAACCTTCATAAGAGGGCTTAAAGGATTTGTAGCTCCCATTAGTAAGATTCCTAAATAGAATATGGGTAACCCTAGCGAAATTGAAAGTGGTAGATTTACAAATCCGGCTACTGCTAATGGTATTCCACAGAGATCAAATTTTAGGAACGGTGCTAATGGAAAGTCGATTTTCCCAAGATGAATAGGTATAGCAAGGCTAGATAGTATAACCACTAGAGCTTTAGTTAAACTGAATGTTTTTGAAGATATTTTGGGGACTGGTGTAGTCAATCTATCATACCGCCCTTCTATAGCTCTTCACTATATTTAAAACTTTTTGTGCTAATATCACCTTAGCATCTATGCTATCCATAGCTATATTAGCTAGTGTCACATCTACTCCTATTTCTCCTTTTATCCTATGTGCTAAGTGTTCATCGGAAGAGTCTATAACGATGTCTGATATGATATCAGAATACATCTCAGCAATACTATATGCCGTTGGTTCGTAGCCTAAATACTTCAATAGAACATGGGCTACCCCAGTAAAGGCTCTACCATTCCTAATTGGGGAAACTGCCACTATTGGTACCCCTGCTTCACGTTTCTTTCTAATACATTCTCTTATACCTCTAGTGCTAAGTATTGGATTTATGCTTAGGAATGGGTTGCTAGGTCCTATTACAATTATATCAGCGTTAGTTATAGCATTTAGAACTTCAGGTGGGGCCTTAGCTTCACCTATACCTCTGTATTCGATCTTGAAGACTTTTACCTTTTCAGGGTTCTGTTTAGCTGCATATTTAACGAGATATTCCTGAATGTGAAGGTCACCTAGATCTGTATATATGTGTGTTTCTACATGTTCATCGCTCATAGGTAGAATTACCCCTTTAGCTTTAAGGACTTTAGAAATATACCTTGTAATCTCTGTTAATCTAAATCCTTGTCTAAGCATGTGGGTTCTAACTATGTGTATAGCTAGATCTCTATCTCCTAATACAAACCAGTCTAAAACGTTAAATCTCCTAATCATACTGTATGTATTGAAAGTATCATTAATAATGCCCCAATACCTGCCAGTATCAAGTAATCCACAGGCAAGGTATGTAGCAGAATCGACGTCAGGTGCTATGTAAAGGTCTAAAAGCCATATATTGTCAGCAGTGTTAACCACTACAGTTATCGTTTCTGGATCAATCAGTTCCCTTAATCCTTCAAAAAGCTTTAGACCACCCTGGCCACCAGTAAGCAGGACAATATTCACGTATGCGTCACCACTATTTGTGTCTAATTAGGCTAGTCCCATACAGGGACAGAATTCTACATAGTTCCTTTCCTCCGTATATGCTACATAGCTGTTTGGCTATTATGAGATCCTCAGCTGTATCTATATCTATAGATGTACCTAGAGTGCTATATACATTTACCCTTATTGTTTTTTGGAGAGCTCTAGCTAGATGTTTTTGAAAGCTATTTTTACCGTGCATAAGCTCTATCATGAGTGGATACCTTTGTAACATTATATTTGTACCGCCATCAATTGAAGGCGTGAGAACTATATCAAATCCATCTCTATAGAATCCTACGATGGTATTCACATCTTCACTTGAGACAAACGGAGCATCTGCTACCCCAAAAATTACTGCATCGATTTTATATGGTATTGTTTCAAGGGCTTTGAGATAGGCCTCAATCTGTCCATTGCCACCATCATAAACTATATCTATGGTGAAATCTCGAACAGTTTCTCTTATACTTGGATCTGGGGTCACTAAGATTGTCTTATCAACATATCTCGAGCATGCATAGACGTGAATGACGTCTCTTAGCATAGCTTTTACAATCTCTATACGAATAGATTTTTCTATTTCTTTAAGCCTGGATTTCGCTCTATTAAGATCTTTAATCGGTACCAGGGCAACAATCATTATTAGCAACCATAGGATCTGCATCTAGTATGTGTTTCTAACTATGGTATTATAAGCGTGTAAGGTGAGCAGCAGGAGGTTTTTTCTAATAAGCAATAGAGAGAATCTACATAGTGCGCATTTACAATAGCTGTAGGTATGCGATGTCTTCTGATTAATATAGGCGTATATTCATCAATAACATTTTGATTTAATGGAACGCTATCCGCTTTAATGGTTCTAGCTATACTGCCATTGACAATTATACCACTTACAAGTTTTGTTAATATGGCTATATCAGCCTTAAGTAGATGTGCTATGAATACGGTGATAGCATCGCTTGTTACAGACCACGAGTGGGGTAGCTCATCATATTTTTTAATGATATTGAAGGGCATTATTAGGGGAAGGCGATTTCTAGACCATACATCGTACACCCTCTCTAGGGTATCCGCACTCTCTATATAGCTACTTCTTGAGCTAATGAATGCACCATATACTTCCATGGACTTTATCGCCATCCAGTGTGCTGTCGAATCGTCGAAGTTTAGTCTCCTTTGAAGATCGCGAATCACATCTGCAAATATACTACCCCCTGGTACTATAGCTATTCTTATATCATTGTTCTGAAGCTTTGAGAGGGTATTGAGTAGCGTATCGAGAGTATCGGTACTCCATAGAAGATTGCCGCTAATTTTAACTACGGTTTTCATAGTTACTTAGACACCCTTTGGCGCATCATCATAGTAGCAGCATATGCTGGAAATACAGCTGATATCTGTGGTTCTATAAGATTATCTATATCTACAATTACTTTAAAGCCAGCTCTTTTTGCTGCTTCACTTGCTAGAAACTTTCCTACACCGGCTACAACTACCTTAAAAATCGATGGATCTATATTAAGGGAAGCTATATAGCTTCTAATTTGCATTAAAGCACCAGACACCATATGTATCTGCATCTCGTAGATGTATCTAGCCATCTCCCTAATTTCAAACTCGTTCAATATCATCATATCGCCACACACTACTCGAGCCAACCTCTCCATAGCCTCCTCTAAAGAGGTACCTCTGCCATCAGCCGTCTCTGTTGTATACTCGCTACTCGATATGTTTCTTAGTATGAGGTGGACATCGCCTACCAATGCGAATCTCTCATTGCATATTCTAGCGTAGAGTCCCTTTATGGGAACCCTATCAACAATGCCTACAACATTACTTCTTAGAATGCCGGTATATACAAGCTCGCCAACGATAAGTTTCTCGGTATCTGTAAATCCTCTTACACAAGCTTTTCCGCTGATTATAGGAATTAGAGTAGTCGTTGTACTACCTATATCAACAAATATGCTATTTTCAATACCCCATCTATACGAGTATCTCTCCAAAAACCATGCAGAAGCAGCCCAGTTTGCTCCTGCAACTTTCAGATAGTTCTCAATAGCCTCATCACTAGATACTAGCTTCATATCACTAGAGACAAACTTTATATCGATCGCATCGCTAAATGCATCCATAGATGATCTGACTATGTGTTCAACACCTTCTCTTTTAACTCTATAGACATCACTTAGTTCAGCTGTCATGCATATAGCTATATAGTACTGTTCACTATCCGTAATAATACTTCTTCTAATCTCTCTAAGCTTTTCCTCTAAACCTTTTCTACCACGGATCCATATAGGGAAATATTCTCGCAGAACTGATAGCACCTTTACCTCATTATCGTATGCGTCTATTTTCACAGCCTTTATATTAGCACCTCCTATATCGAGACCAACAATAATCAAGGTGCAGCACCTACGGCTAATTAGGTGAGCAACGCTATATATTAGCTATTGTAAACAGTCTCTAGGGCTGGCTATATATGATTGAAAAGGTTAAGGTTATACCTGTAGTGGATGTAATGAATGGTTTAGCAGTACATGCTATTGAGGGAAAGAGGGATATGTATAGACCTATAGAGGGTAGCATTATATCATCTTCTCCTGATCCCAGGGATGTCCTCCAGGGGCTGCATAGGTACGGATTTAGAGAAGTCTATATAGCTGATCTAGACGCTATTATGGGTAGGGGAGATAATACATGGGTTCTGGACTACGCTATTAGATTGGGATTCAAAGTTATAGCGGATATTGGCAGAGGAGGTCTCGAAAAAACAGATTCAAACAGTATTAGATATGTTATAGGGACGGAATACATTTCGTACCCATATGAGGTTAAAAAACTTAGCAATAGAATTGTAAGCCTGGACTGCCATAATTTAAATACAAAGTTTTCAGATAGATATGTCGAGGCTTCGCTAGCAGCAGAACTACTTATGAGAATTGGTATAACTGAATTGATAGTTCTAGACCTTACACGCGTGGGATCTATGAGGGGTCCAAATCTCCAACTTATAAGTAGTGTTAGGGAAGTTTATAGAGGCACGATTTATGTAGGTGGCGGTATCAGGGGAAGGAGTGATATTGAGGAATTGAAGAGATTTGATGTGGATGGCGTTCTACTGGCTACAGCAATACACAAGGGAATAATACTCAATGTATATCTCTAACTTCAGGATAGATTTTTAATTTATTTACTGTATATATTTTTGGTGGAAAACGTGTGTGAATCCATAGCCTATATAAGGGAGGGCAACTCTGAAAAACTCTATGCACGAGATATAGCTACGTTGGTAATTGAAGAGAATAAGATAGTACTCATAGATATTGCTGGCAATACATACACCTTAACAGATGCCGTATTAGAGTACGTAGACTTTGTTGGTCATAGAATCATTTTAAGAAAAACCGATTGAGATCAATGTAGAATTGAGGATGACTGTGTTGATATATTAAGAACTAATTAATTAGTATTGGAGAAAAAATTATTTTTACCTATTTATTTTGCAGGTTTGAATATATACTCATAGAGAGTCGCTCCTATTATACCCCCTATTATAGGTCCTATTAGATATATCCATACCTTGGATAGAGGCAGTAGATCACCAGCAATAGCTGCAGCTATTGCCGGTCCAAGAGATCTTGCAAAATTCATGCTTGCACCTGTTAACGGTCCTCCAATCCATATATCGCAGGCTACTATCATCCCTATTGAAAACCCTGCCCAGCCTGTCGGTGCCCGTTTATCTACGGCTACACCCATTATTACAAATAGTAGCCATAATGTGAGGATGATCTCTATAACTACGGCTGCACCATCTCCTACTCCAGTACCTGGAAGTGTAGAACCAAAGCGAACAGCCTTACCTGCAACTGGGAAGAATCCGTAGAGGCAGAGACCTGCTATAATGGAACCTATAATCTGAGCAGCTATATAGGGTGCTACAAGTTTAGCAGGAAGTCTTCCAATAGCAGCAAGGGCGACTGTTACAGAAGGGTTTATATGTGTACCCGAGATGTGACCCAGGGTATAGATCATTATCATTACAATAAAGCCGAATGTAGCACCTATACCAAATAGTGCAGCAGGGCCGCCACCAAGTATCGAGATTAGGGTTATAACTGATGCAGGTCCGAATAGTGTTAGAGCCCATGTGCCAAATATCTCTGCTATAAACATCTGTAGCAATGTAGGCTGGGTCTTTTGACTAGCCAACCATTTTCACCCACAGTACTTAATCCGGTTATGGGGTATATAAGCTTTTCTCTATATATAGAAAGGGAATTCATGGCCTATGCAAGCTATTGTTGAAAAAGAATTTAAAAATACGGATTATTTTTATTTTGTTTTAATCTAGGCAGCCTCTACTCCAGCCGTTAATGGCACTGTTTTAGCTATACCTATTCTATACCAGCACCACTTACATCTACCACTTAGGAATGTCTGGCTAACGCCGCATGCCTTACATATTGGTGGTGGCGCTATTGGTTTTTCTGGATGTAGCGCTACAATATATGTATTGATTGTAGCAGTAACAGGTTCGCTTGTTAAGAGGCATGGGAAGTCCGCTAATCTCATAAGCGATGAAAATCTCACTGTTATTGCACAACCTGGATAGGTGTATCTCTGCGGAGCCATCAGGACAGCATTTCTCTTTATGGGTGATAGATCTATCTTAAGACCCTTTAGTACATAGCCATCTCTTCCAAATGGTGAAGGTCTGATTACGTCTGCGCCTCTCATGATGAGGTCTATGAAGTCAGCATTGTGTAGTTCTGCAGCAGGGCTTCTAGTTGGGTATTTCAGTACAAAGTTGTGGAATCTCTTTACAAGTAGGTCAGCAACAGTTTCACCTGTGAAGCCATCCAATTCAAGTATAAATGTTGTTGCTCCAGCAAGGGTTCTACCTGCGGCTGTTAAGGCATCATATTCGCTCTTTATAAGACCCTCCTTAACACCTTTAGTCAGAGTTACATCTAGGACATCTGTAACAGCCTCCATAATAGCCATAGTCATATCATCTTTAGCCATGTTGTACATGCTCTGAGATATATGGTGACCCACATCGCCAACACCATATGCTGGTACGACAGTGAGATTAGCGGGGTGTACACCTGCATTAAGTGCCGCCTTTATATATGGTAGCATCCTATCCTTAAATTTGCTCATATATGTTGCAGGATCAAAGCTCCTATGGCCAACAGCCTTCATGACATCTATCTGCATTTTTACAGGTTCTAGCCACATCTTCTTCAGAGCTTCGATCTCTTCCTTCACAGCCTCATCAAGGGATTTGCCAGCCTCAACTGCTGCTACAAATGTTGCTCCAAAGCCATAGCTTGTAGCCATACCCCAGCTCTTAGCAGCAAGTATTATCTCCTTGTGCTCCTTTGGAATATCAAGCTTCTCAAGAATGGCTGCATGTATTCCCGGCATTCCTCCAACAGCATAGGCAAAGTCAACCACACATGTAGGTCCATAGAACCCTGCATACTTCCTAACGAGTTCTCTACCTATGAATCCTTTATGCTCCTCTAAAGCTTTTGTAAACTTTTCAACCGATTCTTTAAATTTTGGATCAAGCTCATACAGAATCTCAAGAACTACAGGTGTCTGGTAGTGCTCAACGTAGGGATCGTCCTCAGGAACTATGGTTTTATCGACAGCAATTTCATTTAGAATATCGTAGTGTGCAACAACACTAGCTACAAACAGATCTATAACCTCCTTCTTCATAGGGCCAACAGCAGCCATTTTCTTTGTAGCTTCAACATACGGGGCTGCATCAGGTATGACGAATTTGCCTCCGCGCCTCTCTCTAATGACAGAAATATCAGCTTTTTGAGCAGCAATAGCATCTTCAACAATTTTGGTTACTACTTCAGGTGGAAGACTTGAAGTACCCAATTATAACCACCACGTTCCTAACTGGTTAGGTAGTTATTTAAAGGTTTCTAAATATATTAGAATAGAATCGTTCGAATTTGAACTATTAATAATGTCAAGGTAATCACTGTTCTATGAATAGATAGATTCTAAGTATAGAAGGTAAACATTATCATGCATAGCGGCAACAACAATAGCAATGGAATAATGTCTCTCTTACCGCTTACAGAGGTAGTTTGAGAGCCTATATTTAAGTTTTTATGCACCTTCAATGATAGAAGTACAATGGAGAAGAAATGTAACGTGTACATGGTAGAGGATCTTGAATTGTAAACATTATTGAAATCCGGAAATAGTACATCTTTTTATAATAACGTATAGAGTACTTATTCTATTTGTTCTTGATGAACGTAATTAATGATATACTCTCTTCTGCTCTAATGATCACTTGTTCTATAAGATCTTAGGCATAGTATTGACGAAATTTATACAGGCAATACTACCGATATTTTCGATGATGCAACAATTGTAATCTTACTACATTAATTCCAAATTTGATTCTGAACTGTTGATTATACTGGTTAGCTTATAGAGATGTAGTGGCTAGAAGCAGTTTCGACAGAGTTATCAAAATAGTATCTAATTCCGTAACATATATAAAGATGGAGATAGCCTATCTCAACCAGATATCCGTGAACGTTTTGATCTCTATTGATATTCTAAAATCTTCTATCTAAAATCTTCATTAACTGCGCTTTCTTCCTCGAATGGTTCCTTACTATAATCAGAAACGGTTCAGCTGTGCAGATTCCTCGATGCGCTGTATTAGTGTGCTATTGCGTAGCGTAGAGCAGGCTTTTTATGGAGGTATGTAATGTTTTCGAGTTTACGAATTTAAGTACCTGAAGGAATTCACATAGAGAATTTGACCGAAACTCTACTACAACTTTTCAACGGATTTTTAGTAAATGCTTCACACATTTCATATAACCAGTGATATTCATAACACAGTGTTCCATTACCTAGCATTTGTTCCAACTATTTAGTTTATCTATGGATATCCTCAATTCCCTTCCTCTATATGTAAATGATGATTCGTCAAAAAATAGATGCTGTGTACCGGATTCCCTCTCCGATATGGTTACGATTGCAATTCCGCTGGCCACGTCCCCTAGGTATATATGGGTATCAAAGTTTCTATTCGTCATTGCATTTACGATTATCTTACCCACCTCTGGATAGAGTCTTGCTATGGCTATAAATGGTGTTGTTAACCTTGGGTTAACCTCAACGACAATAGGTTTTCCATCCCACATAACTATGTCAAATCCTATGTAACCTTCTATATCGTTATAGCATTGAATTAACTTTGTTAGAAACCTATGGACGTTTTTAACGATTTCACAATCTCTAACTGGAAGTATGTTTCCCCTATATCTAAATGCATTACCATCCAATTCTATAATTTGTTTGTTAACTGAATAGAACAATATTTTTCCATTGCTTATAATTGTTGAAATGCTTCCATGAATTCCTTCAATGTATTGCTGGACGACAGCTCTACGAAGAGGATCGCACCGTAGAGCTCTTATAATATATCTCTCAGCATCGCTTGGGCTCCTCGCTATGTAGACACACTCTGAACCTGCAAGCATACAGGGTTTAACAACAACTGGGTATTCTAGCGATTTCAAATCAATATTACTGACATCTCTAACCTCTACAGTTTCAGGTACAGCTATCCCACATCTTCTGAGGACCATCATGGAGTTATACTTATCTGAAAGTAGTTGAATCGAATTTGTACTAGGTCCCCATATCTTCCTACCTACAATTTCAGCTAATCTCACTAACTCCATAGGTGGTGCAATCACAATAATTTTATTGTATTCTTCTGCAATTTTAGAAACATTTTCTTCAAAGTAGTTACAGTCAATATAGTGGGCAATATCAATGTCATCTCTATAGACATGGGCTAGCAAACGTGAAACAGCAATGCGTGTTTCAACATATTTGTTGAGGAGTTTAGCTAGAGTATAAGCCATTGAGAAGCCCTCCGGAAGTAGGGCATCGTATTGGTTACGGCATTTGAATGTTGCTGTCACGTACTCTAGAACAAGTACCCTAAACTCTCTACCTCTAGGGTAATGCTCTATACTATGAGACATAGTAAATAGAGGAGTAAAATAGACTTTATATACCTTATGGTATGAAAACCGTGTCAACATGGTGTGCAGCTATGGTATGGCTTACGCTAGATAGTGTATTGGTAAGTACTACTCTACCGATTCTACATAGTTAATGGGAGTGCACAATCATAGACTGAAACACAAATCCAATATCAATGGTCACAATAGAAATGTTTATAGCTGTAGTACTCCATACCACTAACAAGGCTATACTATACTTTAGCGGTTTTATGGGGGTAGTATTGGGTTGTAGGGATGTTAGGGCTGTAAAGATAAGGATAGTAGGTACCGTACAAGGGGTTGGTTTTAGACCCTTTATCTATAGGCTTGCTACCTCTCTTAATTTAAAAGGGTATGTTGTTAATCTTGGTGGTAGCGAAGTTGAGATACATGTTGAGGGGGAAGAAAATCAGATTGAGATCTTTATATCAAGGCTCACTACTGAAAAGCCTCCACCTGCTAAGATAGTAAGCATTGAAATTAGAGAGGTTGAGCCTCAGTATTTTGCATCCTTTAAAATTCTAAGGAGTAGTAAGAGTCTATCTGCAAGAAGCTCTATACCACCAGACGTCGCTATATGTCGGGACTGTATCAATGAGATCTATACAGAGGGTTCGCGATTCTATAGATATCCATGGAATAGTTGTGCATGGTGTGGTCCTAGGTTTTCTATGATGTATGATATACCATATGATAGAGAAAATACAGCCATGTTTAAGTTTAAACTATGTGAAGAGTGTTCAAAAGAGTATAGCGATCCGAGCAATATTAGAAGATTTCATGCACAAGGTATAAGCTGTTCTAGATGTGGTCCAAAAACATTTGTATATCGAAGTAGTGGTGAGAGGATCTATGTTGAAGATCCTGTAAGTTTCATAGCGCAGAAGATTCTTGAGGGCTGTATAGTTGCCATTAAGGGTATAGGTGGCTATCACATAGCGTGTCTGGCTACGAGAGATGATGTTGTCCTAGAGTTGAGATCTAGGAAGAGGAGACCTTCACAACCATTTGCTCTAATGGCTAAGGATTTCGACATAGTGAATAGAATCGCTATACCTCCTCCAGGTGCAAGAGAATTGCTAGAGTCTCCACAAAGACCTATAGTAGTTATGCCTAAGCGTCCTGGATCTCCACTGTCAGAATATGTGGCACCTGCACTTTCTACAATTGGTGTTATGCTTCCATATACGGGTTTTCAGGTTATGCTACTTAATACTACTCCAGACGGTTTTCTTATAATGACTAGTGGGAATGTTCATGGAAAGCCTATGTGTACGGATCTCGAATGTATTTTTAGCGAACTTGTAGATGTTGTGGATTATGTTGTTGAACATGAGAGGCAGATCGTTCATAGAGTTGATGATAGTGTTATAAGGTTTACAGATGGTGTACCGGTGTTTCTTAGGAGGGCACGTGGATATGCTCCAGAATGGATAGAAACACAAGTGGAGCTTTTAGAAGGCGTAGCTGTTGGTGCAGAGCTTCAAACAGCTGGTGCTGTAGGTTTTGAAAATAAGGTCGTTCTGACACAGTTTATAGGTGATATCGATGAACCTGCACAGCTGGAGGATCTTGAGAAAGAGCTTAGGTGGTTTATAAAGGTGTACAGACTTAATCCCATGTTTATAGCACTGGATAAGCATCCCCTTTATCATAACAGATCAGCTGCGAAGAAGTTGGCTAGAGAATTTGGTGCAGAACTTATCGAGGTTCAGCACCATCATGCACATATAGCATCCGTTATGGGTGAAGTAGGGGTTTCGAAGGATGAAGAAGTTGTTGGTATAGCAATTGATGGAACAGGTTATGGAGACGATGGAGGTATATGGGGTGGTGAGGTGATAACCGCTAGCTATAGGGATTATATGAGAACTGGCAGTCTAGAGCCCTTTATACTTCCGGGTGGAGATTCCTCTGCTATATATCCAGTTAAGTCTCTTATCAGCATAATGGCTTCAGCTGGTTACAGTGAAGATGAGGTTCTAGATACTCTTGATAAAATGGATTTGTTTAAAGGCCTTCCACATGGTCGTAAGGAGGGTGAGGTAATATATTACCTATCTAAGAGTGGAAAGGGTATGGTTACAACGAGTATCGGTAGAGTACTAGATGCTTTTTCAGCTCTATTAAATATATGTACGTTCAGAAGCTATGAGGGTGAACCACCAATAAAGCTTGAGGCTGTAGCTGATATAGGTAAGGATCTAGGCTATACACCAAGGTTAAGAAGCTTTGGTGATAGAATAATTGTAAGCGTTTCAGATATGCTTAGATGGGTTCTCGACAATATTGGTAAAGAGAGAAAGGAGGATATAGCTACCACAATACAGAGAGGTTTTGGCAGAGCATTAGGTGAAGCGGCACTGGTATCGTTAAAGGGAAGGAGAAATGCAAAGCAATACATTGTTATTGGAGGTGGTGCAGCTGCAAATACTCATATAGTTAGAGGTGTGAAGGAGGTGTTAAAGGAATATGGTGTAGATGTTATCTTGCCCAGAAGATTGCCTCCTAGTGACGGTGGAATAGCATTTGGCCAGATAATCATAGCATCCAGTAAAGCCGGGAAGTGATTATAGAGGATAGTATTCTATACCACGGGGACGAATCTCCATGAAAATTGGGAATAGGAGGTTTGAATGCAATGGCCGAAAGCATGCACTATTAGTTAGCACTCGAGTTTTAAATCCATTGAATGCAACCCTTAGATAGTTCTGTCAGCTCTAGAACTACGAATGACATTTATCTAGCGCTATGGATACGAGAAATTCTATGCAGGTAGTTTAGTTAATAAAGCTACAGAGAAGATAGGGTTAGTGTGAAATCAAATGTGTCTAGGGGTACCCGCAGTAGTTGTAGATATCGATGAGAATAGCAATATCGTAAAGATAGACTATGGTGATGGTATTGTGAGAGAGGCTTTACTTGGCATTTCTGAGGAAAGAGTGGCAAGGGGGGATATTGTAATGGTGCATGCAGGCATAGTCATATCAAGGCTTAGTGTGGAAGGCTTGTACGAGCAGATCGAATTTGTGAGGAACCTTCTTAGCGATACTGAAGGTGGTGATTCATCGGAAGGATTAATAAGACTTTATGAGAATATAGCACAGCTTGCTAAAAAGCTGAAATCCAAGTAGCAATACTATGGGTGATGATAGTGGATGACGTCATTAGATTACTACACGGTTCTGGAGGTATTGAGATGAGAGAAATTTTGGAAAGAGTTATATTCTCAAGGGTTGATCCGTCGCTGAAGAGAATTGGCGGAGGTATAGGAATTGATTGGCCAGACGATGGTGCTCTAATACCTCTACCAGATGGAAAGTACCTTGTTGTTACAATGGATAGCTACACCGTTAATCCACTATTCTTCCCTGGGGGCAATATAGGTTCACTAGCCGCCTCAGGTACTATAAATGATGTTGTTATGATGGGTGGCAAACCCATTGCACTGCTCGATTCAATAGTTGTTGAAGAGGGTTTTCCTATTAAGGATCTTCAAATAATAGTGGACTCTTTCATAGATGTTATTAGAAATGAGGGAGTGGCATTGATAGGAGGAGACTTTAAAGTTATGCCGAGAGGCCAGGTGGATAAGATTGTAATAACTACTGTGGGTATAGGTATAGCAGGCAGACCTATAGTGGATAGACCTAGGGCAGGGGATAAGATCATAGTTAGTGATTATGTTGGCGATCATGGAGCGGTGATCATGATGCTTCAATTAGGTCTCGAAAAGCGCATTGATGAATTAGCTGAGGGTATTTTAAAAAGCGATGTGAAACCGTTAACAAAGCTTATGATCCCAGTAATTGAAAGATACGGCGACTACATCCATGCTGCAAGAGACCCTACACGTGGGGGTCTTTCTGGGGTCTTAAATGAATGGGCATCCTCCTTAGATATTGTGATAGTTGTTGACGAAGGGAATATACCTATTAGAGAACCAGTAGCTAGATACTGTGAAATGTTAGGCATAGACCCCCTCTATCTAGCAAGTGAAGGTATAGCAGTTCTCTCCGTTGATCCACTAATGGCCGAAGACATAGTCAACTACATGAAGAGTCTTGGGTATACAAATGCCAGAATTATAGGCGAAGTTAAAGCCAGTGAAAAGTACAAAAACTATGTAATTTTGAAGACTGCCGTAGGAGGTTTTAGAATTCTTGAACCACCACATGGCGAGCTCGTACCTAGAATATGCTAGGGGTCACCATACCAGGGTTGGTATATTCAAGCAAACTCCCTATAACCATGCATAATAGTACCCTTGCTTAAATCTCAACGGGAAGAGATTTCTAAGAACTATAGGCATTATCATACGACATTTAATCGCTATATACCTATTTATTGAAATCTAAATAAGATTAAGGAGCAGTGCTACGGACCAGTCAATTTAATTGAAAAATATAGATGATTTAAAGAAGTCCTTAAACATTAGATGGAATATTGTAGCTGTTAGGGTTGTATTGTTAAGAGGCTTTACTGATGGAAAATCGTAAATCTGGAATATATCAAAGTAGTGTACTTTAAATCTCTATCAACAGATCCTTCTTTCTACCTAGGTATCTATATGATGTATAGACTGTATAGGTGGCTGGGAAGATCTCTACAGCACTTTCTATAGGACCGTATAACAGGAAGTCGGCTCCTAACGCTATTGTGGTTAGATTGCTTGCCAATTCACAAGCCTTTGTACCATCGATACCAAATCTTTCCTTAAAGGATTTTCTCTGTGATGAGATAGCATTGTGAGCCCCAGCACCGCATGGTAAGCCATATTTTGATTTGATTTCAATTAGTGTTCTTATGGCTGCTGAAAGGCTTGGGACATCTATAACGAAGGTGTCTATGAGTACCTTTTCTATGCCGTAGTTTTTGGCTTTATCAAGGAGGAGTTCAAGGTTCTTTAGCCTGACGTCGATATCCACTACTCGTTCTGTATAGAGCAGTAGTACAGATGATTTTATATTGAATTCTTGGAGAAGTGAAAATTCTTCATCTTTCGATTTAGCATTTAGAGAATTGAAGATGACTCTATCATTGAGTCCTACATCTTTCACAAACTGAAATGCTGCCCTCATTGTCTCAATCGATAGTGCGTCGAGCATTATGGGCATTTTGGTTATGCTTGAAACGAAGTCTATGTATTTAACTATTGCATTAGGGGAGCTACTAACAACATCTAACATAGCAGGTATTCTTGTTTTATTGGAGAGTTCTTCAACTGTTTTAATAAGCTCTTCGGCAGCGGTCTTATCGAATTCACCATTCTTCTCATCTTTAACTACCTTATGTCTATGATAAAATATAGAGCCTACTAAAACAGGTGGGTTTTCCCAAGGAGCTCCTCCGATCCTAACTCCGCCTATCTCGTACACTTTTTGTATGCTTTTAAATCTAAACACTGTGTTTCACCATGGTTGCAGGGTATTCTGAGTTAGGGTAGTTATAAAAGTTTTATCCAGTAGTAAAGTTTTTAACCTCAGCCTCTTACACCATTTATGGTGTCATGGTAGTGGAACTTAGATTTGGAATTGAGTTAGTCCCTTCATCACCTATTTCAGAGCTCGTTAACCTCTCTATACATGCTGAAAATCTCGGATTCAATTATGTCTGGATAACAGATCACTTTAACAATAGAAATGTCTATGTAACATTGACATCGATTGCATTGAATAGTAAGAAGATTATGCTCGGACCTGGTGTAACAAATCCCTATGTAATTAGCCCCGTCTGGACAGCATCGGCTGTGGCCTCACTAGATGAGGTATCCAATGGTAGAGCTGTCCTTGGTATCGGAGCTGGTGATAGGGCAACGCTTGAAAAGATATCTATTGAATGGAAAAAACCTCTTGCAACAATTAGGGAAAGTGTTGAGATTATAAGGAAGCTGCTTAGGGGTGAGGTAGTTACATATAGTGGTGAAATCTTTAAAGTTTTTGGCGCGGCTCTGAACTATAAACCTGTACATGAGATACCTATATATATAGGTGCTCAGGCACCTAAAATGCTACAGCTAGCTGCATTACTGGGTGACGGTATACTGATAAATGCCTCTAACCCTAAAGACTATGAGTATGCGATGAATATTATTAGGGAAGGGGCTAAAGAAAGAATTGGGAAACTAGATATTGTTGCCTATACAAGCTTCTCGATAGACAGAGATAGATCTGTAGCTAGGAAAACTGTGAGACCGATAGTTGCATTTATTGTTGCTGGAGCACCAGAGGAGGTTCTCAGGAGACATGGAATAGATGTAGAGAAGGCTAAAGAGATAGGAGAAAATATATCGAAAGGAAGATTCAAGGACGCATTTTCACTTGTTACAGATGAGATGATAGATGCATTCTCAATTTCAGGAACACCAACAGAGTGTATAGAAGTGTTAAATAGACTAGTAAAGCTTGGGGTTACCCAGATAGTATTTGGATCACCTATAGGTAAGGATAAGAAGAGTGCATTAGAGCTAATAGCATCAGATGTAGTAGCACACTTTAAAGCATAGAATAATAGAAATAGGAAAGAGAGTGGGATGAAGACCTTGAATTTTTTAGAGTCATGGGTAACAAATTTTTTAACCATTGCAATGTTTTTCTACTTAGCTTCCTTTCTTCTATACCTTGTGAGACTATTTAAAGGTCCTACCATTCCGGATATGGTCTTAGTTATAGATGCCTTAGGCTATGATTTAGCAGCATTTCTAATTATTCTCAGCATCCTTCTTAGAAGTCCAATACTAATTCCATGTGCAATTGTTTTAACGCTATGGATCTACGCACTAGATATATATGTGGCTAAGTATCTAGAAGCAAAGGAAATGGGTGAATAGTATGGATGTAGAGTTGATTAACTGGATTCTTGTTGTAATTGGTCAGATACTTGTTGCTATAGGAGTCCTTTGCGATCTCATTGCGGCAATACTGATGATAAGATTTCCCAACTTCTATATAAGACTTCATGCACTAACTATTGGTAGTATCGGTGGTGCTATTATTCCAGCAATAGGTGCAGCGCTGATTGCATTTGGATCGCCATTTCTTGGTATGTTTAGATGGTTTGTAGCTGGTGGAGCTCTCGTTACAGCTCTATTTATATTTATACTTGGAGGTGCAGGAGCCCATGCAATAGCTAGAGCAGCCTATAAATCTAAAGTAGTCGCATATCAACCCTGTTATGTGAATCAGTTAGCAGAGGATAGAGGTGGGGATAAGTGTTAGAACTTGCTGACCTAGTATTTGTAATGCTCGGTATTTCAGCTCTATTAAGCATCCCAGCAACTATATTAGCAATAATATCTAGAGATCTCCTAAGAGCAGTCATATTTTCAGCATTGCAAAGTACTATGTATACGCTAATGTTCTTTCTACTTATGGCCCCTGATATAGTTCTCGTTTATGTAGCAGTTTCAATTGGGTTTATGTCATTATTGATAATACTATTGATAAAAAAGGTGGGGAGGTATGAAAGGTACTAGGATTAGAGACGCAATATTTATTGCATCGATAGTATTCGCTGTAACTATTCTTGCTGTACCCACCCTCTTAGGTGCCCTAGGTCATATGCCACCGGTAGATGTAAGAACTATCGCTATCAAATATCTCAATAATACATACAATCCATTTAATCAGAGCATATGGACATCGTCACCTGAAGCAGTAACGGCGATTGTTTGGGACTATAGAGGGCTTGATACACTGTTTGAAACCGCAGTATTTTATAGTGCTATAATAGCAGCTTTAGCACTATATAGAGAGATTTTAGGAAAGAAGGATACGTTAGAGGGTAGAGGTCTATCGATAATAGTTCAGAGATCGACAGCGATATCAATGGTTGGAATTCTAGTAGTAGGTTTTGCAACTATTCTACATGGACAGTTAACTCCTGGTGGAGGTTTCCAAGGGGGAGCCATTGCTGCTGTTACATCAGTAGTTGCTATAGTTGTTTTCTCTAGACTCTTTATAGACAGATCTAGGCTATCATATAAACACCTTCTAGTAATTAGAAATACAGCATTAGTTGGTATAGCACTAACTGCTATAATACCTCTAATCTTCCAGCTCTTCAGCAATCAAACGACCTTTATCTTTCAGAACCAGGGTAAAGCTATGAGCGGCTTTAGCTACCCTCATACAATTGCTGATGCCCCTATGGGTGGCAGCATATGGTTCTATAACCTATTTGAGGGATTGGCTGTGGTTTCGGCATTCAGCTTAGCTATGATTATTGTCTTCTATAGTGAAGAGCTTTCAAGAAAGACTATAGAGGGTGAGGAGAGTGGGTTCTGAACTGCAGATATCTATGTATGTAATCGTAATAGTTTCACTATATGTGAACATAGCTGTATGTATGTATGGTGTTATATCCAAGCCCAATTTGGTAAAGAAATTAATATCTTTTACAATACTTCAAGATTCTATCAATGCATTCCTAATACTTATAGGATATAGATTGTGGAAGCCTGGCATACTTCTACAACCACCTGTTCTCTTAGACTGGAATCCTACATCAGAAGTCTTAAAACAATTCTTAGAAAGAGCCGTAGATCCATTACCACAGGCACTAGTTCTAACAGCTATAGTGATAGGGTTAGCTGTAAACATATTTTTAGTTACAGCCATATTACACTTGTATAGACATTTTAATACAGTTGATATGGATGAAATAGGGAAGCTGAAGAGGGTGGTAGTTGTTGAGGAGACTACTTAGAGCACTTCCGATATTTCTATTCTCCTTTTTGCTGTACCTAGTGTACTCTGGTTCACTAAAACTCTATGATATAGCTACAGGAATCGTCGTATCCATAGCTATAGGAATTATAATAGCACCTATAGTTGTTGAAAATTGGAGAAAGGCTCTGGATATCTCTAGGTTGTTCTATCTAATTAAGTACATTATAATCTACTTCCTAATATATGAAGTCAAGGCACATCTAAACGTTATAAAAATAGGTTTGAGCCCGTCCATACAGATAAAGCCTGGTATTGTTAGAGTACCTATACACTCTAAAAGTGGCTATGCCTTAACACTTGTATCGCTATCTATAACAAATACCCCTGGTACAGTTGTTATTGATGTTGATGAAGAGAAAAACATTCTATATGTTAATTGGATCTATGTAACAACTACAAAAACTGAGGATATGTATAGAGAAATCGCGGAGGAGTTTGATATATATGCAAAAAAGATTTTTGACTAGGTGATCATTATGATGTTGCATGAAGTAGGTCTGATTCCAATACTCTTAGTATTAGCTGCTTTTATCACACCGATCTTTTCGTTATTTACACGAAATAGATACTTCTATTCGACATACATGTTGATAGTGGCTATCATAATCACACTTTTTTCTTATAAAACGATAGACGCTGTAATGAGAGGTCATATACTCGTCTATCCCTTTGGAGGATGGCCGCCACCTTTAGGTATAGTATACACTGTGGACTTCATGAATGGTATCCTAGGTTTTCTAGCATCTATACTATTTCTAAAGATTTCCATCTATAGTTTTTGGTACTACGGAAAAGTTGCTGGATATGAGTGGCTTACAACCTTGATGTTGCTACTCATGGCCGGTGTTATGGGTTGCATATATACAGGTGATATATTCAACTTCTTTGTTATGCTTGAGGTACTATGCATATCCTCATATGCTCTCGTATCATTCTTTAAGAGAAGGAGATGGGCTGTAGAGGCATCCATAAGCTATGCATTTATAGGAGCATTGGCAACAACATTCTTCCTATTTGGGGTATCATTTATATATGCAGCTTATGGTACGCTGAATATAGCTGATATAGCTGCAAAGGCCCAAGGTATCGTGCCGGATACAATTAGCTCATGGAGTGGGGTATGTGTTGGTGATGTGTGTTTTGGCAATATAGTGTTGGCGTCAGCTGTATCAATAGCTCTAACGCTATGGGCACTAACCTTTGAGGCAGGTCTCTTTCCAAATAACTACTGGCTTCCAAGCGCATATACTGAAGCACCGACACCTGCTTCCGCTCTATTTGCTGGAATAGTTGATAAGGTTGGTACATACGGTGTACTCAGGATAATGCTGACAATATTCTCTGGTGGCTCAATGCTGATGTTCAAAGTTTTTGAGATACCCTTTAGAGATCTTGTACTAATGATTTTAAGTATGCTTGGTATAGTGTCAGGGTATCTGGGCTCACTCGTAATGGTTATACAAAGGGATGTGAAGAGATTCCTCTCTTACAGTACTATAAGCCACATAGGGCTACTCTTCATACCATTTATAGGTTTTACATCCAACCATCCTGAGGAGATCATGGCCAAGACACTTGCGGCGATACTATTCCATAGTATTGTACACGCCTTAAGCGAATCCATGCTATTTACAGGCTTTGGAACCTTGGCTACCATAGCAGGTAGTAGAAAAATAGATGATATGAGAGGTTATGGAAGGCGATATCCGGCCATAGCACTGGCTGTTACTATAGGGATGCTAAGTTTACTGGGTTTAGCGCCTCTTCCAGGCTTCTTTAGTAAATACATGATATTTCTACCAATGATAGAGGCATCTGCATACATACAAGCTCTATCAATCATAATCATCTCTGGGATCTCGGCTATAGGCTACTTTAGGGTAATCTATACACTATTTCTACCTAAATTAGAGGATTCTAAGAAGAGTGAGTACGGGATTGTATTACCATCGATACTATGCATTAGTGTGGCATTAATTCTTTTAATACTTGGACTAACGTATATAACGTATGATATTTACAGTATATTAGTGAGTGGTAGCAAAATGGTGGTATCTACTAATGGTATTAGGAAATACATAATGACTGTAGATTCGATCTATCTGAAGCTATTTACCGCAGGTGGTGGATAGTGGAGATACTTAAGTACATAGCTATAGTTGTAGCGCTACTTGTAATTGCAGCAAGCAGACTCAGAAGTAAAATTATGAAAAGTATCGGGTACTTAGTTCTTATTGCAATGCCGCTCTACTCAATTATTTCAGGAGGACCCTGGGACTTCACATCATCCATTATTGCAACACTAGCAGCTATAATAGGATTCGCATCATCAATGTATACAAATGGTTATCAGGAGCTTAAGTACGGCGGAGGTCATCTGCATATACTTATAGACGTATTCGCAGTAACGGTGTATACCACCTTTGTAGCAATGAATGTTATATCATTTATAGTGTGTTGGCTAATTGCAGAGATGGTTGGATTCTTTACCATAGTGTATGAGGTTGAGAGAAGGACGCTCGCAGCTGGACTAAGATATATAGCTGTATCCATGGTACCCTCAGATATGGCGTTAATGACTCTTTTAGCATCTCTATCTATTAAAATGCCAATCACCGAAGCACTATTTACTCCAATTACTGAAGTAGCTCATCTGCTAAGCGGATTGCCCCCAGTACTATACATTATAATGGTACTAGGGTTCATAGCTAAGGCTGCTGTAATACCACTCCACTTTTGGCTTCCAGATGCACATTCACTTGCCCCAGCTCCAGCCTCGGCAATACTATCTGGTATTATGGTTAAAATGGGTGTATATGGTGTGCTCAGGGTGCTACCATCGATAGATACGGCCTATACGCCTACTATATTTCTATTCTTTGGCATTCTAACAAGTATCTATGGAGGTCTTCTAGCGTTAGTACAAACAGATATTAAGAGAATCCTCGCATACAGTACAATTGAACATACGGGGCTCATAATATCCGTACTCATGCTGTATAGGTTGTCCAACCTTTCAGTATTTTTAGAGGCTGCCTTAGCCATTATATGTTCGCATGCAATGTACAAAGCTGCACTATTCCTAAACTCAGGTTCCATTGAAGTCTACTCACATACAAGAGAGATATCCAAATTGGGTTATCTAGCAAGAGAAATACCTGCTGAGGCATTTTCAGCACTAATCTCTATTCTATCTTTAATGGGAGTACCCCCAACAATAGGATTCATAGCAAAGCTGTACCTCCTCATCTCATTGCTGTCGTATTTAATTGTAAACCCAGTAGTAGGAACGGTAATTGTAGTCTCTACATCGGTCGCTATAGTACTGGCAGCAATATACAGCATTAGATATATTACCGTATATTGGGGTACATGGAGAGGTGGTACAGAGGCTAAGAAAACGGGTATAGAGCTTTTAAGAAGATTGACTATATGGGAGTGCATACCTGCGTGGCTGGGTATTGTCGGTACACCTTTAGTCATAATTGCCATATGGGGAATTGAGACAATGAAACCCGATATATTAGCACCACTACTTCTAGCTATCCTGCTATTTCTAGCACTTGTCTACTATATATACATGCGTCTAAGGACAGCATCAAGAGATATGCAGTGGCTTGGGGGTGCAGTACCGTGAGCTATTCGATGGGATCTGTAATACAACGGTTAGTTGAACGTCTTCAGCGTCGAGTAGAGTATACACTTGTCCTCAGTAAAGGATTCTACAATATGATAGTGGGTAAAATAATTAAAGCACACAATTGTATTGCCAGAGAAGATGTTGCTATAAAAATACTAAAATCTATCGCACTATTCATACTGAGGCTTCAGTGCAGCTTAGAGGATGCATTATCAGCTACATCAATTTTATTTGAACTCTTCACATCTATTTCAATAATACTTGTGATGGTGCTGGTATGGCATTTGTAGAGACTGTGTTAGCCATAGTTACTTCAATGCTTCTATACATTTTTCTTCCACCTCTTCTTGACGGAATTGAGAGGAAAATTAGGGCAAAGATACAGACTCGCTATGGTCCTCCAACAATCCTGCAGACCTGGTATGACATAATAAAGCTTTCCTCTAAAGAACTTAGGATACCTCCTACTCTACAATATAGCATATTTCTATTCATTCTCGCACTTTCACTTTCAATTACAACGCTGTATCTGCTATCCTATATTCTAATATCATTTGATATATACACACTGACGATAATTATTGTATTAATCATCTCTACACACAGCCTACTAATACTCGTAAGCACACTATCATCGAATCCATTCTCAATAATTGGTGTTTTTAGAGGCTTAACCATCGATATAGTGAATGAAATGGGATTCATAGCGTCCATACCCCTGTACTATTTATCTATAAAGACCTTTGATTCATCAGTAAAATCTTTCATACTTCTACTATTCTCAATACTATTTATATTTATCGTATCCTATGTAGGTAGTAAGAGACTTCCATATGATTTGCACGAAGCTGAACCAGAATTAGCTTCAGGTTCAATAATCGAATTCTCAGGGCCGATGCTAGCACTCTATCTCTATCTACATCTCATTGATAGATATACCATAATTGCTCTACCCATAACGATGGGGATAGGTATAGGATTAGCAGTAACACCATTTGTCTCACTGTTTTTCATTCATGTTATTGCTGCATTAGTATATATAATATTTGGTGCTGTTGCCGCACTTCTAGGACGGTCTAGAATTGATATAGCTGTCAAAACACTTATGCTTATATACTTATTAATCATTATAGCATGGATAGTGGTGAAGCTAATATGAGTGGTGCCTCTATGGTCTCTGCGCACTCTACTAACATTGTTGGAGATGCTATCTCAAAGATTATGGAATTCAAAGATAAGGTATTCAGTATAGAGCAGAGAGGTGGTATTGTAAGGATTAAAATTCACAGGGATATACTTCCGCATATTGTACAGAGATTAGCTATCTTAAAGGGGATATATCTGAGAACGATGATGGCATCTGATGAAAGAGGTCTAGAGGGTGTATATAGGCTATACTACGTATTTGGTGTCGATAAGGAGCATACAAATCTTGTATTTGAGGTAGCGCTTCCTCAAGAGGATCCAAAGGTACCCACAGTTGTTGATATTAATAGGGCGAGTGATTGGTATGAGCTTGAAGCACATGATATGCTTGGCGTAGAGTTTTTGAATAGAAAGCTTTACAGACTTGTATTGCCCGAGGATTGGCCCGAGAAGGTGCACCCTCTTAAGAAAGAGTATAGTGTGTCTGAACTTCTAAAGCTTTATAGACCTAAGGCAGTAGAGTATGCAAAAGAAATAGGTGCAGAGAATATTGTAACGATACCAATTGGACCATATCATCCGGCTCTCCATGAACCGGAGTTCTTTGAGCTCTATGTTAGAGGAGAAAAAGTTATAGATGCTAGGTATATGGGATTCATGGTTCATAGAGGTATTGAGAAACTTGGGGAAAATATGAAATACGACCAGGTTCCATTTCTTGCCGAGAGAATTTGTGGAATATGTGGATTTGTGCATTCAACATCGTATTGCCAAGCAGTTGAAAATGCTTTAGATATAGATGTACCTGAAAGAGCGCTATTCATAAGATCCATAATACTAGAGATTGAGAGAATACATAGCCATCTACTATGGGTTGGAGTTGCACTCCATCTATTGGGATATGATACAGGCTTCATGCATTCCTGGAGGATTAGAGAAAGGGTTATGATACTTGCGGAACTTCTAACAGGTAGTAGAAAGACCTATGGAATAAATGTTGTTGGAGGTGTTAGAAGGGATATAGATAATGATAAGATTAGGAAAGCTATCGATGTTCTAAATTATGTTAGAGAGGAGTTCAAGAAACTCGTAGAGATATCCATTAATGTACCACAAGTTACTGCAAGACTTAGAGGAACAGGTGTACTACCCCTTGGAGAGGCCATTGCACTCTCTCTTGTTGGCCCAACTGCTAGAGGATCAGGACTTGATAGAGATGTTAGAAGGGACTACCCATATGCAGCCTATAAATATGTAAGCTTTAGAGTTCCAACATATAGCGAAGGTGATAACCTAGCTAGAACGCTCGTTAGAGTCGATGAAACCTTTGAAAGCATTGACATGCTGTATCAGCTACTGGACAAACTTCCTTCAGGAAGTATAAGAAATGAATCATGGTCAGTGGAACCGTATAGACTAGGTATAGGATCTGTTGAAGCTCCTAGAGGTGAGGTCATACACGTACTCTTAACAGGAGAATACTCCCCGTACAGATGGAGAGTCAGAGCACCAACATATCAGAATTTACCTGCCATCCCAATAATGCTTAAAGGGATAGATTTAGCAGACGCACCTCTAACAATAGCAAGTATTGATCCATGTTTCTCCTGCACCGATAGAGCTATTGTAGTAGATGTAGATAGAAATACCGTAAAATCTATTCCTATAGAAGCTCTTTCATTAAAGGGCACTAGAGCTATAAGGTGATCTACATGGTTAAATTTCTGAAGATAATTCCAATAGCGGTAAAAACGGGTACTGTCACCATAAAATATCCATATCAAGAACCACTAGTTACGGACTCATTTCGAGGCGCTATAGAGATTGATCCAAATAAGTGTGTAGGATGTGGTGCATGCACGCGAATATGTCCCCCTAAAGCTCTTACGTTAACAACAGAGAGCAATACAATGATCCTAAGATATTTTGTTGGAAGATGTATATTTTGTGGTATGTGTGCCGATACATGTCCGGAGAAAGCAATTAAAATAACAAAAGAATTTGAATTAGCTACAGGCAATATATACGATCTCTATTCGGATGTAGAGCACGAGGTTAAAACATGCTCTATATGTGGCAAAACCTTTACCTCTAAGAAGCTTAGCAATAAAATTGCATCAAAGGTTCCCGATATTCCAACGGAGACCATGGATCTATGTCCTGATTGTAGAAGAAAGGAAACATTAAAGAAATTCATAGGTGTTCCGGAACAATGAGTCAGTCAACCATTAAGGAATCCAGCTCTAAAAGCATAGATTTGAAGAAGGCTCTATCTAGAATTAAGAGAAGTATATGGGTTTTTCATATAAATACGGGGAGCTGTAATGGTTGTGACATAGAAATTTTAGATGTTCTAACCCCCTACTTTGATGTTGAAAGATTTGGTATAAAACTTGTGGTAAGCCCTAGACATGCTGATCTAGCACTTCTCACAGGACCTGTAACAATAAAAACGTTTTCAAAGGTCTATAGAGCTCTTAGTGCAATGCCTAGACCGAGATTTGTGCTAGCTATAGGTTCGTGTGCCGTTGGCGGCAACATATGGTTCGAATCCTACTCAACTATGGGCGGATTTCCAAAGGTTCTTGAAATGTTTAGCGAAATGGGTTTAGAGATAGACGGTGTTGTATACGTTCCTGGCTGTCCAGCAAGACCAGAAGCTATAATATATGGAGCAGCGACGCTACTTGGCCTACAGAAACCTAAAACAGTATATCGGAGGTTTAAGGCATGAGGATAAGGATATCTCTATGTAGCATGTATTCCTATAGAGACCCACCTATACCTAGATCAAGGCACATCACTCCTATGATAAGCTTGTGTCATGAAGTAAGTGAAAGAATTATTGATAAACATGCATTGCCTGAAGATATTTTGGATTCCATTAATAGAGTTGGCTATGCAGATATATTTAATGTTGAGAAAGCCAAGGTTCTTTTTGGAATTGAGCTTTCAGAAAATCAATATGTAAAGATAGTTCTCATCGAATAGGTGAATAAATTGAAGTTTGCCTTCATGTGTCGTGAACCAAGTAATAGAAGGGGGAATATAGCTGTTATAGGAGCGGGTCCCGCGGGACTTGCTGCAACAGGATACCTTGCCTGCCAAGGATATGAGGTGGATGTCTATGAGAAACTACCCTATGCAGGTGGTACAATGATGTTTGCTATCCCTTCATATAAAATTTCTTCAGATAGTATTATAGAGGGTGTAGAAGATTTGAGGGATAGATTTTCCGTAAAATTTTTCTTCAGGACAAAGGTATTTAGATATGGACAGAGTAGAAATGATTTTGGTGATGAATTTGTTGAAAGAGTAGTACAATTGGAGAACATTGTAGAGAAGTACAGTGCTATTCTAATATCTACAGGTACTTGGCAGCCAATTAACATTGCTGAGAATGTTAAGAATGTCATTACAGCATTTGGATATCTATACTCCTGGCGTCTACATGAAGAGGGATTTTCATCAAACCAGATAGGTAGGGGTAGGAGGGCAGCAGTCATAGGCACGGATATTCCAGCTGTTGAAGTGGTTAGAAAGATGATCGAACAGGGTTTTGAGGAAATCTACGTTCTATATGGTGGTAGAGCTAGTGAAACTCATATGGGCTGGTATTGGATGACGAATCTATATAAAGAGAATGTAAAGCTTATGCGGTATATAGATATCAAGAGGGTTGTGGTAGAACACGATTTCGCTAAGGCTTTAGAGTACACAGAGTTTGACTATAAGGCATCTCAACATACCACAAAGTTAATAGAGGTTGATCTAGTTGTAGTTTCATTAGGCTCTAAACCAACACCACCAGCACTATACAACTCTAAAGATATAGGTCTTGATGATTCTGGTAGAATAGTCGTTGATGGACAGTTTCGTACTAAAATTGAAAAGGTCTACGCCTCTGGAAGTATTGTATACGGTTTGATATATAAGCTGGGAAGAGCATTCAGGGACGGATTAAATGCAGCTAAAAATATTGATCTATACCTCTATAGAAGGAGGTATGCATAGGGTGAGTATAATGAGTGGCATAGAATCGTCAACACCGGCTACGATGAGTTTTAGAAGACTTATAGACTATGATAAATGTATAGGCTGTGGAGTTTGTGAGGAAGTATGCAGATTTCTTCACGAGAATCGACCCCTTATTCTACTCTATAGAGTTGCTGAGGACGTCGATAGGCCGATATCATGCTTCCACTGTGCTAGAGCACCATGTATAGCGGTATGTCCAACAAATGCTTTAAGCTATGATAGCCAGGGAGCAGTCACAGTATCCATTGCTAAATGTATTGGCTGTACATCCTGTATAGCAGCATGTCCGTTTGGAATACCTGAGCTACTGCCAATAGGACACATTACTAAATGTGATCTCTGTAAAAAACTTAGGGCAGAGAATTTAGAACCTGGATGTATAGCTACATGTCCATCAGATGCAATTCTATGGGGATCCTCCGAATCAATAACAAAGATGATGCGTAAAAAACATCTCAAGAGAATTGTGAAGGCATATAGTCTCTACATATAACGGGAGATCGTAATAGATATTGTTAAGTTGGCTAGTAACCCAAAATTCGATTTCAATGTATGTAATCCAGATTTTCAAATCCGATTTGTATTAGGTTCAGACTCTTCCGTTTCTTCAATGCCTGTTTTGGATATTTCAAATAGTATCTTTTCATAGCCACCTGTCCTCCTACCCTTGTATCCATATATGGCTAAGATATTCCCCTTTACTACATCCCACTCCTCACCGCCAGAACCCATATTAACCTCTAGTATTTTTGAACCTGGAGGAAATACCCAATATACCACATAGTTGTATTCAGGTACTTCAGACTCATAGAAATTCTCATACATATTTCTTCCCATCCTTATTGGGGCTCTAAACCTTACTGTGAAGACTATATATGGTCTCTTCCTAGATTCTGCAAAACCTAGGTCTATCATGACCACACGTGGATATACCCTAACACCATTAACCATAACCCTTTCCTGATCTAGAAATCCTTGCATATTTGTCCAGAGTCTTGCTATCTCATCATTAAAAAGTTTTTCATCTTTCACAACAATGCTATAATACTCTAACGGATCATGGTAGTGGAATACTAAATAGTACGCTATATAATCTATACTAACAAAGAATAGACCATGTGCATAGATCGGCCTTACCTGCTTACTCGCCTCCTCTAAAAATTTTGGGCTTACCATAATCAATACACCACTGTTACTAATGGTATATAGTTCTGACCATCTTTAACCTTTTTCAACACGGTATTCATGTATAGTCTTCTAAATATATAGAGACAGATAGCTAGTTGACATAAATAAGGTCGGTATTTTAAATAAATCTCGAAGGTCTTTAGAGGCGATTTTAGCAATCAATTCCTCACGTAAAAGTAGTGTATGATGAAGGACGCGGTGTTGCTACCAAGGTTATTGAAAATACATGCTTTAGACAAAGGGTATTACTGATATTTTAATTTTCGGTGGTCATGGCATTATAGTCTAATCTGATTGGAGCAGATATAGCGATCTTCTCTGGATGTTTTCACTACTGTTTTACGGTTTTAGGTGTAGAGTAGAGCTATGTAACTATCTCTATAACAGTAGTATAATTAGAAAATGAATGAATGGTTAACCGATATACTTGAAGAATTAAAGTTGGCTAGAGGGGTTGGCTTATATATCATAAAATCGAAGATTAGTAACGCTGAGGAGGAACCATCAATACTAGAGCTATCTGCACAGGTAATACCATATCCTCAAAGAATACTTGAACAATGGAGTGAGTATGCTATCAAAGAATAGCAAAAAGGTTTAGGTGTTGGGATTTAGTGCTATAATTGCCTTACTCTGGGGTTCAGCTCTTGTATAGGTTTATATTGGTTGGTTTTATTGCCTCATACTTTTCCTCTGCATTCTGCTCGGGTTTTCATTGGGCTTGGGGGTATTCAGGAGCACCCCTAGACATCCACATCTTGGGTATCTCGGGGAGAGCCGCTATCTATAGCATCTCAGCGGCTCCCGAACCCCTCATCCAGCTACCTCCACACATATCGCTATATAATAGTATACCTATAGATGTTACAACCAATACCAACCAATACAAACAGATATGAAAACCAAAACAGTTGCACAAGGCTACTCTTCTTAGATATCTTCTTGCTTCTTCCATATTTTCAGGACTTCCCGCTTTGTAGCAGAACCATCAATCATAGCACTCGTATTGTTTCACCCTTTCTGCAGCCTTCCTGTACAGTTCGTGCTGGTGGTACAATAACTCTATCCCCTACAAGTTCATTATTTGGCCAGTTTGCTGGTATAGCTACCTTCTGTTTATCACTTGTTTGCATAGCAACGACCATTCTCAGAATTTCATCAATATTCCTACCTAGCTCTTGTGAATAGTAGAGTACGGGCCTGATCATACCATTAGGATCTACTATGAATACTACCCTAACTGTGTTTGCGTAGCTGACTGTGCGTGGAGCATTCCAAGCCTTAATGCCACCTCTCCTCTAGGATCAGCTATTATTGGGAATGGTGTTTCTACATTTAGCTTCTCTTTTATCCACTCAACCCATTTTATATGACTAAATGTGTTATCAACGCTGAGACCTAGAAGTTCAGTATCTAGCTTTTTAAAGTCTTCATGTCTCTTCGCAAAGGCTACAAAACTCTGTTGTACATACAGGTGTAGAGTCCGCTGATGACTAAATATTACAAGCCGCCTACCTCTATAGTCATCAGGTAGGGTTCTTACTCCATGTGTTGTTTGGACGACCATCTTCGGCAACTCTCCACCTATTAATGGTATTGTGTCAGGCATATCCAACCACTTATTTTAACAAATTGAATGCACCTTCTTTGGCCGCGTTACTATCGCTGTTCAGAACGAGGATTAACCGCTATAGAAACCGAGCTGTGCAGTATTATTTTAATTATTTTAGAAGATATTAATGGGAAAGTTAAGCCAGATGAATTAAGATTGTAGCTCATCGTATATGGATTTGCAGAATGATTTTGTACCGGAACCGCTTTCAGCAGGTATCTTAATCCTTTCAGCGATATTGTGCAAACCTACTTCATTTAGTATCTCTCTCAGTACTTCCTTGCCTTGAAATTTATCTGATCTTAAACAGTGTAAGGGGATTTTGTATGCTAGCTCTACAGCTTTTTCATTTAGAAGGGGTGCTACAGCATCTATGTTAATACATTTAGCTATTTCTAGCTCTGGAAATCTACCTCTACTAAGTTTCTTTATAGCATTTTTAAGCTCCTCACCAATTAGGTTGAGCATGAAGTTGTATCCGGTGAGGATTTCATCCCCTCCAGATCCAAGATATATACAATCACAACCATCACTTTTAGCCTTAGCTAAGACGCTGTAGAATACTATATCATTTCTAATCTCTATACACCCTCCATCACCATGCGAGTTCGTCTTCTCTAAACCTATACATTTAATGATGTCATCCCTGATTTTAAGAGCGTGGCTATAATCTATAAATATATGGTTTAATTCGATATTGAATATTTTAGCTAGATGCTCAGCATATATCAAATCTCCCGGAACACCATTCCTGTATATGACTATGTATGCCCTTGGCTTAATACCCGCTTTCAAAGATGCTAATAGAACTGCTGATGTATCTATACCACCACTCAATGCAATGCAGTGGCATCTATGTTCTCGGACAATGTCGATGAGTACATTAAATAGTTTTTCCGCTAGGATACTACAGGGCATATTTAACTCCATTACACAACCCTCAGAATACCGTAACCTTCATATTCTTCAAATCCTATAACTCTATATTGAAGAGCTGCTATATGGAGGGGACCTTGTAGTACAAGTGTATGGTACTCCCCATTTTCACCCAAAGGGTCTATGCCTATATTTTTTACATATCTGACAAAATTATCGATATTTTCTAGGTTCAGCACCTCTCCAACCCAATTAGAAATCCTCTTGTCACCGCCTATAATGAGAGTCCTAATACCACTCTCAATCTCCTTATAAAGAAGCTCTATTGCATCCATACCCCATAAAGGCTCATATAGTTTGGCTCCAATAGACTCAGCTACATGCTCCATGTACTTTAAATGCTCCTCGATATACACGTCACCAGCTACAATAGTATTTGTAGAGAATTTCTTGAGTATTTCAATAGTTTCGGTAAATTCCCTACCTTTGTCTAACTTAGCAACAATAATAGGTATTCTGCATAGAAGCATCGTTTCGATACTTTTACCAAGATTTAGGATATGTGGACTAGGTCTAGGAAAATCATAGATAAGCATAAGTCCTAGATCTACTGCTCCAAACCGATACACAGCGTAGTAAGAATCTTTTCCTCCTGAGATAAACGCCACCCTCAATATGATCACCATATGGTTGCTCCAGCCATATGTAGATTCATTAGGAGTTGCGAATAAAAGTATTCATTCAAATAGACATTGAAGAGAGTTGATATTGAAAAGAGACGAGTGTATTATTTTCAAATACCTGTCATGGTTTGAATAAATTTATATCGGTTTTCAAATACCTATAACACGTGGTCTACCAATGTGTGAATCTGCAATATATTTAAGGAGTATCAGTGATGAGGAGCTTTTAACTAAAGATTTCGTGCTTATGGAGTTTAAGGAGAGTAGGTATGTGTTTACTGATATAGTTTGCAATAGAGTAGTTGTGGGTAATGTTGAAGCAGGGTATATTGATTTTACAGAGCATAGAGCTGCTTTGAGAAGATCTGGAAACCGAGGTAGCTAGACTATGAAGATAGCTATCGTGGGTAAGGGTGGTGTTGGTAAGACAACTGTGGCTGCTGTATTGTCTCGTTTAATTGGTAGAAGAGGATACAGTGTTATCGCCATTGATGCAGATCCTAGTCTTAATCTTGCTCAAGCTCTTGGTATACCTAGGGAGGTTGCTAGTAAAGCTCCTACGCTCTTTGATGAGGAAGAGTTCGTAAAGTCTAGGACACTCCTACCTGGAGGAGCGTATAGATTGAATCCTAAGGTTGATGATATTGTTGAAAGATTTGGTATAAGAGGTCCTGATAACGTTGTTTTGCTTAAACTTGGCGAGGTTAAACGAGGTGGAACAAGATGTCTCTGTCCAGAATATGCTCTTTTAAGGGCACTGCTATCACATCTTGTATTGGGTAGAAAGGAGATCGTGGTACTCGATATGGTTGCAGGGTTAGAGCCTATGAGCAGGGGTGCTGCTAAGGGAGTTGATTACATGCTATGCGTTGTCGAACCAAGTATGAAAGCTATCGATGTAGCTCTACAAACGATGAAGCTTGCAGAAGATATAGAGGTTAGGAAATTCTTCATAGTTATAAATAAGGTGCGGTGTGATAGAGATGTAGATTATGTGGAAAAGGCTGTAGGAAGGGATAGAGTTATAGCTGTTATACCATATGATGAGAGCGTTGCTGAAGCTGATAGAAGGGGGGTATCCGTATTGGACTACAATCCAGAGGCGCCTATAGTTGTAGCCGTAGAGAATTTGAGAGTGAAACTCACCAAGTAAGAATGTTTGCAAGGTTACTACATAAAAGTTTATTTTTGTAAATATCAGTATCTATAAATTATGATAATATCCTTAAGTGATTTATGATGGGTATTCCCTATAAAGAGTTCAGAATTAGAGTTGACGAATTGAAGAGCTCTCTTGCTGAAATTAGAGGTCTAGATGTAAGTATTGGATACATTGTTGAAGAGTGGGAGGAACCCCCAGGCCCAACGCCATTTCCATCCATTGCTACACTGAGGAAATGGGATCACGTACTGTTGAAGAGGTACAGACCTCTATATCTACCGTACTGTGACCTCTGCTGTCTATGTACCTATGGAAGGTGTGATCTATCTAGGGATAAGAGAGGGTCTTGTGGAATTGGTTTATCAGAACAGCAGTCACGTCTGGTAACACTTGTTTGCGCCATTGGTGCTTCAACCCATGCAAGCCATGCTAGAGAGCTTTTAGATAAACTTATTGCTAGATATGGTGAGGACACGCCTATAGATCTAGGTGGTGAAGTATACGTTGAAATGCCTATAACTAGGCTTGTAACGGGTGTTAGACCACGTACACTTAGAGATCTAAAGATTGTTATAGAATATGTTGAAAGACAGATTGTACAGACCTTGGCTAGTGTCCATACTGGTCAGGAGGGTAGTTGGATAGATTACGAATCTAAGGTTCTCCATCTCGGTATGCTAGATCACGTAGCACTGGAGGTAGCTGACGTTGTACAGGTAGCATCATTAAATATGCCTAAGGCAGATCCAAATGCACCGCTAGTGGATCTCGGAATCGGTACTGTAGATACTTCAAAGCCTGTGATCCTTGTCATAGGACACAATGTTCTCCCTTCGGCAGCAATAATAGACTATCTAGAGTCATTAGGTATTAGAGACAAGATTGAGGTTTGTGGTCTCTGTTGTACGGCACACGATATAGCTAGATATGAAAAGAAGAGAGCTAGAATTATAGGACCGATGTCTTGGCAACTACGCTTTGTAAGAACTGGCATACCGGATGTTATTGTAATTGACGAGCAGTGCATTTATACCAACTTGACTGAGGAGGCTAGGAGGATAGGCGCCGTGGTAATAGCAACAACGGATAAGGCTATGAGAGGGCTTCCGGATAGAACGCATGCAGATCCAGATAATGTTGTAGAAGAGCTTGTGACGGGCAAGATACCGGGAGCTGTAATACTTAATGAAGAGGAGGCAGCTGAGGTAGCCGTTAAGGTTGCTCTTAAAATAGCACCACAGAGGATCAAGTATAAATGGGGTTTACTTACAAGGGATCAAGTGATAGAGTATGCAAAGAAGTGTAGTATGTGTAGAAATTGCGAGAGAAACTGTCCACAAAATCTATCTATATCCAGTGCAATAGTAAGAGCAGCTAAAGGAGATTTAGCTGGTCTTACTGAGCTCTATAAGAGGTGTTTTGCCTGTAGAAGATGTGAATACGACTGTCCTAGAGGAATACCAGTACTATCACTAATACTAGCTTCGGCAAGGGATATCATGGGATTTGAGGTGTATAAATGCAGAGCTGGAAGAGGACCTATTCAGGATACGGAGATTAGGGCTGTGGGTAGGGATATCGTTTTAGGTACAATACCTGGTGTTGTAGCATTCGTTGGTTGCGCTAATTGGCCTGATGGCGCACAGGATGTTGCAGTTATGGCTAGAGAGTTTGCATCTAGGAGATATATTGTTGTAGCTTCGGGTTGCTCCGCTATGGCACTATCGATGTATAAGAATGAGGAGGGTAAGACACCGTATGAGGAGTTTTCAGGCGTATTTGAAGCTGGGGGTATAGTTAATGTAGGTTCCTGTGTCGCCAATTCCCATATAGCTGGAGCAGCAATAAAGATTGCAAATATCTTCGCTAAACTACCATTAAGAGCTAACTATGCTGAGATAGCAGACTATATACTGAATAGAGTGGGAGCCGTGGGCGTTGCATGGGGTGCTATGAGTCAGAAGGCAGCTGCTATAGCCTCAGGTTTCTGGCGTTTGGGTGTACCAGTAATTGTGGGACCTCACGGTATTAAGTATAGAAGAATGCTACTTGGTGATAGGGATGCTGAGGAGAGCTGGTACGGTTACGATGCTATAACAGGTGAGAAGGTGTATCTAGGTCCTGCACCAGAACATCTATTCTATGCAGCTGAAACCTTGGAGGAGGCCATGGTTATGATTCCAAAACTCTGTATAAGACCGGCAGATACTCCACAGGGAAGAGCGATAAAGCTAACGAATTATATATCTCTTTACAAACAGTTCTATGGTGTTGATAAACTACCCTCTGATATACATCTCTATATTAGATTTGATGCTGATATACCCATACCTTATAGAGATGAAGTTGTTAGGTACTTGAACGAGGTTGGCTGGAGGGAGAAACCAGCGGTTTCGAATCCAACTATCATGGAAGATATAATAGAAAAGTATAGGCTTAGGAGAGAGGGTGCAAAGGTATAGGTGGTTTAGGATGGCTCTTGAGTACTGGCTTCGAGGAGATATACCCCCAGGACCGATAAAGGCTACGGTAGTAACAGATGTAAAGAGGATTGCTGAAATACTCCTACAGTTCAAAGGCTCTACAATAATCTTACTCGGTTCGCAACTTTGCCAAATTGAGGAATTGATTGGAGAGAAGGTCATTGAAAGTTTTACTCAAATTGCTGAGATTATTGGTGGTGATGTTGTAGTATCGGATTCCAAAGTAATAGAAAGACTAGATGCATTGAACTATAGGAGGTACAAAATACTATTTCCTCTTGAGGTAGCTCAGAATCTCGCCAAAAATGGTTCGAAATACAAACTCGCAGTATTGGTAGGTTTTAGATACTCGTATGCATGGCTAATCCTAAACCATCTTAAACACTATAGGCCGGATCTCAATACACTATCTCTAGATCCCTATGCTCAGCCAAATGCAACATGGACCACACCATCGCTACCTCTGCAAATATGGTTTAAAAACATCGTACAGTTAACAGATACATTGAAAAATTTATTAAGTAGATAGAATAAGCTAAGATAGTATGTTATGTGGTGAAATTCAAACATGCCTCTTAAAATATCTATAGTATCGCCTATCGAAGTTCCTGATGATATGGTAAAGATATTTAAAGTGCCTCCCCCACCCCCGAAGGCAATGTTTAGCGACATTCCTGTTGATGTTGGTCCGCAGTACGAGGGTCAGAGGGTTAGAGCACCGGAAATGTATGTAGAGTTGGGAGGTCCCAAGGTCAACCATAAGTTTGAGTTATTCAGGGTCAGAGATCTCAATGAGATTGAGGATGGAGAGGTAATTGTTGTAGGCCCTGATGTAGGTGAACTTAAAGAGGGTAGCAGTAACCCATATGCAGTCATCATTGAAGCTGCTGGATCTAAGTTAGAAATGCAGGCTGAGGGAGTTCTGGAAAGGAGGCTTCACGAGTTTAGCAACTATATACAGGGATACATGCATCTAAATCAAAGATATGATATATGGCTTAGAATCAGCAAGAGATCGTATCAGAAAGGGCTGAACTCGTTTAAGTATATTGGCACGGCGCTCTACAGGTTATTCAAATCAGCGTTCCCAGTCATAGAGAAGATGAGGATAATATTTGTTACGGATCCAAAAACGGTTGAACTACTCTATGGTCAGGCGCTAAAAGTCTATGATGAAAGGGATAGAAGGGCACTGGGTCTAAAAGATGAAGATGTAGATATGTTTTATTCGTGTAAGCTCTGCCAGTCCTTTGCACCAACACATGTATGCATAATAACACCCGAAAGACCTTCGGCATGCGGAGCTATAACATGGCTTGATGCCAGAGTAGCAGCTTTAATTGATCCCAAGGGTCCTATTCAGCCCGTACCTAAGGGGAGAACTGTAGATCCTTTTGCAGGAGAGTATGAAGGGGCTAACGAAGTTGTAAAAAAGCTCTCCAGCGGCACTATACAGAGAATAAGACTCTATGCACTGTTTGAATATCCACCAACTATATGTGGATGCTTTGAGATAGCAACCTTTTACATACCTGAGCTTGATGCTGTGGGGCTTGTTCATAGAGGATTTGCAGGGACTACACCAATAGGTCTTAGGTTTAGCCAGGTTGCTGATGCTGTTGGTGGTGGTAAGCAGGTTCCTGGTTTTCAGGGAATAGGACTCCTCTATCTTAGGAGTAGAAAGCTGTTTCAAGCTGATGGTGGATGGAATAGAATTGTTTGGATGCCTTCAGAGCTCAAACAGAGAATTCTAGATGCTATTCCTCCCGAGTTAAGGGATAGGATAGCAACGGAGAAAGAGGCTACGGATGTAGAATCCCTTAGAAAATTCTTGATGGAGAAAAAACACCCTATAGTGGAGAAGCTTTTAGCGAAGGAGGCTAAGAAGGAAGAGGCTAGGGAGGAGAAGCCCGTTGAAAAGACCAAGGAGGCAGAGATGTCAACTGTAACTCCACTACAGCCCTCCATGCCATCGATGCAGGTTCCGCATCCACAGCAAGTTATCGCTACGGTAGCCTCTACACAGCAGACAGCTACGGCAACAGTAATACCAACATCAGCTGGAAATATAGTTGTAACGGTTTCCATACCTATGCAGATGCAACAAACCCAGACAAGTAGTAGGGGGATAAGCATAACTTTAAAGGGTGTTAAGATCAAGGCTGAGAAGCTGGTCATAAAAAAGGTGGAAGGTGGAGGGAAGTGAGTGGAGAGAAAAAAGGTGAAAAGCAGGAGTCAGAGGCAGGTAGACAAGCGAGTATATACAATCTTTTGGCAAAGCTTGCAGAGGCTCTTATCAACGGCGTTGTAGAGCTCTACAATGTTGAGATCGAAGCGGATGAATTAACTCTTATATTACCTGAAACAGTAGCC
>JAWAHS010000001.1:215763-408969 GCA_038889075.1 Ignisphaera sp.
AGGTAGACAAGCGAGTATATACAATCTTTTGGCAAAGCTTGCAGAGGCTCTTATCAACGGCGTTGTAGAGCTCTACAATGTTGAGATCGAAGCGGATGAATTAACTCTTATATTACCTGAAACAGTAGCCGCACCCTCACAGATACCCATCCCAGTTGTGGTACCACCACCAAAGCAGATTGTTGAAGCTAAGCCTGAGGTTGCAACAGCTACAGCCATAGCTAAAACCGTTGAGGTGGTGGCTAAGAAGGTTATTGAATTATCTAAAGTAGCTTTTGAAGAGCCTAGACCAAAGTACAGCGGTAGAGTTGTTGAGGTAAGGCTCGGGGCTACAAAGGGTGAGGGTGGAACAAGGGAGAAGGCAATAGTCATCGGTGGCCATTCAATGCCTCCATACTTCTACCTATCGGGTTATGGAGTTGGACATCCTCCAGCATTTGGTGGAGACACCTTTGATATGAAGATAGGACTACCTAGAGCGGTAAGACAGGTTTTTGGAGACGCTCTGGATAACCCTATCGAATGGGCAAAGTTGTGGATAGATAAATTTGGTGCTGAGGCGATAGATATACATCTGATCAGTACGGATCCAACAATAAAAGATGCTTCGGCCAAAGAAGCTGTGAAGACTGTTGATATGCTTCTACAAGGTGTTAAGGTTCCTATAGTTGTTGGTGGAAGTGGCAATCCAGAGAAGGATGTTGAAGTGTTTAGAAGCATTGTTGAGGTCTTTCCAAGCGAAGGTCTGGTGATAAATAGTCTTAACCTAGATATGAAGCTCGAGGCAGTGTGTCCACACATAGCAAAGTCGAATGCTGTTGTAATAGACTTCTCTCCCATGGATCTCGATAAGGCTGAGCAAATCAATAGAAAGGTATACGAGTGGATTCCTAGAGATAGAATAATCCTAGATCTAAATATTGGTGGCATAGGCTACGGAACAGAATATGGCTTTACGGTAATGGAAAGGGCTAGGCTAGCAGCATTGATAGGGAATGAGCTACTGGCTCATCCATTCAATGTAGGTGCAGCGAATGCCTGGGGTGCTAGAGAGGCGTGGATAACAATGGATCCTTACTGGGGACCTAAAGAGATTAGGGGACCCCTCTGGGAGACGCTTACATGTATACTATGTCTGTTGGCCGGAGCAGACTACTTCATGATCCTACACCCCTTAACAATGAAGGTACTGAGAGAGATGAGGGAACAGCTATTTTCAGAACCCAGAATCAGTGACCCTGAAAAGGCACTACAGTGGCTTTCCTCAAAGCTACCCATTGTATAAGGTGATCACCATATGCCATGGCAGCCTCCAAGCCCTATACAGGTATTTCAATTGTTACCTAAAACAAACTGTGGCAAGTGTGGAGAACCAAACTGCATGGCCTTTGCAGTAAGGCTAGTAAACTTTGAAGTGGCTTTAGAAACATGTACACCACTTATCGAGGATTCAAATCTGAAGCCAGCGTACGAGAAGCTGAAATCTCTTCTAGCACCACCTGTAAGAGAAATTGAACTTAGAGGTTCTAAGAAGAGTCTGAGGATTGGAGGCAAGTATGTACTGCATAGGCATGAGCTACGCTACATGAATCCCACAGCCATAGCTATAGATATCGACGATTCTATGGATAGGGAAACGATTTTGAAGAGGGTGGAGATGGTCGAGAAGTTTGAGTATGAATACGTTGGACAAAAACTTAAGCTGGATGCGATCGCCATAAGATCTACCTCTAATGATCCTAAGCAGTTTGCTAGAGCAGTTCAGCTCGTAGCTGAAAATAGTAGCTTACCCATAATACTATGCTCTCTAAATCCCTCAATTATCGAAGCTGGTTTAAATGTTCTTACACCACCCTATAGACCTCTACTATATGCTGCTACAAGAGATAACTGGAGGGAGATGGTAGAGCTTGCAAAAAGATTCGAAGCTCCTCTGTCAATTGCAAGCCCTGGTGATCTAGATATGCTGGTATCGCTATCCAAGACAATTACGGAGGATATAGGTTTCCAGGATATTACTCTAGATCCGGGTTGCTTTATAGGGTTGGGAGGACTATCATATACATTGAAAGCCTACAGCTGGATAAGGTATAAGGCTGTATACGATTTATGGAGATACGCAGGTTTTCCACTAATAGCAACACCGATAGCTGTATGGAGCTACCTTAAAGGTGACATTACAGAGATTATGTGGTGGGAGGCTACACTCGCTCTAACACTCATGACCAGATACGCTGATTTAATAATAATGCATACCCTAGAAGGATGGACGCTACTTCCACTAGTTATGTGGCGCTTCCAACTCTATACGGATCCAAGGAAGCCCGTGGCAGTACCTTCAGGAGTGAGGGAGATTGGCAAACCCAATGAAAATTCGCCAGTTATAGTGACCACCAATTATGCACTCACATACAGTATTGTTTCAAGCGATGCTGAAAGGTCAAAGGTTAATGCATGGCTCTTAGTTGTAGATACAGAGGGGCTAGCCGTAGACGTTTCCGTTGCTGGAAGAAAGCTTACAGGTGAAAAGGTGCGGGAATTAATTAAGAGTAGCAATCTAGAGCAGAAAGTAAAACATAGAATACTGATTATACCAGGTAAAGCTGCGAGAGTACAAGGCGATATTGAAGATGCTACAGGTTGGAAAGTTATTGTAGGTCCTATGGATTCTAGCGAGATAGGAAAGTTCCTGGAGAAGACGTGGACCCCAGAAAAGTTAAAAGAGTTGGGCGAGGGTTAACAATAGAATACAATAGAATATTTTTAACCAGCGAATACTATTTAGTTAGGCTTTTCATGTCTGACAAAGGCTAATCAAAAATACGGTCTTAAAAGGTAAAAACTTTCTAAAAGCATGTACTAAAATAGTAAAGGCATATTGAAGGAGGATAGCTATGAACAGTACAGTTAGGGTAAGGTTTCCTCAGTATGGAATAGAAGTTGAGGTATCGAAAGGTACAACGATTCTGGAAGCGGCTAAGAAAGCTGGTATAGGTATTAGGAGTGTATGTGGTGGAAAGGGGCTTTGCGGTAAATGTAAGGTACTAGTTGCTAGTGGAGGAGTCGATCACAAGCTTGGGGATAGAACACTACTTGCGGAAGACGAGATTAGGAAGGGATACGTACTCGCATGTATAGCTAAGGTTATGAGTGATCTTGAAGTAGTAGTACCACCAGAGAGCTTTATTGGAAGAGCAAAGCTTCTCTCTACTGTTGCACTACCACAAGTCTCTCCACAGCCATCTATTATTCTCCAGCGTATAGACGGTGCTTCAAAGATTAGGGAATACATTCTGAGCTTCCGTACCAGTAGCGATATTATTAAAAAAATTGAGGTCTCCCCCAATGGATCTCTGGTTATGGACTTGTATGCCAATAAGATAGTGGATTTCCTACCCGAATCTAGAAGTATTGAAGGAATCTATGGTATCGCAGTCGACATCGGTACTACAAAAATTGTTGTTGCCCTAGTTGATATTACATCAGGCAGGATCCTGGGTGTAGAATCGGAATTCAATAGGCAGCTCATATACGGTGAGGATATAGTTTCTAGGATTTCTAGAGCAATTGATGGAATTGAAGGTTTGAGAGAAGTTCAGAGAGCGGCTATCACCACGGTTAATGAGCTTATTCAGAGGCTTTGCAAAAGGTTTAATGTAGATCCTCGGAATGTATATGAGATTGTAGCAGCAGGAAATACTGCTATGACTTTCCTCTTTGTTGGTGAGAATCCCTATCCACTTATAAAATCCTTTAAAGAACCTGTACGGGTAACTCCAAAGCCATATATACTAGATGCTAGGGATCTGGGTATAGATGTAAATAGCAATGCCAGTATATACATTCTTCCATGTGCAGGGAGATTTCTCGGTGGAGATGTTGTAGGGGATGTAATAACAGCTGGTATGAACTTCTCTGAGGAACCGTCGCTACTCATAGACATTGGAACTAATGCCGAGGTTGTCATGGGGTGCAGGCACTGGTTTATAGGTACAACAGCACCTGCTGGTCCAGCTTTCGAGGGCTGGGGGCTGAGGCATGGTGTTAGAGCTGTTGCAGGTGCTATTGAAAGCGTTGCTGTGGATCCAGCTACACTAAAAGCTGAGTATACTACTATAGGAAATGCTAAGCCTATTGGAATATGCGGTTCAGGTTATATAGATCTTGTGGCGCAGCTCTTTGTAAACGGTGTTATAGATGTATTTGGAAAGTTTTACAGAGGTGTGAAGTCGCAGTATGTTAGGGAGGGTACAGAGGGATACGAGTATGTTGTTGTTCCTTCTAGTGAAGCTGCTATAGGTAGGGATATTGTTGTTACAGAGAAGGATATATACAACATAATCGATTCAAAATCATCCGTTTGTGCTGCAATATCGATACTGCTGAAGAAGATGTATCTAAGCGTATTTGATGTTAAGAGCGTATACATCTGTGGAGCATTCGGTAGGTATCTAAATATAAACAGTGCTATAGCTATCGGTATGATACCGGAGTTTCCAAATGCCAAAATAACCTATATTGGTAATGGTTCGCTAGGTGGAGCCTATCTAGCACTTATATCGAAGACCTATAAACTTGAGGCTGAGAGAGTTGCGAAGCTCATGGCATCTATAGAGCTTATGCTTGATCCAAACTTTATGGAGGAGTACGAGGCCGGCTTCAAACTCCCCGGAAGGAGGGAGCTGTTTCCAACATGGTGGGAGAGGGCAAGATCCGTAAAACAGTGGAGGATTCCCGGTGGTTAGGATGAGGAGACCATTTGTAACCTCCATTTCTGGTAAGGGTGGTAGTGGTAAGACTATGCTAACAGCACTACTAACAAAGATTTTAATTGAACATGAAACTGGTGATGAAATTCTAATTGTGGATGGCGATCCAGCTACAAACCTGCCTGAAGCACTAGGCATTGAGATTAGAAAGACCATTGGGGAGGTTGTTGAGGAATTTAAAAAGAGCTCCCAGGAACAGAGTTTTTCAGCCTCTTTTAGAAAGGATGCCCTGCTGGAGTACCTTATTATGAGGGATTGCTTAGTTGAGCTAGAACACTTCGACTTCATAGCCATGGGTCGTGGTGAGGGTGAGGGATGCTATTGTTTTATTAACGCTCTTCTCGTAGGGATTCTAAGTAAACTCATACACAACTATACAGTAGTTTTAATGGATATGGAGGCAGGGCTGGAGCACCTCAATAGAAGAACGGATAGATACGTCAATACAATGGTAGTCGTTGTAGATCCCTCGAAAATGAGCTTCAAAACCGCAGAGAGAATTAGAGAGGTAATCGTAGAGGTGGGGCTAAAGGTGAATAACATGTACATTGTTGGAAACAAGATCCCTCAGGCAGATATGGAGAGGCTATACAATTGGGCTAAGAACATAGGCTACGAGGTCGCAGGTGTAGTACCGTACGACCCACTAATAGAAGAATTTAATACAAATGGAATTCCTCTCATAAAGCTACCCAGTAGTAGCATAGCAGTAAGAGCGGTAAAGGATGTAGCCAAGAGGATATCGCTAATAGACTAGCACCAAATTCCTTCTGCTACCAGCACTGCAACTCTAACCAGATCTCACCTTCATAGATCGTATCTTCAAACAATTCACAGTGTATCCTTAATAGGTAGAGACTGCATCGAGATCCACAATAAATTTGGACCTCCCTACCATGTTGCTGATTTTGCCAGAGTCTTGTCATAAAATAATTTAAAGAAATAGAAAGATATAGATATTCGATCAAGGTCTCTACATTTTCTAATTCCTTTTTGGCAATTCTGCATCCGTCATTTCCATTTTTAGTGATATACAGGTCTTCCGCATCTGCGGATTTTGTCCTCTGAAACAGGTAAGAGATCATACTTACGATAGCTGTTTATATGTGTAAGAAACCATCTAGTGTCCTAGCTGATCCTACAAGCAATCGTAGTTGTATTCTCAATAGTGATGCCTCAATTTCTCTAATTTTCGGTCTCGGAAGAGATGTTTGAGGGAATTTCCTGAGCATAGTCATTGCCCTCTGTAATCTCTTTCTAAATTCCTCTGAGATTATCAGAGTCGGTGATTCCAATACCACGCTTTCTGTAATTATGTAGCTGGTATATATTACATACATATAGTGCTAGGTTTTTGTGTTTAGAAGGTGTAGATGTTTAACTGTTTGGTGCCGCGGCCGGGATTTGAACCCGGGTGTCCCGCACCATTATTTGGATTTGGTGTCACGGGCTCGAGAGGCCCGCATACTTGACCGGGCTATACTACCGCGGCTCTAATAGGGTTTTGGTGTAGATAGAACTTTAAAAGCTTTATTTTTCAATATACGCTGTGATAACTTTTTAGATGGGTTTGGATCTCCATTGAGTAGGCTATTAAGAGATGTCGCAATCCAAAGGATGTATATATTGTTTCGCCTAGGCGTTCTAGCTGTAGAAAGTGGTAGGATTGAATATGCGAGGAGGTATGGTGAATTGGTTAGGAGAATTTCAATGAGATGTAGAGTAGGTATTCCTAGGTCTATAAAGAGGTGGATCTGTAAGAACTGCGGTGTTATTATGGTACCAGGTTTCAATGCTCGTGTCAGGAGTCGTAGAGAGGGAAAAACTTTAAGGGTTGTAACAACATGTCTGGTCTGCGGGTGGATACATAGATACGAGTTTATTAGGTGGAGAAAGGGTGGCTAGATTAAGTGGGTATGCTGAGAGACTTAGAAAGGAGAAGGTATCAAGCCATAGGGCTGATGTAAATATTGGTAGGAAGGGTCTCCATCCAGGTATTATTAAGGAAATTAAGCAGATATTGGATGATAGGAGGTGTGTAAAAATAAGGTTGCTTAAGAATGCGAGGTCTATCGTTTCCGATGAGGATATAGCGAGAATTGCTGAACAGTTGAATGCTGTAGTTGTCGATTCTAGAGGCTATACATATGTCCTAATAAATAGGAAAGCTCTTAAGAGTGTGTAAAGAGATAGGTAGATAACTCACACCTAGGTAACGCTATGATGTGAGGTAGAATGGTCACTGTAAGGGATGTACCAGCAAACATATTTATAGAAAAGCTAGCTATCTATCTCAAGACAAATGTAGCGCCAGTGAAACCTCCATCGTGGGTAAGCTTTACAAAAACTGGTCCACATAAGGAGAGGGTTCCGGACAATCCGGAGTGGTGGTACTATAGAGCAGCAGCAATCTTGAGAAAAATATATCTTGCAGAAAATCCGGTAGGTCTGGAAACCCTTAGAACGGTGTTTGGAGGTCTCAAGAGGAGAGGATCAGCACCGCCACACTATAGAAAATGCGGTGGAAGCCACATAAGGAGAATACTCCATCAGCTCGAGGCTGCAGAACTTATTGAAAAAACCCCCAGGGGTAGAAGGATTACACCTAAAGGACGTGCTATACTAGATGGATTAGCTCTAGAAATATTTAAAGAGCTTGTAAAGAACAATCCTCAGCTACTGAAATACGCATCACCATCGATAGCTAGAGAGGTTCCATCTAGATAGATAGGCTGGTAAAGCGATTAAGCTCATAAGCTGTGAGTATAAGATATATAAACAGATCTAGCTGTTATGGATAATCTATGAGGTGATGTCTGTGGGCGAAGAAATGTATGCTGGGGATGAGGAGCTATCTGCACTACTAGAGAGGCAGTATAGGGAAATGCTTATTAGAAGAAGACAGGAAATGGAGAGGCAGAGGCTACAAAGGGAAGCTGAGGAGGCTAGGAGGCAGGAGATACTCAGATCGATTCTAACACCAAGTGCTCGTGAAAGGCTAGCGAATATCAAGCTTGTTAGACCGGAGATAGCAAGAGTTGTAGAAGATAGGCTTATAGCCCTTGCTCTACAGGGTAGAATTTCCCAACCCTTAACAGATGAAGAGTTAAAGGCGATACTTGCAGAAATATATGAGAGAACGAGAAAGGATTTTAGGATTAGCATACGTGAGAAGTAGGGTGGATCTACATGGCTCACAATAAACCTTTGGCAAAGAAGTTAAGGCTTATAAATAGGGAGAAGAGCAACAATCCAATACCTGTATGGGTTACCGCAAAAACACTTATGAAGATAAGGAGGCACTTTAGATTAAGGCACTGGCGAAGATCTAAGCTAGGAGATGTGTAACTGAGTGGGTGTTGATACATGCCTCAGGATAAAGCTGATGGAATATACATAGTACCGCTTAGATGCATATACAGAGCTGGTAGCAGGACTGATAGGGGAAGGAGGGCTATAGGATATGTGAGGAGATTTCTGGAGAGACATCTAGGTGGAAAGGTGCTACTCGATCCATCGATAAGTATGTATATATATAGTAGGAAGATCGAGAGGCCTCCCCATAGAATAGCTGTTAGATTTACCAAACTTGATAACGGAATCTATAAGGCAATGCTTGCCCTTATAGCAAAGAGGTAAATTTAATGATTATTGAGAGGATAAGCTATAAGGGAAACCCGAATATAGGTGTATACATTTTTGTAAATGATAAGATATCCCTAGTTCCTAGGGATGCAGATCCGAAATTCATCCAAACCATTCAGGATATTCTTCACGTACCGGTGGTAAAGACCTCTATAGGTGATATGGAGGTTATAGGCATTCTTATTGCTGGAAATAATAAGGGCATGATACTTCCTCATATAGTTAAGGAATACGAGTATAGAGCTATTAAGAATGCGTTTGATGGAAACATCTCTATTGTTAAAACGAGGTTCACAGCGCTAGGCAATGTTTGTCTCGTTAATGATTTTGCTGCATATATAAGTAGCCTAGCTTATGAGGAGATTAAAAATGCTGTTAGGGATGCCCTCGAGGTTGAGGTAATCGAAAAGGGCTTTATAGCAGATATTCCAACAGTTGGATCGGCCGCTTACGTAAATAACGTTGGTGGTGTTGTACATCCAGATGCTGTAGAGGAGGAGGTATTGTTTCTTTCAAATCTATTTAAGATTAGGGTAGATGTTGGAACAGTTAATTTCGGGGTAGGGTTTATAAAGTCCGGGCTTACTGGTAATTCACATGGCCTACTAGTTGGGGCTAGAACAACAGGTCCTGAAATAATGAGGTTGAGTAAGGTATTTGGAGGGGTGTAGGTATATGGGTGAAATCAAGATATATAGGATAGAAGGCTTTATGCTAATATCACAGGATAAGCTACCTAGATGGGCAAAGTTTGTAAAAGAGATAAGAGCGTTGAAGCTCGAGCATGCACTTGAGAAACTCTATTCAGAAATGGGTAGTAGGCACGGGGTTAGAAGACCAAATATAAGGATAGTTGATATAAGGGAAATAGGTGTTGAGGAGGCTAGGAGTAAGTATATTAAAGAACTGGCTGGACTAACATATATGGTGATTGAATGAGTATACAGGATAAGACTAGAATAGAGGAAGCTGCACAGCAACTACTTGCACAACTAGAAGAGCTTAGAAATGCCATAAGGGTTGTGCAATCACGGTCCATCTCCCTATCTAATGAGATTCAGGAGATTAGGCTAGCCTACGAGACTCTATCCTCCATCCAAAGATATGGTCAGAGAGACACTCTAGCTTCGCTAGATAGAGAGGGATATGTATTCGTTAAGATAAAGCTCGATGATGTGGATAGGGCTGTAATTAGAATTACGAAGGATCTATACGCGGTACTTCCAATAGATAATGCAAAGAATGTGCTGTCACTATATGAAAAGGATTTGATGAGCGAACTTCAAGAAACCGAAGGTGAGCTAAAGAGACTTACCGATCTATATAACCAGCTTCAAAAAAAGCTACAAGAGTATTTAGCAGTGTTATCGAGATCGGAAAGAGAGACCTCTGCTCCTAAAGGTTCATAAATACTAGGGTAAATTTCTATTGTTTTCAAAAATTAAGAACATATTTAAGAGTTTTACAAAACAGATATCTGATACGATAATGTATAAGACTATTAGTGAAAAGGATGTGGAGGAGTTCTGCAATAAAATTCTTACTGAGTTAATTGAAGCTGATGTAGCTTATGATGTAGCAGAGAGAATTGTAGAAACAATTAAGAATAACCTAGCGGGTCAGAAGATACATCGTGGAAGCAATGTAGAGGAGTATATGGATGGAATCCTATATAAATCGCTGTACAATATCCTTAGTAGTGGTGTAACCCGTAACTTTCTAGAGGCTGTTAAAGATATTGTTACAAGAGACGGCGTTGCCAAGATAATGTTTATGGGTATAAATGGTGTTGGTAAAACCACAACTATAGCAAAGGTAGCATACACGCTTAAACAGAGTGGTTTAAAGTCCGTTATTGTTGGTGCTGATACATTTAGGGCTGGTGCCCAGGAGCAGCTTAAAAAACACTGTGAGAAGTTAGGGCTACCATTTATTGGCGGTAAATATGGAGCGGATCCCGCAGCTGTAGCTTTCGATGGAGTAGTCTATGCTCAGAAGAACAGATACCATGTAGTTCTAATAGATACTGCTGGTAGGATGCACATAGATGTGGATTTGATGAATGAGCTTAGAAAGATAGTAAATGTTATAAAACCGCATATGAAGATTCTAATCGTCGATGCTTTAACAGGTAATGATGCCATTGAACAGGCTAGGAAGTTTGATGAGGCTGTGGGTGTAGATGCTGCTATTCTAACTAAGGTTGATGCGGATGCTAGTGGTGGTGCCGCACTTAGTGTTATTATGGGGATAGGTAAGCCGATACTGTATCTAGGAGTTGGCCAAGGCTACGATGATCTGCTTGGGTATGATCCAGACGCAATACTTAAAATGCTACTCAGATAGTAGAGCTATTCAGAAGAATCAAGGCTGTAGCAATGGGTATCAGAAGAAGGTGTTGAGAAATGGCATCTACTAAAACGCTGAAGGAAGCTTTCGAAGGTATGAGAAAGATTATAGATTTGGCTGAGAAGCCCGATGCTGATGATTTTAAGCAGATCCTTAAGATTACCCTCCTCGGCTTTACACTGGTTGGTGTAGCTGCCTTTGCTCTGTCATGGTTAATAAACTTTATTCTACAGATTAGCGGTGCTGGTATAACATAGCTGTATCGTATTATATGGTGTAGGCTATGGCTGATCAGAGTCCTCAGGAAGCTAAGAGTGGTAGGCAACAGATGTTCTTTGCCGTAAGAACTACGGCAGGACAGGAGGCAAATGTTGCCCTAATGATAGAGGTTAGGACAAGGACTCTCAATCTACCAATATACTCGATTCTATCGCTACCTAGCCTACGGGGATACATAGTACTTGAAACAACAGGGCTCCATATAGTTTATGAGGCAGTTAAGGGACTTAAACATGTAAAAGGTAGAGCATCAGGAACGCTTAAATGGGAGGATTTAGAAACTCTAATAAGGCCTAAGTCGCTAATAGAGCTTCTTCAAGGTGGAGAGGAGGTGGAGATAATAGCAGGGCCATTCAGGGGTATGAAGGCAAGAGTTGTAGCTATTGATAAAGTTAAAAACGAGGTCTCTCTCAGTATATTAGAAGCCAGCTATCCCCTTACAATAACTGTACCTATAGACTACATTAGGGTGCCTAGAAAGGAGGTGTAGGTATAATGGCTAGGATAAAGGTGGTAAAGGTTCAGGTAGAGGGAGGTAAAGCTTCATCGGCACCTCCCCTAGGTCCAGCTCTATCAGATGCTGGATTAAATGTTGATGAAGTTATCAATAGAATAAATAAGATGACGGAGGAGTACAAGGGTCATACACTTACTGTGAAGATCGTTGTTGACTTAGATACAAAGGACTATAACATAGAGCTGGAGCTACCAACAGTAACAAGTCTACTACTTTCAGCAGCAAAAGCTTCTGAACCCTCGGGCGATCCTATGCACAAAAAGATTGGGAATATAGGCATAGAGGATGTAGCTAGAATAGCAATTCTAAAGAAGCCAGAGCTCAACACGAAGAGCTTAAAAGCTGCAATTAAGACAATTCTGAGCTCTGCTAGAACTATCGGGCTTACAGTAGAGGGTAGGGATCCAAAGGATGTCATTAAGGATGTTGATAGAGGTGCGTATGATGAGGTTATTAAAAAATATGAAGAGGCTTGGAACCGAGGTGGTAGGGTATGAGCATATCATCTAGTAAGGAATTTACGGAGGCTTTAAAGAATGCTATCCAGCTTGCTATAGAGGCTAAGAAACCTTGGAAGTTTGTGCAGAGTATAGAGCTTATAGTGACGTTTAAGGATGTTGATGTTAAGAAGCAGCAGGAGTTTAGATTTAGGGATACTATTGTACTTCCAAAGGGTCTGGATAAGGAGAGTAGCATATGTGTTGTTGTTGATGATGCATCGGTTCAGAAGGCTATTGAAGCAGGCGCATATAGAGCTATAGGTAGGAGTGATCTATCTAAAATTGATAAAAAGAATGCTAAGAAAATTGCCCAGGAATGTGACTGGGTTCTAGTAAGAGCAGATCTCATGGGACAGGCTGGAAGAATCCTAGGTCCAGCTTTAGGGCCTAGGGGTAAGTCTCCTATCGCAGTACCTGTAAATGCTGATGTTGCTACCTACATTAGACAGTACAAGAATTCTGTTAGGCTATACTCAAAGGAGCAGCCATGGGTTGGGTGTAGGATTGGTAGTGAGAAGATGCCGATAGAGTCGCTAGTTGAAAATGCTATAGCGGTTCTCCAATACATTGAGGAAAAGGTTAAAAGGCCACTTCTACAATCATCACGTATATATGTTAAAACAACTAGCAGTCCGGCTATAGAGGTAGTTCCATAGTTGGTGAATGGGTGTGAAGGCTGGTATTGAAAAGAAATTTGAGAAGCTTTTAAAGGCATACAAATTGGTTTCGCAATCCTCAGAGAGCACATATAGTAAAGCTAGGTTGGAGAAGCGGAAGCTTGTGGAGGAAGCTAAGAAGTATCTGTCAAACTATAGAACACTGGTATTGCTGGATATGCAGGGGGTACCTGCAAGATTTGGAGCATATATTAGGAAGAGACTCGATGGCATAGGGATTGTTAAAATGTTTAAGGGAAGACTTCTACACATTGCTATGAGGGAGATGGGCTTAAAGAATGTTGATGAATTTTCAAAGTATTTAACAGGGCAGAATCTTGCGATCTTCACAAATTTGAATTCCTTTGAAGTATTTCTTTTACTGAGTAGAATATCGATGCCCGTTAAGGCTAGGATTGGTGAGAAGATTGATAGTGAGATTAGAGTACCTCCAATGAAGACGGATTTGAAGCCGGGGCCTATAATGAGTCTCTTCGGTAAGCTTAAGGTACCTATACAGGTTAGAGATGGCGTTATCTGGATAGCTAAGGAAGCTGTTATAGCTAGACCGGGCGATGTTGTTACTCCTGAACTAGCTTCAGTGTTTGCTAGGCTTGGTATTGAACCAAGGTTTATTAAACCCAATGTTAAGGTAGTGTATGAGGATGGTCTAGTGCTTACTCCAGATAAGCTAGTAATTGATATAGATGGTATAAAGCAGGAGATAGGTAGATGTATACTAGATGCATTTAACCTAGCTTCAGAAATTGTAGTACCGCATCCAGATGTGGCTAAGCTATCTATTGCCAAAGCCTATAGTAGAGCCCTTAGGATAGCTGCTGAAGCAGGCTTTGTATCTAGAGAAACAGCACAGATAGTATTCACTCTAGCAGTTTCACGGGCTTTAGCAATGGCTACAGCACTATCGCAGAAAGTTCCAGATCTTATACAACAGCTACCGGTAACAACACCACAGCAACAGCCTACGGTTCAGCAACCACAGCAGGAGGTTGCTGAATCCGAGAAAGAGGAGAAGAAGGAAGAAGCTTTAGAGGAACAGCTAGCGGAGGGTTTATCAGCCCTCTTTGGATAGGATTAACATACTGTAAAAACCTTAATTTATTTACTGTATGTATATCCTATTAGATTTTAGACCTCTATATTTGCATGCTCTTGCCTAAGATCCTCCTCAGTTTTCCTTAACCTATACATAAGTTCTGCTATTACAGAATCTAGGAAAATCATTGTACAGTCTTCAAAAAGCGTTCCAAGTGGTGCTAGAGGCTCATGTATACCTAGGACCTGTCTAGCAAAGTAGTCCTCTACTCTACTCACCTTAGTCCTTCCAGGAACCTCTACCACAATATCAGCTATTTTCGCAAGTGGAGAATCTATATACGTTGTTATGGCAATTACTATTGCACCAGCAGACTTAGCCGCATCGGCAGCAGTAACAATTAGTGCAGTTCTACCTGAACCCGAAATAGCTATAACAACATCACCCTTTCTAATTGGAGATACTATCGTATCCCCGAGGACATAGACATCAAAACCTAGATGCTTAAGTCTCATAGCAAACGCTCTTCCAACCAAACCACTCCTACCGGCACCCATAACAAGAATCTTCCTATCACTAGAATAGGCATCCTCGAGAATTTTAATAAAATTAACAAGCTGCGGAGTCTTAAGTACAGATAGTGAACTGGATACAAAATTAGCAATCTGAAGATATGCTCTATAAAACATAGGTAACGTTTGGGCAAGCTCAACGTTACTCAAATCATAGCCACCTATACGGTATATGCATTATAGAAAATAAAAACTTTAAACCCCAAACCACAATACAATACTTATAGTAAGTACCGAAAACCGTGACATATAGACAGTAAAATAGAGCCGCCGTAGCTCAGCCCGGTGGAGCGCCGGCCTTGTAAGCCGGTGGTCGCGGGTTCGAATCCCGCCGGCGGCTCCAACAATAGAATTGTAGTCAACTCTTTCCCACAGATACGGGACCGTTGTTTCAGACCCGCACATACACCATGAAACGATTAACTAATATTACTGTATGATAATACTATCTATCTAGGAGACAGTGGGTGTGGCTGTGAAGACCTGGTACAACGGTCTGAATCTAAAGGCTTTGAGCGAAGAGAATAGAGCTAGGATACTTCAGTACGCTGTGGAGTAGATAAGCACAGTAAGGTATGCTGGCATCAAATTTAGCTGCTTTATAGGCGCATGCAATGGCGACGGATATCGCCAACAATTAAACTTTCTTGATGAAAGCAGCCAGCATTGTAACTAAAATGAAGTGAAGTATCTTGAAAAGTTTAAAATCCTGGATTTAGTAAACGCTTTTCAACTATCAAACGAAGCTAAATTTTTCCTCTTTCCTTCTTATACCTTTTAGGTCGGAAGTCTCATAAAAGCTTCCCTATTATTAAACAACGCCACGACGTCTCCTACGATGTTTTCGACGTCATGGATGCTATTTAGAGTCATTTTCCAACTCGTAAACGTTCATGATTTTCCCAGTTAATTTGTCTTTGACTATTACATTCCTCAACACGGGCTTGAACTTCGGGTTGATCATGACAACCGAGCCATCGGGATTCACGTCGGCGCCGAGAGCTCTACTGCGCCGGAGCTTCAGGAGCCACCAGTAGTCCACGTTTTCTAGGTTATAGGGAGTGTAAACACCGCTCTTAACTTTTAGCAATATGTCAGCGTATATGTACTCCCATCTAACCAGTTGACCGCTAACCCGACCTCGGGGCTGAACTTGAGCATTGGGCCATAGTGACGGAAAACGTAGAGCCCATTTTCTTGTGTGTACTCAACGACGGCCGAAGAATCCTCGGTAAAGGCGAGTACGTCAACGCTGTATTGCTTGTGTAGAATCTCCCAGCCTGTTTGGCTTTATCTGGATTATACTAGGAGCATATTTCTATGACATAAACCCTTATGTCTTTACCTAGTTGTTTGCCCACCTCTCTAGCGCCTATGGCAAACGCGTTTATGTGCCGAGGAGTTTAGCAGCAAGATTAAGGTAGTCAAGCTCTCAGCTCTTTCAGAGGAAGCTAGCAGATACGGAGTCTTCATTACGCCGTCCATCGTTGTGAACGACAAACTCGTCTTTTCGGGAAGGGTTCCGAGCATGAACGAATTCAAGAAAGCAATAGAAAAAGCGATGGCCTCGCAACCTTAAATCCTCACACGGCAATTAGTCTCTCAGTGGAGAGTCCGCTAGTGCGACTGTTTCGGATTTCATATTGGTTTGTACCACTTAATAGATTATTTAATAGATTATCGTATAGACCCCTTTCCGTGGAGTTTCTTGACTTTCTTCTTACTGTCTCTTCCTATTTAACAATCTTAACTCTAGCAAGAGGCCGTTGTAGTCTTAGAGAACTTGAAGCACTTGCAGAGCAGAGTCGATGGCAGTAGTTCCTTCAACAAGAAGCTATCGTTGCGGTTCTACAGGGGGATACAGTTTGCCATAGGGTACGAAGCAAGAAATTAGATTTGTTAATCCAAGGAAAACATCATTAACATGTCCTAGGTGTAGACCCCTTCGCTTGGGGGTGACATGGCTATAAGTGGGGCTCAAAATGTGTATTGCAATCGAGGGGACGAAGATGGTAAAGGAAAGAGGTTCCATGATGAGAAGCCTTTCACTTGCCTCATTCTTTGGCTTGATGATCGGGGGCGTTGCTGGGCTAATAGGTGTTAGTGGGGGCGAATTTAGGATCCCAGTTTTGCTTCACATACTCAAACAACCAGCTACCACTGCCGTAGCGGCTAACCTATTTGTAGGCTTGCTAGTAGTTGTCGCTTCCCTTATTAGGTGTCTTCAACTAGGTTTGCTGAGCAACCACTACGCCAACATAGCCTTCGCTATGTCGATGCCATCGATTGTCGGTGCCTATTTAGGAGCTCGGTTAATAGGTAAGTTCCCTGAAAAGATGTTAAGAAAAATTTTAGTATCGTTCCTAATAATAGTCAGCTTAAAAGTTGGGATTGAGCCCCTCATTAAAGTACCAATGCCCTCCGCCCTCAAGCTGGGCTTTGTGGAAGAGACCTTGCTATCTGCGCTGATAGGTTTAGCGATAGGCATAGTCGCGGGGTACTTTGGAGTTGCTGGTGGCGAGTTTTGTATTCCAGCGTTGATCTACATCTTTGGCCTCGACATCATTGATGCCAGTACTCTTAGCCTCCTCATCTCTGTTCCAACCGTTGCTTCAGGCCTTCTTGAACACCATAAGATGAAGCACTTAAATTACGAGGCGCGCATCATTGCTATAGCCATGGGAGTGAGCTCGGTTACGGGTTCCCTAATCGGGGCCTCTTACGTTAGCAATGTAGATAAAGACTTGCTTAAAGTAATGCTTGGAGCGATTCTCATCTCGTCAGCCCTACGAATCGCTACTAAACTCTAGAATTCGCTGTTCCACCTCTCATCTCCTTTAAGATCAGCGAGGTTTGCAAGCTCTATTCCTGCAGCACCGTAGAATCACGTTATTTAGGTACCAGGAGATAGATTTTGATCGTATCCAGACCCGTGTTCCTTCGATAAATCTCAACACCTTTGACTAGCTTAGTTATGAACTTGCTACACCTTGTTAAACTTGATGAAGAAACTATAGCAAGCTTTTTAGAGATTCTGATAAGCTGTACAACTACATCTATATAGATGCGTTCATCAGAATCGGTACAGAGGGCTTCAGACCATTCTTTTGGGCAGGGTAGGTATGGTGGATTAGATATGGCGATGTCGAGAGATCTACTCCTTAGACACTGGCCGGAAATGCACTGTACAACATCAATTCTATCAAAAACATTAAATCTCCTAGCATTAATTTTAGTTGCTAGTGCAGATTCCTTAGACACATCTACAGCTATACCATATAGATTTCCATACTGCTTAAGAAGTTCTATAGCTATGTACCCAGAACCTGAACCAATATCACCGAAGCTATCTGCATAAACACTGCCCATAATTGCTCTAGCTATGGTTAGCATTGTTTTAGATGATATAAAGTAGAATGGTATAAACGTTCTGTATACTATGTATCTATTAAGTGTTCCATACCTCCAGAGAACTTTATGGAGAAACTTGACTACAGAGACTACAGTTATTACTATCACTCTATCTGCTAAATTCACGGACATCCACCCCGTAATTATCATCCACATCAAATCTCAGCACAGTACTAGTGACTAATGATATAGCTATGAATTCTATTTCTATAAAAACCTACATATACTACGAGGAGTGAAAACTGTAATTACTATTTAGATGAAGTATATTGTAGCGCAATATCTATGTAAAAAGGTGCTGCACAGAATATCGATATGAGCTCGGGTATGGCTGCACCCCTAGGTAATCCGTAAACCAGGTGTAGAATCCATGATATTATAGCTATTGCTAGAGCTATAGTAGCTGAAATCTTCCTAGCGATGTTCTTCATTATAACTACGTAGTCTATAAGTAGAGCGCCAAGGCTTAGGAAGAAGGCTACCGATACCCAATAGTGAAGTGATCTATAGATTTCATCGAATACCGCTATGAGGATGAGTGTGTAGCTACATAGGGTACCTAGATAGGCTAGAGATCTATGAATCTTGCTGAAGATAGTTATAGCGGTAAGTGCTATAAGAAATCCTCCTAAGCTTAACCCAAAGTTAAATATAGGTGCTACGGAACTTCTTGTAGCGTGACCTAGATCGCTTAGTGCATTATCAAATAGGTTAAACCATGGCGATAGATAGATAGAAATAGATATACATAGAAGTGGAATTGCGATACTAAGGAGAGGTATCGTAATATATCTCCATCCCTTCAACCACTCCACCCAATCACTATAAGTTAAGCACAGCTTTTTATGTTTTCAAGACCTGCATTCAGCATCTACTGAACGTTCTATCTATAATTTCTCTAGGTGGTGGCTCTGTAAATAGACTTACAATAGGTGGTAGCACTAGGGATAGTGCTAGTGTTGGTGCAAAGGCATAGTAGGTCCATGGAAATCCAAAGTTTCCGTAGGCACTAACAGCTATAGCTGATATAAAGCTCGCCACCATAGCTATTGTTACAGCTGGTGCTGTTACCCTTTTCCAGAATAATCCATAGATAATAGGGCCTACAAGCACGCCTGATAGAATAGCTGTTGTAATACCAAAGAGGACCATCACCATCTGTGGAGGCTGTAGAGCTACAGCGGTAGCTATAGAAGCTATAGCTACTGTTGCAACTCTATAGAATACAAACTCACCTCTCCTAGAAAATCTAGTTTTCGAACCAACAATATCTCTTAGTAGATGTGTCATAGTCCCCATGATAGCTGCTAGTGTTGACATGGAGGCTGATAGTACAGATACGAGAAATAGAGCATCGAATCCTTGTGGAAATAGTTTCTGAACAAGGTATGTAAATGCGTAATCAGGTTTAGAGACATCTGGTAGTATAACCCTAGATGCTGCCGATGCCAGGTTTAGAGACAGAGTTAATGCAACAGTCGTAGCTGTTGCTACGACTGTTGCACTTCTAAATGAAATTCTATTCCTTATACTTATGAATCTCATGATCAGTGCAGGGTTGCCCCATCCTAATAGGCCTAGACTTACATATAGTAGGAATAGAGGTACAAAGTCTCTATAGGGCCACTCTGAAAGTGATGGATCTATTGATTTAAGGGCTTGGTATAGTCCAGGTAGACCATCTGTATGGATAAGACTGACAACGCATATAGCTATAGCCATTAATATCATAATTATCGCTTGGACTGCCTGGGTCCAAACTTGACCTAGGTAGCCACCGAAAGCTGTATAAATGAGTGTGACGACAGTTGTTGCTACAAGTGCAATAACATAATCGACCTTCATTACAACCTCAATCGCTCTGGCTACACCAACCATAATCGACAGGCAGTAGATGAAAAGACCAGCAAGCATTACTGTGGCAGCTGTTAAACCCGCTAATCTTGAGCTATACCGCTTTTCTATAAACTCTATAACCGATTTGAAGCCCAATCTTCTGGATAGAATCATAAACCTCGGTCCTAAGACTATGAACGCTGCCAGAGTGCCAACTAGTACTACAAAAACATCCTTCCATAGTATAGGTAGGCCATACTTCCAGCCAAGGGCGGTTGCACCAATGAATACAACAGAACTAAAGTATGTTGTAAAGAACGATAGTGCTGTAACTATACCTCCTATTCTCATACCGCCTACGTAGAGATCCTCAACAGTCTTTATTCTAGACATTGCAGCAATGCCTATGGAGATCATGATCGCTAGATATATAGCAATAACTGCCAAGGTGAAAAGCATTATCCATCACCACAGTCGCTGGTTTCAGAGTATCTCTTGCTACTGAGGTAGTACAGAATGGATATAGCTAAAGCTATGAAGTATAAGCCTATAGCTAAAGCTATATCCCATGATACAATAAACACCACCCTACTGCCTGGGCTTTAGCATTGGCTAGGGTATAAAAGCTTTATTATGTAGGGGTCATCTTTGTATACTATTTAGATATGGCTTCTGTGGCTTATTCTGAAATAGTACTTAATCAGTTCGTAAACCATTATGGTTAACAGAGTTGCTCCAGCAACTAAGGTTATGTATGCATACGTTGGTTCAATAATAAGTATTTTCGGCAAAACCTCATAGAATATGTGGATCTGTAGAACTATAGCTAGGCCCCCTACTAGAAGATCTAGCATTTTTCCAAAAATCTCACCCATTTTTCCAATTGGTATTGCTATGTATTTTAAGAATACGCTAAATATGTTTCTAAAGGTTGTAATTAAGATGAGGAGTATTGCTAGGGATGTGGCTATTGATAGGACTATAGACAGTATTATAGGTAGCTGAAATCTCTCGATAATGTTTATAGCTAGGGAGTGTATATATGTAAGGAATAGAGATGCTGATGTAAATCTGATTATCGGTGTAAGCGCTGATTTAGCTACATCTATCCTTTTCATGTATAGATCTGATAGGTATCGGAAGAGGTTAGCGATTCTTAAAGGTATTAATTTCTCTATACGGTCGACCTTGTTTATGGATCTAGGTATAACTATTCCAAAGAGGAGAACCGTTGTGGTTACAGCTACCGTAACTTCGGTGACGAAGATTGTGGATACGATTCCTCTCTGTTTAAGTATATCAATGAAGACTATACCCATCTCGCTAAGTGGTGTAAGGAATAGAGCTAGAGACATACTATCGCTAATGCTATTTCCCGTAAGGAGCATTGCTAGGAAAACTCCTACCATCCTCGAGAGAAAGGCTATCAATCCAAGAACTACACCTATAAACACAAGATCCAGTCCACGATAGAGATTTAAAATACCTAGATAGAGTTGGGCTCCAAGTGATGCAAAGTACAGAAGGAGTCCAAGGTTTTTCACACCATTAATCATATCGGATATATCGTCTAGGGATAGAAATATTGAGAAGGAGATGCCGGCTATAAAGGCTCCAAAGAGCGGTGGTAAGCCAATAGCTGAGGCTACTGATGCGAATAGTATTGCCATTCCAACTGCTACTACAAACTTATTCTCTCTGTTGGCTATAAACTTTGTCCTACTCAGAAACTTAAGCAGATACCTCGCTACCGTTAAAAGAAGTGTAGAGAGTCCAACAACTATGAATACATGGACTAGAGCCTTAAAGAGATCTAGTGTTACTGAAATACCTACCGCAAACACTAGTGTAAACAATATGAATTGTAGTAGATCCTCCATACTCGTTTGGATAAAAGCACTATCCCTTGCATACTCGGATACTGCAGACCAGCCTCTGACTAAGGCTACGGTGGCTACAGTAGAACTATCAATCAATACAATGAATAGAACGGTCCTCTCTACATAACCTACACCAGCCATCCAAGCTATAAAGCCGCTGGCCATCCACAGAACTATATACAGTATAAGTTCCGCTGCTACAACTCTATGCATATTCTCAACAATTTTACGAAAACCTATCGATACACCAATTGTAAAAGAGAGTAATGTTAACCCAAGCCATCTCAAGGGCTCACCATAGATAAGACCCGTTTCCACATCGATACCAGCATGAATTAGTATTGCCGATGCCGCTACCCCGCCCAGAATATATCCTACAACATCTGATACACCAAGTTTACGAAATACCCAGGAAAATACAGCACTTGATGTAAGCATGCACAGCATTACAGTTGTATCCATGGCCACTACCTGTAGCTATCAGACTACTCTAAAAAGATAAAAGATTTAGTACGGTCTTCACCTTGCTTGGGGATCCTCCCAAAGTTAATGGTATTCTCCATCTCTGCATATCTGTATAATAGTATAGATGTTCTTAAATGCAAATCGGTATTAATCCGCATCCTAAGATGGTCTAAAAGGGGTTAAGCGGACTTGAGCAATGCATTCTCAAACAATTGTTAGAGTAGCTGATGATGTTTATTAGGATTATATGGATATATTTAAAATTTGTGCCAAATTTTAAGTTCATGTCAAGGGATGTTGCATATGTACGAAGATGTTTTTGAGGCTAGGAGGAGGGCTGTTGAGGAGGCTATGAAGATTTTGCTAAACTTTAGAAGGGAGGTCGTTGGTGTTGGAACGGGATCAACGGTCGACCTCTTTATAGATTTTATAGCATCCTCGAGTCACCTCTTCATCGGATCCTACTTTGTCTGTGCTTCTATGTATACTGCTAGGAGATTGTCGGAGAACGGTTTTAAGGTTCTAAGCTTGGCCGATGTAGATTCTGTGGATATATATATTGATGGAGCTGATGAAGTGGATCCCGATCTGAATATGGTTAAAGGTGGTGGAGGAGCGTCTACACTTGAGAAGATAATAGCATCTACTGCAAATATCAGAATATATGTGGTTGATTACATGAAGCTTGTTAAGAATCTTGGTGAAAGACACCCAATACCTGTGGAGGTCCTTCCCCCAGCTCTATCGATAGTCTACCGAAAGCTGAGGGAGCTAGGTCTGAACCCCTCCATAAGGAGATCTAGGGAAGGTAAATACGGATTTGTTGTAGCAGATACAGGTGGGATAATAATTGATGTACATCTGAAAACGAAATTCAATCCAAAGGAACTCAACCTACAACTCAAGAGCATACCTGGAGTTATAGAAACAGGTATATTTACAAACGATCTCGTGGATTTCGTCATTGTTGGGCATCGGGACACGTTTACAATAATGAAAAACCAGACTAGGCAGTAGAAGATAGACCTAATTCAAACGTAGATAGCTGAACATAGAATCATCACAATTTTACATGGTTGGTGCCTAGAATACCGTAGTAGATTACCAAGGTCTGAATTCCGTATCTGAGGCGGATATATTAAGCATAGGCTAGAAGTTTTTGTAGCTTTTACGGATAGGTATTGATGAAGGTGCAAGTGTTAGTAAAGCTTATAAGGTTTTAATTTCCCGTTCCATTTCTTGAGTCTACAATGTATGCGATTTTAGTGTTGTTATCTCTAGCCCTACTAATAGCTTTCCTTATCTGGGGGAAAGTAGAGAGACATTGGGTGGGTCTAGGTTTAGCTTTGCTGCTCATTGTTTCTGGAGCTATTTCTCCGTTAGAAGCAGTAGGTTATATTGATTGGGATGTGCTTGGGCTTATACTGGGTGTAAGCATATATACTGTATATCTAGAGAGAAGCGGATTCGCTTACGTGGTTGCACGCTCTATACTTAAACGTACAGGGCATTCACTATATGTAACCCTATTCACTCTATCTTTTTCAGCAGGACTGGTGAGCATTTTTGTCGAGAATGTATCCGTCGTCCTTCTATTCTATCCAATAACATTTGCACTCTCAAATGCTCTTGGAATAGAACCTACAATTCCTATGATTTTTGTAGCTCTATCCTCAAACATAGCCGGATCTGCTACAATGGTTGGCGATCCCCCAGCAATACTTACCGCTGGAGCCTTTAAGTTGTCGTTTATGGACTTCATAATATATGACGGGAAGCCATCTATGTTCTTCTTCACATTGATTTCAATGATTCTAGCCATAACTGTCGCTGGCTATATATCGCTGAAGAACGTCAAAATCATCGGAGTAGGCAATGTAGGTGGAACGTCGAACGCATTAGAGGAGGTAGCTGTGGATAGAACCTTCCTCATGGAAGCCATTGCATTCCTAATAGCTAAGATTTCAATACTCAGCCTAAGGAACGTTCTTGCAGTACCTCTAAGTTTCTCTGCTGCTATTGCCGTTGGAGGATTGACTCTTACCAGGCTTCTACATAGAGATACTGATAGCGTTAAGCAGGCATTCAAGCAAGGTTTTGAGTGGAAATTGATCGTCTTTCTAACCTCGATCTTCATACTCTCTGGAGCTTTTGAGAAACACGGTATAGCTAAAGCGTTTGGTGAATACATTGTCTATAGACTTGGGGGGGATGTATTTAAAATTACATCTGTACTGATATGGCTTTGTGCAACCTTCTCAGCAGTCATAGACAACGTTCCCATGACACTGACAATGATACCTGTAATCAAGACAGCCTCGAACCTACTCACCTATAATCCAGTCGTACTCATGTGGTCGGTGCTAATAGGTATTACACTAGGAGGAAACTTAACATACATAGGTGCATCGGCAAATGTGGCAGCAGTAAGGATTCTAGAAAAAAACGATCATAGCGTCACTTTCGTAAAATTTATGAGGATAAGCCTAATATACAACACAATATCACTTCTAGCGGCATGGCTCCTTTACACACTAATATATGTATAACTACATAAAACGGAGCCTATTCAAAAACTACTAAATCTTATACATTAGTTTGATCTTACATCTGCTTCATTTTTCTAGCTATCTCCTCTCCATATCTGGACGCTTTTTCCATGGCTTCTCTATCCGGTTCCTCTATGCACCACACACCTTCACCTATAAATATCATCCCGTGCTCCTCCATAGCATCTTTCAAAGACTGTATACACTTGAGTGCACCTATTTCAGAGCCTGCTGTACACAATGCTCCTCCAAGCTTTCCATCAAGTCTCCCATATACAGCTATGGATTCATCTATAAACTTCTTTAGCGGCCACGCAGGTAGTCTGAAATACGAAGGGCTTGCAAAGATAATAGCATCAGCTTTTAAAAGCTCCTCAACATTAGCCTCATCAACACTTCTAACAACTATATTGATATCGCTAATCTTTTTAGCACCATTAACAAACCCCTCGACAAGCCTCTTAGTATTACCACTCCTCGAATAATACACGACAAGGATGGTGGACATAGATTCGCCACCTATAGATTGTATACATGGGTTGCCGATCTATAAGCCTTATTTAAAGTACTATGATATTATGATGTTATTATGGAGCTCTGTACCGGTATGCAGACTCTATAGAATTGAATATCTAATTTAGTGGTTGTCTGTATCCATTAACTGGGCTATTCTATGTGTTTTTCAGCTACCATGAGTGGTATAGATACTCCTTCCCATATTCCTTTTCGGGTTTTTCATATTTTCAGAACTAGTTGGAGAGTTGCGAAACCCAGCTTCTACACCTCGGATTAGAACGCTTAATACTCTGACGTTATGATATGGCTAAAATTACTTGGTAGCAATTAGCACCAAAGTTCAGTCTAGGGATACACCATTGCAATTTCATGCTATGAGCTCTATTTCCTTAGCGCTCTCCACAGCTTTGTCAAGTTCCTGTTCACCTATACCTATCTTCTCCTCAATAACTCGAACCTTATCCAGACTTGCTCTTGTCGTTGTTCTTCTTGCACCTAATGGACAGAGCTCTTCAACCTTTATAGAGTATTCGTATGTTCCTATCTTCCTTGCTAATGCTGTTATCTCTTCCTTATCAAGACCTATAAGAGGTCTTAGAATGGGCATGCTTATAGCTTCCTCAATTGCATGTATGTTTGCTAAGGTCTGTGAAGCTACTTGACCGAGACTCTCACCAGTAACTAGGGCGTGTGCAGATATTCTATACGCAAGCCTCTCAGCAAGCCTACCCATTAACCTTCTCAATACTATAACTATGTATTCTTCCGGCGACTGCTGCAGTATTTTAACTACGAAGGGCTTTACATCAACCACATACAATCTCGGTTTGTAGCCGTAAGCCCATCTACTAGCTAGAATCCTCGCTACTTCTACTACGCTCTCCACATGCTTTTCACTACCAATGTTAAAGAATACCATATAGGCTTCGCACCCCCTCTTCATAGTAAACCATGTTGCAACAGGTGAATCTATACCACCAGAGAAAAGTGCTAGCACCCTACCTTCTACACCTATGGGAAGTCCTCCAAATCCCTTGATAATCTTATCATAGAGGTAGGCATTCCAACCCCTTATCTCTATATGCGCTTCATACTGGGGGTTCTCAAGGTCCACTCCAGTAGCACCAGCTTTTAGAAGTAGTGCTCCAATACTTTTTTCAACATCCTTACTAGTAAAGTTGTGTACTCCAACCCTTCTAGCCCTTACTGCAAACACCTTACCCATAGCACGTTCCTTAAAAAATTGAAGGGATTTTTCTGCTAGCTCATCCAGATTTGAGAAGGATATTCCATAAGCAGGTGAAGAACTAACAATACCCATAACATAGGAAAGTATATCCGAGATCTTTAAAGCATCCTCTTCCGAATCAAAGCAGCAGATCCATATCCTACCACCAGAAGTTCTAACCCTAGCATATATACCATGTCTTTGAAGAGCGTCTCGAATATTATAAACGAGTCGCTGTTCCATTCTAGCCCTACTCTTTCTACTCTTTAGCGAAATTTCACCATATCTGACCAGCACGAGCCACAGTCCGTGAGATCCGTGGACAGACATTGTCTAACCACATACTCGATTATGCAATACGACCTTAAAAACTATCTTACAACAGTTATACCGAATTTTTCTCTGCTCTAATGGACGAGGCGTTCAGCTGTAAATACATTTAATTGAATATAGATGATATACCTATATATTGCCAAAATTGATGTAATTATCTACCTGTATACCAGTAATTCTAGCAATCTTTCTAATAGGTAAGCTGTAACAAGGATAAATATTAGGGTTTAAAAAGCGATTGCATGGATATCGATGATGGTGTTTTTCTATGTATACTTCCTCCTTACATTTTCTAGCATTTTGGCAAACGATGTATGCAGTATTCTATAGTCGGATGCAAGTGCTAAGAATCTGAAGCCCATATCTATGTATTTTATGGCCTGCTCAGCATTAAATGTATGTATGCCCGGCGTTATGTCGTACTTCTTTGTCACCCTAAGTACTGTTTCTACAGCTTCGATAAACTTTGGATGATCATACTGTAGTGGTATTCCAAGATTTACTGAAAGATCCATTGGACCTATGTAGAATATATCAATTCCTTTAACATTAGCAATGTCCTCGATATTCTTTAAAGCCTTTTCCGTCTCAATTTGGATCGCTACAACAAGCTCCTCTTCTTCAAATCTCTTATAGTATTCTAGAAAGTCCGTGGCACCATACATGACTGCCCTTCTCGGTCCAACACCTCTAATACCTTTTGGTGGATAGGATACGTATCTAACTACATTCTCAGCCTCTTCTCCACTATTAACCCACGGAATTACAAGACCCTTAGCACCTATATCTAGTACCCGTTTAATTACGACCATATCGTTCCACGGTACTCTTACCATAGGTACTACATCAGTTCCCCGAGTACCTGCTATGAGTATCTGCAGATTTGATACATCTAATGGTGCATGCTCCATATCGAATACAAACCAGTCAAACGGTAGGGTAGATAGAGTTTCGACGACATCCAGACAATTGATGGTTATCCATGTGCCAAGCAGAACATCCCCTTTTTTCAGTCTGTTCTTGAATGGTTTCACGATATACACCTCAAAAACCTAGGTTATATGGGATAAGTATTTAAAGATTTTAGCTGTGCTTAACTGTGATTACTTGACCAAAAATTAGCTATGGATGTACCGCAAACAAATGGTGCATAGGTGGAAATTTTGTACTATGTTAGTATAGCAGCTTACTCAGGACATGTTGGAGAAAATCATAGGGAGGCTGTGACAAGATTGCTAGACCGTCTAAGATTCCTATGTAACGATATCGCCATAGTTGTAGGAGGTTACGAGGGGCTAATGAAGCACGTTGTTGATGTAGCTCTTTCTATGGGTCTTAAGGTTATAATAATACCTCCTATTGAATGGGAGGATAGGGAGTTTCCAAAACAGGCTATTGTAGTCAAAACAGGCACCACTTTTACCGTAAGAAGCATTTTCATAGTTCATACATCCGATGCTTTAATAGCTGTTGGTGGTGGTTCAGGGAGCCTACACGAAATCCTTGCAGCATATAGCGAAGGAAAACCTGTTTATGTACTTGTTGGTACTGGACTGCCTACTGATATGCTCGAAAAGCTTCCAGATAGAATAGACTATAGGATCGTAAGCAGTATTAAGAAATACTATGATCCTGAGGAGCTTGTACGAGATCTTTGTGTAGGATTGCTGAAATCTAAAAAGAACTAGAATTGAAATGCTTAAAAATCTCAAACGGATAATAAACCTATTTCTATGTCCTAATATGTATTGTTCAATTGCTTTACATAGAGATTGTCGATGTTATTTCAGACGAATGCAGACACCATCTACTGAACTACAGTAGGAGGTGCTATTCCTAACTCCCTAGCTATCTCTATTAGCGATTTCCACGTCTCTATGTCTATAGGTATACCATCTCTAATTCTAGTCTCATAGTTTCTATCCTCTGGTTCTCCTGGGATTAATACCTCGCTAAACCCTTGAGCTGGCGGACATGATTTTATAATATTTATCAGATTTCTTACATCCCCTAGGTATTCATCGTATTCTCTAAACATTGTTGGATTTATAGCAAGTGTAAAGAATCCACCCTGTGTTGATGGATGTAGAAGTACATGCTTGCTTAGAGTTCCACCAGGTAATACAGCTGAAAGCATTTCAACAATTAAAGATACCGCATAACCCTTGTAGCCCCCAAAGGGGAGTAGAATTCCCTCATATGCTTCTCTGGGATCTGTTGTAGGCTTTCCATCTCTAGTTAAAGCTATACCCTCAGGAATCTTCTCACCCTTTAATGCCGCTAATCTAAGCTTGAACGATGCCGTAGAACTGGTAGCCATGTCGATGACAATGGGTTTTCCGTTGAATGGAAATGCCATGCTGATAGGATTTGTGCCAAATACTCTCTGAGCCCCTCCCCAAGGAGCTACAAATGGTGGTCCATTAGCGGTAGCTAGTCCTATTAAATTGTTTCTAGCCATTCTTAGTGTATAGTATGCTAGCATACCTACATGTCCTAAATTCTTAACAGCAACAGCAGCAATACCTACAGTTCTAGCCTTATCAACAGCCATATCCGCGGCCCTTGCTGCAATGGGTATTCCAAGCCCATTATCGCCATCAATTAAAGCTGTAGCTACACCCTCTCTGATAATTTTAATCTCTACTTTCGCTTTAACATAACCCTTTCTAATACCCTCGATATAGTATGGTATTCTAATAACACCGTGCGAATCGACACCTCTTAAATTAGCTAGAATTAAATGATCTGCAATAATCTCAGCATCGTGTACAGGAACACCAACTCTAATAAAACACTCAGCAGTAAATTTGTAGAGATCCTGCCACGATACCTTTACGTATTTAGTCATAGTTTTCACCAATGCTATAGCTTTCTACTCTGGTAGTTTTAATTTCTCCTCACACCATTAAAAATAGTTGGTGGTGGAGCTCTGTCCAGAGGTAGCGGACTCTTTGTAGTTATAGAGGGTATAGATGGATCAGGAAAGACGACTGTTTCAAAAAGGGTTGTTGAGAGGCTTAATGCTATGGGTTATAGAGCTATCTATACATTTGAACCTTACACATCCCTGTTTACCGAAGCTTTAAAGAAGTATATAGAGATGTATGGAGAAGCTGAGGTAGAGGTGGAGGTACTTTCAATGGCGTTAGACAGAGTTTTCCATGTAAAAAGAATTATAGAACCTCTCCTAGTCCAGGGCTACATAGTTGTATGCGATCGCTATGTGTACTCCTCTATAGCCTATCAAGGGGCAAGGAATGCCGATATAGAATGGATAAATATTGTAAATAGATATGCTATAAAACCTGATATAGCCATATACCTGCGGGTTCCACTAGAGATTGCTCTAGAAAGGCTAAAGCATAAGCAGAGTGATTGGAGCTACTTTGAGAAGATAGATAGAATAAAAAAAGCTCTAGAAATCTATGAAAGACTTGCATTACTTGGAGAACTGATGGCTATCGATGCAACAAGAGATATTGATAGCGTCGTAATGCAGTGCATCAAACTGATTACCAGATATTCTCTAGCTAGGTAAGTGTGCCTTGTATTACTAGCAGTTTAGTATTGTGTCTATAGCCTCTCTATCTACTTCGTGTGGCATAGGTATACCCGTTACCTTAGATGCTATTTCTGTTAATGCTACAATATCGTTTCTATCTATGATATGTAGGTTGAATTTTCTCATTCCTGCCAAAAGTTGCTGCATGCCAACTCTTAGTCTCTCCATATAATTATATACACCTACAGTACCTGGTGATGGATTTCTTCCAATCACGTTTCTGATGTGTATGTAATTTACCAGGAATACATCGGGTGTTAGACCATATTCGTCTGCTATGATCTTTGGTAGTCTTCCCTCCTGTGCAAGTTTGGAGAAGTATTCAGCCTTCATAGCAGCTGTTATAGGTGCTCTACCCATAACCACAGCCTTTACGTATGGACCACTGCCAAAGTTGCTTAAAGCAATAGCTTTAAGTATCTGTGTTTCTTCTATGAAGCCGCCTGCAATAACTATATCTGGCACATGCTTACCTTTTCTACTCAATATTTGAATGCATTTAAGAACTATAGCCTCCATGTAAACCGTTGGTATACCCATTTCATCCATCATGGGAACGGGGCTCATACCTGTTCCACCCCCTGCGCCATCGAATGTAACATAGTCTACCTTAGCCTCAGAAGCGATTTTGAGTGTGTAAGCTATGTCAGCAGGTCTATAGTTGCCAGTTTTAATGGAGACTACCTTAGCTCCCTGTTCCCTAAGTCTAGCGACATCCTCTACGAAATCTGTGAGCTTTGGGGATCCGACCCTACTATGTCTTTCAAAACTCTTTATAGCACCGAGTCTATATGCCTCCTGTATAGCGGGATCCTCCGGATCTGGAAGGATTAGATAACCTCTTTTCTTAAGCTCCATAGCTTTATTAATGTCTGTAACTCTAATTTCACCACCTATAGCTTTCGCACCTTGACCCCATTTGCGTTCAATGCAGTTCACTTCAAGCTTTGATAGAACATACATATCAACACCCAGCTTCTGGTCCTCAACATTTGTTTGTACAATAATATCACCGTATTTTCCATCCCAGTACTCTCTATAGATTTTAACCCTCCTCTCCATCTCTCTAGAATGCACAATTCTACCATTTGATATAATTGCCTCTAGATCAACACCACATACATTCTCTCCAACAATTATAGCCACACCGGATAGAGCTGCACCAACAGCTAGGGGCTCCCAAAAAATTCTAGCTACATCAGTAGAACCATAAGCACCCATCATAATGGGAATTCTAAGCTTTATATTGCCTACGCTAGTTTCGGTAGATACATTTGGAAACAACATTCTATCGGGATCCTCATCAATACCATAGGCACCTCTAACTGTTGAGAGGAGATTGAAGTGAGACCAATCAATTCCAAAATCCTTTACAGCTGCCGCAGTGCTAAATCCAAAATACTTAGGTATTGGATAGAGAGCTTCCCTACCTCTTAAAGCAGCTAAACCTATCTGGCATATTGATGCACATTCATAGATACATATAGGGCACATACCACTTGAGGCACTAGCGTCTCTAACTCTTAGTGTAGTACCCGTAGTAGACTTTGCATTCAAATAGCTTGAGTTAAGCATTGATGTATCGCCTACACGGACAGTGTCTCATAAGACCAGAGGTTTAAATATTTTTAGTTGTATAAAATTGTATAAATATCTATGATTAGTACAAACATTTTATAGTTAGGAGGTCTACGTGGTAGCTGGGAGATGCAGATGTATGTATAGCAGTACTGCTGCTAAACTTTTCAGATCAATATAATCGCCTCTCAGTGCCATAGCAATATACTCGCTGGGCTTCATAAAAATTGTTGAAAGAATCTCTCCTTTCTCTGGCTTTTTTCCTACAAATTCTAAATTTCTTGCCAAAAATATCCACTGTTTCTCATCACTATATCCAGGCGATACGTATACTCTAGCCAGAGGTTTTAGATCTCTAGCTCTATAACCAGTCTCTTCCTCAAGCTCTCTAAGTGCAGCATCCTGTGGACTTTCCCCATTATCTATCTTTCCAGCAGGTAGCTCTAAAACCCAGCTATCTATAGCTGCCCTCCACTGTCTAACAAAGATAATATCGTCATTATCTAGTATAGGGAGTATAACAACGGCGTCACCAAAGACTACAAGATCCTTTTCAAAACGATCTTCACCGTACTCTATAATTCTCTTATATAGAGAGACCCGTTTACCTCTACATAAAAATTCGTCGCCCAAGATCTTAACCTCAGGCAAATAGCTTCACCACAGTAAACTAGAGAGTAGATGTTTAAAGGTATAGTAGTTCAAATATTATCTCCAGAGCAGTTAAGGTTACCCTAGTAACTAGCTTTGCATGTGGTGAAAAAGTTTTTTACTAGTCCTCTAGTCTCAAGCTATAGTACAGATATGATGATGGTTAGATAAACTGAAAAATGATGAGCGGTTTCTGGTCTGATAAGATAGTATCGCTAGCTACTGGTTTCTCCAGACCTTACGACAGACTCTACGGTTTTGCATACCTCTCTTAGACACTCCTGGAACTCATCATATGTAATTGCATGTGGATTTGACCCCCGTCTCCAAACGTATATTCTATATCTATATCCACCATTTATAGGCTTGGTTAATCTAAACCTTAGCACCACATCTGAAATTGTCGAGAATATGTTGTGCAACTCTTCATTTATATATGATGCTATTCGAATAACTAATAAACTCTGTTTTCGGAAGGCATTTAACTGGTTATATAGTATTGGTATAAATGTGCTCTTAGGTTCTACTAATGCTGGTAGTTCAGCACCGTGGAAGATGATAGCATCTATAGTTGGCGTTCTTCTAATTAGGGCTAGCTCTTCTGAGAATAGTCTATAGATACCATATGCAAATGGGTTATAGCTTTTCACAATGATATTTTCTCTTATAAATTTCTCTATAGCATCTCTATTTGGTGCTGTACTAAACGTTGTATATGTTCTTCCAAGTATATCGATGACTGTTTCTGGAGAATATCTATAGCTTACTGCAACGGCCCTTAGATTGTTCACAGCTAATATACCGAGTAGTAGAAGGGTGTAATCGGCAATCCTTGCATGTGCTGGATGTTCGATATACACTATGTGGCCTTTATGTAGATGTCCCCAGAGTTTTTCTAGAAGCCTACAAGGCAGTCTAAGCTCGATTTCTTGAGGTAGTATCTCCTCTAATAGTGGAGGCATCCATACCTCCAATCCAACATTCTGAGATATCGAGAATGGTATCTCAGCCAGTGTTATTAGAGCTCCTCTAGCCTTCCTAATTTCAATAATTCTATTCAATATTCCTCTTACTACCTGGTGCTTGAGAATAAATATCGCATCACTTACAAATTCTACTGAACCAAGCTCAATCTTCTCTTCACCATATGGAACTTCAGCTATCAAAATCGTGATGCCATCAATACTTTTAGACATCTCATAGAAATAGTTCTGCAACCACGCCCTCTTAGCATCGTCCTTTACAGATTGAAGAAGGGCATTTATAGAATCAATGATCACTATACTAGGTTTATATTCTAATAGAACTCCCGAAATGCTCTCAATACCATTTATATCTAGTACAATAGGCAGTTTAATAAATCTCAATAATCCTCTTAATTCAACATCCTCGAGATCTATTCTAAGCCTCTTCATTACTCTGAATAGTTTTTCTTTTGTTTCTTGGAGGGATATGTAGAGGCATCTATATCCCCTTACAGCATTTGCATAGCATATAGTTGAAGCAAGGGTAGTCTTACCTGAGCCGGGATGGCCAGCAATAACAATCATCGAACCGGGATGGAGAACATCACCATAGAATTTATCAAGATCATCGATACCAAATACATATTGGTTCATGGTATAACGTCCTCAGCGTCCTATCCTACTCATTATGTTATAGAAACTAGAATTTATATATTTAATCTTTTTAAGGGATAGAAGGCTGGATCCTCACCAGATAGACGACCATTGTAAGAAATTAAAATATGCCACTAACTAGCCCTAATAGTATCAAGTTTCTATTTTTATTCCGTGGTCTTCTACTTCCTTTACAGCTTTTTTATAGAGTTCTAACCACCATTTCTGTGGTTCTATGGTCTTCATGTTATAGAGTTCTGGAAATGGTTTACCGATATCCGGTTTCTCCATAGAGTGTGGATAGTACTTCTTTAGAAACACCTTGACAATCTCATTAGCATCTCCCCTACTAAATCTTGTAGCAGCATATGCAATCTGAGCCATAAACCTAGCCTCCAAACCACTAGCATTAGGATACTTACCATTAGTTGCACAAACTCCCAGAGGGTGGGATCCTGTAACCACATTTACTATAGTATTGGCCACTATTTCATGGAATATTGTGTATGATCCTGCACCATTGCTAGTCCATACATCGCCCATTAGGATGAAGGTATCCCCTATTGCTTGCCCAGCAATATTGAGGAGCCACATCGTCTCCGGTGTTGTTGTACTTACATATTTTGGGTGTATCGGATGTATTATATGGTAATCTGAAAAGTAAGCCGCTCTTCCAAGTATGAAGGATGCTATGAATCCTATAGCTACTCCTTCGGGACTTCCTAGAAAGCCCCCTATTACTGGGTCTACAAGCGTTACATTGAATCCTCCATAAGCTTTAAATGTATAGGCCTTAATTAAACGGTCATAATCGGTCTTCAAATCATTCAATATTGGTACTAGATGGGCGTCGCTTCTCCTGAGTAACTCTGGTTTTTGAATAGCTAAATCACCAATACATGAAACACTGCTTTCTCCAGCAAGCAAATGAATTCCAGGTCTTCCTGCAGATAATGCGGCACTCCTTAAATACATCAATTCATGAATAGCTGCAAGTGCTTCAGCTGGTGATCTAGTCCTTACATCTATTCCTTTCACTTGGGCTAATCCACCATGATTTATAGTATCAATTAGTAGCTCCTTCATATAGGATAGCGCCATCTCGTAGTAGAACTCTTCTGGGATTGGAGCTCCTGCTTGCCCTCCCATTATTATTGGTTTTCTCTGATCCTCTATCTTTCTAGCATATAGTATTCTGGAATCCCTACCTTCACCAACTATAATCTCCTTAGGACTAGACTTTATAGCATATTTGAGCTCCTCTTCAGAAAACTTTACAACTCTTCTAGCATCAACAACATACATACCAACATCTAAAGCTAGCTGAAAACCTGCTTCAAATACAGATTTGGCTAGTGAACTATCTACAGAAACTATATAGTCTCTATCAAAAACAATATCAAACTCCTTCACCAACCTCTTCACAGTACTATATATCCTCATATCAAACTCTCTCTCCTCCATAAACACTCCTTCCTCAATACGCTGCAAAACACTATACATCGACAGCATCGCTATCTTCACCTCTAATAATTTGATACCACTACTTACTAGCTTTTTTCCTTTCCTCAATTAATTTCTTGGCAACGTTAACCGCCTCCTCAAAATGTTCACCATATCCATCAGCACCTATCTCCTGGGCCCATTCTCTAGTAACAGCTCCTCCACCAACCATAACAATAAATCTTTCACGAAGTCCTCTTTCTTTTAACATTTTAATTACATCCTTGACATAGGGAAGGGAGGTGCTCATCAATGCGGAGATAGCTATTATATCAGCACCCGTTTCAATAGCTTTCTTAACAAAGAGATCTACAGGTACATCCCTTCCCAGATCGATTACATCAAAACCATGGGCTTTTAGCATCATTGCAACGATGTTTTTTCCAAGGTCATGGATGTCGCCTTGTATGGTTCCAATAACCACTTTTCCAATTGTTATTTTCTCCTTCTGTGTTGCTGAAATTAGGGGTTCTATATGTTTTAGTGAAGCTTCAAATGCTTCTGCAGCCATCATGACCTCTGGGAGAAAGATTTCCAGTTTGGCAAATCTATCTCCAACGTTATTCATAGCTGTTATGAGACAATTATTGATAATATCTAAAGGTGGGTAACCAAGGTCTATAAGCTTGGTTGTCAATTTACTAGCATTGTCAGCATTTCCGTTCTCGATGGACTCCATCAATTCTAAACATATTTTATCTGCACTTACACTGTTCATCGAATGCACCACATATAGCTATTTGCTATAATAGTTCTTTTTAAATTTTACCTTAAATAATATACCCATTTAAGATGCGGTGCCAACGAAGTTGCGATAGATCGCCTATCTTACAATATTTATGTAAAAAATACCATGTGTGTGTAAACGAGAGTTTATATATACCTATTATATGTATGTAAAATCCAAAATAGATCTACCTTAGAGGTGATTTATGTGGTTAATATTACTCTCAAACTCGCCTTAACTGCAGTAGTCTTACTAATAGTAGGACTGTTAGCTGGATATGGAATTGGAATGCAATCCACTAAGAGCACACAGTTACCCGTAACATACACTACAACACTAACCAATACTATTACTATAACATACACTACAACATCTACAGTGACCATTGCTACCCCAACAATACCATCTGTAAAAGGACTTAAGGTTGCTGCTATATATGTTACACCCCTTGAAGAGCCGTGGAATACGGTGTTGCATACTGCATTAAGTTGGGCTAGGGAAAAATATGGTATTGATTATAGATACGTTGAAAAAGTTTCTGAGGCAGATGTTGAAAGTGTTATGAGGAGTTTAATTAATGCAGGTTATAGGGTGATATTTGCCCATAGCTGGGGTTATAATGAGGTTACGAGAAAGATAGCTCGTGAATATCCTGATGTATTCTTCTTACAAGGCTCAGGCCCTGTTGATGTTGACTGGCCATCCAATGTACTAGTCTACGACTACTATATCCAGGATGCAGCTTTTGTAGCAGGTGCTCTTGCAGGGTTATTAACAAAGAGTAATGTAATAGGAGTTGTAGCAGCATTTCCTGTTGAAGATGTTAATATACTAGTGAACGCTTTTATAGCAGGTGCCAGATATGTCAATCCAAATGTTAAACCTATTGTAACATATATTGAGAGCTGGTTCGATCCTGTGAAAGGACGTGAAGCAGCTGCAGCTCAAATAGCAGCAGGAGCGGACTTCATATATGCCGAAAGATATGGTGTTTTTGAAGCATGTTTAGATGCTATGAAATCAGGAAGAACTGTATATGCATTTGGAAATGTAGTTGATCAAAATGAGCTAGCACCAGATGTGGTGCTTGGAAGTGTTGCATGGGATCTCAAATCCTTTGTCGAATATGTTATAACAAACTATGTTGATGGTAGATTAGAGGGTGGGAAGATAATTATGTGGGGTATGAAAGAGGAGTGGGCAAAGTTTATATGGAATGAAAAGCTAAAGATTCAAATCCCAGAAGACGTTTTACAGAGAGTTTACGGAATAGAGTACATGATAATCAAGGGCGAGCTAGAAGTTCCAGTATATAGAGATTGGAATCCAAAGAGATGGGGTATCTAAGGGCTGGATAGCGATGCTGTCGATGTATAGTGTTTTGCAGCGTATTGAGGAAGGAGTGTTTATGGAGGAGAGAGAGTTTGATATGAGGATATATAGTACTGTGAAGAGGTTGGTGAAGGAGTTTGATATTGTTTTTGATAGAGACTATATAGTTTCTGTAGATAGTTCACTAGCCAAATCTGTATTTGAAGCAGGTTTTCAGCTAGCTTTAGATGTTGGTATGTATGTTGTTGATGCTAGAAGAGTTGTAAAGTTTTCTGAAGAGGAGCTCAAATATGCTATAAAGTCTAGTCCTAAGGAGATTATAGTTGGTGAAGGTAGGGATTCCAGAATACTATATGCTAGAAAGATAGAGGATCAGAGAAAACCAATAATAATGGGAGGACAGTCTGGTGCACCTATACCCGAGGAATTTTACTACGAGATGGCACTATCCTATGCAATAGAATCCTATGTAGATATACTATCCGTCGGAGGGCTTGCAAAGATAAGGGGAATAGATGTAAGGACTAGATCACCAGCCGAGGTTCTAGCAACTTTTCTAGAGCTATCATATCTTAGAATGGCTATACAAGCAGCAGGAAGACCCGGTATGCCAATTAAGGCCGGGGAAAGCAGTGTTTCAGCGCTAGGGGATCTAGCAATATTGGGAATGCTTAGAAAGACCGATGCACATCTAGTGGCACTGCTCAATGATTTGAAGACCGATTATGATAGACTAGCAAAAGCATTTGCATTCAAACAGTATGGAGGTATAAACATAGCCTTAATAGATCCTGTTATCGGCGGCTTCCTAGGGGGTCCTGAGGGCGTAGTCGTAGGTTTAGTAGCTTCCAACATACTCTCCAAGATAATCTACATGGCTGATTTCATAATAAATCATCCGATACACCCAAAATATGTAAGTACAACAACACCAGAGACGATGTGGGTTTTGAGTACAATAGGACAGACAATGGCCCACAATACCGACTTTATAGTAGTAGGCGATGTATGGACTAGCAATGGTGCAGGATCATACACAATATTCCATGAGATGGTCCCTGTCACCATTTCCAATACTGTGTCAGGCCTTCATCTATGCGGCGTCGTTGCAACTAATGGTAAGTATCCTAATGCTAGTGGTTTGGAGGCTAGGTTTATGGCTCAGATTGCATATGCTGCTACAAGATTTAGTAGGGGAGATGCTAATGAGATTGTCAAGGTGTTTCTAAAGAAGTACTATCCACACTCTATGGAGAAACCGGATATCGGTAAACCATTTCCAGAACTCTATAACATGAAGACCATAGAACCACAGAAATGGTGGTTAGAACTCTATAAAAAAGCTGTAAAGGAAGTAGAAGACCACGGAATAAAAATAGAGACGTTCGAATAAGGGTTTTGATTAAAAATGAATGCAATTTTTTCCCTTATGAAATCATCTTTACATACTCCTTTATTTATCGAGATGAGGGGTATAACTAAGATATATCTAAATAGAATACCAGCGCTAATAGATGTGGATTTCGATGTGAAGCCTTGTGAGGTGCATTGTGTAGTAGGGGAGAATGGTGCAGGTAAATCAACACTTATGAAGATTTTAGCAGGCGTCCTGAAGCCTACTAAAGGGGAGGTTCTGGTAAATGGTAAACACGTAGCATTTAGTTCACCTACCGATGCTCAGAGGTATGGTATCGGCATGGTTCACCAGCTATTTAATCTGGTTGAAAATCTTACGGTAGTGGATAATGTATTGCTACTTCTCCCACTATCTCTAAGGGAAAAGCTGTGGATTAATAGGAGGAGATTTGCTATAGATTTTAAGCAATTTTCTGAAAGGATCGGTCTGCCGATGGATCCCTTTGCTAAAGTTGGATCCCTTTCTGCTGGTTTAAAGCAAAGGCTTGAGATACTAAGGCTTCTCTATCTAGGATTCAGAGTTTTGATATTTGATGAACCCACATCTATGCTGACTCCCATAGAGGCTGAAGAACTGTATAGATTTGTTAGAAATGCAAAGAGTAGTGGGATATCTATTATATGGGTGACACATAGATTAAATGAAGTGAATAGTATATGCGATAGGGTTACTGTTTTAAGAAAAGGTAAGGTAGTGAAACACCTTGCTGAAGAGGATATGCAACGGGGTATAGAATTAGCTGAGCTTGCATACTATATGGTTGGAGAAAATGGTTTAGAACATCTCCATAAAGTTGGGCACCGCGATTCTAAACTGCAATCCAACAAACCAATCCTTAGGATAGAAAATGCTGTGATTAAGGATGAACACAATGGTATTAAAATTAAGAACATAAATTTAGAGCTATATAGAGGAGAAATTCTAGGTATAGCAGGAGTCAGTGGTAATGGACAGAAAGAGCTTGTAGAAGGATTGTTAGGGTATAGACCACTTGAAAAGGGTAAAATCACATTTGATGGCGTAGACGTAACTTTTATGGGTGTTAGCGAACGGCTGAAAATGGGTATAGCATACATTCCTGCGGAGAGATTAGAAAGAGGCGTTGCAGAAGATCTTAGTATTGTAGAGAACATGTATACGTACTGGATTAACGCTATAGATAGTTTTAGAAAGCAACATCTCTTGAAGAAGAAGCTTCTCTACAATACAGCAGTAAATTTAATTAAAGAATATGATATCAGGACAGCTGATCCTAACTTTCCTGTAAAAACACTATCGGGAGGCAATATACAGAAACTTATTTTAGCACGAATATTTCAGAACCCCTATATAAAGGTTGTAATTGCTGAAGAACCTACTGCTGGTCTAGATGTAAAGACAACTAGATTTGTTCACAGAAAGATTATTGAGGCAAGTAGACAAGGAGTATCGTTCATAGTATTTTCCTCGGAATTAGATGAGTTGCTTAATTTGTCGGATAGGCTGGCTGTAATGTATGATGGGAGAATAACGAGGATATACGACTGTGTGGATACAATCAATATTAATGAATTGAGTAGATATATGATGGGGTTGGATGGTTGATTAAACAGATGGTTACTATCAAGATTGTTAATGTTGTATCCTTTTTCTTAGGATTCTCCATACTCTTACTATTCACCGTGTTACTTTTTCTAGTCGCAGGTCTGGATCCCCTTACTTCGATACATCTTCTATTCTATTACGGATTTGGTTCTCCTAATTATCTCGTTGAGGCTCTATTGAGGAGTGTTCCCCTATTACTCATAAGTCTAGGACTAATGTTCACCTTCATAGCCGGTGTATGGAATATAGGTGCTGAAGGTCAATTCTGTATAGGTGCAATAGTTGCTGCCTCCATTGCACTATATACAGCTTGGATGCCCTTTCCCATACCTCTAATCCTAGCTACCATTGGAGGAGGTCTGGGTGGAGCCCTCTATGCTCTAGTACCAGCTTATCTACGTGCAGTTAGAAACATAAATGAAGTTCTTACATCGCTAATGTTGAACTATATCGCAATCTATTTTGTGAGCTATCTAATACTTGGTCCACTAAGAAATCCTACAACAAATTTTGCTGAAACACCACCAATACCTGAAACAGCAATAGCACCTCGAATCCTATCGGGTTACAGATTGAATTATCTTTCAATTTTAGCATTTACATTAATTCCAATTACATTGATAGTACTTAGCAAAACTGGTTTTGGAATGTCCATCAGATTCATGGGCCAGAATCCCATAGCTGCAGACTTTATAGCCATTGATAGGAAAAGGCTTATTTTAAGAACAATGTTTATTAGTGGTTTTCTAGCTGGTTTAGCAGCTGCCCATGAAGTTTTAGGTGTTGTCCATGCCGTTAGGCAAGGGATATCCTCTAGCTATGGCTACATCTCAATTGGTATAGCTTATTTCGGTGGACTACATCCTATAGGGATATTTCTTGTATCACTCCTTGCAGCAGGTATAATTAATGGCACTAGATTGATTTGCTTCTTTTTGGGAATCCCCATAGGACTATCCGATATTCTATTTGGTGCTCTACCTATATTTGTGTTCATATCAAATAGAGTTGTAGAGAGACTGATAGTTAACAGATTAATATATGGTAGGGGGGTGCAGTAATGAGTACCGTAATTGTATATGATTTCCTTCGTGCTGTTGTTAGGGTTTCAGCACCGCTGTGCTATGCTGGTCTCGGCGAACTTCTTGTAGAGAAGACCGGTATGTTAAATATATCAATTGAGGGAACCCTATGGCTTAGTTCGCTAGCAGCATTTATTATCAACTATTACTATGGAAATCCATACTATGGAGTTTTTGTTGGAATGTTTGTAGGTATGCTGTACTATCTCCTCTTCGGTCTTTTCTCTATATACATTGGGTTGAATCAGGTACTGATTGGTGTAGCACTAAATCTCTTTGCCTACGGATCCACATTCTATATATACAGATTTGTTTTTGAATGGAGGGAGAGAACAACAATACCATCTGTAAAGACCCTTATGGACGATCTTAGAATACCCTTCTTATCCGATGCACCTTTCCTTGGTGGTGTACTTTTCAATCAACCTATCACGGTATATGGACTCTATATCCTCATACCACTAGCATACTATCTTCTAAATAAAACTATGTACGGACTCTATATTACATCCATAGGCGAGAATCCGGAGGCTTCTGATCGATTAGGTATATCGGTTTTCAAATACAGACTGCTATGTCTCTGTCTAGGAGGACTACTTGTCGGATTAGGTGGTTCCATCTTCACCACATACCTATCAAATATCTATTTGGATCAGATGATTGCGGGAAGAGGATTCATTGTCATAGCCCTCTTGATCCTAGGATCGTGGACGCCTTTAAAAACAATAGGTGCCATTCTACTATATTCATTTATTGAAGCTTTTCAATATAGATTTCAAGCACTCTTTGCGTCGCTAATGACATTCATACCATATCAGTTTGTATTAATGCTACCATACCTTACTACAATTATAGCATTGACAGTAATTGGAAGGAAAATCAAACCTCCTGCGTGGCTTGGTAAACACTATACACGCATTAAATAGATATATGGTGAAAGCATATAGGTAGGCATATTAGAGGGTGGTGCAGATGCTTAAGAAGTTGTTTAAAAATCTTGAAATCTTTTTAGTAGGTGGTTAATATGATTAAATCTAGCGAAAAGATTAATCTGCTATTAAGGAACGGATACTCAGAGGAGGTAGTAGTTTTCCCTATAGTAGGATACCACGCAGCATACGTTTATAATATACCGTTTTCCATATATGTTAGAGATGCTAAGAGGATGGCTGAAACTCAGTATAAGGTGCTTAAATACTATGGATCTGATTTCATAGCACCTGTCATGGATTTAACAGTAGAGGCTGAGGCACTAGGCGTTTCCGTATCGTGGAACTCCATTCCACCATCAATACATAGCCACCTAACAGTTAATGATATGCACATCATTGATAGATTAGCCAGCAACTTTCTTAGTCTTGGAAGAATTCCAGTATTCCTTGAATCCATAAAGACGCTTAGAGAAATCGATAGAGACGATAAGATTATATGTGGTTATGTCACAGGCCCCCTTACACTGGCTGGGAATGTATTTGGCTATGAAAATACTCTTAAATTAGTATTGAAGGATCCTCGTAAGCTTAGTGAAATCATCGATCTGCTCCAGAGGTTGTCAATTCCATATCTAAGGGCATTGGTAGAAAACGGAGCTGATTGCATCATTGTAGCGGATCCGTTATCGGCTTTAATATCTCCACAGCACTATACTACATTTTCACTTAAACCATTAAAGACAATTGTAGATGAGGTAGAGAGATTGAATAGAATTGCAATTCTACATACTTGTGGAAATGCTACCAGAATACTAAGGCTGATGGCTGAAACAGGTGCTCATATTCTAAGCATAGACAAATATGTAGATATAGGATTTGCGCTAACGAGCACCAATAGGGTAATAATGGGTAATGTGCCAACCACATTATTTCTAATGAGTGCTGAAAAAGTATCGGAATATACGCTATCTATTCTAAACATATCTATGGGAAGAAGACACATTATAGCATCAGGTTGCGAAATACCTCCATACTCAAACCCAGAGTGTATAAAAGCAATGGTATCTTCAGCAAAATCCTTTAGTATACGGAGCTAACTACTTGCTACGTAATATCAATGTTAACTTGTTATCCACTGAGAAATACCAAAGAGTGATATCTACTAGGAATCCATTTGCGGCAGTAAATGTAGAGAAGTAGACTATCTAATGTACATATTATGCAGTTTTGAAATATCCGGCGAATGGCTATCCTTCGTCATTTCAAGCATACCCGTGGATAAAAATCTAACCTTTAATTATTCTCAAAAAAGCTCTATATGCTATGTACATTCCTCTAATAATGGTGCTCCCTAATCGATTTAAATCCACGTATTTCTACCAAATGGCAGGCAAACCAATTTTCAAATATTATAGATAGATTACAAGCTCAGTATTGCGTACCCTAGTGAGCTGCATCAAGCTGTTGTTTAAGAGTGTGTTTAAAATACTTACATAATTGATTTTCTAGATAGCTGGTTGGGTGTATACCGTGTTCAAAGGGTTCAAGATCATTCTTACAGGTGACGAAGGTCTTGTAAGTAGTTACTATGGTACATATTTGGGCTTTGCATCAAGTTTGCCTATGGACATCTTTCCAGCTATCCTCGGAGAGTTTCTATTCCCCATTAGAAGTGGGAAACATGGAAGGATGCTCACTAGCCAGTACGGCTTATGTAAAATCGAGGCTACATTACTGAATAGTGGTTTTTCAAGAAATGAAGTTGCCATTGTAGATCCTAGGAGACTTGAGGAAGCTATAGGTCCTGAGACCCGAGCTATCGGTATAGGAGTTCTCGATCCCCTTGGCGTTAATTATGGCACAGCCCTTCTAAGGATAGTGCTTAGACTTATTGGAATGGAAACTAGGCTTCAGTCATACATGTCCTGGGCAACAATGAAAATCTTCAACAACCCTGCTGTTAAGGGTTATAGAAATAGGCTCAAGATTATTGTAGGTGGACAGGGTGTATGGGAGATAATTGACGGAGGTTTGCAGAGGAAACTCGGTATAGATACTATAGTTGAAGGTGAGGGGGAATTAGTTGCCCCTACATTATTTAAGGCAGCTGTTAATGGTATGCCTTTGCCCAGCTATATAAGGGGTCCTCCGGTTCCAGTTGATAGAATCCCTGTAATAAGGACACCATCAAGGGGATTTGTAGAGATAACTAGAGGATGTGGAAGAGGCTGCATGTTCTGTAACCCTACATTACTCATGTTTAGGTCCATACCCTACGAAAATATCTCTAGAGAGATCCTCACTAATTTGATAGGAAATGAAAAAAGAATAACACTACACTCGGAAGATTTCCTTAGATACGGTTCAACAAGCCTCTATCCAAATGAAGAAAAAATTACCAAAATGCTTGGAAATATCTTAAAGATTCCAGGCCTAGAGGAGGTTACAGTAGACTTTGTGGCAGCTTCTACAGTCATGCTCAATCCTAGACTTGTCAAAGCAGCTAGCGATATCCTAGGTATTGGAGGTAGAAATCGATCGTTGATTCAGATGGGTATTGAGAGTGCAAGTCCGAGAATAATCAAGCTGATTGCTCCAGGAAAACCTAAGCCCTTTAGCTATGAAAAATGGCCTGAAGTAGTAGAATCAGCTATTATCGTATTGAATGATACTGGTTGGTGGGTTTGTGCAACGATAATAGTGGAGCTACCTTTCGAACAACATGAAGATATAGAAAGTAATATAAAAATGGTAGAGAAGTTGGAACACTACGATGTACTCGTACTCCCCCTACCATTTATACCATCGGGAAGTCTTAGAAGAATAAAGAAGTTTACCTCTTCACACATCCTAACGCATGCTAGAAATCTAGAGCTAATAGCCATAGCAGTATATGATGCAGTGAAAAAGATAAGGAAACTCTCAAAGTATCTAGTTGCACGAGCTCCTATCGGGGTAAAGCAACTATTAGGAGGTTTGCTCTATATGGCAGCAACTATAGGTGTTAGAAAACTCCAGAGAGGTATTCTAGAGTTCAAGATGCAATCGTACCTTAATCGGTATTCACTATAGAGAATTAACATTTAAATATCACATACGAAAATCCTTAGTCATATTAGTATTGAGGATTTTATACTCTGCTAAATCAAGGTAACTACAAATATTGTAGACGGCACATCTTGTATAGGTAATGGTGAAAATTGTGAGGAATAGATATACAATTTTAGGGAAACGAATACTCGCTCCAGGAATTAAAGAAATGGAGATATATGCTCCAAGAATAGCCAGAGCTGCCATGCCTGGTCAATTCGTTATGGTCATAGTTGATGAGAGAGGTGAGAGAATTCCTTTAACATTGGTTGATTGGAATAGATCAGAAGGCTGGATAAGAATAGTATTCCAAGAGGTTGGTGTAAGCACCATAAAACTAGGTTTACTAGAACCCGGTGAGTATCTACACCACGTCTCAGGCCCCCATGGAATTCCTACACATATTTCTCGATTTGGAGATGTGGTTATCGTAGGTGGTGGTGTTGCTATTGCAGCTGCGTATCCTATTGCTAAAGCGTTTAAAGATGTAGGAAATAAGATCATCTCTATCATTGGTGCTAAGAACTCTAGTCTCCTAGTATATGAGGATGAAGTAGGAAGTGTAAGTGATGAAATCTACATTTCTACAGATGATGGAAGTAGAGGAGTCAGAGGATTCACATCAGATGTTCTGAGGAATCTTCTTGCTAATGGTTCGAAACCTCATCTGATTTGGATGGTAGGTCCTACTATTATGATGAAGGTATGTAGTGATATCGCTAAAAAATACGGTGTTAAAGCAATAGCTAGCTTGAACCCGATAATGGTCTGTGGTATGGGTATGTGTGGAGCATGTAGAGTTAGGGTAGCTGGTAGAATAAGATTTGCGTGTTTTGAGGGACCAGAGTTCGATGCATCTACCATTGAATGGGATGAACTAATGTTAAGGCTACAGATGTATAGGGCAGAGGAGCAATCTTCCCTAAAAACATTTCTAGAGAGAGGTGGATATATTGGGCATAAAACCTAGGGTTTCGATACCTAAACGGAAGTCGTGGGAGAGGATAAAAGACTTTAATGAGGTAACACTTGGCTATAGTGAAAGAGAAGCTCTGGAAGAAGCCAGTAGATGCCTCCAGTGTCTAAATAAGCCATGCATACAGGGGTGTCCTGTTGGAATCGATATACCGCGTTTTATAAAATTGATTAGAGAGCAAAAATATGAAGAGGCCTATAGAATAGTCAAAGATCGTTGTCCAATACCAGCAATAACAGGTCGTATCTGTCCGCAAGAGAAACAATGTGAAAGATTATGTACATTGGCAAAGCTCGGTGAACCTATTGCCATAGGTGCCCTTGAGCGTTTTGTAGCAGACTGGGCTCGAGAAAATGGTGTCTATATAGAGGAGAAAAGCAATAATTTTAAAGATAGTAAGGTTGCTGTCATAGGATCTGGACCGGCAGGTATAGTTGTTGCATCTGATTTGGCACGCCTTGGTTATGAGGTTACGATATTCGAGGCTCTCCATATACCCGGGGGTGTTCTATCGTATGGTATCCCAGAATTCAGATTGCCGAAGAGGATTGTTAATGAGGAAATAAAATTTATAATGGAACAGGGAGTTAACATAGAACTTGGAGTTATTGTAGGAAAAACAGTATCGATTTACGATCTTCTAGAGGAATTTGATGCAGTATTTATAGGTACAGGAGCTGGGCATCCAAGGTTTCTCGAGATTCCTGGAGAGAATCTAAATTACATATATACCGCTAACGAATTTCTAACGAGGATAAACCTTATGAAGGCTTATCTATTTCCGTATTACGATACCCCAATACATAGGGGAAGATGCGTTGCTGTTATTGGTGGAGGTAATACAGCAATGGATGCTGCTAGATCAGCCCTTAGACTAGGAGCTGAAGAGGTATTTGTTCTCTACCGTAGAACGAGGAGTGAAATGCCTGCTAGAGAAGAGGAGATAAGGAATGCAGAGGAAGAAGGTGTTAAGTTCCTCTTCCTAGTACAACCAGTAGAGTTCGTGGGCAATGATAGCGGTGCTGTTTCGGAGGTAAAGTTGATGAAAATGGTGCTTGGTGAACCGGATGAGACAGGAAGACCTAGGCCTATAGCAACAGGAGAGATTGTAACATTACAAGTGGATACCGTTATTAATGCCATAGGATTCCATCCCAATCCCCTAATACCGATGATGACTCCCGAAATTAAGGTTGATAGAAGGGGAAGGATTATCGTTGATGGAGAAGGGAGAACAACTATGCCTAGGGTATATGCAGGGGGAGATATAGTTGTAGGAGAAGGTACTGTAATAGAGGCTATGGGCTGGGGGAGGAGAGCTGCCCAGACAATACATAGGGATCTATCTATTGGAAGATAAAAAACAGTACACCTCGAATAATCCCATGTACTATTTCATTCCATGGTACAGTAAGAGATGCCCTACCTATCTTAGGAGACGATGTTCCTAGGTTTAGATAGAGCTTCACTGTCTAGTCTTATCTAAATATATCTTTATATCGTTAAAGGAAATTGATATGGCGCTTTTCGGTATACCAATCGGCATTATGTAGACCGGGGTTTCACCAGGCTTTACACCCACTACCTCTGCAACTTCAGAATCTCTAAAAGCACCTATAGCAACAGTACCGTAGCCTAGTGCTACTGACATCAGATACACATTTTGACCAAGATGTCCAACATCCATGGGCACATACCTATACCTTCCCCTCTCACCATAATATCTCGTGGTTCTCTCATACACAGCACATACAACTATACTAACCGGCGCCTCTTCAATCCATTTCTGATTTAGTGCTGCTTTTGCTAGGCTTCTTCTAGCATCACCCTTCTTTACATTAGATAGACCATGTACGTGTGGAATGTATCTATATACACCAGCTTCTAGATATCCTCCATCAAACGTGTGAACAGAGTTCTCACCGATAGCAGTATATACCTCTAGAGGATATGTCGCACCTGCACTTGGTGATGATCTAAACCCATTTATAGGATCGGTGATACCATAGGCAGCCCATAGAATCATGGACAGGTGGTCTAGCCTAATAGGTTCTTTCCTAAATTCTCTAATGCTTCTCCGCAAAAGAATTGCTTCCTCTACAGTTACTGACGATAGTTTCTGGGGTATTGGAAGATAGATTAGAGACATATTTTCGACCATAAACTACCTTTGCACTATCGACTAGAAATACCTTATAGCTACCATCTACATCTATACTATTTACAGTATTTTTAGAAGGGAACCCCTTAGATCATAGAAGGTCGCATCTCTAATTAAAGCATATCCTTTTTTCCCCAGGACCTCAACGCCCTGTTCAAGGATTACCGGTCTATAGTTATATAGCCTACCTATAGCCTTATCTCTATCAACATCCATCTCGGTTATCCAAACCTTTGCAATCGATCCTATGTATTCCCTATTTAGATTCAGTGCCACTACCTCATATACTCTTTCTATATAGCTACTTCTCTGCTTTTTTATTGGATCTGGTATTTGGGGCATTAATGCGGATTTTGTCTGCGGCCTTGGCGAAAATCTTGCTATATGAACTCTATCAATGTAGTTTTCAGATATGAGTTGAACGCTATCTAAAAATGCTTGATTGTCTTCACCAGGATGACCTACAATTATATCAGTTGCTATATGTATACCCTCAATTTTACTGCGAACCTCCTTAACGATGTCTAGAAACTGTTCAACACTATGGCCCCTATTCATAGCCTTTAAAACCATGTTATTACCACTTTGTATAGGTATGTGGAGGTGCTTATATACTCTAGGATCTTTCAATATATCTATTAAACCATCGAGATAATTGGTAATATGCCTTGGATTAAGCTGTCCAAGCCTCAGTATAAAGTCCTCTGAATCGATTTCAAGTATGCTTTGGAAAAGCCTTGGCAGTGCGTAGACCCCATATAGGTCAACTCCATATACACTCAAATCCTGTGCTGTTATTTCAATTTCTAAAGCTCCCATGGATAGCACCTCTTTAACTGTTGCAACGACCTTCTCTATAGGAGCACTACGGAGAAACGGTCTAGATACCTTAACGATACAAAATGAACACTCATCTATACAGCCCTCTGCAACTGGAATGCTGGCTTTCACACCTTCTATTACCTTCGGCATTATATGGAAGGACTTAAAATCATCTACTATAATAGTCTGAGGCGGTGCTTCAACAGCTTCAACAATTCTGCAAACACTCTGGGGTACTAGCAATATAGAATGTGGATAGACCTTTCGGATATTGGCTGGCAGCGCCCTAGCCATACATCCAGCAACTATAATCTTCTTACCTAATTTAGATAGAGTCTCTAACCTCTTAACCATTCTAACCTCGGTATCGTATCTAACAATACACGTGTTTAAGATAATTACATCGGCATCATTAGGCGCATCGACAATCTCATAGCCATTATCCAGCAGTACGGTCTTCATAATTGCAGCATCAGCTCTATTCAATGTACATCCATATACTTCTATGTAGACCTTTTTAGCCATATTACTCTAGACCCTACTCAGATAAAAGTTACGAATCAAGTTTTAAGCTGTATCACAATACATAAATAGTAGAGAGGTGATAGTAGATTTGGCTGAAGATGATGTAGAATTAAAGATTATATACAATTACAATACTCTGCTCAGTAGAGCGTATTCAAAGTTGCCTGCAAGAAGAGGTAGTAAGGCATACGACATCCCATCGCTTGAAATAGACTATGCAGGAGACCATACAATGGTTAAGAACTTTGGATATGTATGTGATAGAATTAGAAGGGAACCTAGGATTGCAATGAGATTCTTTTTAAAAGAGCTTGCAATGCCTGGCTCATTAGATGATAAAAATAGTTTGATAATATACAGGAGAGTGACCTCAAAATCACTTCAAGAGCTGTATAGCCGCTTCCTTGAAACCTATGTTAGATGCGCTACTTGTGGAAGTTATGATACTGAGCTTGGTAGAGAGGGTAAGGTATGGTATATACAGTGTCTCGCATGTGGTGCTAAAACGTATGTAAAGCCTATATAGAGGTATGTTATGTGGTGTCCCTATTCTATATGAAGGTATATAATGTTGAGGATAAGACCATGGTTGCTGTATGTGACGAGGAGATTTTGGGAAAAGTATTTAGAGAAGGTGACGTAGTGTTAGACATAGCACCAACATTCTATGGAGGTGAAAAAGTCGGTATTGAAGAAATTATAGAGATGATTAGCACAGCTGATGTTGTGGTCCTATCCGGAAGAAGAATAGTTGATGAATTAGCTAAAAGAGGATTGGTGCTAAAGGAGTATGCTCTTGTAGTTGAAGGGCAACCCCATATCCAGATAATTAAAGGGGTTTACAAATAGTGAAGAGATTCTGCGTTAAATGTGGCGTTGAGGAGAGCACAGACATTCATATAATAAATGGGTTGTGCCCAAAATGCTTTATAGAAGTGCATGGAGTCTCTAAAACAGTAAAGATAATTAAAATAAAATACTGTAGTAGATGTGGTGCTATATTCTACGACAATAAGTGGATTAGCACAGTAGAGAAGAATCCTGAATATATCGTTAAGGAAATCGTATTGGATCATCTGAAATTCGGGGAAGGAATTAAAATAGTAGACATATCTGTAGATTTAAACCCCTATACAAATTCGACTATCAAGGTAAATACCATATTTGAGTTTATCAACAGGTTTAGATTTCAATACGAGTTACCTATTCAGATTCAGTGGAATAGATCGGTATGTCCAGCATGTCTAAAGAAAGCCGGAGGAGGATATAGTTCGGTTGTTCAGATAAGGTATATAAATTGGGATGAGGATATCGTTAGATTTATTGAAGAGATAGACAGCATGTTTAGAGAGTATATCAGTGATATTGAGGAGGTGAAAAATGGCTATGATATAAAACTTATCGATGTCCATATAGCTAAACGTATAGTAGAGTTAGCAAAGAGGAGATGGAAAAGCGCCAGAATCGTAGAATCATATGGAGATAGTAGAAAGCTTAAAGATGGATCTAGGTATTCAAGGCTCTATATATCGATAAAAATTCTAAATCTTAAGGAGGGAGATTATGTTATACTGGATGGAAGACCATATAGAGTTACAGAGGTTAGTGAGAGGGAAATAGTTATGTTGGATCAAAATGGAACTCTGCATAGAGTTGGTATAAATGAATTGTCAGTCAAGTATATGAAGTCGCGTATAAAGACACGGAACCTAGAACCTCTATAACTTATATATTTGGATCGTTACTACTATACTATACGATGAGGTGAAGATTTCATACCAGATAAAAAGAAGAAGGAAAAGGAGCAGATCGTAGAAGAAAAGGAGATTATGGTACCATCTGATGGACAGGTTATATGTGTAATAGATGAGATCATAGGGGCCGATTTCGTGAAGGTTAGATGTAGCGATGGTGTTTTAAGATCATGCAGAATTCCAGGAAGATTTAGAAGAAGGACGTGGCTTTCTGAAGGTGATGTGGTTCTCGTTCAGCCATGGGATTTCCAGCCAAATAAAGGTGACATTATACATAAATACTCAAGGGATGAAATTAAAAGATTGATAAACATGGGTATGGTAGCGAGAGAATTTATCGAAGGTGGAACATAGCTGTCGCCAAAGAGCGATTTTGATAAGAATATCGATCTTGATATACGTAGAAGGGTTTCCGAGCCTAAGATAAAGGATAAAGATCTTTTTGAAACCGTTGAGGAAGTATTTGATAAATCTACGGTTCTAGCTATTTTGGAGTTACAAAGGAGAAACTGTATAACTAAGTTGAAAGGGGTTATATCAGCGGGTAAAGAAGCTCGTGTATACTGGGGTAAAGGTAGTAATGGTGAAGATTTAGCGGTAAAGATATATCTAACGTCTTCAGCTGAGTTTAGGAAGAGTATATTGAAGTATATTCAGGGAGATCCTAGGTTTGAACACATTAAGAGTATGGCAATGCATAAGTTGATCAGTATATGGGCTAGAAAAGAGTATTCTAATCTGAAAAGGATGTACGATGCAGGTGTTAGTGTGCCAAAACCTATATGTGTGTATAGAAACGTCCTCATAATGGAATTCATTGGCGAGGAGGGTGTTAGAGCTCCCCTTCTAAGAGAGGTGTATAAGCTACAGTATCTAGATATAGAGAAGAGCAGATACTATTTTTCAACTATAATAAAAAACATCTATAGAATGTACTGGTTTGCAGGACTTGTACACGGTGATTTAAGCGAATATAACGTTATGATATTTAGAGACACCCCCTATATAATTGATGTAAGTCAGTCTGTTAGAATTGAACATCCAAATGCACACCAATTTCTCTACCGAGATATTACGAATATAGTTCGTTTCTTTAGCGAGGAAGTAGGTCTCGATGCACCTACAGCTGATGAAATCTACAATAGTATACTATCAAAAAGTAGTAGAATTTTTGAGGAATTGTTAGAGGAATAATGTAACAATAGATATCTTCAGCTTTTTAATCTGCTAAAATATTTAACAGGACTTACTGAATAGGCACATTTATCTAATTTATTAGATGAGGTATCACATGAGATGAGTAGTGCAGATAAAATTTCCCACACTTCTAACTCAAATAACTCTTCTAATAAAGTAGATTTGTCATCCCCCAATACAATGGGCTACACAGTACAAGGAGTAACAAAACTATATGTAAAGGTACCAGTTGAACGCATAGGAGCAGTTATTGGTAAAGGTGGGGAAACTCTAAAGAAGCTTATGGAAGCCACAAAGACATTGATAACTATAAATGAAATTGATGGAATTACAGTAATAGAACCTGCCTCACCATACACAAGACCTATAGATTTAATGAAGGCACAAGATGTGATTAAAGCGATTGGCTATGGCTTTGCACCCGATAGAGCATTTAGGCTACTGGACGAGGATCAAATTCTCATTGTAATAGACTTGAAGGATCACGTCAAGCCATCACTTAACCATCTTACTAGAGTTAAGGGAAGAGTCATAGGTGAAGAGGGGAGGGTAAGGAAGAATCTAGAAGATATGACTGATACGTATATATCTGTATACGATGATTATGTAGCAATAATAGGAGAGTATGATAATGCTAATATAGCTAGGGAGGCTATAATGATGATTATTGAGGGAAGACAGCATGCAACTGTATATCGATATGTAGATAAAGCTATGAGACAAATTAGAAGAACCAAAATGCTATCACTATGGAGAACGTAGAGTAAGATAATAAGAATATATAAGGGTGTGTAACCTAAGAAATCTTGATGAAATCTGGTGGGCCCGTAGCTCAGCTAGGTAGAGCGGCGGACTATGAAAATGGGCCGAGGCTCCAGTTACTATGGGTCTGATGACCCTAGTGGGATGAAATGAAACTGGAGCGTTGATGGGAGAGACCCGTAGGTCGGGGGTTCAAATCCCCCCGGGCCCACCACACCTCACCATGTATCTACATAGCTTGCGCAAGCGTTCATTAACTGAAGGATGGCTACTGAACAGCTTTTCCCTAAGACCGATCCTCCCATCAGGATGTCTTAGAGCTATTTTTTGAAGAACTTGAAGATAGAGCCTGGGGTTCTCAAGATTCTTTACAACGATGAGATCTGCTTCCTCTTCGAATCTTCTAGTGAGATATCTTGTAAATACTAGCATAGCTATGTAGGTTAGGGTAAAGATAATTCCTGCTAGAATAAGAAGCATAACCTCAGAATCTACATAGAAAACTATAGATAAGTATGGAAGTACTCCGGTTAACGCTATTGATAGACCTGTTGCAAGGAGCTTTACATGATGCCTCTGCTGACAATGTGCATATTCATGGAGAACCACGGTCTTCAGTTCATCGAAGGTTAAAGTATTTAGTATCCCCTGTGAAAGAACTAGAGTTCTACAGAGGAATCCTATAGCTGCAGCGTTGATAATATCATCTCTATATGCAATTTTTACCTTTTTAAAGGGTTTAACACCTAAAGATGCTGCAACCTCTCTAGATAATTCTAGTAGGATGCTATCACTAGTTTCATATGATTTAATCCACCAAAACCAGAGCTTCACGTATCTAATTATATTTTCTATTCTTAATCTAATTCCGTCACAAATACCATTGGTTAAATCCATGCAATCACACATCGGTAACTACATTAAGTTGATTATACAGTACTCAGTATCAAACTTAAATTGTACTAGTCAGATAATAAAAGTATTATGGATTGCCCAACAATGAGGATAAAATACATTAGAAGGCATATAATGATTAAGAAAGAGTTTGGTGAGCATATACTTAGTGGTAAGAAGACGACCACCATAAGGCTTGGTAAGGTGGTGCCTAAGGCACGTGAAGTAATAATACATAGTGGTGGTAGACCCATAGCTAAGGCTGTAATAACAGGTGTTACATATAAACATGTCTATGAATTAACTGATGAAGATGCCAGAAAGGATGGTTACGATTCTGCTGAGCAGCTCATCAAGGACTTGGAGAAACTCTATGGCAGATCTATAGATCTAGGTGAAATCGTTACGGTTATTGAATTTAGAATTGTAAAAAGGTTTACTGATTTAAACGAATACGATATATACATGGGATTAACGCCTATTGATATAGCTATACTTTCAAATAGGTATCTAAAATACGAGTTATCAGATGAGGATCTTAAAATAATCAATACCATCCTTAGGTATAAAAGTATTAGAATTGCATCACTAAAACTATTCGGTTCATTATCAAAAAGATGGATTATTAGGAGAACTCTTAGATTGTGCCTAGATAGACTGGTTGAGAAAGGTATTATATGGACGAAAAGCGTTGTGAATAGGGGTAGGGATGTGAATGGTTAAATTTTATGAGAATAGCTATTATCCACTGCACTCAGAGCTTATTACGGTAAACATTTGGTGTTTCTCTAGCCTTTATCTACAATTCCCTGGGCTACCAGATCTACAATTCCGTAGTGCTTACCCATAGCGATATCAAATGCTAATTCAGATGCTGCTTGCAGGTTGTAGCATATTAAAAGGAGTCTCTCGAAGAATGTTTTAGCTTTTAGATATTCATCGAGTGACTTGTATCTTGGAATAACCTCCATTTCCATTCTACGTATGAACTTAATTGACTCTATGGCCAGATCAACTGCTCTACTAGCTATATACAGATCTCCCTTCGATAATGCCTGTAGAATGATGTCCATAACGTAGACTATGTGGAGCTCGAGCTCATCTAACCTATCTCCAAGTGTATCCCTTACTACATGCATTAACTCAGGTGCTTCGCTAAATATTTGTGATGCCTGTGTTAATGCGTCACCCATATCCTCTAGAGATTTTATTAACGTTCGGTACTCTGTTACAAATGGTATCGATCTAAGTAGATTTAATGCATATACGTATCTGATTGCCAATGCATGTATTCTATCCATTTCAAACTCCAGCTCCACTACCTCCTTGAGATGTTCATAGTCTAGATTCTTTATAGATATTACAAGGAAGTTCAGCATATTTTTTATCGCTGAAATCATTCTTGCTATAAGCCCATCAATATTATACCTCTCAGTATCTATAAAAATTTGTATAACGACCCTGTCAGACGTTTGTTCAACAATTTCAGATCCTATCAGCATTCTGATAAGAGACCTAATAGCATGCATATGATGCGGCGATATACTCTTCTCCTCAACGCTTTCTATCACTATTCTATCATAACAAGCAATGTATGAAGCATATATTGCCCTCATTAAAATATCTTCCGAGGTATTCCTCGATATGCCAATCTTTACCTCTTTACCCTTGTATCTCTTTTCAAAAATTTTTTCTGGCAAAATTATTAGGGAACCATCCTCTTTAACCTCAAGCCTTACGAGATCCGATGGTTTTAGACCAACCATCTTTACGTACTCCGATGGAAGTGAAACCATTAGAGTGGACTTACCAAATTTCTGAACCTTTCTAGTTTCAACTATTTTTGATTCACTCATACATATCTATACCTAATTATATTCTACTGCTAGGGAGATTAAAATGTTTTTACTTTATATACAAGTTTAACACTATATTATATCAAGTAAAATGCATTAAGAACTTCTTAATACATCTTGTATTGTTAAACTGATCACCCTTCCCTGGCTAAGTTTAACAACAATGTTGTTCTCTAAAAGTAGTATCTCATCAGCCTCCTCATCAGAGATCACTATATGGAGTGAATTGGTTATATTATCATATATCACTGTAGCCTTTTCAAGCTCCATTAGGTCTAGTGTAACCCTCCTAGCTTCCCTATACCCCATCTTCGTATTTTCCATGGATTCCACCATATTATCACCTAGATTTGATAAATCTAATATCTTTATATGTACTTGAAGACAGCATCCTATGCAGTAGAGTTTCCAGCCATATAAACACACCGCTATATCTATATTGATTCTATTAGAACGTTGTATTCTAATACATATATATCTAGGGCTACCAATTGGTGTGTATGCAACATATGCTATAGATTGTTGAAAACTGTAGATATAGATATAGTAGAGATCATATGGATTTATAAGCCTACTAACGGCTAAAGTCTGCAACCACGAATTCGAGCTCGATTTGAATGTCCGAATCCGTAACTAAAGTAAAAGATCTCAAACCAGGAATGGAAAATATAAGTGCAGCAGTAAGAGTTTTAGAGAGCTATGGTGTTAGAACAATAGATACAAAAGCTGGTACGAGAACACTTGGAGAGTATATGGTTGGAGATGATACAGGTAAGGTAAAGCTAGTTGTATGGGGTTCTAAGGCTCCATCTCTAGGCATAGGAGACGTTGTTGAGATAAAGAATGCATGGGTAACAGTATTCAAAGGAGAGGTGCAACTAAATGCAGGTAAGAATAGCAGTATAGAGAAGCTTCCAGATAGCGCTATTCCATCAGCAGATGAAATTCCAAATGAAGTTCCGAAGGCTGAGGGTGGTGAAAGAACGCCTCCCCGTAGACCAAGATCAGGTAGATTCGGTGGAAGAGGCAGAGGAAGAGGAGGATATAGGTAATCCATCATGAGCAACCAAACTGAAAAAGCTAGATGGAATGAAATCTATAGAAGAAAGGGTACAGAGATAGGCGTTGATAAAGGTGACTTTGTCGTTGCTGTAGACGAGGAAAAGGCATATGCACTTGCACCGGCTGTATACTATGTATGGTCTATGTGCGATGGAGAAACAAGTGTTGGAAAAATAATTGAAAATCTTGCGGAAAACATAGAGGAGGAGATAGATATGGGTACACTCTATAACGCTGTAGTTGATATAATAGATAGATTAGTTGAAGTCAACCTCTTAGAGAAGATAGGATAGAGAATAAAATAATTCAATACATCCAATTCAATCAAATTAAAAGAATTTTTTGAATAAAAACGTATAATACTGTTTATATAGAGCCTAATCTACTTACATAGTATTTAGCCCTTGGCTCATTACTTGGTATGGTATGAGCGGCAATTAGAAGCAGTGGATATATACTATCTTCAACAGGCACAAGAGATTCAAATAATATTAGATAACTCTTTCCAATAGAAGCTATAGCAGTAGCACTATCTACAGCAGCAAGCTTCATAGTAAATACACCCAGTCTCTGGTACACATCTATCTGAACTATACTGTATTTTACATTATCATGTACAGTTCCTACTCCAAGACCTTTTACGATAAGGAAGAATTTATCCTTTATAGGAAATATCCTTAGAGTACCTACCCCACTATACATATCGTCTAGTAGCTCTAGCAAACCTCCCATGGTAGAGAGTCTACGTAGGGGCTCTGAATTGATATCTTCTGTACATAGATGTGGAATTCCTAAATTTTCATCTATTTCTAGAGATATTCTATATCTACGCAATTTATTACTGCATGGTTTGGTAGATGAATATGGGATCAGTACATCACTTTCAATCCAAGCTGTCTCCGCCAACATATATACTGTGGTAAGATTATAGAATTCTCTAGAATTACAGAGAATGGCATAGCCGGGTGCTATAGCAATTCGCCTTAATACCCCCTCCACCCTAGTTGCTATAACCGCCGGTTCTACTGCTATAAATACAGCTACGGTATGTGAAATATCAAAGAGTCTACTTACATATTCGGCAATACTAGTGAAGTTCTTAAAGGGGTCTACAATCCAGCATCCTTCATAGAATCTCATTACAGTACCCACTATAGGTGATGGATAGACGAATCATAATTTGGATTCAAATAGTTAAAAACCTTTATTCTCTAATATCTACATAAAAGCAAGCTGGTGGAATTATGAGTAGAGGTACCACTATAAAATCTTTTAAGGCATGTATAAGATGCAAAGCACTGCTTCAACCAGATGTACAGAAATGCCCTGTATGCGGATCGGCTGAATTTACGAATGAGTGGAGCGGTATGGTTATAATAGTAGATCCAGAGAAATCTGATGTAGCTAAGCTCCTGGGTATAAAAACACCCGGAAGATATGCTTTAAAGGTTGGCGTATAGAGTTTTTAAGTAAGTTGAGGTGGTGGTAGATGAGTCTACAACAGAAACTCAACCAGAGAGATAAGGTGATTAAAATATCAGACGATGTATCTATAACTGTGTTAGATGAGAAATACAATAAGTTGTTGAGGAGAGCTGAGATAAGCATATATATTGATCACATAAAGACTGGGACTCCCTCTAGAAAAGAACTTAGAAAGTTTATAGCATCCATATACAGAGTAGATGAAGCTAGCATTATCATTAAGAATGTTGAGAGTGAATATGGTAGAGGGAGCTCGCGGGCACTGGTATACATATATGAAGATCCCAGATATGCAAGACTTCTCGAACCTCAGTACATACTCAAAAGAAATGAGTTGCAGTAGGTGAATTTGATATGGCTAACAAAAAATTCAGATCACAACTCTATGAATACGACTATGCGAAGGGTATTATAAAGCTAAAGAATAGGACATGCCCCCGTTGTGGATCCATGATGGCTTTTCACAGTGTTGGTAAGCCTAGATGGCACTGCGGAAAATGTGACTATACTATTTTTGTTGAGGAAAAGAAGAAGTGATTGTTTTAGGTATAGAGTCAACTGCACATACATTCGGTGTTGGGATAGTAGATAGCTCTAGTGAAAAATTTATTATAGCTGATGAGAGAGAGCAATATATACCAAAGCACGGTGGTATACATCCAAGAGAGGCGGCTAGATTCTTTGCAGAAAAGGGTCCAATAGTAGTTGGAAGAGCTCTTGCTAGTGCCAATATAGATATTGATAGGATTGACGGTATTGCAATTGCTCTCGGACCCGGTCTAGGTCCCTGTCTACGTATTGGAGCAACGATCGCAAGAGCTCTCTCAATATATTTCAGAAAACCTCTGATACCTGTTAATCATGCCGTTGCCCATATCGAGATAGGACTAAAGCTTACAAATCTTTCAGACCCTGTTATAATCTATCTCTCAGGCGGTAATACAGCTATTGTAGCATATATTGATAAAAGGTATAGAATTTTTGGAGAAACACTCGACATAGCACTAGGAAACCTTTTGGACACCTTTGCCCGTGAAGTAGGTCTAGGCCCTCCCTACGTTATAAATGGTGTCCATGTTGTTGATAGATGTGCTGAAAGTGGGAGGAGGATTGTAAGAGATCTGCCATATGTAGTTAAGGGTCAGGATGTAGCATTTTCCGGATTGCTAACCGCTGCACTAAGGATGTATAAAAGCGGCGTTGATTTAAATGACCTATGTCTAACACTTAGAGAGATAGCATACAACAGCATACTTGAAGTTGGAGCACGATGTCTCATGCATACCAGAAAGAGTGAGGTGATGGTTGTTGGTGGTGTTGCTGCAAGCCCTATCCTTAGGGAGAAGCTTGAAATTCTCGCAAAAATCTACAGCGCTAAGCTAGGTATCGTACCACCTAGATACGCTGTAGACAATGGCGTTATGATAGCGTGGATGGGTGTGCTAGAGATGTACTCGGGTATTACAATAGAGCCTGAGAGAGCTTTGGTTAACCAGAGATGGCGTTTAGACGAAGTTGATGTCATATGGAGATAGAGCTACCAGAATTGCTAAAGAATATGATTAGAGAAAAACTCTACATCTATGCAGATGACATCAAATCTATAGATATTCTCAGCGAACCTCTAATTCTCTCAATAGGTGCTGAAGCATACATACTGAGAAGTAGGTTCATGGGTATTGAATCCGTAATCAAGTGGAGGTTTCCGAAACCATACATGCCACCAGAGCTTGATAGAGAGTTTAGAAGTGTCAGGACGGAAACCGAGGCTAAGATTATGTGGAAATCGCTTCTAATAGGTGTAAAAACTTCTGTACCACTCTATGTAGATATCGATAATGCAATTATTATAATGACATACATAGAGGGAAATACACTTAGGGAACTTGTAAAACAAACTGAAGATGAAGAGCTCTGTAAAGTGTGTCACGAGATAGGTGTTTACACGGCAAAAATGCATATGAATGGTATATCGCATGGCGATCTAACGACAAGCAATGTTCTAATAGATTCCAGAGAGAGGCAGGTCTATCTTATAGATTTCGGTCTGGCCTCATTTGGTAGAAGGGCTGAGGATTACGCTATAGATATCCACATATTCTTTAGATCTATTGAAAGTGCTCATATAGCTCGTGAGAAGATTATGAAGGAATGCTTTTTAGATGGCTACGAAGCTATCAGCGGTAGTGGTGAGGTCTCCAAAATGCTTAGAATAGTTAACGATATTAGGAAGAGAGGAAGATATGTTGCTGAAAGAAAGTTAAAGAGTGAATGGAGATCCCTATGATGCTAGAACTGCTTTTTGCAACCAATAATATGAATAAGGTGAAGGAGGCCGAACTTGTGCTAAGTAGATTTGGTATAGCGCTAAAGGCTGTGGCTATTGATAAGATAGAGATTCAGAGTTCTTCACTGAGGGAAATAGCAATATACGCTGCAAAAAGTGCATTTAGAGTTGCCAAAAGACCAATAATAGTCGAAGATTCGGGTCTTTTTATCGATGCACTAAATGGCTTTCCAGGTCCGTACAGCAACTACGTATATAAAACTATAGGATTGAAAGGCATACTAAAGTTGTTGGATGGCGTTACGGATAGGAGGGCGAGATTTACAGCTGTTGTAGCACTCGCTGTAGGTGAAGGTGATGTGTATGTGTTTGAGGGTTCTATAGAGGGATACATCTCCTCTGAGATTAGGGGAGGCTCCGGCTTCGGCTTCGATCCAATATTTATACCCGTAGGATGCAGTAAAACATTTGGTGAAATGGATATAGCTGAGAAGACTATCTACTCACATAGGGGTAAGGCATTTAGAGAATTGGGTATATGGATTCTTAATAATAGGGATAAAGCTTTAATACAGAGTAAAGCTTTATAGGAAACTCAGAAACTGTATAGGGTTAACTCTATATCTTGGTGCATCCTATGGCTGGTAAAAAGCGTGACAAAGGAGAGTCGCACTCAATAAGACCTGTAAGGATAGGACCTCCAAAGTGGGTCAGATACTCAGAGGAAGAGGTTGCTACGCTAGCTGCTGAGCTTGCAAGACTTGGCTACACGCCATCTATGATAGGAGTTATACTTAGAGATCAATACGGAATACCACTTGTTAAGAGTATTACGGGTATGAAGCTTACAAAAATCCTTACAAAACACGGAGTAGCGTTACCTGTTCCAGAGGATCTTCTAAGGCTGATGGCAAAAGCGGTCAATCTCCATAGACATCTAAGTGAACATCCAAAGGATACAACAAGCAAGAAGGGTCTAATTGAAACCGAATCTAAGATAAATGCTCTTATAAGATACTATAAACGTGTTGGTAAACTGCCACAGGACTTTGTATATGAACCTGAGAGGGCAAGGATTATAGTCTCCCAATATCTTGGAATGGGCACCGCTATACAACAGCCCACTACCTCCGCGCAGGTAGGGCAGCAACAGGAAGCTGCATCGGAAGCTCCAAGTGGTGTACATTAGTAGATACAGCTCTAAGGATTTTATAATATGTCCAGAAATTTTAGCGAGATTTCCTCTATAGCAAGTACGTATAAATCTCTGCATGTGGTATACGCTCCAACTCTAGATTGTGTATACACTGCATCACTTCTACTTAGAACTCTGAAGGATGTTGAAGCCGATATCCAGCTAGCGCCATTCTACAGTGCTCAGAGACCAATCACTAGTACTACTGTGCTTGGTATAGGCGTAATGCAAAAGACTGGGTTGAGCGGTTCTCGATTCTTTCTTATAGACGATTTTATTGGTAGAGACCCCAAGAGCTTTCAAGCATACTCGCTATATCTATTAAAGGCTGTAAAAAATGTGTGGATCGTTTCAAAGTCTATAGAGGCCCTCGCATTATCGTCAATGCTATCATTAAGTAGGTGGAGTCTATACGATGAAAAGCTGTTCGAGGCACACAAGGCACTTCTAACAGAAGCTGTAAGTAGTAGCCTATGGGAATACACAACTACCCTAAGACTCTTTGGCTATCCAAAGAGGGATCCCATGGTAGCGCTTGAGAGAACCGTAGATCCATATATACCGGGTATATCATTTGATAGTGAGGGATGCAAGAGAGTTATGCAGATAGCTGGCGATAGACTTGATGATGAAGGTAGGAAGAAACTTATAAATGAGCTGAATAGCATTTTCTCAGCATATCTTAAGAGTACACCTTCTATACTCGGTAGCAAGATTATTATGAAGGGTGTTGAGGATTTCGACGACCCTTACGAAGCTGTATATGCTCTGTATACATATATGGATTTAAAGGGTGTTGAACCTCTTCTCTATCTATGCCTAGATAGCCCGATACTAAATATAGCAATCAGTAGGTATGTTAGCACTCTTAGAAGTTTTAAGAATCTTATAGATGATGTTGTTAAGAATCAGAATATAAGGAGGGTTATAGTTAAGGGCACTAGGCTAGGGGTTATCGATATTTCATCCGAGAACACAATACCTCCTCTATATACTATTCATAGAATTCTGAAGGCTATTGGTATAGCTGATGAATTGAGCATATACGTACATGGAGGTGAATATCTCCTACCGCTACAGTTTGTAGAACCTAGATGGCCCTTTGATAGAGAGCTAAACATAGAGAGGAACTATGCTATATTCTCCTCTCTCCAGGATATTGGTGATGTAGTGCGTTGATCTATGAGATAGCTATCGAAGTTCCATTTGACTATGAAAATCTTTGTCTAGGTGTTTTAAATGCTGTTAAGCCTGATAATATAACCGCTCCAAGCGGTATAGAGATAGAGATGGAGTGCCGCAATGCTGTACTTAGGATTACTGTAAGAGGGTTTGATGTCGGTATTCTAACCATTAGGAATACCGTTGACGATATATTTATGCACCTGCTATCTGCATACCGTGTGTTACAGATCTTAACGAAGTAAGAAACAGGTAGCTATATAAAGACTTTTAAGCGTACACTATAGAATGTCTTAGCTGTATTAGGTTGGAGAAACCATGTCTAGTGCTACAAGAAAGTTTAGATTAACTGGTAGGGAGAGGTGGAGAGTAAAGAAGTGGTATAGTATACTGGCTCCACCAAGCTTCGGCTCAGTAGTAGTTGCTACAACACCTGCTGATGAACCCTGGAAGCTTCTTGGAAGAAACACTGAGGTGACGCTATACGATCTAACAGGCGATATAACCCAGGTTCACATCCATCTATACTTCCAGATATGGAAGGTGGAGGGCGAAAACGCCTACACGATTTTCAAGGGACACGAGCTTGCTAGAGACTATGTAAGGAGTCTAACTAGAAGGAAAAGCAGTAGAATTACTGCAATCTTTAACGTTACTACAAAGGATGGCTATCTCCTTAGGCTAACAGTGATGGCCTGGACCACTTATAAGTGTAATACCAGTCAGCAACATGCAATTAGAAAGATTTTAATGGATGTAACATCAAATATAGCATCTACAAAGACCTTTGACGAATTTGTTGTAGGTATAGTCTTTGGAGATTATGTACAGCAGATATTTAATGAGGCTAAGAGGATATATCCTCTAAGAAAGGTGGAGTTCGTTAAGTCAAAGCTTATTGCAGTACCTACACCCGAGGGTCCTAAAAAGGCTGTGATAATTCCTAAGCCAGGGGCTTTAGAAGCTCCGTATGCTACAAGCCTCTAATCTAGATTCTACCTACCGGTTTTAAATTCTGTCGCAGAGTGTATTACAATATATTTGGTGTGTAGTCTGTGATAGGTATTTTGCTAGCTGCGGGTAGAGGTAGGAGACTCGCACCTCTTACAGAAACTAGACCCAAGGTTCTGTTACCCATAGCTGGTAAGCCCATTATATACAGACCTCTATTATTTTTAAAGCGTTTGGGGATATCCAAGGTGGTTGCCGTTGTCCATTACATGAAAGATATGGTTATAGATTACATTAGGAGGATATCAGATGAGCTTTATATGGATGTCGATTTTGTTGACCAGGGTGCTGAGCTGGGTACTGGTGATGCTGTTAGAAAGGCTATTGATAGAGAGCTAGACGATGCGGTTATTATCTATGGAGATCTCTATATAGATGTAGACAGCGTTGTACAGAGGCTTTCACAGGTAGTTGGTAGTGAAGCTAATATTGTTACAGGTGTATATGTAGATGATATATCTAGATACGGCTGTATTGTTGCTAGTGATGGTAGAGTTGTTGATTTAGTTGAAAAGCCTGCTGAGGGTGGTAGGGGAATCGCTAATGCAGGTATATACATACTGAAATCGCACATTCTCGAGCTTGTAGGTGAGATCGATATTTCTCCTAGAGGCGAATATGAATTTACAGATATTATTAGGTTGGGTAGGGCTAGGGGATACGAATTTAGCTGTATCACCATCGATTCCGAATCCTGGCACGATGTAGGCTATCCATGGGATCTTCTAAATGTTAATAAAATTGAGCTTAGCAAGCTTAGGGAAAAGATCATAAAGGGTGAGGTAGAATCCTGTGCCACAATCAAGGGGTCTGTACACATCGATGAAGGAGCGTCCATAAAAGGCTGCTCATATATAGAGGGGCCAGTTTATATAGGTAGAAACGTCACCGTAGGTCCAAACTCATACATAAGACCGTACACCACGGTCATGGATGGTGCATATATAGGATTCTCTGTGGAAGTTAAAGAGAGTATAGTAATGGAGAATACCCATGCAGCACACCTCACATACATAGGTGATAGCATACTTGCAGAAAACATAAACCTGGGAGCGGGCACCATAATAGCAAACCTCAGACTCGATGATAAAACTGTGAAACTCCTAATAGATGGCAAGAAAATTGATAGCAAAAGAATAAAAATGGGTGCTGTCATTGGAGGATACACAAAAACAGGTGTAAACGTATCTATAATGCCGGGGGTTAAAATAGGATCCCACTCAATCATCTACCCAGGAGTAACAGTATACAAAGATGTACCACCACATACCATCGTAAAAGAAAACTGGATGTAAAAACAAAGATAGAGATAAACACTTTTAACCAGAGCTTCTATCTCCAGAATACAAGTAGTAGACACACGAGCGGCGGTCGTCTAGCCTGGTCTAGGACGCCGGCCTGCCAAGCCGGAGATCCCGGGTTCAAATCCCGGCCGCCGCACCAAACAATAGAATGCACCCAACCTCTTTCAGATGCTTACTGAAGACATATTGCATGCGATGGACATCAGATACGCAAAGACGGGAGCATCTATCAGAGTCAACGATCTCTACAAATCCTAGGAATAGAAAGAAGCGGGCACTAGATATAATTACTACTATATGTGCTTCCAGCTGATTTAGGTGACAAACCTATGCAGAATTACACCATATCCTAGACCTTCGGGTTCCGTGTATAGAGGGTTCGTTATACCACTACTGCAGAAATTTAAAATTACTAGTGCTTTCCATAGACGTCTGTAGCTAGGTCAGGCCTACCTTTAACCCTTTCAACAATATTTGTATCTACTATGATGTCTTTAATGTTTTTAACAATACTTAAGGCAGAGTCTTGCAACTGTTTACTCCAAATAGTACGAGAAGTTTTCTATCATTGTACTCGACAACTATTTTCCTATCTTTGGGATGGGTATTTGAAACACTCAGTATTTCTGTCAACACCTTGATTACTAGATATAGTTCGTAGAGTTTCCAAGAAAGAAACCTTAAATAGTCTTTAACTTGTTGGCGAAGTTCCATATCTCTTAACATCCTCATGTGATCAATAACCGTCACTGCTTCATCTAGTTCATTAGAAATTTTCAACCTTTTTACATAATTGAATTGATATTGAAACTCATTTCTGTTTTCATTTCCTTGCAGAGTCTCTTTGAACGATGCTGTCTAAACTAAGCAACTCTTTCTCGATGCTATCGCTCACCAATTCGGGTGAATCTATAGATATCCTTTATATATAATATATGCAAAGTAAAGAGCTTAACTTATGTGTAGCATATAGAGATCTGTAGTGATTTATCGAACCTAGAGTTGGCTCCCCTCCCGACCTTACTTCACCCATACAAGGATGTCCATTCAGTAACCGATGTTCATATGTTACCAAGATTTGCTTGAAGGAATCTCCTCAAGTAAGATTTGGTGGTAGACTTGTCTACTGTCACATAGGAGGATGAGTACTTTGAAGGAGCTTTTAAAGGTTGAGAACCTCAGCAAGGTATTCATGATAGGCCTCTTTACCAAGAGAGTAGTAGAAGCTGTAGCTGGTGTCAGCTTTTCAATAAATGGGGGAAATAGTATCACTTGTAGGTGAGAGTGGCTCCAGCAAGACTACCACAGCTAAGATGATACTAAGGCTAGAGAGGCCCACCTCGGGAAGAATTCTGTTCAATGGAAAGGATGTCTGGAATGATCTCAGAACATATGAGGATGTTCTATGGTACAGGAGGATGGTGCAGGGCATTATCCAGGATCCTTATGGTGCTTTCAATGCCTTCTATAGGGTTGATCGAGTCTTTAAACAGATGTTTAAATTTCTCCCACAGGAGCTGGAACCTGAAAAAAGATGGAAGGCTACTGCTAAGGCTTTACGGGAAGTTGGGCTTAACCCGCACCACATACTGGGTAAGTACCCCCATGAACTTTCAGGGGGTGAGAAACAGCGTGTAATGATAGCGCGAGCCCTACTCATTAATCCTATGCTTCTGGTAGCAGATGAACCTGTGTCCATGCTTGATGCAACACTTCGCTCGGGAATACTGAAGCTATTGATGAAGCTACGTGATGAGAGGGGTTTATCGATACTCTTCATCACCCATGACATGGGGCTAGCACACTATGTTTCCGATAGGATACTTGTTATGTATAAGGGAAGAATAGTTGAGGAGGGGACGCCTAATGAAATCATAGAGTCTCCAAAGCATCCATATACCAAGAGACTAATCTATGACATACCACTACTCTACAGAAAATGGGGTGACATATAATACATTATTATTATGAAGAACTGTCTAGAGAATACCGAAACATTCTGTCACACTCTTATATCAAGCTCTATATCACTATATTCACTCTATCTGACATAGTGCTCAACACCTTCCATATATTAGCTCACCATATGTTATATTATGGTGAATAGCAAATATAGCCAGAGTGAATGCGGCATCCGATATTTTAGTGGAAGGGAGTTGAGATAGATAAGTAAAAATCTTTAAACTAGTGTGGAGGATTTCTGGAAGAGTTAAAAGAATAGCATCCTGATAAACTTTTTAAATATAGTAAAAAGGTTTAAAATATAATAAGAATCCGCATCCAGTAAGCGGAATATGTGATGCTCTATGGTTAGCTACAAAGTAATTTTAAATAACGGTGTTGAGATGCCGATACTGGGCTATGGAACTTTTCAGATTACCGATCCTGCACAATGTGAACAGTGTGTCTATGAGGCTATAAAGGTTGGCTATCGCTTGATCGATACTGCAGCTGCCTATATGAATGAAGAGGCTGTTGGTAGAGCTATTAGGAGAGCGATTCGGGAAGGGATCGTAGAGAGGGAAGATCTGTTTGTTACTACGAAGCTGTGGATACAGGATGCGGGTTACGAAACTGCAAAGAAGGCGTTTGAGAGATCGCTTAAAAGGCTTCAGCTTGAGTATATAGATCTCTATTTAATTCATCAACCATTTGGGGATGTACACTGTGCTTGGCGGGCCATGGAGGAGCTGTATCGAGAGGGGTTGGCTAGGGCGATAGGTGTTAGTAACTTTTACCCAGATCGTCTAATGGATTTGATAGTTCACCACGAGGTGGTGCCTGCTGTAAATCAGATTGAGATACACCCATTTTATCAGCAGACAGAGGCTGTTGAGTTCATGAGGAGATGCAATGTACAGCCGGAGGCCTGGGCACCTTTTGCTGAGGGTAGAAACAATATTTTTCAAAATGAGGTTCTGGTATCTATAGCTAGAAAGTATAACAAAACAGTTGCACAGGTTATTCTACGCTGGTTAATTCAGAGGGGGATAGTAGCAATTCCAAAAACTGTACATAAAGAGAGAATGGTTGAGAACATCAATATCTTCGACTTCGAATTGGCTCAGGAGGATATGGAGAAAATCGCGACACTAGATAGAAAGGAAAGTGCATTCTTTTCGCACAGAGATCCTGAACACGTCAAAAGACTCTCTACACTTAAATTCAACATATAGTTTGAGATGGGAAATCCCACACCAATTCAACTACCTATTTTTAAAATGGTTATAGCATTAGCGGAATTTCCTATTTAAAAGATAGACCTTGCTTATCCACAATAGAGATTCCTTTCAGCTATTCTTCAAACTTGATTATCTTTTCAAACACTCTCACAATAGTAAACACCACAGCAAAGCTTACAACCAACCGTAGCACTGGTCCAAATTCAAAGGCAACACTTAGCCCACTCCCTCCCAGAGGTAGTTCAATGACTCCTACACCTGCAATACTCAGTAGTAGGCCTATGCCTAGAAGAGATTGGAGCGATACAAATACTACTCCTACCGGTGCCTTGACGCTAGATGCAACAATTCCAAATACTATGAATATGCATAATATGAATATGGTTTTAAGTGGATCAATAGGTAGCATAGGTACCTTTAAAACTACTGAGAAAAACCGTGGTAGCAAAATAACATACAATGTATAGTATGCTACGCCTTCTACGAATCCCAAGGCTATATTTTTGATACGCCTAGGAATCACACTTCAACTCGCCTATGTACTGCCTTGTGTAACTGTTTCTGATTTTATATCGGTTTATATCGGCTATAGAGCTTAAAACCGTTTCCACTATCTTCACTATTGAAATATAGTGATGTATTCGATGAGAGTACTAGGGCGCGCCCTTGAACGTCTTTAAGCCCGATGAGAACCCGAGAGAGATGCGGGGAAACGATATGAAGCAATGACAAAAACCCGTATAAATCGATGCAAGAGCTGAAAATCTCAGTCTATATAGTCCAGCTATGCTAAACTCTATCTTTTTTAAACCTTTCTCCAGCTCCTTCCTTGAAATAGCTACTTCTTTAACATGTTCTCCTCTAATTATACTGCCAAAAAGAATCTCCCTATCTCCGATACATATTCTAACCTCTTTTAGAGGTACATTTGAGCAGTAGCTAATATATATTCTAACCTCTATACTTTCATAGTCAACGGGCCTCTGCTCCACAACATCTATCTTAAAACATGCTGGATTTTCAAGTACACCAGATACAAACTCTATTAATGGTAGTAGAACCACTATCAGTGAAAATACCGCTACCAACATCAAGGTATATCTTAGAATTATAAACAAGGCTCACCCCTACTACTATCTGTATTCAATCCCAAATGTAGGTTCCTTAGCTTCAATTTTAAATGACTCTATACCATATTTCAGCAGAACACCTCCACCCCAGACCATTACACCCAGGAATCCGAGCCTTACAGTTATCTCCACCAGCGTATACATGAGCTTGGTAATGGTCTCTTCAAGAGAGGGGCTGGTGAACTCTGGAATTCTATAGCCATAGAATGATGCGCAGGCTATTACAGCTGCTACAACTATAATCATAGCACCTACTACTATAAGGCCAGTTCCGATATATCTATAAATAGGCTTTTCTAACATAGCGCCAACCACCTATAATAGTACAAAACCAAGTTATATACATACTTCAAATTCGTGATATTCTGTACATACTGAAGGCAGCTGTATTCAGAAAAGGATGGAAATATAATCACATATTACATCACGATACCAGTATATAGGTTTTTGAATCAATTTATATGATTCTCGACAATCGTTATAGCACATAATTTTAGACGAATCAGATTTACACCAAAGGATCTCATAGAAAGAGCTACCTTAGCATGCAAAGCAGTGCTAGATAGTATACAGCTTTTTAAGACGAGGTCCTAATAAAGTAGTTTTTCTAGGGATTTAGTATATGTCTATGTGTATAGATACACAATTGAACTATTTTGGCTCGAAGATAAGGGTCAGCGTATATACAATCTCTACAACTATCTGTGAAGAGGTGAAGAATTTGATAGAAAGTGGAAGATGGCAGTTCGATGGTTTACTAAAAGTTGCAGAAACTCATGATGGATGCCTCATCGGCTCGGAGAAACCATTAGAGGTAAATACACATGATGGAGCTGTAAAGATTGTTGCAGAACCGGGAAGCCTCTTTATAGATTTGTACTGGGGTTCGGTAGTAGATAGGGTACATAGTGTGTGTCGCTAAACCATAGTCTATCATAGGTAAAAGTAGAACGGCAACGCTTATACGTGTAAAACACAACTATATGCAGTAAATCTACCTAATGGATAGCATGAGAAGGAACTCATTAGTAGTATAGAATTGAATGAAGCTAAATCCATATGAGGCAACGATGAGACAACAATAGAATTAACCAGAATGACTGTCCATAGACAGGGGATAGGAAATGTTTTAACCGAAGGTGTAACCAGAGTATTAAAGATTATAGGCAAGGACTCTGTATACTACATCCCCCATGTAAAAGAATTCAAAGTTTCAGCACATGGGGCCAATCACCTTAGACCCCTCACTACATTAGATAAACCGGGAGCTATAGAAATATAGCTATTGAACGGTTTGAAGCTGGAGTAATTAATGACATGTGTAGTAGGTTATCTGAAAAGCATAATGGGTTTATAGCAAAGGATCAGGAAGATCTCTTCGCACTAGCGGATTCCATTATAATGTACAAATATGGTACAGTGTGGTCTCCTATGTACTATTTTAATTTCATGACTAGACTTCTCTATCCTCTAACATATATTGAAGAGTTGAGAAGTATAAGATACTTGAAGCAAGCTGAATTGTCAATTTGAAGAGGTGCTTTAATCTTAGAAAGGGTATTGGAAGAGAATCTCTAGACGCTTTGCTGAGGAACCTATGCCCATAGGCCCTCCTAAAGGTCGTGTCTGTAATCTAGAGCCTATGCTTAGAGAACACTACTTGTATAGACGCTGGAATGTTTTGCTAGAAAATATAAAGAGGGTTGTAGAAAAGTACCGTTAGGTATGTGATTGTATTAGTTAATGGAGAGGTTATGTATATCGATGTAGAAATCTCTAGATGAAAATGAAGCTATCTATAGAGGTATTCTAGACCGTGGAAAATCCTCAGCAGCTAGCAATAGCATAAAAAATTCTCAATTTATTACATTTTTATCAATCCATTAACTATAGCAGATACTAGCTCCCTGATTCCATCGTAGCACTCATCACTACATTTTCAAATGTACATACAAGTTTATATCCTCCTCCAGTAAGTATTTTTACTTCTAATAGCACGCTCCAGTACATTCCATCCCTAAACATATCTATAGTCCTTTCCACAACTACACCCCTAGACAGCTCGTCGATTACACTTAGTGTTACCACTCTTCTACTGGTATTGCTGGTGTCGAATATCCAAATCCAAACCCATGCTACAGTTGGAGATACTCTACCTACTAGCATTGAATAGGATCTAGTTGAGTTCTGGGCAACTATCCAGCCATCAGTATGCTCAGGCTTGATTCCAATAACTCTAATACAGGGTAGGGTTTCAACATCTAGAACCGAACTATCATTAAGAGCCTCACTGTGTTCAAGAAGTAGCCTCAAATGAAATCTGCCAGTACCACCGGCATACCATCGCATAATGAATGTAGCGTTATACACCCCTTCTTCAGTAGTTAACGGTACATCGTAGCCCGGTATCACCATTAATATCCTATAGCAGGGCTCTCCTATTGCCACCAAACACGGCATTGCTATCCTATAGCTATTTGTGATGGAGTCTAGCTGTAGCTCGCCACTTAGAAGAAGTGTAAAGTTCCCTTCATAGCTAACTAGATCAGCCTTAACAATCGTATTGCCTCTGGATATATAAACATTACCTAGATTCACTATCTTCTCTCCCCTTCTATCATCTATATCAATGTCAACGTCTATCACAGTAACATTCGACTTAACATTCACGGTACCTCTTACATTAACTTCAAGTATATATTTTAGTTGTAGAGCTATTGTTACCAGGCTTGCTGTGGCTATAACCGCTACCATTAGGATTATACACACGAAAGCTTCCCTTCGCATAATATATCGCCTAGATTTATTCCGTATCTCTTTCTATCTATAACTCTAATCTCTACACACCTCTGTTCAGTAAACTGAACACTCCTTACATAGAACACAAATTCTACTAAAATTTTGAAGAACTGTAGATATCCATTAAAATGTAGTATGGATGTATATCTAAACATTTGCAAGAAAGAACATGGTAGCAAAAGTGAAAGAATTCATTAGCTGTTGGTAGGCTTTGAAAGGCTTCTTCAGGTTTCCAACGATCTCGTAGTTGTTAAAAAGAAGTTGCACAATGGAATTGCCTTATAGAATGTAAAATGTGCATGAAGATTGGTACTATAGCCGTACTATTTTCTGCAGCATCTCTATCGCACATTCTATTGTTTCAATTTTTGATGGAGGGTGAAATTCTAGGTAGAGCATGAAACCCCCTCTAGGATCTCTAAAAACGTTAACAACATTCCTCAAATAGTCCTCCACCTCTGATGGCGATCCAAACGCTAGCAACCTTCTGTCAATATCTAGATCAATACATACTCTATTCTTTAGTTTAACTATATTCTCTATTCTATTGGGCCTATCTTGAATGTTTAGAATATCTACCCCCGTCCCCAATATTAAATTCCATAGCTCAACTATCCTACCATCTGAGTGGAGGCGTACTAGTGAACCTCCAGCCTTCACCTCATTAAAGAGCTTTATATACGCTGGATATAGAAATTCCTTGAATTGTGCTGGACTTATTAATGGTCTATCCTCTGCTCCTAGATCATCACCAAAATAGAAAACATCTATACCACTAAACCCCGTTCTGTAGATTCTTACCAACTCTATATAGTAGTCTGCAAGCATATCAATAAGTTTATACAATTTATCTATTCTCTTATACATATCAATGGCCAGATTCCTAAAACCACGTAGATATAGAAGCCTTAGAAAGAGGAAACCGTGGGGAAGCCAAGCTACTACAGGGAGTCCTCTCTCCCTAGCCCTTTCCATATTGCTGAAAATCTCATCCCAAGGTACCACAGTCTTAGGTTCACCACTCTCGGTAGGCACACCTATATGGGGATCGGGTAGCTTAAAATCCTCAAGATCGCCCCAACTACCCAAAGGATGTTTAATAACTTCACCAATATAACCATCTATTCGTGTTCTCCAAACACATCCAAATGCATCAACCTTATACCTATCAATTAGAGATGTTTCATACTGATGCTCATATTCTTCAATACTACCTCCACAAAAGAATATAGGATGCTTTACTACTATGTTCTTAAGTCTCTCTCTATACAAACTCCAAACAGGACGAAATATGGATATAAGGGTAGGTATAAATCTAGGATAACTGAACCTCGCTGCTCTTAAGTAATTATCCCTGAGATTCAGATTGGCAATACTGTTCATGTTATCTAATTTACCCACTAGTGTGATGTACCCTATATCTAACTAATCCTTAACCTCCTTCTCCTCTACTAGTTTTCTGCATATTTCTACTGCTTTGTATGCGTTTTCTCCATATGCATCTGCACCTATCTCTCTAGCAAATTTCTCTGTTATTGGTGCACCACCAACAATTATCTTAACCTTTTCTCTTAGACCTTCCCTCTTAAGGGCATCTATAACACTCTTCATATGCATCATTGTTGATGTTAGTAGTGCTGACATTCCAACTATGTCAGGGCTGTACTGCTTTATAGCCTCTACAAATTTCTGTGGAGGTACATCAACACCCAGATCTATAACCTCGAAACCATTTGCCTCTAGAAAGGTTGCAACAAGATCTTTACCAATACTATGAATATCACCGTACACCGTTCCTATGACAATCCTACCTAAAGGTCTAGCATACCTCTGCTCTAGAATTCTAGGCTTTAAAATAGCCATAGCCTCCTTGAAAATTTCGGCAGCAACAATTAGATCAGCAACAAAATACTCACCCTTCTCATACCTTTCACCGACAATCCTCATACCATCTGCAAGAGCATCAACAATAGATTTAACATCAATATTGTTATTCAAAGCTTCACCAACATAACCTAAGGTTGAATCTAGATCAAGATTAGCAAGCGAATCCCTAATTCTATCCAACAGATTAATCATATAAATCACTACCGAATCTCTCACCAATTTAAGAATTTAAGTTTTTACTGTGTATTTTCCGTATTTGTATGCTGTTGTGTATATTGCTATTATGTTTTGTGGTGGTGTGTTTGGCTGTATGTTGTGTACTGGTGCATATATATATCCTCCTCCCGGTTTGAATATCTCTATAAGTTTCTTCACATGTTCAATAACCTCCTCCTCTTTTGCAAATGGTAGAATATGCTGTGTATCCACACCACCACCCCAGAAAACAATCTGCTCACCAAAATCCCTCTTAAGCACCACAGGATCCATACCCCTAGCAGAAATCTGAACAGGATCTATGGCATCTAGTCCAATATCTACGAATTCCTTTATAAAAGGATGTATAGAACCACAACTATGTATACGTGTAAATGCTTTTGAATATTTTTTCACATAGCTTATGATTTCCTCGTACCTATGTTTGTAGAATTCTCTAAATGTCTGTACCGATATCTGTGGACCCTCTTCAGTTCCAAGATCATCGTATGCAACTATAGCAACATTTACATATTCACCTAGAGCATTTAAAATTCTCTTTATATTATATCTATAGAGCTCCATGATGTAGTCTAATACAGCTTCTGCCAACGGTTTCCTAATCCTTAGATCAGATAGCCATCTATCCCAACCTCTTAAACTTTGGCCACCTGCATCATGGAGCCCACCGATTTTCGTTACCCCTGGTAACACTATAGCGTATTCTGTGTTCCTGTATAGCCACTCTGCCTTTTTTCTAAGATTTTCTATCTCTTCATCTGTGAACTTATACTGATCCCAGTTAAAGTCTTTAATGTCTTCAATAGTTTTTGCATCTGCTAAAGGAGGTTTTATACCCGCATGAATACCCCACCAAAAGTAGTAGCCATCTTTAGGCATTCTACCGCTATACAAACCCCTTAAATATGCCTTGTAGTACCCCGCTTCTTCAACAATTTCTAGATGCTCTGGAAACTCTATATGTATTCCCTGCGGATTTCTCCAAATCCGCCAGCCCATCCTATTTACATCAGGATGGCAGGGCTCGAGAACCCTATCAATCCTTACAACATCTATATTGAGGCGTTCCAGAACCTCTTTTTCAACCTCAGCAAGCATCTGGCTGTAATCAGCAACCCTAATAGGTTTTTCAGATAAACCCATCAATCTTCTAACACCATGATATACATTTACATGGATCCCGGTAACACCACTACCCCCTAAATCAATAGGCACCCGATCAGCTTCCTCATGTCTTAAAGCTAAAATAATACGGTTACGAGGTGTCAGACGACCTTCACCAAAGATTTACAGATGTTCGCCTAAGAATATGAACATTCATGCCCAAAAACAATTCATCTATTTAATAAGTACTTCGCCAATTTCTATGATTGTAACTAAGCCTTCGTTCCAGCATCAGTGACTTCGACCTATTCCTTCCAATAATCAATTCTATTATCAATCAAACTTTTGCAAATAAAGCTAATTACATACCCTATATTATAAGAGCGGGTAAGTGGAAACCCGTGTAGCAACAGCGCAGCGATTTACTAAAAGTTATTATCATATCTATAGCAGCATACCAGTATAGATACATAAAATGTTATTACTACAAGCTCCCCCTTCTCCTCAATATCAACAGGCTCTCCAGTCCTTGGATCAACCACCTCAACCAAAGCTAGCAACTCTATAAATATTCCACGATCTTTTTCTGTAAGCTCATCTGGTGGATAGTCGTAGTTTGCAAACGGATAGTATATATCCAACTCACGTGGAACCAGCTGGAGCCTGTATAACATGAGTTAGTCATACTCCTAATATGATTAATACTTTATATGATTGGTCTGTATTTTAGCTAGAGCAATACTGTGCTGCTGAGCTCTAATATTAATGGCGATGCCCGTTCAGATTTGGAATAGTGTAGATGAGAGGTTACTTAAAAAATTGGAAGCCTGTATACGTATTTTTGTCTATAGTGTATATCTCCAGACACCCTTTCCTCTATAGTTATAGATTATACTCTTGTACGCTGTTACATACTCTATTGAATACCCTATGCCCTCTCTCCCTATCCCTGACTCCTTTCTTCCTCCAAATGGATAGTACCCTACACCGTGTCTAGGCATGTCATTTATATATATAGCTCCAAACTCTAGAAGCCTAATGAGTTTTCTAATTTTTTCTATGTTGTATCCAAAGATGGATGCGTCAAGGCCGTATCTACGTCCATTTGCAAGCTCTATAGCCTCATCGAGCTGCTTAAAGGTTGTTATAAGGGATACCGGCGCAAAGACCTCATCTCTATAGAGTCTTAACCTCTTCATATTAGCGCCATCTAAAAACTCAATTAATGTCGGTTCAATATATGTTCTACCCAATCTTCTTCCCCCATACAGTATTCTACCACCTAGTTTAACAGCCTCACTAATGGCATCCATTGCAGTATCCGCTGCGGTCTCATCGATCAAGGGACCCACTACTGTTTTTTCATCCCTAGGATCGCCAACAACTACTTTTGAGAGTTGCACAATAAGTAGCTCCTTCAATTTTGTGTATATAGACTCCTCGGCAATAACAAGCTTTACTGCATCACATCTCTGGCCTGCATAGCTATATATACCTGCTGCTATGGCCTGTGCCGCAAACTCTAGATCAGCGTCATCTAGTACTATAGCAGGATCACCTCCACCGAGCTCCATGACGAACTGCTTTATCCCAGCTGAGGCTAGAATCTTTTTTCCTGTTTCACTACTTCCTGTAAAACTTATGACATGTATTCTACTATCCGATAACAGCCTATCAGCTCCACCGCCAGGAATTGTTATAACTGCAAATGAGTCCCTAGGTACACCAGCTTCTATAGCCAGTCTAGCAAATAGTATAACCGGTAGAGGGTCTGCTGAGGAGGGCTTAATGATGACTGCATTGCCAGCTACAATACTGTAGGCAAATTTTGAGACGGTGTCAAATAGCGGATAGTTGAATGGTATTACGGCTAGTACAACACCATATGGCTCCCTCTTAACAATAGCTTCCGTTTCGATAGTCGTTGGGTCCCAATCACCGGGTAGATAATCACCATATACTTTTCTAGCGTCTAGGTCAGCTCTTCTAAGTCTATCAATAGATGCATTTATTTCCCCAATAGCTTGAGCTCTAGTCTTTCCACTATTAATAACTAGAACCTCTACTAAGGAGTCTCTATGCTTCTCCATGAGGTCAGCCACCTTCTCTAGAATCTCAAGTCTCTTCCAACCAGGTACATCTCTAATACTCCACCTACCCGCACTATAGACCCTCTGTACTATAGCATCTACCTCACTCCATGAGAGTTTTGGCACCTTAGCGATAATACTTAGATCTATGGGTGATTTAACATCCATATACTCTTTGCCAGCGATCCACTCTCCAGCACCATAAACTTTAAAGTACTGTAGTCCATTCCTCACCTCAAATATATCCGTAAATAGATCATCCTTTAAGTTAAGGCTAACCACTCTACTCACCAGAATTATGAGAACCGATCAAAATTTTTTATAGTTCTGGTTATGAAAGACATTACATATTTTCAAGAGTCGTAAAGTACAGACCCTATAAAACTTCTTTTAATAAGTTACATCCTATACTATGTCATCTTAGCTCTACATATACCGTACTTTGTTAGAATTAAAACTAAATATTGTTGCAGAGGGGTTTAGCTCTGGTATAGGTTTATATTGGTTTCATCGCCTCATCCCTGTTTCCCCTGCATCGGTCTTGGATCTGCATCGCCCTTGGAGGTGTTTAGGGCGACCCCGGGCACCCCACATCTTGAGTACCTCGGGGAGAGCCTTCATCGAGAGCATCACAGCGGCTCTCGAACCCCTCATCGAGATGTATCCACGTACCACTACGCATAGAGTATTTATAAGCGTTTCTATCAATATCAACCAATGCGAACAGATATGAAAACCAAAACAGTTGTACAAGGCTATAACGATACCTAATAATAAGCTGCTAAATGTTGGGAAGGGGTTGTAATACGGCCCTTATCGTAAATGGAGTACTAGTGGTATCGGTGAATTCTATTTGAAGATTGATAAAAATTGAATCTGAGTATAGCATTGACCCTTACTATGGTAATGATGCGCTGACTCTCTGTGGCAATATTAGAGGGCTTAGAATAGTTGAGGGCCTTTACCCTTCACCAGCAACTAGAGCTACACCTATGGCAGCACCTCTTTTCAAAGTCCTGTCAGTAATATAAACTACCTCTCCATCAATTACCACAACTATATATCTATAGCACCTCTCTACAACTCTTTTTATATTTTCTGAAAGCCCGTGGTGGTCAGGCATTGATACTGACTACCCCGAAGGAGCTCCATTTCAGGAATGGCGGCTTAGCAATAATGGAGCTATAACCAGTGTAACAGATACTAACAGCGGTAGTTTAGTTATTTTAAAGAGTTCTTCTCTTGGCTTAGGAAAGACGAAATACTCAACTAAATAAGCCTATGATATAGATCTGGAGTCCAGCTAGAATTTCAGAATATTTTGTAATTAGAAGAAAGAAGGCAAAAAGTGCTGGTAGAAAACCTAAAATAATAATTATTAACGAATCTACAGTGTGTCTAAAAATGGTAGGCCCACTATAAACTTTAAAAAATATAAAGGGATTACTATCAAAATTCAGCTGATAAAAACCGGTTCCTAAGACCATTTCAATAGAACAGACATAGGATACCGGATGAGTAATAAAGTCTAGACTTAATTCAGATGAATTAGTGAACCGAAAATTAACTACAGCTTAATTAAACCACCATCATACCTGTAGTAACCATTAATGTGGTGCTTAAATGTTTATCGCACCATGTTTTATGGTCTTTATGTGGCTGTCATTCTTCCCTCACTCTTAAACATTCAAAGACTAGTGGAATCTATTTCTATGTATAGCCGGGCTATTGTATTCAATTCACCTGCTATATAGTATTTACAGCCCTCTTAATCTATGATAATATAAGTGTTCAAGATTTTTCCTTATAGACTCTATAAATTCCTCTGTTGTAGCCACTAGACTTGGTTGTCCCTCCATTACCTTTGCAATATCTTGTGTAACTACCCTATCTACTTCTATAGTTTTTTTCACTGCCTCCTCCAGTGTATGGGCAAATTCTATAAGTTCACTCGAACCATCTAGCTCCCCTCTCCTCTTTAGGGCTCTACTCCATGCAAATATGATTGCTGTTGGATTTGTAGATGTCTTTTCCCCCTTTAGATATCTATAGTAGTGTCTTTGCACGGTCCCATGTGCAGCCTCCGACATATAATGAGCTTCTGGAGAGAGAAGCTCTGATGTCATCATGGCTAGGCTTCCAGAGTATGCGGCCGCTATCATATCTGACAGTACATCGCCATCATAATTTTTAGCTGCCCAAACAAACCCTCCCTCAGATCTAATAGCCCTAGCATACGCATCATCGATTAGGTAGTATTCGTACTTTAGCCCCTTCTCATTGAAAATCTCTTTGAATTCCCCCTCAAATACCTCCTGGAATACCTCTTTAAATCTAGCATCGTAGACCTTAGATATCGTCTCTTTGGCTGCAAACCAGACATCTAGGTTATTCATAAGGGCGTATTTAAATACCGCTCTTGCAAAACTCTCTATAGATCTATCAAGGTTATAGTATGCTTGAAGCACACCTGGTCCTGGAAACACCCCTATCTTAACCCTTATCTCCCTACCTAATCTAGATCTGTATACAATCTCCGCCTCTCCAATATCATCAAATCTTATACCGGTGCCAGAATATATATCTCCAAAGGCATGTCTAGCTACAACTATAGGCTTCTTCCAAAACCTTACAGCGGGAATAACACTTCTAATAACTATAGGGGCTCTAAATATTGTACCATCCAAAATCTCTCTAATTGTTGCATTAGGACTCCTCCACTCCCTTTTAAGACCATACTCTTTAACCCTTTCAGCATTAGGAGTAATGGTGGCACACTTTACACCAACACCTACCCTTTTAATAGCCTCTGCCGCCTCTATTGTAATCCTATCGTTGGTTTCATCCCTAATCTTTATGTGAAGATCGTAGTATTCAACCTTTAACTCAACAAAAGGCTCTATAAGTCTTTCCTTAACCCAGTGCCATACAATCCGAGCCATCTCATCACCATCAATCTCAACAATTGGTTTAATCATAGATACCCTCTCCATATCATTCACCAAGGACGCTATTCTCAGAGAGCTAGATATGGTAAGGGGTTTATATGCTGGATGTCTAAACATTGAAGTAGAAACTATAAGACATGATTTTGCTAGAAGGCTTTAGCCGTTAATTCGCTTTCTACTGATATATATCCGGTAGAGCCGGTCTACAACCCTACTATTAACATATGCACCGTGCCCCCTAAGACCTCCGGAGAACTTAAATGGTATATGGAGTAGCTCGTGTATCAATACCTTTATCTGTTCATCTCTCCCGAGCTTAGAGAAATTCTCGTCCACAACCTCTATAGCATACATAGCCTCCTTTCCCAGTACATACCGCCATATTGATGGAAGAGCGTGTATCCTTGCCAATGCCTTTGTCTTAGAGCCGTAGCTTCTAACTACAACAACTCTGTCGATTAGTATATAGCTAAATACATCATCTAACGTAGTCACAATATCCTTTAATACATCATATATATTCCTATCAATTATGTACCTAAGCATGAACAGCACCAAGAGGGTTTTATATACTGATTATGCTTCAGTATATTTAGTGTTGCTAGGGGTGCATCTATATGGAAAGGTACATTATGGTTATAGACCAGGGAACTACTGGAACTAGAGTAGTCATAGTTTCATCTGATGGTCTGCCCGCTAAAGGAGGGTGGTGCTACCGTGAACACACACAAATATACCCTAGACCTGGTTGGGTTGAACACAATCCTCTAGAAATATGGGAAAAGACAAAACTCTGTATGGAGGAGATCCTTAGAAAAACCCGCATTAATCCAAGAGATATTTTAGCTATTGGTGTAACTAACCAGAGAGAGACAGTAGTCGTATGGAATCCCAAGACAGGCCTCCCCCTATATAATGCAATTGTCTGGCAGGATAGAAGAACAGCTAAGTATGTTGATCTATTGAAGGAGAGCTATATAGATACAATAAAGAGTAAGACAGGTTTAACACCAGATAGCTACTTCTCAAGTGTGAAGATATGGTGGCTTATAGATAATGTTGAAAAGGTTCGGGAACTTATTAAAAAGGGTGAGGCTGTATTTGGTACAATAGATTCGTGGCTCGTATGGAACTTGACTAGAGGTTCTAGAGATGTGCTAACTCTAGAAAAAATGGGAGCACATGTCACAGACTACTCAAATGCTTCAAGAACGATGCTCTTCAATATACATAAGCTTGAATGGGACAGCGAGCTTCTAGAGATACATGGAGGGATCCCAAGAGAATCCCTTCCTCTACCAAGACCATCAAGCGATAGGGAATTCTATGGATATATAGGGACTGAGGTAAGCGGCATCCTAAATGGTGTAGATATACCAGTTGCTGCGGCTATTGGCGATCAGCAAGCTGCCTTGTTTGGTCAAGTCGGATTCGATATAGGAGATGTTAAGTGTACCTATGGAACTGGTAACTTCATATTAATGAATACAGGAAGCAGCGCCATTAATTCAAAATATGGATTGCTTACAACAATCTACTACTCACTAGAACCTGGTAAAGCTCTATATGCTCTTGAGGGAAGCATATTTATAACAGGCGCTGCCATCCAGTGGTTAAGAGATGGTCTAAAGATTATAGAGGTTTCGGCTGAAGTAAATCCATTAGCTGAATCCACACCTGATACAGGTGGAATATATTTTGTACCTGCATTTGTTGGACTCGGTGCCCCATACTGGGACCAGTATGCTCGAGGACTTATCATAGGAATTACAAGAGGTACAGAGAGAAGGCATATTGCTAGAGCAACGCTAGAAGCCATAGCATATCTAACAAGAGATGTTGTAGAGGCCATGAAAGCGGATGTAGGAGAGGAGATAAAGGTTCTAAAAGCTGATGGTGGTGCATCGAAGAGTGATTTTCTCCTACAGTTTCAAGCAGATATTCTTGGAATAAAGGTTGTTAGACCTGCAATTCCAGAAACAACATCGCTTGGAATAGCATATCTTACTGGGATTGCAGCTGGTGTATGGAGAAGCTTAGACGAAATTAGAGGTATTTGGAGAATTGATAGGGAATTCGTGCCCGGGATGGATCCTGCAACCAGAGAGAGGCTGTATAGTGGATGGAAGGCAGCTGTTAAGAGGGCTATTGGATGGGCAAGGGAGGTTCCTTGGGCATACGGATATGAGTAGTACTGCAACTAGGTAGATTTAATTTGAAGAAGTTTAAGGTTGCTATAATCGGTGCCGGAATTGTTGGAGTAGCTGTAGCACGAGTACTGAGTATGTATGAGAACTTCGATATTTCTATTGTCGAGATGGAACCCGATGTTGGATGGGGTGTCAGTAAGGCAAACACGTCCATCATACATCCATGTCACGAAGAGGATCCGGATAGATATCCTCTAAGAGCAAGGCTGTGTAGGGAGGGAAACTCTATATGGAGAAGCTGGGTAAAGGAACTGGACATACCAGCTAAATGGCCAGGAGAGCTAATGGTATTCTATAGTAGTGAAGAGGAGAGGGAGGTGAGGAAATACATATGGTTTGCAGCTAGAAATAGTGTTCCTGGAATACGGATTATATATAGGGATGAACTTCCTAGCTATGAGCCAAATATAAGTCCAGAGGCAGAGGGAGCACTATATGCACCAACAGCTGGAACCATTTCACCATTCGAAGCGGTAATAGCCATTGCGGAGAATGCTACTGAGAATGGAGCTAGACTTTTTGCAGATACAAAGGTACTAAACATTAAGGTCGAGAATTACAGTATAGCTGGTGTGGAGACGAATAGAGGTTTTATTAATGCTGATATTGTCATTAATGCTGCTGGTCTATATGCTGATCATATATCACACTTAGCTGGTGTTGCACTTGACTTTTTTATAAAACCTAGAAGGGGTGAGTACATAGTCTTCGATGAAGATATTGATGTAAAGCCTACGAAAATTTTACATACAGTGCCGACATCTATAACTAAGGGGGTATATGCTATAACAACCGTCCACGGCAATCTTATGATAGGACCTACTGCCGAGGATTTGTCCACAGATGTTAGGGAAGATAGAGCAACAACAGAAAGTGGCTTTACCTACCTACTTTCAGAGGGTAGAAGACTATTAAAGAAGCTACCACCCTTATCAAAGATTATAAGAAGGTTTGCAGGCCTTAGACCTGAACCGCCATATGGCAATTGGCTCATAGACGTCTATACTGATCCGTGGGGTTTTATCAATGTTGCTGGAATTAGATCTCCTGGCTTAACAGCAGCTCCTGCTATAGCTAGATATGTTTTAGAGCTACTTGTAGAGAAATATGATGTAAATCTTGTTGAGAAAAGTGGCTGGATTCGTTATAGAAAGGGTATAGAGAGTATCAGAAACCTTAGTATAGAAAGGTTGGATAACCTAATAAAGGTAGATCCAAGCTATGGTAGAATAGTGTGTAATTGTAAAGCTGTTTCAGAGGCTGAGATAGTAAAAGCTGCTGACAATATAGTGAAGATAGGAGCTAAACCTACTATAGACGGTATTAAATTTAGAACTACGGCAGGTTTTGGAAAATGTCAAGGATCATTCTGCAGATGGAGGATAGCCCTACTACTATCACATAAACTTGGCATACCACTACATAGTGTTATTGTCAAGAGAAGCGCATACGGCTTAGGGGATATAAAGTTTCTATTAAGTAGAAATCAGAGTGAGGTAGAACGTTCTTGATTGAGGAGAAGAAAGAGGTTGTTGTTATAGGTGCAGGTCCTGCTGGAATAGCAGCTGCTATTAGGGCAAGGCAGCTTGGTCTTGAAACGATTCTTATAGAAAGTAGGGATGTTTTGGGTGGTATACCTCTTCAGTGCATACATCCAGGGTTTGGAATACATTACTTTGGAGAGGATTTAACGGGGGGTGAGTTCATCCAAAGGCTAATCGATAAAATGCATGGAATTGGCGTTAACTATATTTTAAATGCATATGTTCATTCAATAGAGATAGATTCCTATATAGAGAAAATGGTTAACGTAGTAACACCAAATGGGGTACACAAGATTTGTACAAAGACAATAATATATGCAGCTGGTGCTCGAGAGAGACATCTATTCGAACTCAATATATTTGGTGAGCGTCCAGATGGTATCTACACAGCAGGTGAAGCGCAAACAATCATGGATCTCTATGGGGTATTGCCTGGAGAAAATATAGTTGTCATTGGCTCAGGTGACGTCGGTCTTATAATGGCAAGAAGATTTGCCTTAGAAGGCGCTAATGTTAGAGCTGTCATAGAGATCATGCCATACCCTGGAGGCCTTATGAGAAATATTGTACAGTGTTTAAGAGATTTCAACATTCCTCTATATCTAGGCCATGCAGTAACAGAGATTATTGGAGGTAGAAGGGTTGAAGCCGTAAGAGTGGCTAAGGTAGATGAAGATATGAGACCCATCAAATCCACCGAGTTTGAAATACCGTGTGATACCATAGTAATAGCAGCTGGATTAACACCAAATATAGATCTCCTTGAAAAAATAGGTATCGCAATCGACTATAGGACAAAGGGTCCTATCGTAAATGAATTATTTGAAACAAGCATTCCAGGGCTATTCGTAGCTGGAAATGCTCTTGTTATAAATGATCTTGTGGATTATGCTGCTGAACAGGGAGAGGTAGCTGCTGAGGGGGCTAAAATATTCGTTGAAAATGATGGTATTCCTACAAAGAGTTGGAAAAGGATTGAACCTGGTAGAAATGTAAGATTTGCTATACCACATTATATCAGTGGAGAGAGAGATGTGATGTTATATGCAAGGGTTCAGAAACCTGAAAACGATGTATACATATCTATTGCAAATCTTAAGATTAAAATGCATAATGTGAGACCAGCAGAAATGATTAGGGTGAAAATCTCTACGAAAATCATTGCAGAGAGCCGCAACACTGTAATACCAGTTGAGGTTATACCACATGAATTCTGAAGAAAAAGAATTGATTTGCATTATCTGTCCAGTAGGATGCTCCATAAAAGTAAATAAAACTATGGATAATATTAGCGTCAAAGGAGCTTTGTGCAATAGAGGTATTGAGTACGCAAGACAGGAAATACTAGACCCTAGAAGAATTGTCATGACGGTTATAAGAGTTAAAAATGGTAACTTACCAGTGGTCTCTGTAAAGACAAGTATCCCTATACCAAAGAAATGCATTGATAAGGTATTGAAACTAACAGCCTTAATCGAGGTTGAGGCACCTATAGAAATCGGACAAGCTATTGCTAAAGATATATGTGGAGCAGATCTGATTGCTACCAGGAGAATCGAAGTAAAAATTTCCAAACTATAGATATACCATATAGTGTTCACATATATGGAAAACAGCACAATATACTTTAAAATTTTTAGAAAACAATTCTATGTAAAGTTGAGGTTCTGTGCTACAAGGATAGATAAGATTTAAATATCCGATGCGTATGAGAAATGCTGGTATTAGCAGGGGGAATACAAATGAGTAGAGGTATCAGGTTTTCCCCAATCGTTGTAGATGGTCTAGATACTGTTTTCTATTGCTGGTGTAGAATAAAGAGTTCAATGGTAGATTTTGAAGAGAGTTTTCGCGTCTGCAAGCCCCAAGACTTTTGGCTGTTTACTAATGAGGAGAAGAGGTATACGGAATTTGTATCTAGATACGTTAAGCCTGCTAAATATATTACTGTGTCTTTGAGGTCTAGGGAGTTATTTAGATGGGGTGTTTTTGAAGTTAGAGCTAAGCTTCCGAGGGTTTCAGGTGGACCTATGTTTTGGTTCGGCTTTGAACTTGATGATCTTTTTGGAGGTGGTGTAATTCATTTTATGTGGCATTGTGATAGAGGTGTTTTGAAAGCTTTTGCCGGTAATTTTATTTCGAGAGTTGAAATGGATTTGACAAGATATCTACCTAATGATATAAGCAGTAATTATCATTTCTATAAAATTGTGCATAGAGAGGGTTTGGCTCTATGGTATATAGATGAAAAACTTAGAGCCATGGCAATTTTAGGTACAGGAAGTACGAGAGAGTCAACAATACTATATAATGGAAATCCGTATACAATAGGATTCACAAAAGATGTTCCATCATCAATGTTACCAATTCTCCTAGATATAGATGGAGGTGACATAGAGAAGTCCTTTGAATGGCCAGACATACATCCATGGGATTTAAGGGTATCCGAAGGAAACCCGAGAACCACATTGTACTTGGATTTATTCGTAGATCACAGCGATACTACATTAAGAAACCATCATGTCGAGAAGGAAATAGTTTCAGCACCATTTCCTGGAACATTGGAGCAAAAAGAGATTCTATTTGCTGCAGAGGATGGGGGTCTCTTGATAATCGAGAATTTTGCTAATAATCAATGGTTTGAATACGAAACAGTTAGAATAGAAGGAAAGAAGCTGTACAGCATTCCTATAAGAGACAAAGGTATTATGAATAGAATAGTATTCAAATCAAGTGTTCCAACAAAAATTATAGAATCACAGGCAATATTACAGTAAAAGAACTGCCTACTAAACTCGTAACAATTACATTGATCTTTAGAGATCAAAAGTATTTTATAAATGGATAGCGCTGTCTCTAAGACCGTTTAGGTTCTGATGCCTCCTCTACAATTCCTGCATTATGTTTTTAAAAAAATATTTATTCTCTACAAATTTTGGAGATCTACCCTTACGAATTCGTAGTGCGGTTCCAGCTGATACCAATAAGCAACACTACTATAGTCTGCTAAAACCTCATCCCATTCTCCATGGTGTATCCTTACAATAAGTTCCTTTTCAAATGGTATAGGATCTGGAATATGAAATCTATATGCAACTATTTTAAAATTCTCTGAATCCTTTATTAAGAGTCCGTGGAATGGTGCGTTGAACGTCCCCTTTATGAAATACCATCCACTTAGAAAGTAATCCTCTGTACCTGTTGATCCATATGCTAGCTCTCCATCTGAAATTATTTCCATGTTACCTTCTAGAAAACCTAGACCTCCAAATACCTTATGTTTTTCATGTCCTTCCATAGCAAGTAGTGTGCCCACGTAGTGACCTCTGCCCCTTGCTATAAGTATTGTATATGGTTCACCTAGTTTTGTATACTTTTCTCTACGCCAAATAGCATGGAATCTTGCCATATTATCAGTATCTTCGGTAGTTGTATAGCCAATCATATAGTATAAGAGATCGATATCTATATCGCTCATATTAGCGAGTTTAATTAAGGCTCGATTGAATGGCATTGGAAAATAGGTATAATAGCCACCACTTGTAGAACCTATTGGAAGAGACCAGAAGTGTATGTATTTACCTAAACCTATGGGAATGTTTTGCCCAAGATGGGTATATTCCCCCATGTTGCCTGCCGAACCAAAGAAGTCCCCTACAGGTACTTCGACACTTGGACTGGTCTCGCCATCCCAGTAGATTCTAAGTATTGCTCTTCTCAGTATATTTTTATCACGTGAACCAATTGTCATCCATAGACTTACAATCATCCCTGGTCCTTCAATTTCAGCTATGGTATATTCGCTCTTTGCTGAAACTGTATAGAAATCCTGATGCTTTTCACCAACCTTATGTGTACTGGATACATATCTCATTCTAGTTTTTTTCAATCTGGGAAGCTCTAAGAGCACGATAGTTCAACCCAGAGCTTTTTTGTACAGAGAATAAATATAAGTATGGTCTCCTGTTGATAATATGCAACTAAGTGATGTAGATTGGATTGGTTAAGGCGAGTAGCTCTATGATAGTGTTAGGTTCTAGGGAATACGGATCTTTATAGCGTCCTACTTCCACCCTAATGAATTTGGTGCCGTCATCTACATTAATTGTATCTACGAATCTGGATAATTTACCCCTAATATTGTATACCTTAATAACCTCCCTAGACGTGATAATCCTTAGAACAGCTTCATTTACGTACTTGTCTATAATATCTCTAGTCACCTCTACATCTATTGAAATCTTAAGCTGTTTTCTAGCATTTTCTATCCTATCTCCAATATAGTATCGTTTATCACCTTGGTATACACCCATATCCACCTTCGGCCCTTCAGGTCCTCTCGATATAAATGCCCTTCCCCTTCTGATGCCCTCGAGCATACTCTCCATCGTTAACTCATTAACATAGATCCATGTTGTAGGATTGGCGAGTTCCACATCGCTTCCGCCATGGTAATCGCTTCCTCCGATAATCGGTATAGTCATCCCTTTAGCAAGTAGGTTATGCCACCAATTAAGAGCGTAAGCATTCCAGGTCACTGGCGTTGGACCGTTCCATACTTCAATAGAATCAAATCCTATCAACTCTTTATACTTAAAATCACATCCAATACAGTTAACATCAAAATTGAATGGGTGGTTTAGAGAGGCCAGTAAGCCCTCTCTATGTATCTCGTCAATGAGACTCTTAAAGTCACTAATATCCTTCCTTCTAAAATCAAACCACCTCCTGCCCCATGTATTTATATGTCCATAATATGTCGAGATTTCAATCCCTGGTATCACCAATATCTCTGGACACTTCGCTGTTTCTATTTCGGTTATTTGACTGATGGTATTATGGTCGGTTATAGCGATATAATCTAGACCTAGTTTTATGGCCTTGAGAATTAAGCTACATACACCATCCTTACCATCGCTATGGATGGTGTGCACATGGAGATCCCCCTTAATCCATCTACCATTTGCAGTACGCCTCGCTTCCTCCCTGCATACACATGTTTCTCCACTTGAAGTTCTACTTCTATGCTTGGACATCCTAATAACAATTCTATATTTACATCCACAATCTGTAATCTTAGCCAGACCTAGTACCACCGTCCAAGTGCCTGGATACATTTCCCCAGCTATGTAGCCCGGTGTAGCTGAAGTATCATCTATATGGATTTTTGTTTTAGATGATCCGCTCCAGCCCCTAAATAAATTTCTAGCATCGAAAATGCCTATATCTAGAATGCAGCCATCTTCCTTATTAAAGTTGTACTCGAGCTCTATATTATTATAGCCTTCAGGTAGGTTGAAGTTTATATACGTATAGTCTGATTCTTCCTTATTGCTGGGATAGAGAATACCATTGAACTCTTTTATAGTGTATTCCTCCAATTACCCCACCAAAGGCGCACAGATGTAATCTTTCAAAATTATGGCCGAAGTAAAAAACTTTCCACATTAATAACCGCTACAGTTGCAGGAAATTGTTTAAATTTCATCTAGCAACTAATAATTAAAAACTTAAATATCCTCCTCCAGCAAGCAATTTATTAATGGGTGCTAAAATGCTACCTCGTATAGCACTACAACTGTACTCCCTAAGATACGAACTCCAGGAAGATTTTGAAAATGTACTTGAAAAGATAGCGAGTATAGGATTTGAAGGTGTCGAATTTGCTGGTTTTTATGGTAAAGAGCCTGATAAACTAAGAGAATTACTATATAGACTCGGTTTAGATGTAGCAGGTGCCCACATTCCTATCAACGCTTTTATTGAATCAGAGATAGAGAAAACGATAACCTTTAATCAATCCCTTGGGAATAGATTTCTCATTATACCTGGTCTTCCTGAAGAACTAAGGAGAACAAAAGATGACTGGGTAAAATTTTCAGAGACTCTGAATAGCATTTCTAAGAAGCTTGCATGCTATAAAATGAATGTAGGTTATCATAATCACAGGATAGAATTTACCGTAATTGAAGGTGAAAGACCGTGGGACATAGTATTTAGTAGAACATCCAAAGAGATTATCATGCAGCTTGACATAGGGCATGCCCTTGCTGCACAGCTTAGCGATGATGAGATCATAGACCTTATTAAAAGGTACAGAGGAAGGGCTGTAACCGTTCATGCCAAGGAGTACTCAAAGAAAAAAGCAGAAATGTTTAAAGATATCCATAAGGGGTACGAAGTGGTTATCGGTGAAGGAGAAACTAAATGGATAGAAATACTAAAGGCTTTGAGAGACTATGGCAAAACCGAGTGGATTATAATTGAACAAGAAACATATCCCTATAAACCACCTATAGAATCCGTAAAAAGATCATTTCAATTTCTAAGCGATATACTGACAACATTATAGAGTACTACTCTTTACAACACTATCAAAAATTTTTATGGTTAATTAGACTGTTAATCAGAAAGTGGTACATTATTAATTCATCTAGGGCACCACAATTTGTTAGTATTAAACAATAGAGAGGATACGACACAATTATTAGGCTCGTAAAAGTTTTTAGTTTAACTCACTATAAAGTTGTTTGGCGGTATTTGCATGAGGTTCAAAGTTGAGGGTATATTAACAGCACTACTAACACCATTGACAAAAGATGGTGATCTATGTGTAAAGTGTATTGAGTCTATGATAGAGTTCCAAGTAAAAAATGGCGTTGCAGCTTTGTTTTTAACAGGTACATATGGAGAGGGCGTCATACTTTCTAATACTATTAGACAGAAGGTCTATAGATATGCTCTTGAATACTCACCTAGCAGTCTCTCCCTTCTTCCGCATGTTGGCGGAGCTGATCTAGAATCCGTGGCTTTCTTAGCTAAAAGTGTTAGGGATCTCGGCTATAAGGTTGTTAGCATTGTTGGTCCTATATATCATAAACCTACCAAGAGGGGTTTAGTAGAATTTTTTAACTATGTAGCATCTAAAGCTGATGTTGATATAGTGATATACAATAATAAAGGTAGACAGGGCTATAATATATCACCAGACGATTTTGAATACATAGCTAGAGAGGTACCCGCTGTTATAGGCGTAAAGGATACAAGCTATGATATTGAACAGATGATCGAGTATGTTAAAAGATTTAAAACAAGCTATTTTATAGGAGGAGCTGGTGACAACCTCCTATATGTTACCTTTGCTATAGGTATGCATGCACATATATGTGGAATATCAAACGCATTTCCAGAAATTGCCATAGAATTGTATAAAGCTATGAGAAACGGGGATCATACTAAGGCTCTGAATCTACAGTACAAGATTACCAGGATTAGAAAAATATTGACAAAATTCAATCTCGAGACTCAAGAATTGCTAAGAGAGATACTAAGGTTTAGGGGCTTGGATCCAGGATACCCCCCTATCCAAATGCGTGAAGGTCTAAGCAGTGAACAGATCACAGAGCTTAGAAAGTCCCTTGAACCAATTGCTGGAGAGTATTTTGTAGGGTGATTTAAAATGGGTATAAGAATAGGTATTGTAAATTCAAAGTCTTTTGGCGTATATACTAATGCCATAGATAGGCTGGCAAAGGTAGGTGAAGTTATAAAGATTGATGTTCCTAAGAATACGAGGGGTATAGAACTTGCTGAGAAACTAAGAGGCATACACTTCATTATAGCAAGTGTCACACCGCTATATGATAGAGAATTCTTTGAAAATAATGATGATGTTGTTATGATTGTAAGGCATGGTATAGGCTATGATAATATTGACGTCAAGGCCGCTGAAGAACACGGTGTTATAGTTGCTAGGGTGCCTGGATGGAGAGAAAGAGAAGCAGTAGCCGAACTCACCATAGCATTAATGCTGGCTGCTCTTAGAAAGGTTGTCGAGGCTTCTAATAGTGTAAAGAGTGGAAGATGGCATGAAAGAGCAAAGTATGTGGGTAGGGAGCTGCCGAGCCTAACTGTAGGTATTATAGGATTTGGCAATATTGGATCTAGAGTTGCTGGAATTCTTGTAAATGGCTTTAATGCAAAAGTTGTTGTGTACGATCCGTATGTTTCTAGAGCATATGTAGAGAGACTTGGATGCTTATATGTGGAAAAGCTTGATGATCTGCTAGGACAAAGTGATATAATAACCCTTCACACTATACTAACCGAGGAAACTAAGTACATGATTAATAGAGAAGCGTTTGAAAAGATGAAAGACGGTGTGATAATAGTTAATACGGCTCGAGGAGAACTTATAGATACCTCAGCCCTTATTGAGTACATCGAAAAGGGAAAGGTAGCAGCTGCCGCACTTGATGTTGTCGAGGGCGAGCCTATAGATGAAAAACATCAATTACTAAAATATTCGAACGTCATTATAACACCTCATATAGGGGCATACACATACGAATCCCTCATAGGAATGGATGAGGCCGTTGTTGAAGCCATTGAATGCTATATAAATAATAAACCTATTGATGGAATTGTCGTCATGCCTAGAAGAAGAAGAGTATTGAAAATATAACACCAAAAGAATGGTGATCATTAGGAATACTTTACGACACTTTTAATTCTATGTTCTCTATATAAGAATAGCCCCTGCTGGAGCCCCCAACTCTAATCCACATCGATATAGACTACAGAATGCCAATAGATATCCATAATTAGAAATATTCTTTAGATGTGGTAGGCTTAGTAGTTTACGACTTTCTATTGCCAACTAACTCTTCTATAAAACTCTTAAGCCTTTCAATACCCTCAATAATAGCATTTTCGCTTAGTGCAAAGCTTATTCTAATAAATTCTGCTCCAGCCTTTTCGGGAAATACCGAACCTGGTAGTACAACCACGTGTTTTTTCTCAATAAGTTTTTCTACAAACTGTTCTGAAGACATGTTTGCAGTTTTTAGCACACTGCCTATATATGGAAAGAGATAGAATGCTCCTTTGCATGGCCACACCTCAATATCTTTGATCTCTCTCAATTTCTCTACTGCTATATTTCTCCGCCTCTCAAAAAGCTTTATCATATTCTCAACAGGATCCCATGATCCTTTTAAAGCTGCTACACCTGCCTTTTGTACAAAGGAGGTTGCACATGACCATATGTTTACTGCTAATCTGGTTATTTTGGATGCTACCTCACCTCTAGTTACAAGATATCCAAGCCTCCATCCGGTCATTGAAAAGGTCTTTGAAAATCCATTTACATAAAGTATGTGGTCTCTCCAATCAGTGAAGCTTATGAACGACTTTAGCCTGTTCCCATCATAGAGAAAGTTATCATATATTTCATCAGCTAAAATTAGAAGACCGTGTTCTATAGCAATCCTATATATTTCTTCAATCTGCTTCGAATCGAAAACCGCTCCTGTAGGGTTATGGGGATTGTTTATAACAATCATTTTCGTTTTAGATGTTATAGCATTTTCTATAGCATTAAGATCTATTTCGAATCCTCCATCCCCTCCAAGCCATTTCAACGGTACATACACAGGTTTTGCCCCAAGAAATCTGACTATCTCCGGATATGCTGGAAAGGATGGTTCGGGAATAATAACCTCGTCGCCAGGCTCTATATAAGATGCAATAGCTAGAAAGATGGCAGGCTTGGCACCCGGTGTAACTATAACTTCATCAGCTCTAACATCAGCTCTATATTTGCTATTTAAATACTCCGCTATAGCTATCCTCAGCTCTGGTATTCCCGGGGTTTCTGTATAGCCTGTGAAACCACTATCAAGAGCTTTTTTAGCTTCATTAACAATATGTTGAAATGTGGGGATATCTGGTTGTCCTACGCCAAAGTTTATTACCTTAAAACCGGCTCTAACCATCTCCCTTGCCTTAGCTATATATCGAAACCCTGCTTCACCACGAAGTGAGGTAATGACATCTTTAAACATCTTTATTGTTGGCGGTATCATAAAGCCGTACCTATTACATTAATGTCTATTAGATCAAGAATAAAAAGGTTTCTAGAGTATTAAGTATAAGTACAGCTAGGTGGGGAATAGATGGTATGGAATATCGGAATAGTGGGTTTTGGAAGGATGGGTAAAGCTATAGCCATGGGACTTATAAATAGCGGTATGAACCCTTCCACTATTGCTGTATATGATAAGGAGGCTAGCACCCTCCAACACGCTAAAACACTAGGTCTAAAAATAACTTCGAGTAACACCGAGACTATTCTAAATAGCGATATAGTTATATTGGCTGTAAAGCCTAACGATATAATAAAGGTTGTCAATGAGGTTTCCTCTGTAGCAGAAAATAGAATTGTAGTCTCTATAGCAGCTCTAGTTCCCTACAAAACAATCAAAAGCTATTTACCCAAATCATATGTATATAGAGCTATGCCAAATATTGCCGTAGAAGTTAATAGTGGTTTTATAGCACTAACCCCCCATGGCGAAAAAGATGCGGAGGTTGAACGATTGTTTAGATTTTTAGGCGATGTCGTATGGGTTGATGAGGAGGTGCTAGACATACTTACACTCATATCTGCATCGACTCCAGCCCTACTAGCTGAAATAGCCGATACATTTATATTGGCATCACTAAAATCAGGTGTACCCTATTCAATTGCTAAAAAGGTCGTCTCTTCACTATTCAAGGGCGTTGGTGAACTACTTAATCACAAGCCCTTAAGCGATATAAGAGATAGTGTTATAACCCCTAGAGGAGTTACTATAAAACTAATAGAAAAATTCTATATCCATAATGCAAAATCAAAATTACTAGAGACATTATCGATTGCCATCGAAGAATATCTATCCATGCTAGATGAAGTTAGAGATAAATATAAATAGCTCTCATTGCTATAACAGTATTGCCCCCTGGTTATAGAGTTGCGGTGTGAAAATGCCTGTCATGTATAGATGTTCAAATTGTGGAAAACTACTTTACTACTATATAACAGGTCTTAATGATGATTCAACGGGAATGAGATCTGTTAATGATATTGTCAACCTTTATATAGGCATGTGCCCCCACTGTGGGAAACCTCTATTAAAGGATAAACTCTACATCAATAGCATTGATATAAAGGCCGTTGAGCAAATCGTAGAAAAAAGAAAAAACGTAAAAAAGATATAAAGTAGGAAGCTATATAATGAGCTCCTCTTATAAAGCTTAACTATCCAACATGCTACAGAGTACATTGTTATTTATTATTATAGAATACATATTCGTAAAGCAACCAAAACTATTAACTGGATTTTTAATGCTAAACCTACTCAAGATGATGAGTGGGACCCTCTATGATTGATGAAGATGGTTAGAGATTCTGATCATCAAACACCCTTGAGACCTATCTGCACATCCGATTGAAGGTCGTTACTAATGGTCCAAAACATCATTTGTGAAACATTTAATACGGGCTCGATTATAATATACAAAGGATGTCGTGTTAATTACACTAACACTAGTTGTGTAGTTTGACTTTGCACTTTCTTTATAACATTTCCTAAACCTATATACGAAAGAATCCAAGCTGTTAATGTAAGAATTGCAGTAGCAATGGCAATAAATATCCCTATAAGTGGTAAGGCTGCCATCAGACCCATGATGATTAGTAGTATAAAGAGTATGGCTGCTATTAAAAGTGGTACTTCATTGAATACACTATGGAATCTAAGGAAGAGTAATATTAGTCCAATATTTCCAACAAGCCATAGAAGACCTCCTATCAATATTATTGCTAGACCTCCAAATAATGGTGCTAGAAATCTTAGAAAATCCATAGGATTTGAAAATGTTCCTCTACCACCTATTGTGGGAAGTAATGTTATAGCTAGCACAATCATTATTCCAATTCCAAATATGATAAGTATTAAACCTCCTATATAACCAATCTTCATGAGTGTTGAAGGTGTTGAAAAGTCCTCTCTCCACTTCTTTAGTTTATTTGACCCAGGAATAAATTTTATATAGATTGCGTATACTGTAAGGATTAGAGAAACTATACCGAATACTCCCATAATTGCAGCCACCGTAATTAACGAGCCTAGAATATCTAACGATTTTAGTAGATCTATGGAAGGTGCTGCCCTACGCATTACCGTGCCGAGCGGTAGTACTGATAAATATGGAAACACAAATACGATGATCAACACCGTTGCCGTTAGTGATAACCCATTTGCTATTATCATAGCCAACGATCCTTTTCTGAAATCCTCAATACCTTTTAGGGCGAGATTTCTAATGTTTTCACTAATGCTCAACTACATCTACCCACAGTACACATATTTCCAAACAATTATAAGTGTTTCAGAACGATATTAAAACTCAGTAGATATAGAACTTAGATTAGAATATATTTACAACTAACCCTCTTCTCTAAATTCAACATAAAACCTAAATAAATAAACCTTTCATCTCTACTCTTTACGTAAAGATCTCAGTGTAAAGCTTAATTATCTTTGCTAAGTGATAGTGAGCAAGGGTGGCGGTATGTCGATAATGGATAGGGATATTGAGAGTGCCGTAGATACCATTACAAAATGTATTGATGAGAATAAGCTTGAAGAAGCTGCTAAGCTATTCGACGCTCTCGATCCTCCTAGAGCCATGGATGTTATTCTAAGGCTTGATAGTGACGAAAGGATGAAGCTATTTACGGCAGCTGATCTCAATAACCTGCTCGAGGTTCTAGCCCGTTTACCTGATGAAATTATATATGAGATTGCTTCTGTTAAAGGGGTCGATGACATGGCTAAGACGATAGTAAAGCTACCCATTGATGAGATTGCCGATGTTCTTTTCAAACTTCCTTCGAAAATGAGGATTGAGATTCTAAGAGTTCTACCAAGCGAGCTTTCATCAGAGGTTGTAAAGGTTATGAAATTTCCTCCCGAGAGTGTCGGAGGTATAATGACTACCCAAATACCTGTTTTTGAAGAGAATGTCACCGTAGGTGAGGCACTCGATACCTATATACATAGGACTAAGCTTGGTCTCTACGATAAACATAACTACATATATGTTATTGATAGAAATGGAAAACTTGTTGGTCACATCGACACAAAGGTTCTCTTAACTAAACCAAGGAATTTGAAGCTAGGTAATTGTATAGAGAAAGTACGGGTAACTGTAGACCCTTTTAGTGATCGTGAAGAAGCCTCTAAAATAGCTGTAACCTATGATCTTATAGAGGTTCCTGTTGTAGATATGGATGGTAGATTTCTAGGGATTGTATCGCTGGACGATCTTCTAGATGTTATGGTCAGCGAGTATTCTGAAGATCTATTAAAGTACGGAGGTTTTATAGAGACTATAAAAAGCAGCTATATAGCTACAAATCCACTTAAACTTGCTTTAAGAAGAGTTCCTACATTAGTATATCTCTATCTCATAAATATAATCACAGGTGGAATTACGGCCATATTCGAAGATGTTATACAGAGAACGGCCATACTTGCTGCCTTCATGCCTATGCTAGCCGACAATTCAGGTAATATAGGTTCACAAGCTTCCGCATTAATTTTAAGAGGCCTCGTCACAGGCGAAATTAGGCTATCTAAGAGTGACATAGTGAAAATATTAGTGAAGGAATTTGCAACAACAACAATTATGCTTATACTTTTAGCACCTCTATCATTCATCATAGGATTCGTCATACCCTATACAACAAAATGGGATCTGGAATACGCTTTAGGGATAGCATCTGTTGTCACCATAGCTCTAGCTGTCTCATGTTACGTCGCTGATATAGTTGGATCACTACTTCCAATACTATTAGCTAGGATACGAATAGATCCCGCAACAGCATCAGCACCCGTTGTAACAAGTATAGGTGATATAATTACAGTATCAGTCTACTTCACCGTAGCTTCCCTATTATTTAGACTATAAACATATCAACCCTTCACTAGTACGGAATGCCAAACCATTGAAAACAACAGAAAGCTGTTCAACAGGTAATGCAATAGGGATATATTCACTTCACTACAGTACAATAGTTCCTTCACATGTATTTTATCAATCGAATTGAAATTGATACCTATCCAAATCCGTTATAAACATACTAGAAGACATATAAAATTAGCTACTATAATCCTAATGTACATAACTTATTGCCTAATATAGTGAACACTATGGTAGTTGTAGTTATATTGGCGGGGGGTATGTCAACCAGATTTTTAGCGGGTGACAAGCTACTTTATCCAATTAAAGGAAAACCTATGATCAAGTATGTGATAGACTCTATATCGAGATGCAAACATATAACGAAGGTCGTAGCTATCTCTTCACAGTCAAATATAAATAGTGTTAATGAGTACGTAGAAACATTACAGGATCCATTTCAAATTGGTCCCTTAGGAGCTGTATACATAGCTTTAAAGACGTTCAGTGAGGCTCTTATTATAGGAGGAGACATGCCTTATATAGACTGTACGTGTCTAGATATCATATTAGAGCACTGTAAAAACAGTAGAAACATCTTTGCATGCATGCCCCAATACGACGACTATCTAGAACCACTCTTATCACTATACAGAAGATCTATGCTAGATGCAATAGAATATGGTATAGCGAACGGAATACTGAGTTTACAGAAGCTTATAAAGGTGCTAAAAATACCCATCAAGACTATTAGTATCTATAACTTACATATATTAAAGAAATGTCTCACTAACGTGAATTCTATTGATGATATACGTTACTGTGATCTTCATCAGATACTAACCTAGTGAATTGTAGCAATCGAATAGTAAATTAATTGTATTAATTACTCTTGCATCGAGTAGACGGTGAGCCTTACATTTTCATCTCTATTTATCTGACTAAATTTCTTTAAAGCTTCCTCACCAAGAAGCCTTAAATTGCTACTCCATACTACTAACGATGGAGTGAATTCTTTCCTATCTAGATCTACGGCTATACTGAACATCCAATCTCCACTAAGTAATAAAACGACGTACTTTCCATTTCTATATTTAGAATATAGATAATCAATTAATTCAAGTACGTCTCCTAATTCGCCTAGTTTAATTATCTTTCTCTCGACTATAGGGTATTTTATTGCTGCCGAAATTGCTGTCACCTCAGCAAATCCATCAAGAAAAGATTCGAATGCTCTACTCATTTTAAATATTTGATGAGCTGTATTGCTGCTGCCCTTCTTTTGTGTCTCGTATAATCTAATACCTCTTTTAATCGCATCCAAAATCGATGAACATAGATGACTGTATTCCTTATTAATACACTCAAGATACCATTCACTACCCTTCGGATGGAGCCTTGCAAATGCTTCTAGAAACCCTTCATCTGTTAGAATTCCAAAAACGAATACATTGCTTCCAACCATGTATATCTTTACATTGTATTTCATTTCAAATTTCTTTATAAAGCCTTTTTTAGTACTAATTACAATGATGCCGTCTGCATTATTTATGGGAAACCCTAGTCTAGCAAATAGTTCATACATTTCGTCTACTGTAGTTATCGGCAGTATACCACTGTGTACTTTTACCATTGACATATCTAACGACCATCTCATCTGCATCAGTATTCTTCTTCCTATACTATTGTTTTATTGCTTAACTGACTAATAAATACTCATCTTATATATTCTCTCCGCACCATATTTAGTAGTAAAGAGTTTTTACATATCGGATAGTTACGTCAGACCATACATTTCTGTCTTTTACACTCAAGTTTTCCCATCGATAAAGTATCGAATTGATATTTCATTGAAGATCGTATAGCTATTGCCATAAAGATAGCCTGCGAGAGATAAAGCACATACCTTTCATCCTTGACTACCATCAAGCATAAAGCTCAACAATAATAGCAACTAAAATCTATTTATTAAAAGAATTCTAACCTAGGTTAACCATTTTCATAGCCTCTAAAGATTCCTAGTCCAACTCTACAGGGCTGTCCACCAAGGCTTTCTATCATAAGTAGCCTCTTTTTTAAATGATCAGCTCTACGACCATTCACTGTATACCCTCCTAGTTCTCCATCAGATTTTACTACCCTGTGACATGGTATGGCTATAGGATTTCTGTTTTCCTTAAGGATTTTAGCTACGTATCTTGGGGTTATTCCTAAAACTTTAGCTATCTCACTATATGTTGTTACACATCCAATTGGTACTAACTGAATTAATGCATATACAATTTCAGCTATATCATCTTTCGTAGCCCTCCTTATAATAATAGTGTTACTATTGTGAATCTCGATTACTGGAATTGACATGATATAGCTAGCCTATGAAATCCTTTATAAATCTACCATTTTCATATATAAGATCTCCATCAGCATATACCTTGCCTTTTCTCATATCTTTAATCATATCCCAGTGAATAGAGGATTTATTTACACCACCTGTTTTCAGATATGCTGATCCTAATGCTAGATGTATGGTACCACCAATTTTTTCATCAAATAGAATCTCCTTTGTAAATTTCGTTATATCGTAATTGAGACCAAATGCTAGCTCACCAACTCTTTTTGCTCCGACATCTACCTCTATTAGCTTCTTTAGAAATTCTTCACCTTTTAAAGCTGAAGCGGCTACCACTTCCCCTCTTCTAAACTCTAATCTAATGCCCTCAACTTCAACTCCACTATATACTGCAGGATAGTTGAATACTATTCGTCCCTCAATGCTATCTTCGTGAGGTGCTGTAAAAACTTCGCCTCCAGGCATATTATTCTTTCCATCATCATTAATCCAGTTTCTTCCTCCAATTTTTACCGTCAAATCCGTATCACTATTAATAATCCTAAGCTCGTCAACCTTACTTAGAAGATTTATAACCCTTTCCTGCATTTTACCCTGTCGAATCCATGCATCAATAGGGTTCTCTGTGTGAAGTTTGATAGCCCTATAGACAAATTCCTCGAATTCAATGATAGACATACCTGCCTCCTGCGCCATCGCTCTAGTTGGATACGGTGCTATAACCCACTGTAGCTCCCCCATACCATCCCTTCTCAAAAATGTTTCCCTGATCTCACTTAGCGCTTTAGATCTAATCTTTATCCTATTAGGATCTATGCCTACAAGAGGCTTTGAGTGAGTAGGTGATAGAATACTTACCATTACATCTACTTTTTCCATTATAAACTTATCTATTGGTGACACGTATTCTAGAAGTTCCTGCATAGCATACCTATACAGAATTTCAGTTAAAATGTCCTCCACCACTATAAACCTCGGATACCCCCCTCTCAATACCACACCCTTCCATACCTCTCTTACTAGTGGAAAAGCCTCGATAGACGCTTGTATCACTACCTCATTGAACTTCCTAATATTTACACAGTAATCTAAAATGAGATTAGAATACGTATCTAAATTCAATTCCCAGTCCCTCACCTATAGCATTTCTAATCCCAATCATATAAAGTTTTACTAAATAGTATGTTAACATTAATCTTAAATAGTTAGCTATCGATTAAATGAGTAATATTTCTCTATTTAGCTGACTAAGATAACTTGCCCACCTAGTTTCCTAATGATTCTAGCTGATAGTATAGTCTATCCATAATATAGCAAATATTTACTGTCAAGGATACGACAATACCACATGAGAATTCTGATAGATACACCAATTCTGTTTCTGTACAATTATTAAATTTATAAATTCTAACAGATACACTAACCTACAATGATATTTGCCTCCGAAACCAATGTATTAGAGGTATCATGGTGCCATTATGATTCCATATATAGAAAAATTCTAAACCGCTACAAGGATTAGGAGAATAATGATACCCATTCAGATACTTAACTATATAGTCTGTGGATTGATTGTATGAGCATCCACATACTCTATACCGATGTTTTTCATCTCCATAAACCACCATCTGGAACTTACCATCCTGAAAATCCAAATAGGCTAAACATCGCAATTAATGCTATAAAGAGAATCTATTCACCCCAGAGAATGATTATAGATAGTAGAATAGATTTTGAGACCAGCAATCTACACTATATAGTTAGAGCCCATGATAGAAGTTATGTAGAGTTCATTAATAGTTTTTGTAACACTGGCGATATTTACATAGATGGCGATACCTACATTTCGAAAAATACATGTAGCGTTGCCGAGATGGCTACAATAACATCTATAAAATCCATTGAGATTGCACTATCACAGCATGAAGTATTAGTATTTGCATTGGTTAGACCTCCAGGACATCATGTAGGTAAATATGGTAGAGCAATGGGTGCACCTACACAAGGTTTCTGCATATATAATAACATTGCCATAGCTGCCCTATATGCTATAGATAGAGGCTATTCACCATTTATCATAATGGATATAGATGTGCATCATGGTAATGGAACACAGGAACTATTTTGGTATGAACCAAGAGTAATCCATATTGATGTTCACCAGTATGGTATATATCCAGGGACAGGCTCTATAGATTCCATTGGTGGTGGTGAAGCCAAGGGAACAAAAATCAATATACCTCTCTCACCGTATTCTAAGGATGACGATTACATATACGTTGTCAGTGAGATATTCATACCAATTATAGAGACTGTTAAACCTAAAGCCATAGCGGTTTCAGCAGGCTTTGATGCATACAAAAATGACGGTCTTAGCGAAATGGAGGTTACCCAAAAATTCTACATTTTTTACGGTACTTTACTTAGGGCATTGAGTAGGAAAATGGGCATCGGTATTGCTGCAATTCTTGAAGGAGGCTATAGTGTTGGTCTAAGAGAAGGTATACCATCCTTTATGCTAGGCTTTCTTAACGATTTTAGTAAATATGAAGAGATGTGGAAAAGTATTTCACCCTCTAAAAGAACAGTTGAAATTATTACAAAAGTTAAGAATGTCCTGAAACCATTTATACGATTCGACTGAGTAGTAGTTCTATTCAAAGTTGTATCTCAAATTACAATGTATAGAACACACTACGGAAAGATTTCCTATTAAATTCACTATTAGTTGCCTTACTGTCTTTTTAACTCGTATATGGCATGCGGTGCCATTAGACATATTATTTCATCTAATGCGAGTCTTATTGCATTTGGATTGCCTGGTACTATAAATACAATTGTATCTTTAACGATATATGCAGTTGCCCTAGAAAGGTATGCAGCAATACCTACTTCTTTATAGCTAAGGAGTCTAAATAGTTCCCCGAAACCAGGTAGCTCCCTCCATGCTATTTCTCTAATAGCTTCAATACTTACATCTCTACGGCTTATACCTGTACCTCCGGTGACGATAATAATGTCGCATCCCTCCGTGCATTCAATGACCCTTCTCTGAATTTCTGCAATATTATTTGGAACAATTTGATAGCTTGAGAGTACTGCTCCCTTGCAGAAGTTAGCTATACTATCGGCAATAGGTTTCACATCATCGTCTCTAAGCCCTCTATACACAGAGTCGCTTGTTACTATGAAACATATTCTATAGCTTTCTACGGTATAATTTCTATGATTCACAGTACATCACTATATAGGTCCTGGTACCATTGGTGGTATAGTGTATAAGGACTCTTCTACAACCATCTCTCTATCCTTGTTAACAGCTATATAAAGTGCTATCATAGTTATTATACTACTTGAATATGAAAGTGGTGCTACTATGCTTCTACCCGTTTCACCCGCCAAATCCTTCGATGATATATTGACATCGTAAGCTACGTTTCTATCGACACCTACAACAATGCTCCACATAGGCGAGATTTTTAAAACATCTGTTATAATTCTTCCACTGAAATGTGTGAGAACTCCATTAACATCGTATATGGCTATACCGTTAATCTTAACGGTTATTGGTACCCCTTGTTCTGATCGCACCAATATCGTATCTGAAAGTATTCTTTGCGTTGATGGAGGTCCATTTAAGAGGCCGGTCCAGTAAAGTCTGTTAAAAATAACCCTTGGATCATCTTTGGAGGGAGCTATTCTATCCCTTGTTAGTGGTGCATAAGCTGCTTGATCTTCACTGTAGCTTTCTCGATCTATATTCCAAACTCTTATATCAACTACATATGCTCCTCTCAAGTTCGGCGCTACTAAACCTGAGTATATACCTCCAAACATAACGGCTACTAGCAGTATAGCTAAAATGATTTTTATAGTCTTTCCCAAGCCTACTTGCTGTGACCATGCGATGTATACTCTGAATAATCCGTAATCCTCTACGAAATTCTTAGACCTCTTTCTAAACAGCATAAATATGGTAGCAATGCCTGCTACAAAACCCCCTACATGTGCAAAGAATGCGACGCTTCCAAACCTTAGATAGCCATAAATAACTTGTAGTGCAAACCAAAATACCAAAAATGCTGAGGCAACCGTAGTAAAGCATAGAGGTATTATGAAGAGAAAGTAGCATAGGGATAGTCTTCTTCTAGGAAATAGCATAAGGTATGCACCAAGAATACCACTAATAGAACCTGAGGCTCCGACAGCTGGTATAATGAGATTAAGCGGCCCCCAGAGAGGAATAAAGCCTGTGTGGAAAATTATCGCTGACAACCCAGATATGAGATAAAGTAATGCAAATTTAGCACCTCCCAACACATTCTCTAACTCTTTACCGAACATATAGAGGAACCACATATTGAAGAATATATGGAATATATCGCCATGTGTAAACATGCTCGATACTATTCTATACCATTGTTCCGGATACTGAAGAAGAACCGGGACGTAGGCTAATACATCTATCCAATCCTTAGACGTAGAGTAGAAAAAACTATTAGAAGATGTTATTAAATACACAATGGTGTTTAAAGCAATGAGTAGATATGTAATCCATGGCCTCCTTCTCTTCTCCCACCATATCAAGTCATACGGCATTTAGTGCATACCTCTATAGCTCATTGTTACCTAGTATATGCTTAAGCTGTATAAAAATATTATCACCACTCCTATTTACACAAAAGTAGTACTACGTATGAATGATTACGGCAGGTTTTCCTAGTGGTACTCCGCTATTCATTGAAACCGGATTACATTTAGCAACAAACATATATATAATTGGTTTTTCTATAAGATGCTCAACCTCAGTGAGATACTCATAGTTTGCCATCCCCTTTGAAATAATTACATCAGCACCCCATATAGCATCTACCACCTCTTTCTTGACATCGCTAAGAAATATGCTAGAGTCATCAGAACCTGTATCTATTACACTACTAAAACTTTTCTCTAATTCCGCATAATATACATCATTTACTGAAACATCGTTTTGAAAAGCTCCACCTTTAATGATTGCAACCACATTTTTACCCTTATTCCTAAGAACTTCAGCTAGTAACCTATCTAGAACAGCTTCACCTGCATTATCAAGAATCATCACCACATTCTCTGCCTTTTCAATAAGTTCTAAAGCTCTACTGACGTCCCCATATATCTGTAGCTCTATCGCTTCTTTTAGTAGACGATCTACCTCAGGAGGCCTGTAGTTCACAACACCCATATCCAGCATATTTCCAACCAGGGAAAACCTTAACGCCATCAATATTCTATCCCTAAATCCTCCTAACCTTAGGATAAATTCCCTGGCCTCTCTATAAACGTCCATAAGCTTTCTGTGAGCATCTATCTTAGAATTTATATAGGGATCTGTAATACCAGTACTTCTTTTAACTATTCTAAATAGTTCTGTTGCAATATATGTTGGTACACATCTAGGATCATTCCGATTGATGCAGAAGGACGTAAGCTTATTCAATTCTTCAACTATTTTTCTCATCACTTCAATACGTTCATTTTCATTACTAAACATCATTGCTATTTCCCTATACCTAACCTGCAACTGGCATGTTATACATTCAGCATAGAGCTTCAATGATTTAGCCACCTCAACGCATTAGTTCAAAACTTAGCAGATATAAATCCGAGCTTATATTTTCCAAATTACTACAGCTATACGATTTAAAATATATATTCAAGTTAGAATTCTTTTACAATAACGAAAGTAGACATCAGTTTTTATTTAAATCCCCTTTTAACTATATGGCCTTTTAAGGTAAACCACATTAAGCTTTAATACTTTAGCAATTAGTACGAGCAGATACGACTACAGATGCATCTTTAATAGTATAATGGTATATAGGTGTACATATTGAATAGAGCTAGTGACAGTCTCATCAATGTGTATAGAGATAAAATATTACACGGCCCGATATATCGGGTTCTAATCTGGCTTGGGCTACCTGTAGTTTTGGTTCAACTTGTCAATATATCCTACAATATTGCTGATGCATTCTGGCTCTCACAATACTCAACAGTTACTTTAGCGGTACCAAGGCAGGTTTGGCCAACGTTTATGGTTTTTCAAGCGCTAGCCATAGCCTTAGGTGCAGCAAATCAAAGCCTTATTTCACAGTATATTGGTGCAAAAATGTATAATGAGGCAGCTAGGGTCATCAAACAATACATTACCGTTTCAACATCGTTCGGCATTATTTTTGGCACATCCTACTACCTGCTTAGGCCCCTACTATTTTCATCTATAATGACTGTACCGCAGGAAATCTATAATGATGTGCTGAGCTACTCCAGTGTAATTACAATAGATCTTACAACAAGTTACTTTGGACTGTGTTTTACTACGATTCTTCAAAGTATTGGCGATACCAGGAGGCCTGCCATAATTAATGGCATATCAGCCTTAGTTAACATTATTTTAGATCCCTTTATGATACTGGGTATAGGACCTTTTCCTAGAATGGGTGTAATGGGTGCCGCAATAGCAACCGTTGTAGCACGTATATCTGGAGGTGCAATTCTTGTTTACATGACCATCAAAAGGTTTTCGTTTTTAGGAATGCCGTTTACTAGTAGCATAGATGTATTCTGGATTAAATCGATGATCCGCATAGGTCTTCCAATTCTAATAATGAATGTACTTAACAGTACAGCATTCATGTTCCAACTCAGACTCATTAATACTTTTGGTATTGCTGCCTCTACTGCCTGGGGTATAGGATTCACTGTTATAGATCTGGCTGACGCTGTAATGTGGGGATTAACACAGGCTACAGCCATTGCCATAGGACAGTGTCTTGGAGCCCAGGAAATCTCCAGAGCTAAATTAGTTGCAAAAGCTTCAAACATAATCATAGGTTTAAGCCTTATGATTGGAAGCATACTAACATATATAGTTAGGAGAAATATCGTATCTCTATTCCTATCCAATGACGATCCACTTTCGTTAGCTATATACATTGAAACTGAGAAATTCCTTCTATGGGCACTCGGAACATTACCATTCTTTGGATTGTTCTTTGTCGGTATGTCCGTTGGAAGGGGATCCGGCCATACACTCTATCCAACCATAATAGGTATTGTACGACTCTGGATTATAAGAATAGGCCTTGGATATATACTTTCCTCCTACTTAGGATCGAGTGGAGTATGGATAGCATTTGGTCTAAGTAACATATTCTCAGGTGTAGCCTCCCTTATATGGGTCAATGGTGGAAAATGGGCAAAACCGATTATAAAAAGATAGTGATACCTCTAACTTGAACAAAATGGTAGTGTCGAAAGTTGAATGGAGTCCCTCCTAAGAATGGAGTAGATTAAAATTCCTGCAATACTGCTTATAAACTGATTGTTATGCTATTCTGATACCCTGGTGCAGGGTTTGTCATCATATGATGCATGGATATTAACATTGGGTACAGAGGTTGTTCAAGGGAGAGTTATAAATACAAATGCATCATACCTTGGCAGAAGACTTACACTACTCGGTTTTAGAGTTGTCGGAAATGTGTCACTAATAGATGATGTTAATATCATTGCTAAATACATAACGATAATTTTAGATGAGAAACCTAGTGTTATAGTAACAACGGGAGGTCTCGGTCCTACATATGACGACAGAACATTAGAGGCTATAGCTAAAGCATTGAATAAAGAGCTCGTTTTAAACAGCGATGCCTTCAATATGGTTAAGAAAAAGTATGAGACTAGAAATCTACCCTTAACTGAGGAGAGAATTAAAATGGCCTACCTACCTAACGGTGGTATTGCTATACCAAATCCTATAGGTACTGCACCTGGATGTTGGCTTGAGATAGGAAATTCCATTATAGTTTCACTACCAGGTGTACCTCAGGAAATGGAGGCAATGTGGGAATCGTGGGTTGAACCAAGAATTAGATTAATCGGTCCTCCAGTACGTGTGGCTGAAATCCTACTAAAGATTATAGGTGTTCCTGAATCGTCTCTCGCACCAATAATAAAGAATGTACTTAAGCAAAGCCCATCTGAAGTCTACATAAAATCGCATCCAAAAGGCGAAGAACTAGGAAAACCTGTAATAGAACTTTATATAATGTCTTCGAATAGAGATAGAGAAAGAGCTGTAGAAATTGCTGAAAATATAGCTAATAGAATATTAGATAGTATAAGAAAGGGATTTGAGGCCTCAATAGAAATCCTGTATAGAAATATAACATAGCAATCCAACTGATGCCTCAAAATTTGATGGTGAAGAACCATTAAGTTAGCAAATCCCAGAGATATATCACTAAAGTTCTACATGTTATTGGAAAATTATGAGCTACGCATAGTTGTTCTCTAAATATAGGCTAGAAAAGTTATGCTTAGACCTTCTGCACGGATTAGGGATTAATATGAGGATAGGAAAATCCGTCAATGGAGCTATACAGAAATGTGTACACTACACCTTCACCTTTAGGATACTATTGTTATAAACCATAGCAAAATTTTTATAGTCTATCATTACATTTATTAATAGGGTAAGATAATGGAGCCGCAAAAATATACTGAATTGTATATAGAATTCCTCAGAACTAGAAGAAGCATTAGAAGATATAGAGAAGAGCCTGTCCCGATGGATTTAATATACAAAATCCTTGATACTGCTAGATACGCTCCTAGTGCAAGGAATACGCAGCCATGGGAATTTATAGTAGTTACAGACAAAGAAGTTAAGGATAGACTCGCAGGAGTTTATTCCTGGCCTCAGCCAATAAGAGGAGCTCCTGTAGGAGTAGTAGTCGTATGCGACTCTAAATTATCGCCGTATACATATCAACAGGACTGTGCAAATGTAATAAACTATATAATGCTTGCGGCACATGCATATGGACTTGGAACGGTATGGCAAGGTCTATTGAAAGATGAAGAGAAGTTGCAAGTTCAGCAGATTCTAAATATACCACGTGAAAAGATACCAATAGCAATAATAGCCCTAGGTTGGCCAGCTGAAAAACCTGAAGCAAGACCAAGGAAACCGCTAGAGGAGATTACATACATTAATCTATATGGTAATAAACTGAAGTAGTGATTTTAACCAATATAATCTGACATATTTTTATTATACTTATCGCATCTGTATACTTCTAATATTTAGTAGGAGTTTTCGGATTGTTTATAGAAATGCTTGTGGTTAAATAGTAATTGGAAGTAATTGGATGTTAATTTTACATTTTAAAGAATATGGAATTCTTTTGTAGATGGTTCTTATTGATTTGAAAAATTTTATATCTCTGGAGACCCAAAGTATAATGAACTCGTTAATGAGCAGTTACGTTACGGTAAGAACATGAAAACTGTTAAAATAATTGTAAGGGGCGTACTCAGAGGTACAGGTTTTAAGGCTCATATATACTTGCTTGCTAAGAAACTTAGATTAAGAGGCTATATAGTAGATGAAGATGAAGATAGAGAGCTCATATGCATTGAAGGTGAGGAAGCTCAAGTTGATGAATTTTTAAAAAATATCGACAGGGGACCTCCATTTACATTGATCAACAGCATAATTGTTTTAGAGGCTAAGGAATCTTGCAATACTCCAACATTTGAAGCGTACTATAGGGAGTTCTAGATGCTATCGAATTAAATTTAAATTAATTTTCTAGCTATAATCTGCGCTATAAGATCTACTTTTCCTTCCTACTTCTATAAGAGGTTTAAAATTGATCTCTATAGAATAAGATCTTCAGGATCTATGCCTAGTAAAATTCATCATAGCAACTCATCTAATATATCCTAGTAGAGAATTTCTTTGTGTACGGACTATAGCTGAAGGAAGGCTTCTCTATATCCTCAAGCCAAATCTTGTGACTCTATTTTTTTCTCGCTACCCTTTTTCTACCTCTACCTCTTATCGTGGATGTTGAAACTTTTGGCTGTAAAATTAAACTGTTATAGAGGTTGTCCAACATTTTCTTAGCTTCTTCAATATTTATTTCATTACTTACTAGTTTATCCCAAATCTCACCACGAGTTAGAAAAAACTCCAATTCCAATGGACTTAGCTCTATAAGTTCTATTTCCTCAACCTCTTCCTCAGCTTGCGGTTCACTTGGAATCTCCTCTGCTATTGTATGTTCCTCTTCATACATATAGTATGCACCACATAAATATTAAATGATAGTGATGTCATATAGTAACTTTCAACAGGCCCTTTAAAGTTTTATGAAGTTTGGATTTTAAACAGCTTTGTACCTTAACAACAAGTAGTGATTATACTATTTAAGCTTTAATTTCAAAATATTTAGTAACTTAGATTAAAGTGATTCGCTGAGGTATGGATCATGGGTGGCAAACAGAGAACTAGTCTATTCATTGTAAAAAATGTTCAAGGGGAAGAGAGGGAAAAAGCTAAAAAGCAGAAACAGAGCAGTAAGTAATCTACATAGTATAGAGCGTCTATAAGCGAATGTTATGTCTAAAAATGTAGCTGAAGGTAGAAAAACATGGCTCATAGAAAAACGAGTGCACCTAAACGTGGTAGCCTTGGTGTAAGACCTAGGAAACGTGCTAGCGAATTCATACCTACTATTAAAAGCTGGCCTAATATCAACGTTAATAATCCGCTACTTCTAGGCTTCTTAGGATACAAGGTCGGTATGACACATGTAATTGTGATAGATGATAGACCAGGGTCACCTACCGAGGGGAGAGAAATATTTATACCTGTTACAATAGTAGAGGTACCTCCTATGATACCCATAGCTCTAAGAGTATATGGTGCAAATGGTTATGGAGGTTTGCGTGTTATGCAAGATGTGTGGATTGAACCTCCTGAAGAGCTCGAAATATGGCGTCGTATCTCCACATACAGGCCTACTAGTAACATAGATGATAGAATTGATATTATTAAAAATAACATTGGGTCGATAAAACGAGTGAGCTTAGTATTAGCATCAAATGTCAAAAATGCAGGGGGCTTAGACAAGAAAACTCCAGATATAGTTGAGATATGTGTAGGTGGTGGAAATATGGATGAACGGGTTAATTATGCTATCAATTTATTGGGTAAGCATGTAACTGTGGATCAAGTATTCCAGGCTGGACAGTTCGTAGATGTTATAAGTATAACTAAAGGTAAAGGATTCCAAGGAGTTGTAAAGAGATTTGGTGTTAAAGAGCTACCCAGATGGCACAAGCATAGGAAAGGAAGCAGAAGAATTGGTAGTAGAAGCCCAACAGTTGGAGCTCTATCTGAAGTACCCCAACCGGGTCAGATGGGATTCCATAGAAGGACCGAATATAATAAGAGGATAGTAATGATTGGTGAAGATGGCTACACAATTACTCCAGCTGGAGGCTTTCCACACTACGGTGTTGTTAAATCCAGATGGCTTATGCTATGGGGAAGTATACCGGGAGTTCCCAAGCGTCCAATTGTTTTAAGATGGCCTATAAGACCCCCTACATGGAGGCCTAAAGCAGCACCACAAGTAATTTACATTAGTTTAGGAGGCAAAACTGCGGGGTAGGTTTATGAAAGAGGGATATTTATTGATGTATCCTATTGCAAAACGTCAGGCATCGCTATTCGACTTAAATGGCGATTTTATAGAGTTTATAGAGCTACCTCTAATCTTTAGCTATCCCGTGAGAATTGATATAATAAGAAGGGCAGTTCATTCAGCGTTTACTGCAAAAATACAGATAAAGGCTAGGGATCCTTTGGCTGGCAAGAGGAGAGTTGGTGAATCGTGGGGAATAGGATATAGCGTTGCTAGAGTACCTAGATTAAGCAATGGAAGAGCCGTGCTAGCACCTAATGTTGTTGGTGGAAGAAGACAATTTGCACCAACCGTATTTGAAAGGATACATGAAGAGATAAATAGAAAGGAAATGAGGTTGGCTATAATATCGGCCCTGGCAGCCCTTGCAGATAGGGGCTTTGTCTTAAAACGTGGCTATATATTGCCAGATAAAATAAGGACTGTTCCAATAGTCGTAGTTGATGATTTTGAAAATCTCGCCACAACAAAGCAAGTAAAAGAATACCTTAAAAAATTAGAACTTTGGAATAACATTGTAAGGGCTCAGAAAAGAATAAGAATAAGAGCAGGTAAAGGTAAGATGAGGGGTCGGAGATATATAACACCTAAAAGTCTTCTTTTCATAATTTCATCAGCTAAAAGCCCAGTAACACGAGCTATACGTAACCTGCCAGGGGCAGATTACCTTACACCTGATAATCTGAATATACTTAAACTAGCGCCTGGAGGACTACCAGGAAGATTAGCTATAATCTCTCAAAAAGCATTAAAGCTTATAGAGAGAAGATATGTGGTTGAAAAACCATGAGTAATGAAAACAGATCTGCAGCAACCAATACAATAATAAGCATTGTTACAACTGAAAAAGCGTATATTCTTGCAGAAAAGTATAACTATCTCACAGTAAAAACCTATAGAAACCTCAATAAAAAGCAGCTAAAAGATTTTATAGAAAGATCATATAATGTAAAGGTAGTTAAAGTAAATACTCTCATTGATAGGGATGGTTATAAAAAAGCTTACGTAAAGCTAGCACCTGAGAATCGAGCCCTAGATATCATTGAGAGAGCATCGAGGTGACAATGATACTGTAATCTCCTAAAAGAAGTAGATGATGTTTCTGCCGAGTACTGAATAAATGATGAAAGGATTCCCTAACTGAAAACTCATATGGTTTGTGAAATGCCGGATAAGAATTCAAGGACGCAATACATTAATGTATTCCTATTATGCGCTGATGCTAGTATAATTAAGGCATTAAGTGATGCTATAAACAAATTATGTATGGACAATACGTGTACATATAGTATTATACAGAGCAAGGTTGTGGATAAATTTTTCTATATAAAGGTACAACCATTAGCTATGGAAGATCTTGAAAATATAAGAAAATCGCTATCGTTACTCATGAACGAGCATAAAGATTCTGTGTCTTGGTATAAAATTGAAGTAGTAGAAATTAGATAAATAAGAATAAGAAATTTTAATTCGTATACACATTTACTGTGATTCATTTCCATCAATGACTACGAAAACCAGAGATAGTATTACCACTCCAATTAATAGAGGAATGTGAATATACAATTCCTCACCACTTATGTTGAAAAGCATTGATAAAAATAGTAACAGTATAATTATGTTAAACACGATTATTCTTCTTCTTAGATCTTCGAGCATCAGAGAAGCACCCGAATTTTGCCTGAAGCCCCAATAAGTCTTGATAATCCCCAACTAATTGATGTAAGTAGCGATAAGAACATCAATGATGCAATTAGATCGATGTACGCTATTCTAGCAATTTCATTTAACATGTCTGCAAAGAAAGCATTATCTACAGAAAACATCTGCTGAATAGTAGCATATGAATATGCTTCGCTAGGCTCTACGAATAATCTGTCATTTAATCTCATCTTAATTTCAATAATGTGCGATCCTTGTGGTATGTTTATAATGTAGGTACTTCCCATTAGATCATACCAATACCACTGATATGAAGTGAAACCATCCATAGAGGCACTGGTAGCATTATCTATGGTAACCTCTATGATGCTATATGCATCAACAATGGATATAAATAATTCTGAATCGAATTGCGAATCTATAGTCAACTTTATATATTCCCCTGTAAAGATTGCGAGTGAAACATTGCTTACCTTAGGCAATATGTGAAGTGCTATTCCATTGCTATACATTATTAGACCTTTTACCTGTATATCAATCCTACACAAATCTAGATAAAATTCTCTATCAATGTTTTGAAAACACACATCGTGTAAGTTAATGTTACTTATATTTGTATAGAATTGATGACCAACTACATCGAAGTATATAGTTGTAGGTGAGGAAAGCATCTTAGAATTGGTTGTAAAAAAAATGTAGTTACTAGAATATAGCGGTACTGGACCTATATAAGAATCCTTTATCTCAATACCTATGTATCCATCACTAATTGGCTGTCCAAATTCATTTATTATAGAACCATAGATTATGGGTGTTTCTAGTGGTGTTGACGGGGAATAGAGCAATATTCGATAGAAGCTAGGATATAGAGGAAGTGCAATATAGAATACTAGAGCAAAGGAAAATATGAATGCACCAGCATTTCTAGCTATCCTAAATGGTATAGCCATTAAAAATATCCCCAGTGATGATAGTAGCCATATACCTCTGTAAACCACTGTAGCAATGGAATATAGCAACATATTAGAATACAATGAAGTGAGAATGGGATTTGTTATCAATGTTATGAGTCTATTTATGCCTGGCAGAAATTTAGAAAAAATGTTACTGAATATGCTAAATAGGAAAACTATCACAGTTCTAAATGCTATTACCGACTTTATCTGCAATAGAAAAGCTTCCCAGCTACCACCAGCTAAAGCTCTGAGGTATTCAGCAACATTTACTATTGTATTCAATGAAAGGGTTAAAATGGCTATAAAGAATGCATCAGTTATTAATTTTGGCCCCCATTTCTTTAAACCAGTAAGTGGTATTGGCAACGCATATATGAGTACCCCCAGATAGAATGTAAGTATCGATAGATAATAGGCTATGAGTAGTAGGTGCATTTCTACCATCGAAGCACTATATTTCTATGATATTTGCGGCATAGGTGGTTGCGGATATGCATTGCCTAAAAACGATGAGATGTACGTTATTAGCCAGAATACTGAAGTTCCTATAGCTACCCAAAATGCACCCCATATAGCATCTTCAATAAGTCCTTGACCTATCCTCCGAGTTTTCCCCATCGGTATTGGAGACCCCTTAATAGCCCAGCCTATAATCCATGTTAATAAAAAGAGGAGCCAAGACACCATAACAGTTTTATTTATAAGATCTTTTATTAAATTTATGATATCCATAGATAGCACCCATAGTAAAACTGAATTAATAAAACGTTAAATGGCTATATCTATATGACTATCTGTCGTTCCAATACTTATGTGTTCTTAGAAACACTTTCTCTTGTTCAACAATATTATAAATAAGCGACTCTAGATCGCTAGATCTAGCTAGGATACGTTTTGCTGCTTCCACACCTATGCCACGTCCTTGTAGAGCTATTATGCTAGCTATACCATTTTCCATAATTAAATGCATTTCTTTAACTATTTTTTCAGCTAGACTTTTCTCCTCAGGTTTCAGCTTTGATACATCAGTAAATTTCCTTAATTTTTCTAATATCTTCTTTATTTCAGTTAACTGCTTATCGTTAGCCAATATCAACGCTTTGGATCCGCACTTTGGACACATAATATGACATTCGAATACATTTTGACATCTACTGATATATTCAGAGATGTTTATAGTTAGCACAGTATAGCATAGTGAACAGAGCATCCTTACTTCATTAGATATAAGTCTCCTTTTAGCAGTCTCTATCAGTATATCTCTTGGCATAATAGATTGCTTTACTATATATCCAATAGATCCTAGAGATGAGATTTCTAATAGGAAAGGCGAAGCCTTTGTTGTAACAATGATTTTTATCTTTTTCCTTTTTAGAGCTATCTCTCTTAAAAACTTCTCTAGGGATTCTATATCTACCTTCTCTATAAGGAGCTCTCTTAAAGCTTCATCAACTAGTGTAGGAATATTTAGAAGAGAGGATGCAATTCGTCTAACTTCGGATAGCTCACCATCTTTGCTAATTATACCAAATCTTTTAGCAACATCGATGAGCCGTTTCTTAAATATCGATGAATTCATTAATTCTTTACTTACTATGCTCCCTATACCCCCATCATTAAGATGTTGTAGTAGACCTTGTAGTACTTTAGCGATATCATTGGCTTTTACTTGAGCACTTGTAAGAATTACAGAACCCAATTGATGTGCCCTATATGATGTACTGATACCAAGAAGACTTCTAAAAATACTACTTATTGCTAAGGCGAAAGCTTCTGAGCCCTTTGTACCTAGGCAGTGGTAAAATGAAATAATACTTCCGCTCAACTCACTCGAATTATGTAGCTCTATGATGAATATGTCGTCACGTGGAAAGAGCTTGCAAAGCTTCTCTCTATTCTCTAAAAGAAACTGTGTAACGGTACTATTAATGCGGTATTCTTTTACTAGATTTTCGATACAGTAATCAGCTGTACAGCTACAGAATCTCCTTATAAGTGAACATTCTTCACGTGCAACATTTCTATGAACGGGAATGTTATCTCCAACCCATTTTGGTAATATAACAATATCTGACTTAGTTGGTGGCGAAAGCCACACAACTCTATTTTCTAAATCTATCCCTTCTATTTTCCATGCTTTTCCAGCTAGTATTATTATATCACCTTCATTGCAGGTTGCAACAAAATCTTCATCGAGAAGGCCTATTACATTATTATCCAGTACAGATCTTGCTTCAATGTGATTTGTATCGGGAATCATATTCGTAGTTAGATAGTATATTAGACCTCGTTTAGTTGGTGCACAAATGCTATCCCTACATTTAAGAAGATTTATTGAATCTAGAAAGTTGATTACAGACTGTAACTTTTCTATAGATAGTGATGAGAATACAGATGCCTTCGATATCATATCCAAAACCTCTTTAATTCCTATAGAACCTCGCTCTATAGCTATGCCTACAACTTGATGTGCTAAAGCGTCGAGAGGTTCCATGTGTATGTTTACAGGCTCTAAGATTCTATTTGCGGCTCTCCTAGCTATAACTATGGATTCTATAAGCTCTGTAATGATTGGGGGTACGACGATAGCACCCCTAGATACATTTTCCTCTCTATGGCCAGCTCTACCAACTCTTTGGATAAGTTTTGTAGCTTGTCTCGGAGAGAGATATTGAATTACAAAATCTATTCCACCAATATCTATGCCTAATTCAAGACTTGATGTAGAGATAGCGACCCTTATGTCACCCTTCTTAAACATTCTCTCAGTATACTCTCTTAAACCCCGTGAAAGAGAACCGTGGTGAATACCTATACTACTATCTAGGTTAAGGATTTTTCCTAGAGCAAACCCTATTTCCTCAGCTGCTATACGTGTATTTGTGAATATGAGAACTTGATTATTAGCATAGACTAGCTTCTTTATAGTTTCCATAACAGAATTTGCATCAAAAATTCCATTCCGATATTTCATATCAGATAGAATTACATCTATTGAGTACTGTTTTGGAGTAGGCGATTCAACTACATCAAATCTTCTCTGACCAAATAAGTATTGAGCAACAAGATTGATATCTCTAATGGGTGAAGATATAGCAATTCTTCTAACATGTCTATTGACGATAGAGTCTATTCTTTCTAATGAAACAATGAGCTCTGAACCTCTTTCACTTGAAATCACTTCCTGAAGCTCATCCACTACAATAGCATAGAGATTGTTTAGGAATGTTCGGAATTCCTGCTTAATTAAAAGTATTTGAAGGCTTTCAGGTGTTGTTATGAGGATTGATGGTGGATTTTCGATAATCTTTCTTCTTGAACGATGTGGTGTATCTCCATGCCATATATCGACAGATAATTGAAATAGCGATGCTATTTTCTTTAATCTTTCAGCCAAATCTCTATTTAGAGCTCTTAGAGGTGTTATATATATTACAAGAATGCCCTTCTTGATAGTATTCCCTTGTAAAATTTTCCATAATATCGGTATAATTGCAGCTTCAGTCTTTCCACTTCCTGTAGGTGCCGATATCACGAGATCTGTTTCTGAATTAATAATCTTAGGAATAGCTTGCTGTTGAATTTGTGTAAGTTTATGAAAACCTAGCTTTCTAAATGTCTCCACAATCTCCTCTTCTTTACCTAGTAGATTCACTAACTGCAACCTCCTTTAATATTTTGTTTAAATAACTTAAACAATACTACTAATAGTATAGGCCAGCAGAACTTATATTGCTTATTCCCAGTTCTTGATGCAATGAGCATGCGATTAGAACGCTGGATTTATTAATTCTAACTGCTAAGTTGCATATTAAATACAGATGAACTTACAGTCATTAGGATAGGTAATGGAATAATGGTTAGGAAAAGAAAGGATTTTGTGAAACTTTTAATAAAGTTGTATGTAGTAATATATGGTCTGTTACTTCTGATCTTAACCCAATCAGTTCCATTGCATTTAAATATGTATGTATTGATCCTCTCTCAACATCCTATACTGTATCTAACATCATCTATTTTTGAAATAGCATCCATAGCTGAAAGGTATATCATCAATATAGTTGTGATACTGCCCCTGCTCTCAATTGAGATCGTTAGAACTTTAATCTGTCGTAAACTAGGTATTCTGATTCTAGAAATAGTGATATTTCTTCTAATTACAGGTAATATAGTATTTACCTCCATGTACAGTATTTTAACATTAGTTTTAGTTAAATTTCTAAGAGCTTTTCTTTTTCCACAGAATAGATATAGGGAAGGATACAATAAAATAGATTGCGATGTCAAACATTGTAAAACGATAGTAGCTGAGGAGATTCGTAGAAGCCAGAGATACGCTATGATGCTTATATCAATGGGTGTATCAATTCTAATCAATATAGCTTTAATCACCATCTTCAAAACTGTTCTTTTTCTAATTTCCGTACTAATTTATGTTGTTATAATAGCGATAACCTATATCCATAGCTCTATAAGCTATGGGTCAACTGCTATCACTACACTAATTGGACAGGCGGTAATAGCTGGTATACCACCCTATGGTGTGCTCTCTAACATTAAATGTTGACCATCAACAACTATGTAATGTTGTAACGGTATTTTTGTAAGCTTAATTTAGTTTAGGATATAGCATTAGCAAGATAGACAAAACAGTGTTATCCATAACTGCGTCGTTCTATATCAGCAAATTCAAATAAATTATGAATTGAGAATACGAAATATAAACTTATAAGCTATACAATACTCTAATAGTTAGCCTCAGAGTCTATTGTGTGAGCTTTTATGAGCAAACAGTGCCTTGAATTACCAGCTGAATGGAAAAAATACCGGTATAGGAATAAGACTTTGGAAGAGCTCGTAGATATGCCCATGGATGATTTAGTAAAGTTGCTACCTGCTAGAGCTAGGAGGAGTCTCAATAGAGGATTCTCACCTAGGCAAAGAAGATTGCTAGAGAAGGTTATAGAAGCCCGTCAAAAACTTTTAAATGAATGCAAAGAGAGTATAATAAAGACTCATGTGAGAAACATGCTAATACTACCAATAATGGTTGGATTAACAATAGCTGTACATAATGGTAAAGAATTTGTGCCGGTAAGAATAACGCCTGAAATGATAGGACATTATTTAGGGGAATTTGCACTAACAACAAAACAGGTAAAACATGGAGAGCCGGGGCTTAAAGCGACTAGAAGTACACTATTTGTAGCTCTCAAATGATATTACCACATACTAATTTTCGCTATACAATTGAAGTAGGAGATCATCATGGGTAAAAGAATTTTATCCCAAAGAATGGGTAGAGGGACACAAGTATTTAGAAGCCCTAGTCATATGAGGATTGCACCTGTAAGGTATCCTCCCCTAAATAGGGAAACCAAACGTGGGATTGTTGTGGAGCTGCTCCATGAACCTGGGCGAAGTGCACCTGTAGCTTTAATAAAACTTGAAGATGGCAGTGAATTCTATAATATAGCAGTTGAAGGTTTAAGAATAGGACAGATCATAGAAATAGGAAGTGGTGCACAGCCAAATGTTGGAAACATTGTTGCATTAAGGAATATCCCCGAAGGTACTAGGATATGTAATATAGAATTGAGACCGGGAGATGGTGGGAGGTTAGTCAAAACCGGAGGCTCGTATGCCATACTGATAGGTAAATCATCTACACATGCAGTTATAACGCTTCCTAGTGGAAGACAAAAGTCTGTACTGCTTGATGCTCGTGCAACTATAGGAGTAGTGGCTGGTGGTGGTCGGCTTGAAAAACCGTTGCTTAAGGCTGGTAATGCATACTATAAATGGAGAGCTAAGGCTAGAAAATGGCCACGAGTTAGAGGCGTAGCCATGAATGCAGTTGATCATCCCCACGGTGGAGGTTCGCACCAGAGTGAATCAAAACCTACAACTGTATCCAGGAGAGCTCCACCTGGCAGAAAGGTGGGTCACATAGCAGCTAGAAGAACTGGTAGAAGAAAAGGTGCACACTAAAATTTTCTACACGCCATAGAATTTTCTTAACATTTTCTCAACAGATTCGTATCCCTCATTAGTTACTTCAAGTATTTTTGTCCTATAGTCTAATTCGGCTTCGATATCATCCTTTAAGAGCCTTCTAGCGAGTCTTTTCATTGTATAGCTATTCATTATCAAATTGGTATCGGGATCGTATATCTCCCTCCATCCATTATCAATACGTTCATACACTTTCCATACCCTCCGTTCAATTTTATGACCTATTCGTAGTCTTGAGATAAGTATCACGAGAGCGGTATTTAGTGATAACATATAATACAAATCTTGCGGAAGAAGATTTCTTAAAGCCATTTCATATTCTTCAGATGTTGACGCGTGAAATGTTGTAACAGAACCGGAACCCGACGCAACAGCTCTAACGAGCGCTGTTATTTCACGTCCTCTAACTTCACCAACTGCTAAAATATCAGGTCTATATCTAAGTGCTGTAAAGCATCTTTGCAACATGTCTTCTGAAGTTTCACCGTAGAATTGTAGGAATCTTGACCTCATGGGAAGCTTTATTTCAGGAATATCTTGAACTACGATTATCTTCCAGTTAGGATTGCTGAGTTGAAGTACAGCATTCAATAACGTAGTTTTTCCCGAGCCACTTCCACCTATTATTGAATAGAACATTTTCGCATCATTTATAAGCCAAAGTAGTGCAGCTATTTGCGGTTCTACCACCCCGCTCTTTATTAATTTAATGATATCTATTGGTATGGAGGGGAGTTTTCTTATATTAAATGTCGGACTGTGGCTAATAGGTTCACCAAGTGTTGCAGCAATCCTATATCCCTCTGGCAGTGCAGCGTGGAGCTCAGGTTTAACTAGTGAAACTGCCTTGCCACTCCTTATAGCAAGCCTTTCAAGATAGCTTCTAATCTCTTCTTCACTACTAAACTGAATATTTGTAAGCAAAGCTTCATAACTTAGAAAGTCTTTATGGACGACTGTAATTGGTTTCCGCCAATCAGATAGCTCTATATCTTCTATACCAGGATCCTTTATAATAGGATCCAAGATTCCATAACCGAAGGAATCTCTGGTAATATAGTAAAGTAAGCTGTTGTAATATTTATGAAGTTCTTCCTCGAACCCAAAGTTATGAGCAATATTCTCGATAGCTTTCTTCAGATCCTCAGCATCATGTATTATAAAGTAGGATGTATAGAGATAATCCATTATAATACTGTATAGTCTTGATCCAGCTTCATCTAAATGAGGCTCCGTAACAATATACCTAGCGGTTCCATATTTATCAACACATATTGTGACAGCGACTTCACCAACATTATAGTTTCTCAGAATCTCTAAGCATAGATCGTTTATATCCTCCATATGTATTCTATGAACATTCTTTCTAATCAAAAGACCTCCAGTATTGGAACGAGGATCTGTTTTCGTAAAGATATCGAATTTCATAACCCCCATATATAGTACTTTAATAAAGGTTACAGTATTAGTTATTTATTATCAGCATTTCCGGCTCTCTTCATCGAAAAATACTCAAAAGACCCTCTGATCATCATATGCAACTCTAAATCGTTGGTAGCCGGGCGGGGATTCGAACCCCGGTCACGGGGGCCAAAGCCCCGCATCCTTGGCCGCTAGACGACCCGGCTACGCTGTAGTTTACAGCAATCTGATACAGCTTATAAACATTTATAAATGTTAATGTTCATAATATAATTTCTAGTATCTGACCGATTAGCTAGGAGGACCATCATCTATAATAGCTGGAATACGTAGAAGTACATTACATATGAAAGACATACTATTTGCTAAATAGAGTGGGCATTGCATATTGAAATGATGATTCCTAGACCAGACGGAGATCTTAGATGAAGAGTGGTTGCCTGCGTCGCTTATTTGGGTTTGTTTAGGTGTTTTGAATATCATGGGTATATTCGACACGGGCTTCTCCCTCATCACCTGCTCACCTGTTGCAGGGTCATCGGGAGCTACATCGACGGACACCACTGGGCCCACCGCGTGGTATATGTATCCCCCGCCTCTGATGGCTACCCAGCCATCATTGAGGCGGGAGAAGAGGTTTAGGCAAGCTACGTAGTGTGAGTTAAACTCGAATCCGCATTTCTTGCACTCGAATCTGTCACCGTTTCTGTTCTCCTTGTCCACGTACCTGCAGGATGGGCATGTTATAGAGGTTTTCTTAGCATCAACTTTAACGACGTTCAAACCTCTCTCGTACGCTTTGTACTCAAGGTTGAATATCATCTTTCTGTATGGAAATGTCTGAAGCCTGTAGTTTAGCTTCCTACTACCTTTCCTACCGTTCATCTTCATGTCCCTCAGGTTCTCTCTAACAATGTCCGCTTTGTTCACTCTGGTGATTTCAGCTATAACAGTTGTAACCTTCTTCACTCTATCTTCAACTCTACTCCTCTCTCTAGCACCGAGCTTCTCCAGCAACTTGTTTCTCTCGTAGGTGTTATCCACTTTTCTCTGAATAGATCTCCGAATCCTCCTGTAGTTCAATCGTAACCTACTTACGTCGTAGTTTATCGTGAAGAGTACAGCTCTACCTTTCTCATAGTCTACGAGGAGGCATGCCATGTTGTCCTCGTTGATATCGATCACCAGCTTATTCCTGTGCTCAAACACTTCAACATTCTTTCTGATGGTTAGGAGAATATATAGGGCATCCCTATCTACGATGATCTTCGAGTTAGAGACTTTAGCATTACTGAGCTCTCTCAACGCATGGTCATAAACCAGCATGATAAACTTAGCGTACTCACCACTACCAATAGATAACCTGAGGATCTTGGAGCTGTTTTCTTCCTCGATTCTGAACGTATCGATGTGTAGATCAACCACTCTGTTTGCATCAACGCTTGGCGGTGAAGGTGAATTCCCTCGCTTATACTTCATCCACTTTCCTAGAAGCTTCCTGTAGCTCCTGTACACTACGAGAGCTCTCTTGTAGGCTTCTTCAACATACTTGTTGTGGAGATGCGGATACCTTTCTCTAAGATACCTGTAGCAGAGCTCGTGAGCCTTCTTCCTGCTCCTCACATTGTTTTTAACTACTATGTTCAAAGCATCCATGAGAATGTTTGTGTAATCGCTTAGCAAGCTGTGTACAAGAACCTTATCTCTCTTGGAGAGTGGTACAAGCTTAATCTTCAAAGTCTTCTGAATAGTCTTGGTAGCCGTTTCCCACCACCTCTTCTATGGTGTTTTTTTATCTTCCTAAACTTCTGGGATCGCTTACCGTATATCCTGGCGGCGAACGATGTTACTATCGCAACGAAGTCCTCCACTAGTTCATCCATGTAGCCTTGTGAAGCTGTTTCGTTTTTCATATTTGTTCGTATCGGTTGATAATGATAGAAACATTTATAAACACCTTATACACTAATATGCGTGAAGGTACCTCGATGAGGGATCGAGAGCCCTCGGCAAGGGCTCTCCCCGAGACACAGCAAGATGTGGGGTGCCCGGGGTCACCCTGAACGCCCCTAAGCCCGATGAGAACCCGAGCGGAATGCAGGGGAACAAGAGATGAGGCGATGACATCAACCAACAAAAACCCACATCAGAGCTGAACCCCCTTCTCGCTCTCCTCTACAACCTCTACTCTAACACCGTGCGACTCGAAGAACCGAGCGAGGTACTCGAAGCCAAACCTGGTCAACCTATCGCGGAACTCTACAACCACAACACTTATCTCGTGTTTAACCGCCATATCGAGGAGTTTCTGTAAACCACTACGCTTCTCATTCAAACCACTCGCAACATCTGTTACAATCCCGAAAGCCTCGTCCTTTAGGGCGGGGAGGAGGTCAGTTAATTTCTCTGGTTAAACTTTCATTATTCAGAGATTCTTAAAGTCTTTAAATACTCTATTAAACCCCCAGCTTTTAAGATATCAAGAGCCATTCCCGCTATACCTTTACATTTAATTACTTTATCATCTACTATGACCTCACCACTTTCGATATTGATTTTAATTGTATCATTTTCATTGACTTCCTTAGTTATATTGGGACATACTATAACAGGAAGTCCATTATTTATAGCGTTTCTATAGAATATCCTCGCAAAGGATTCTGCTAAGATAGCCTTAATACCTGCAGCTTTAATTGCTATAGCAGCTTGCTCTCTTGAAGAACCCATGCCAAATACCTTACCAGCTACTATAATAGCTCCCTTTGCCTTTCTATGAAATTCAGGATCTATAGGTTCGAATACATGCTGGGCTAGATATTCTGGATCCGTATACTTGAGATGTTTAGCTGGGATGATAATATCTGTGTCTATTTTGTCACCAAGCTTAATTACACGTCCTTCTATAATCATATTACATCCCCAGGTTCAGCTATTTTACCTAAGACAGCAGTTGCTGCAGCTATAGATGGCCCCGAGAGATATATTTTTGCTTGAGAACTACCCATCCTACCAATGAAGTTTCTATTCGATGTTGATACGACAACCTCATTTGGTGCTGCAATACCAAAATGTCCACCTATGCATGGACCACATGTTCCATAGGTGACTATGCATCCAGCTTCTACAAGGGTCTGTATATAACCAAGTTCCATAGCTTTTCTAAATATACTCCAAGAAGCTGGAATAACTATGCATCTAGTCTTAACTTTTCTACCCTTTACTATTTTTGCGGCAATCTCAAGATCGCTCAACCTGCCATTCGTACAAGAACCTATGAAAACGTAATCTACATCTATACTGGAAACCTCCCTCACACTTTTAACATTATCAACACTATGTGGTGCTGACACCAGGAGATCTACTTTATCGAGCTCTATTGTATACACATCAACGTATTCAGCATCATTATCAGGTGAGATTGCCTTTGGCATCAGTCCTCTCATATCAGTTATGTAGTTGATAGTAATTTCATCCGGCACGAACATCAGTGCATCAGCATTCATTTCAATACCCATATTAGCAACGGTCGCCCTATAATCCATTGGAAAACTCTTTGGCTCTTCTATAAAGACCTCTATTGCCATACCGTTAAAGTAATCTGCTTTAAAAACCCTTAAAATTTCTAGAGCCACATCCTTTCCTGTTACCCAATTTCCCAGCCTTCCGCTCAACACTATTTTGAATGGATATGGTACCGTCATCCACGTCTTTCCAGTAATTATTGTAGCAGCAACATCGCTTGCACCCATACCTTGCGAAAAAGCACCTAGTGCACCAGATGTAGTTGTATGGCTATCTGCAGCTATAACGATATGTCCGGGTAGTACATATTTTTCTAGTAGGATTTGATGCAAAATACCATAACCAACATCGTGGAAGTTTCTGATCTTAAGAGCCTTGGCGAAACCTCTTATATATTGCTGTATCTCAGCACTCCTTACATCTGGAGGAGGAGCTAGATGGTCAAATGCTATGACAAGTGAGTTCGTATCGTGAATTTTCAACATGTTTGCCCTTTCCATAACTTCGATAACGTGGTACCCAGTTAGATCATGAAAGGCAACAATATCGACATTAGTTTCTATGACATCCCCCGGGGATACGCTCTTTCCAGAGCCTCTGCTTAAGATTTTCTCGGTTAGTGTTTTGCCCATTTTATCACCACGATCTATTAGATAGACCAAACTTGGATGTTGATATTAAATATGCTCACATAAATGGTAAGATATAAGCGAACATGCTCCATAAAGCTCCATATATCAATTGAATTTATTATATAGATGCGTGAGATTGGAATTCGCTTTGATATAGATTTATATTAAGTCAATGTCAGCTTCACTGCTCCATCTTGTTTCTCCTGCATCCTTTTCAAGTTTTTGTCTAGATTAGGAGTGTTTAGGAACATCTACATCTTACGTAGTGTATGTTGACGCTGCATTCTCCTATAGAACTAAAGGAAGTTAGCTGAATGACATTGTAATAGAGCCTTACAAAGTCAACCAGATTCTCATAGCCATTGCTACTCTTGCAGAAGCTGTTCTCCGATTACCATTGAACAGCTTCTAGGTAAAGGTTAGTGAAATAGAGTTGAATTGTTTAGATTAATGTTATGTATAGGAATAGAGGCTACAAACACTATATATTGAGGGTAATAGAGAAAGAGCTAGGTAGCTATATAAAACGAAGTACATATATTGCTCATCAGAAGAGTAACCCAAAGTACAGTGTGAAACTCACAATAGTTTCGCAAAGCAGCTCGTTATTACTAATTAATACAAGATTGTGAAATTGAATAATAAAGTTAGAACTGCATCCAACCGTATAGTTCAAAGCTATGATGTAACATCTTTGATCTCATTAAATATGAATTGATTTAATAGTGTTCCTAGGATGTCAGCTAATGTATCTTAAATCAATTGCCGAAATTTACAATTCCGTATGTTCTAGAATTCCACGGGGTATATCCAAATGTTCTTAATGGGATGCAAATCCTTGAATTTATAATACAAAGATGTGTAGAAATGCGATATTAAAATGATGCGAACTTTACTGAGGATGGATCCCATTGTCCATTGGAGGATGGAAATTAAATCTCATTCTGCTTTACATATGCAAAATATTTTAATGTAAGAGAATGCAGTATTCTAAGAACCTCCTTAATTTCAGCTAGCAATTCTCCATCCTTTACATCACTTACGGTGATGCTCTTTACATTTGGAAGAGTTAGTTTGAGTTCCGTACATATGTCTCTATTTAACATTATATAGTTTACTTCACCGGCTATACCAGTCTTTTGCATGAGAAAGCTATATAACTCATTACAGTTTTTAAATATTACAGAATTTTCTATTCCAGCTATACCTCTTACAACTAAACCTATTATAAAATCATCGAGCCGATCTATTACTAGAATCCGGGTTTCCTTTTTTAGATACACTAGTTACTGCCTCATCGAATTTTTTTAAAAATTCCTTTACAAGCATTTCAGCCTCTTCCATAACCGATGCTAGGACCTCGAGAGGATGGACAGAACCATCTGTTAGAATAACTACTTCAGGATAAGATACAATAGGATGTTCAAGAATATAAGCTGAATATACAACACCAGGTTTTTTTAGTGCAAGCTTTGTAATTAGATTAGGGATAGAATGTTTATCTTCATCACGTATAATAAATCTAAGCTCCTTATCCGATATCTTTTTTAACTCTACAGCTATTCCCAAATGAATACCACCATGTTAAGTTTATATAGTTCTATAAACCTAGCTTATAAGTATTATATTAGGATTTTTATGAGAACTCCCCATATTCAGAAAGGTACTCGACAAGGACTTTTAAGGCATCTTGCCATGGCATTTTAAGTTCGAGATCCTCAGATATAATGTTTCTATCCTTTAATACATTTATTAGCTCGCTGATGTTGGTATTGAATAGTGAAGAGGAGGCAAGCAATAACTTCTTAAGACCGTATGGGTAATCTTCATGAGAAATTCTCTCCATTACTTGGGCAATGTGTCTAGCATACTCTATAACCGTATCAAGATCTAGATCAACATATAGAGTTGAATGATAAACTCTAGGATTGACTTTTAGAGAATACCTCAAAACCTCTGCAAGAACATCCATAGGAATAGTCTTCCTGACTATCTTGGCTAACTCATCTGCTTTTATACCTTTCTGTGGATTCAACCGTTTTGTATTCATATACGATTCTATGTATTCTCTTATTCTAACAATAGACGCTTGTACCTTTGGTTCAAGACCTATAACTCTAAAAACGAGCTTGTTATGCCTAAACTCAGCAATAAGCTCAGCTTCAAGTGGTAGCTCCTCATCTATTTTTTCTAGAAGATCTAAGCATATCGTAGGATTTGAGCAATTATACGAAAATACCCTCTCTATGTAGATATTTTTATCGCTAACCAAACTTATTTCCCCCGTATAGACATGTAATCTACAGATGCCTTTCTGCTTTCAATATTGTTACACCTTGTGCATCTCAATACATCTCCCACCTTAGTCAGTGTACCACCGCATTTTGAACAATATGCTAATATTACACCTAACTTAGGATCCTTCATAGATACCATATAGGGTATGTAATTGTTGAGGATCTTTACCTTTACGAAGTCTCCTAGTCTAATATAATCGTAGATATTCTGTACCCTTGATTCCATTACCTGCGATATATGAAGAACACCTGTATAAATGTGTTTCAGTGGAGTAGCGACATCATAGCCAATGATCTTAATAGTAGCCATCTCATCTCGTACTCTATCAACGACACCTATTACAATATCACCAGGTTTAAGTCTTCTTAGATTTTTTACAGGTCTTACATACACTCTTCGACTAGCTATATCATATATGGGAACACCTATTATGCTTGCTCGTATTACTCCATTGAGTGTATAAACACCTTCAACTGGTATGAACTCCTCTTCAACACACAACATCTCTCCTGGAACTACTACTTCCTTTTCCTTCATATCTAGAGCACCCTATTTTGTAAACTTGTATATGGAGACTTTAAACCTATGAATACGTTTTACATGGTCTTCGTATGTTGCATGAATGAGCATGCTGCCAGTATGTATTATTCGTACTGTGTAACCCTTTCTATAGGCTAGCTTGGTTATAAGTTTATGTGAATTGGGATTGTATTTATGAATAGAGTATATATTAGAAGGTGAAATCTCAAAGGCTTTTTCAAGAAATTCGAGATCCATTCCCCAGCTATACACACCAAATGGAGGATTCATAACTATGGTATCTATGGATCTAAGGAAAAGTTTTCTTACATCACAACATATGTAGTGTATATTCGATGAAACACTGGGTACACCATCTAGAAACTTTTTTGCTATGTACAATGCAGTGGGGTCTATATCTATACAAAGAACATTTTTAGCACCAAGAAGGAGAGTACCATAGCTTAGAATACCTGTTCCGCATCCTAAATCAGCAACGGTCTTACCTTTAATATCACCATGTATGTATGCATTCCATAATAGTTCACTTGCTATAGAACTATCACACATGTACTGCTCAAGTTTCTTTATAGGTGTTCTAAATGATGGAACATCTGTGAGAGCGATTTCAAGCTCCTTCTTATTCCTTACCATGGATATGCATACCTATTTATATCACCATGGAGTACGGAATACGCTTCACCAACTGTTAAAACCGGTTTATCAAGATCTGTAAAATCGAATGCTAGATAGGGACAGGATGCTACAACTACTGCATCGAAATTTCTACCGGCTTCAATATTTATTAGAAACTCTCTATCCAGTTTTAGAGCTTTCACAATATAGTATTCCTTACCATTGGTCTTAAGTAGCTCAGCTAATCGAGCTACAATGTCCTCCCTATGCTGGCCATAAAATCCATCAATTATAAGCCATCTTTTGGCACTAATAGCTTGAAACATTTTCCACATTCTAACTTTCAAAATTTTTTCAACATCTTTAACAGGGCTCCATAAATTATAGTTATATGGATCTAAACACAGAATCTTTGAAAGACTTTGGAAACCATTTTTTCCATATTCAAACAGAGCTTGGGCTATACAATGAAATCTACCGCCACTAACAACGATAAGTAAACTACAGTCATTACTCGGTACTGGACGACAGCCCATAATAATACCCCTATAGATGCATTTACATCTTTCAATACTAGTACAAATAGATTCGACTACAGTAGCATGCTGAGCTGAAGTTGCTAAGCATATCTTATCACACTCCTTAAGATTTAGATTTTCAATAATTTTTAAAATTCTTAATTTATCAATGCCTGTGTATTCTACTGGTATGAATAGTACTTCAGAATTATAGGTATAGTACGGATATGGTGTATGACCAAAATGAATTATTAGATCGGCGTTCACAGTTCTAGCTCCATATTCATCAACAAGACACGAACCATATGACGGATTCGCTGAGATGAAAATTTCAATATCTCTATCTAATAGCCTCCTAATGTTATCTATAATAAATTTGATACATTGTTGGAAACCTTCTGGTAATTGTATATATAGTCTTTGTACATTTCTTTGTTTTATAATATCAACTAGCTTCTCAATTTTAAAATTAAAATTGCTACAGAATTCCATGATATACTACATCACTTAAGGATCTCGATATCTATACTGCACTTAACTGGTAGTTTTGTAGAGGCTCTTCTTAGAGCTTCTTTCAGTATATCAATATGTTGTTTATAGCCTAGAACTTCTACAATTTCATCCCAAGGAGCGACAACGCAACCTACACCAACAGGTTTTCCAAAGGCTCTCCTCATACCCTCTTGCAGTCGGTCAGCACCTGCAAAAGCCATCATCTTATGTTCTCTCAAAACTTGATGAGGATACTTTCTTACAACTAGTACAAAGTTTTGTTCATTAATTTCGGTACTTAGGAACTTGTGAGCCATGATTCTGGCAGCCTCTAATGCATTATGTCGTATAATTCCTCCTTCAAGAGCCTTAAGCACAAGCCTTACCTCCGGATTGAGCTTCGTATTGCCCATAACAAACTTTGAAATCTTAGGTGGTGGTATACCATGTATATACTCCCGTCTCGTATATGGTGGTTTTTGCTGATGCGTATAGCATCTAGCTGGTTTTAGAGGCATCCTAATCACCCTTTAGCTTTAGATTAAGCTGTACTTTCCTCCTTTTTAATTTTACTGTAGATTCTCCTTATAAATGTTATTAAAAGACCTACTTCACTTCTCGATAGTAGTGTTCTTCTAAACAACCGTTTAAGTGATATGGTAAACAGCTCTTTTTGAAACTCATTGCTCGAAACTATTGTTGCAAGCTCATCAATATATCTATCCAATATATGAAGCTGTTCTTCACTAGCTTTATCAATTTTATCCAGGACACTGGATTTTTTAAATGCTTTATAGAGTGCGTACAGGACTATTCCTATAGCATGGCTAAGATTTAGTATAGGATACTCTGGATTTGCAGCGATATGCACTAACAGATCGCACTTTGCAATCTCATCACGTGTCAGTCCAACACTCTCACGCCCAAATACTATAGCTACGTCATCGTACCTAACAGCTATATTAACAAATTCGTCCAATTCTATTGCCCTCCTAAGAATATCTATACCTTCAATACTTACGACACCAGATGTACACGCTGAAATGCTGACATTTTTTAGAGCATCATCTAATGTATTGTATACCTTAACCCTGCTACTATAAAGGTAATCGACACCTTTTGCAGCAAACCTCCTTACTTCTTCAGACCATGGATCTATTTGTGGATTTACAATAGCAAGTTCGTCAACATCAAAGTTTTTGCAAAGCCTTACAATAAAACCCATATTTATCTCGCCTTCAATACCTATAACAACAACCTTTAACACAGTTAGCACCTCACTATGATAGAGCATATAGCTTCGTAGAAAAATTCACTACATTCATAAATTTCAATATCGCTACAAACACTTAGTATAGTATCTAAAATTCTTGCTAGACTCTGAAGCGAGGAAAAAATAAATATAACTGTACATCGATTTCTCAAGCATATGTGTACAGTATCGCTGAAGAATTCTTTCCAAACTTCAATACCTCCGTAACCACCGCTCCATGAAATTCCGATATCGTCGAATTCTTCAACAGGTATGTAGGGAGGATTAAAAAACACTATAGACGCAAATGATCCTCTAAAACACTGAGCCGAATAACATTGGATAACATCGATATACATATCGAGACCGTTCCTCTTTGCTGAACTCCAAGAAGTATAAGCTGCACAGGGTGATATGTCCGTTAGTATACCATATAGGTTTGCTCTTCTACTAGTAATAAGTAGATAGTTGCTAACATAACCACTTCCACTACCAATTTCTACAAACACTATATCTCTATTCCTATGTTCAGTAAAGAGCTCTTTTACTGTTTTAGCTAGTATATAGCTATCCTCAGCAGGTTCGTATACATACTCATTCACTAATATCTTCATATTATCGTACATCAGTTCTCTGTCCTTAGCTTTACATATATATTGACCAGTTCCATTATATCTTCTATTGTAAGGTGTGCAACCCGTTTCCTCCATATACTACCTTCCACTCTTATTTTCTCATCCAGTTTCTTACCTAAACAGTATTCGAATGCTTTTATCACAAGTTTACGTTTATAACTAAATAAACATTTTGTTAATTCTTCAATTGTCTCTACGTACCGGTCGTATAACCTCTTACGTCTAAGAACTATAATAGATGAAGATACCTGTGGATGGGGTACAAATAGTACAGGAGGAACAGCCTTTAATATCTCTACATCAAATAGTAGCTGTATTAGTATTGAGAGTTTCCCATAGTTTTTAGTACCTGGTTTAGAAACAATTCTTTCAGCAACATCTTTTTGCATAGTCAGTAAAGCAAACGGTATATCACTTCGCGCTATAGCTAACAATAGATGCGACGTTATATGATAGGGAATGTTACCAGTAACAAGATCTATACCCCTTATAGACTCCAGTAGAGTTAGTGCATCGCCTATTACAATCTCTACATTATTATAAACCCTTTTTATCTCTTGAAGAATAGGCGCAAATCTATGATCTATTTCTACTGCAATTATTAGAGCATTCCCATTTTCACTTCCTAGAAACTGAGTCAAATTCCCTATACCAGCACCAATTTCAAGAATCGTAGCTGTATCCCTACATGGTGTTAATTCACTTGATTTTTTAGCTATAAAGGAAAGGATTTTTGGATCTATTAACACTATTTGGCTAAGCCTTCTTCTAAGCCTTATACCATGTTTTCTAAGTTTAGCTTTCATCCAGCTTATCAATTCCTTCCGAGAATTTGGTAGAGTCCTACCATGGTTCAGAGTATTTAATTCTTTCATAAAGGAGCTCCAGATACCCTAAATACTTCATATCAGGAGTTGATGGATGTGGATTCACAAATATGTAGTACTTTTCATTTCTTTGCAACTCAACTACAATTCTATCAACAAACATCTTTACGGGATCATTTATCTTTAGGCGCTTCCTGATATCATCAAAGCTTTCAAACTTCTTCTTTCTTCTTTCCTCCAGAATAAGAACTAGCGTTTTTTTACCTATACCAGGTAGAAGTTCTAAGCTATGGAGTCTGATGTTTATAGCCTCAGCTATATTTAAAAACTCTACGAAAACCCTCTCCTTTTCCTCTACTATCTGCTTTACATATCTCACAATATTCTCTCTAGCTATCGAAGTCAGATCTTCATAAGAAAGTATGTCGAATACCCTGTGCCCAGGCATGTCAGGGGCTAGTGATAGAGGTACGCGCTCTCCAATAGAAATTACAGAACCCCTTAGGGGTATTATTTCAACAAGTGTAAAGAATTTGGTACCTATTCCCTGTGCTACAGGTGAGGATCTATGAAAGGTATGTTTATCATATGGATTACCCATGGGCATATAGTCTATCACTATGGCAAATTCGTCAGGTATCTCCTGCCTTCTTCTATGCTTAGGCCTCATCCTACCTCCACCTCGTAGGGAACCACCATACGTTAGATTTGACTATAGTTTATAACTATGCTATAGAATATTTATAGATTATTATAATTGTTGACAGTGTTGATTAATAAGGTCTAGAATTTTATTTAAAATAGAATCTTCGGGCAGTGATTCCTCAAAATTAAGGAGAGTTTTAAGTTCATCTAAACTCCTTGGCAGGATATTGAGAATCATCGATATTGTTGTATCCTTTAGCTTAAAACTCTTTAATACGTCATAGATATACTCTATGGCTTTATCATCGCATTTAGATACACTATCGAGGTAATCCATTGTTGAACGAATTAGCTCAGGAACAATATCGTAAGATGAGACTCTCTCAATGTACTCTTTGAGAATTCTCTTAGCTATGGTATTTGGAATATCATGGAATTCAATGATTTCATAGGGCATCAATTCTCACTCATTATAGAGGTGCTGGATATTCATCTTGTTTTGTCTAAGATGGTTAGTAGGATTTTTCTCTGCTCTCTTCTTATATTTGATAGCTCCTTTAATTTGGATAATGTACCTTCTATTCTTTCGGTCAAATCAAAGGCTGGTTTCAAGTGCTCTGGTAAGAGGAAGAGCCTCTTAATTTTAGATCCTATTGTAACTTCAACTACCAGAGCTCTACCCTTAATCCCAACAACAGTACCGACCCTACCTATGTACCTCCTATGAGGCATACCACCATGTATTGCAGGATTAACACCTATGTACACCTTATCACCAGGTTTATAATCTATAATTACACTACTCAATGACGGTATTGATCCGCGATCTCTAATACCTTTCTTCATAATTTTTCTGGATCTGTGTCTTAATCCTCTCGAAGGTTTTACCATTACCATCAATCCCCAATGGCTTTCCAGACCATGATTTACTAGGACTGTATTCTTACTTCTATAATTAAAGCTTATATGTACTCATGAACATAGAGAACATCGAGTTCTAGACACCTGGCTTGTGTTCCTAGGAGCTGTGAGAAGCTTGGAGATGTTCTACCATTATCACCAGTTATGAGTTCCTTTACATACAGTCCTCCTTCACATTTTATAAAGACTTCAAATAGATTAGGAGCAAGCTGAAGTATTTTTATAGAAAATACCTTCTTTTTCCTCAATGTATCCTTTTTTCTTCTCAGGATTCTTAATGGTGTACGCTGAAATATTACTAAACCCCTAAAACTGTGTTCAAGCTCAATTATTTTATCAGGGGTGACAGTATTTTCGGTTAATACTATAGCCCTATATATTTTAAACGATATTGAGGCAGACTGTTTTAACCTTGAAACAAATTCCCTACCAACATTCATTACAATCCTAAACTTTATCCACTTACTAAAATTATTTAGGATACTCTCTAACTCCAATAAACCTACATCTCTCTTCAATGGATTTTTGAACTCTATTACAAGTGGTCTTCCATTCCCAAGAACTCTTACATCAACGTCTTCCCGACCTGCTATATGAAGAGCTACATCCTTTGCGCTAACAATAGAGGAGGCATATCTAGCTGCGTCTTCTATTGATATTGGATATTTCCTGGAGCCATTTTCTCTAAACCATATATTTTGTGAAATGTTTCTACCAAACTTTAGATAGTATCCAAAAATCAATAGGGATGGCAATTCCATTTTAATTGAATTGTGGATCATATCTATAATATATATTATATCTGGTCTATCAAAGTTCACATTAATCTTTGTAGCTTCTTGAACTCTCTTACCGATTTCTCTCTTTAATTCACGTTTGATGCTCTCCCAATACTTTATTTGAAACTCCTTAACTATACTATTTTCACGCTCAAGTATATCGTTAGGTACGATAACTCCTACTAGGAAACTCCTTTTCGAGGTTTCTACGATGTGTTGTGCGATGTACTTTGAATAAAAATTTATTGCTTCATCAATTGCATCGTTGCATATAAAGCATTTCCTTACTTCGTTTAAAATTCTCCTATCTATATCTACATTCAGTAGATCGAGAAGAGGTTGTACGGGTATTTTAATGTTTGGAATAATGGATTTCAATTTATCAAGTGCAGAGTTGTCTCCCTCTACAATTCTTCTATGTAGCTCCATTATCGTATATATTTTCAGAGCCTTTCCCCGTTCAGCATTATCTAGGCCACGTCCGAGATAGGCATACAGCCTTCCTAGGCATCTATTACATAGCGGATATCTTGTGAGAATACCGATTACATTCTCTGCTAGTGTGTCCATAATATCCCCACCCTGTCGTACAATACCGATTTAATTATACTTCAATTTTTGATAGATCTATCCCAAGTTTTTTAAGAATTCCATGTCTTCTCTTGGCAGTTTTTATAAAACTGTTTACAAGTTCATAGTATTTGATAAGATCTTTAACATCGTCAACAGTTGTACCCGAACCCAGTGCAATTCTTAGAATTCTTGATTTATCCAGTATATTCGGATTTCTGAGTTCTTCGTATGTCATCGAATTGATTATAGCAAGCCATTTATCCATTTTCTCCTCACTTATCTTCATCTGCTTATCATCCAATGGCAGTAGTGAGAGTCCTGGTATAAGTTGAAGGATTTTTGAAAGGGGCCCTAGCTTTCTTATTGTTTGAATCTGGAGATAGAGATCTACCAGTGTTATTCTTCCGCTGGCAATACCTTTAGCAAGTCTTTTTTCAAGCATACTACTGTGTTCTAATGTCTTTAGCTTCTCTATTAGTGTTGGTAGGTCACCAAGTCCGAGAAGTCTTCCCACAAATCTTCGTGGTTCAAAAATCTCTATTTCAGGTATCTTCTCCCCCGTGCCAATGAATTTTATAACAGCTTTAGTTGCTGCTACAGCTGATAGCGCTCCTCCACCCTTGGCAGTCCCATCGAGTTTTGTTATAACTATAGAGCCTATTGGTGTAGCTCGGTGAAATCTTAAGGCAAGCTCGTATGCTTTTTGACCTATTGATGCATCTAGGATAAGCATAATCTCATCCGGTGCTATAGAATTTGCTATTTCACGCATTTCATTTAAAAGCGCCTCCTCCTCATTATAGCCATGTCTACCAGCTGTATCTACTATAACCATATTAGATCCATTTTTGATGCACACATCAACACATTTTTTTGCTATTTCTACAGCATTTTTAGAACTAGTATCGCCACAGAATGCAACATCTATGCTTTTACTTAATTGCATGAGCTGCTCATATGCTGCTGGCCTGTATGTATCAGCACATACTAAACATGGTTTGTAACCATATCTTTTGTATATATAGGCTATCTTAGCAGCAGTTGTTGTTTTACCTGAGCCTTGAACTCCAACAAGCATTATAATATACGGTGTTTTCTGTGGAAATATCGAAGGTTTTATATCGCCTCCAAATAGGTTTGAGAGCTCGTCATATACTATTTTAATAAACCACTCCTGCCTTGATATGTATGGTGGAGGTTTTGAGTTTAGGACGTGCTCCCTAATATTGCTGGTTAGTTGCTGAACGAGCTTTACATTAACATCTGCTCTTAGCAGTGTTTTTTGAAGCTCCTTTATGAAGTTATCAACTGCTACCTCGTAGCTTTCCTTTCCCTTTAAAAAATCAGCTACAATTTTTCTTAGAGATTCAAGAATCTGCATATCTCTCCGCTTTACCTTATTCGGTATATGAATCTTTTTCCTAAAGCGCTCCAGTACTCCACCTCAGTACCTGGTGAAAGCTTAGATGCTATACTTTCATCTTTAGGCATATCTACTTCAAATGTTTCATAACTCTCCAAATCCATTAACTGTACCCGATCTCCAAGGACGGCTATTACTTGAGCCACCCTCTTGTCTATTATTGGTATCTCAATTCTCTGATCAGAAGGTCCTGTAACCGTTTTCCTCGAACCTGTAAAGAGCCCTATAGCTACTAGGTGAACCTTAGCACTACCGTGCTTACCTGTTTTAGCCTTTGAAACATCTACAACTCTACAAGGCTCACCATCTATTACTACATAGCTACCCTCTTTAAGATCCCCCAACTCTCCATATTCTACAGTCATTTTCTACACCATAAGATGTAAATCTTAAAAACCAAATAAAAGCTCTACTACTTATATTGCTAAAAAGTATTTTAGGTCTTTAGAATGAATCTGCTGGACATTAAAGGAAAGGTAGATAAATGGATTAGCGAAAATGTTGAAAGGAGAGCTGATGAAATCTATGAAATGTTTGTAGAATTCGTAAAGACAATAGCACCCATTGCTGATAATAGGTTTAGAAAGGTTAATAAATGGAATATAGAGCTACTTGATGAGGCTATAGATAGCATATGTGACTACCTTAACGGAAATTCTACAGTGATAGTTTTATGGGATGAAATATGGGATGCTAGAGTAGAGGGGAGGAGCATCGGCATAGATAAAATAAGAATGTTTTTTGAACTGATAAACAAAGTGGAAAAGAAGGTCGTAAGAGAGTAAGACGATTAAAATCTGACATATCTAAAGATTTATAGGCTTAGCAAGGTATAAGTGAACAACAATACTATGGTAGGTGATGATTATGATCTTCTGTCCTATATGCGGATCGCTGATGGCATTTGAAAAGAGTAGAAGAAGCTATAGATGTCCAAAATGCGGATACGAGATGAAAAATAGAGATAGCGGCAAAATAGTTGTATCTAGGACAATTATGCACGATGAAAAAGAGAGATTGGCAGTAATCGAATCACCGGCTACTGATATGCCCCCAGGAGCAGTTTTACTTAAGGGTCACACAAGATGTCCAAAATGTAGTGGTGAGGATGTTTACGCATGGCAACTACAGACAAGAGCCGCCGACGAACCTCCAACGACATTTTATAAATGCGTAAAGTGTGGACATACATGGAGAGAGTATTAGTATAGAAAGAACCTTTCATTTCTTATATGGATACCCAAATCAAAAACATTTTTAACAATAGCTACTAGCATTTTACCCTCCCTAATAAGTTTCTCAACCTCGTCCCTATCAATAAGAAGTAATCCTGTGCCAATAGCATGCATATCACTAGAATCCAACACTGCAACATAATCGCCCTTCCTTACCGGGAATATAAAGTGGTCGAAGGACGCCAGTAATACATCGTTTCCGTATAGGAAAGCCTTGACACCCTGTGGTTTAACAACAACACTACAACCATGTTTATAACCATATCTTTTACTAAGATTGAATAAATGAGGTGCGGGAACGAATTTTCCATTATGTATCCAACCACATAGAGAACCAGAGCTCAGAACGTTAGTATTTGAAAGTTTTACAATAGAATCTACCAGCTCTCTAGGTACTAAAGTTACGGTAATCCAATCCTTCTTTAAATTAAATGTATTAATAAAAAAATTACTTGAAATAAAGTTTATGAATTCCAGCCCCATACATCTAGATACATATTCGTAAAACGGTTTGGGCATAGCATTCATTATAGATACACTATTATCTAGAAAAGACAGTTTATAGCTTAAAAATATAATGAAAAGAGTCTGGCATACCAAGGAAAAATGGCATTGCACAATAAGAATTGCAATACTCATAGAAAGAATACCTTCCATCCAAACACAAATGGAAAGTAGAATAAAAGCTTAATAGCAAGTGACAGTAGGAGAAATAAATACTAGAAAATGGGCCCGTCGTCTAGTCTGGTAGGACGCCGCCCTTACGAGGCGGAGGTCCGGGGTTCAAATCCCCGCGGGCCCATCTGGGTTTAACTTCTATTGTCTATTCAACTATACTCTACGGTGATTATCGTCCAAAACATTAATGAGATATGTAATTGAATACAGAAATTCTATGGTAAAGCAATGCTATAAAGAGACCATGTAATCGATTTTTCTGGCCAGTAGGATGGGGTTTGGGTTTCATGTTGGTTGATGTTGTTTGATCTCGACCCTTGGTTTCATTGTCCTCGGGGCACCTTTTCATCGGTGCCCACATCATCGGTCTCCACCCCTTTGGGGAAACCCCTACCCACAGCTCACCCTCATCTAGCTCATTGCTGTGGGGAAACCCCACATCCTGGCTTTGAATACTCATCCACTTGGGTCTTTACCATGCACCCACATCGTGGATGGGCTCAAACAGTAAAGCAACCACAATCAACCCTTATAAACCTATATGAAACCCGAAACAGTTGCGTAAGGCGTCCCAGACACTATTTTTAAATAACTTAGATTGATAGAAATGTGCCTATGTATATGCTATCATCACATAGTTCCTATTTTAAGTTCGGTACAAGCAGTATATGACTTGGAAGAACCTTCTATACAATACATAGGATACAACTTTCCTAATTTTGGCTACCTTAGGTTTTACGATTCAAACTATTAACCATCTATTATGCTGAAAGAAGATTTTGCCAGAAACTAGCATCAGTTATGCCACCAATTACTATGGCTATCGGTTCACCATGTTTAACTACTATTGTTTGTGGAACGCTATAGGCATAGCTAGGTGGTAGACCATTGTTTTGCTCTATTTTGGCCAGATTTCTAAATAGATCAGCATTATTAGGATCGTCAATCCATAGAAATAAACATTTATCTTTAAAATACTTTTCAAAAAATTCATGAAGGTTTCTACAAAAGGGACAAGTAGTTGCGCCAAATGCTATTAGATTAATAGATTCTCTTTGGTTATCTTTTATAACTTTAGACACAATAGATGCTATATCATTCTTGGAAACTCTATAGGTGGATCCATCAACGTATACGGAGATGTACTGCTGATTTAAAGGCGAACTAGATGGAGCGCTAGATGACGAATGGGTGTACACGTAGTATATAATTAGAATTGATAAAACCAACACTATTGGAATGGATACAGCCAACATATTCTTATGCTTTGGTCTTCTCTTTGCCTTTGGCAATGGTAATGCACCTAGGTAGCAGTAGCCGGAAATAGATTTATATGTTTATTGCCTCACTGCCGTATGGATATCAATGGATACGGTGGCCCCCACAGAAATTCTAGTCGATATCTCTATAACAAAAACTTTATAAGCTATTTATGCATATCTGTGCATAAGGAATTCCTATGATGGAGGAGGCCGCAAGCAATAAAAATATAATGAATGCAAAACATCCAGCAACTAATGGTAATAAAGATGGTGAAAATCGGAAGCTTGCCGTCTGGGAGGAAGCTTTAATCCAGGAGTTTCTATATGCCATAGGTCACTTGAATCACTGCGAGCAACATCTAATTGAAATAGATTCCAGCGTTGGTCTACCACTATTCGGAGACATCGTCAATAAGATTAGAGAACAGAGGAAGATTATCGGTGAAACACTGTTTCTTATAGAAAAGTTAGAGACTATGAAAGGTAGTAGTATTAGAACTTCTTGGGAAAGCATATGGTGTACACTAAAGCACCTAACAACAGCACTTATACATGTTGATGAATGTATAGAGAAGCTGTTAAATAGGATAGGAGATGATAGTGATGGTGAATTGATTAAACATATAAACATGCTTTTAAGGGTTAGGTATGAAATCGTGGAATCATTGGTACAACTTTTATCTAGAGCAAAAACATCTACTGAAGCTATTACTAAAGCAAGTATACGATGCCGAGAAGATCTATGTTTAGAAACCTCTTCAGAGGGATAAAACGTGTCAAACTATGTTATTATGAAGGTGGCTCGGGGTACTCCTAGAAATATTAGAAATAGAATATATAAGTTGCTATTAGGAACTACTGTAACAATTGGAAACAAGAGGTATAGAGCAGCAGGTCTCATAAGAAAGGTTAATGGCGAGGTCATTTCATCAGGGTTGTATGTAGTACCTTTTGAAAAACTTATAGATGTTATAGAGAAATTGAAGGAGAAGCAGCTTGACAACTATATAGAGGTTTTAAGGATGTGCCTATGTACGTGTGGTTCACAGTAGTAGACTGTGGCTGAGCGGTATGGATTTTGGAGTGGCAGGTACAGTTATTTCGCTAGCACTTATAGATTCCTTTGATCCATGCATCTTTGCCATCTACACCACGTTACTTATATCAGCATCCATGACGAGCATTAAGAGGGCACTTTCAGTAGGTTTAGCATTTATAGTCTCAGCATACATTGGGTACTTCCTATTTGGAATATTGCTAAGGTATGCAACACTATCCTTGCCAAGATACATTTTAGCTATAGTTACAGTAACATATGGTATTGTCATGCTTCTCCATACTGTAATGACAGGTAGGATAGCAGGCAATGAAAATGTATGCAGAGAGGATGAACTGGTGTGTAGAATTGGAAGGATGTTACGACTAGATACACTCATAGATAGAGGTACTGTAATTATCTTTCTAATAGGGTTTGTAGCAGCATTTACACTCTTTCCATGTACAGCAGGCATGTATGTAGTGTTCAATCTACTGACCGTGGGACTTAACTTTATCGAATGGATTCCCTTGGCACTACTTTATGTAGCCGTATTCGTTTTACCGTTGATTCTAATACTGCTTAGCTTTGTAGGTATTACAAGGTTTAGCGCTGTGCATACTGTATTAATTAAACATCAGAAGTATGTCAAGCTATTAGGATCCGTGCTACTTATAGCAGTATCGCTCTATATTCTACTTACATCTGTGTCTACTGCATTTTGATTGAAATTGATGGACTTCACTACTTCGAGTTAACCTTATGGAACTTTTCTATACGAACCTAGTAGCTTTATTTGAGTAGTTCTCCGTTTGAGTTCTTCTATAGCCTCAGAAACTCTTTCATCTCTTTCATAACCCTCGAATTCCATAAAGAATAGGTATTCCCATGGTTTACCCTTTATAGGTCTCGATTCAATCTTTGTTAAGTTAAGACCTCTTAATGCAAATGGTTCTAGGGCGCTATACAGAGCTCCTGGCCTATGCGGTAGGGTGAATATGATAGCGGTCTTCATTCCTACACCCTTTTCCAGAGCATTCCTTCCTATAACTATAAATCTGGTATAGTTATCCCTATGATCTTCTATACCTCTAGCAATTATTTCACCACCATATACATAAGCCGCTAGTTCTGAACCTATAGCTGCTACACCACTATTTTCAACAGCTTCTTTAACGGCATCTGATGTACTAGGTCTAGGTTCAACTCTTGCATTCTTCAATCTAGATTCTATAAAATTTCTACACTGGGCTAGAGCATGTGGATGGCTAATAACAAGCTTTATATCATTGAAACTGGTGCCAGGCTTTACAATTAGGTTGTGTTTTATCCTAATCTCTGTTTCGCCACAGATTCTTAGATTAGAGTTTGCAAGAAGGTCTATAGTTTCACCAATACTACCCTCAAGAGAATTCTCGAGGGCTACCACACCATAATCAGCATCACTATTTTCAACAGTTCTAAAAACTTCCCTAATACTTGGCAATGGTGTAAATACCGCTCCACTATCGCTAAAGATTTTCAGTGCTGCCTCCTCAGTAAATGACGCCCTAGGACCTAGAAAAACTATCCTTAGAGGCTTTACAGTAGCTAGAGACATTCCATGGATATGATTAAATAGTATGTCTGTATAATATTCATCAATATCGAGTTCTCTAGCAATAGCTATAGCATCTCTTATCGACTCCATAGAAGCTCTATTCACAGCTTTCCAATCCATCCCTTTGATCAGTTCTATCCGTTTTCTCAATAGGTTAACAATTTCTCTGTCAATATCCTTTAAATTATTTAGTAGGTTAGTGTAGCTGTCACACAAACTATTCCCCTAGCATATCTACTAAAGAGTCCCCTAAAATTTAATGCTATCTTATAGATAGCAATGCAGGTATTGCAAATACTACCACAATTTGCTATATTCTTCTAGTGGAAAGAAATCGAATACTATATAATGGTAAATTAATGATAGATACAATATCGTATAAGCTTTTCATGAAATAGTATGGAATAGCTTTATGATATAGACAGACAGTTAAGAAGCCTAGCAGTAGACCACTACTATAAAGTTATTGAAAGATTAGCCCTACTCCATCATGTATTACTTAAACCACCTAACACATAGCTACAATTATTTCTATTTCTATAATCTTAGAGACAGGTAATGTAGTATCTATAGACTCTTCGAAGTCTTTGATTAAGAACTCTACATCTATTAACATCAAAGTACCTACATATACTCAACCCATCTTATATAAAACTGTATTGAGGTACTGTCATAAACTCATAATCTATACCTGGAGAATGTAGTAATTACGTTGTGATAATGTTATCCCATATGCTCAATAGCGGGATTTAAAATGCTGTAAGAATTCCATACCTACTCCATCAAGTTAAAAATAATAATGATACCAAATTGAATAAATAGTAACAATTTATTGAAAATCTGATGTCAAAATAATAATATTTTTAAACTGCCTAGCAGTAAAAACTATACTAAATGGTAAGCATTAATGTATAGAAACAGCGGATCTCCTACACCAGGTAACGTTAAAATTGAAAAAATTATCGCTAGAGCTGTTAGACTCTACAATAAGTACAGATCCCCCGAAGCTATAAGCAGGACTGTTAAAATTAATGAAAATAGTGTTGAGATTTTATTTGAAGGACATTTCTGCAAAACTTGCGCCATTAATGACTGGATCGAAGATTTTAAATACGTTTTAGAGGATATGGGAATTGAAGCTGAACTTGAAAACATTATTGAACCTAGCAAATCTAGGGAAAATTGGCGAATAGGTGTATTTAGGCTTAAAAATATCAATCTTGAATCGTAGTAGGTGTGTCCAGAATGGCTGTAGAATATGAACTAGATGAAAAGGATGTCAATCTAATTAAGATGCTTGCATCAAATGCTAGAGCAACATATACTGATATGGCAAAGGTTCTGGGTATAAGTGATGTAGCTGTTTTAAAGAGAGTTAAGAAGCTTGAAGCTAAAGTCTTAAAAAAGTATACTATAGTAATTGATCCTAGGAAGCTCGGATACAAAACGATCTCATTGACCGGCATTGATGTAGAGCCTGAGAAGCTTTTCGATGTAATTACTAAACTCAAGGATAGCCAAATGATAAAGGGGCTTTATTTGACTACAGGTGATCATCCAATAATGGCTGTTATATGGGCAAAGGATGAGAATGATCTGGCTAAGATTCATAAGGAGATTTCCGAGGTTGATGGAGTTAGGAGGGTGTGTCCAGCAATTGTGCTAAGGACCTTAAAAGATATTGAACTGTGGTTTAGCATCGACTAGCCCTACTCCTTTTTACCTTGTACGAGTGCCTTAAGTATCTGCATGATTATGTCCTCTAAGGCTTTACTACTCGATTCCTTTGATATTGGTGGAGATACTTTCTCCCCCTTTAGATATTTTATAGCACGTTCTTCAAAGTTGTCCAGAACCAGCTTAAGTTCAAATTCGTACATCACACCCTCATACTTCTCTTGATACTTTACAGAACCATCATCGTCAGCATACAATACTATTGTTGTCGGAGATGCATGTACATCATATTTTTTAAAGCTTTCTGCTGCAGCTGTTGACTTACATTCCCTTGCAAACCAGTCACATAATATAATCATAAATCGTGTATCTCTCTTTTTTTGCGTATAGGATTCTACAAATGGAAACCATATTCCATCGTATTTTCTACATGCCGAACACTTAGTGTTATCAAAGTATATAACATATACCCCCTTTGAGTCAGGTTTAAAGTATTCACCATCACTTTTTATAAACCTCCACATACTATGTTCCGCACTATATTCATATATACCATGTGGACACTTCTCATCTACACGCTTTACAAGTGTAGTGCTCATCTACACTTTCACCAACTGTACTAAATGTTCTGGAAGATATATTTACTATATCTATAAGTTTAATAAATCTGTCTCTCCTGTTTAGTATTACTTAGGGTTTAGCATATCTATTATACAGATAGAAATAGAATTGGGAACGTGGATGACTACATATGTAATGTTAGGTCTATTTAGAGGAGATAGATTTGGATATGCTAGAGCCTTAGCTGATATTGATGCAACTACTAGTGTTATTTTAAAGAAAGTTGCGGAATCTATTAGATGCATTGAAAATTTAGATAGGTATTTCGATATTTATATACCTAATGCGGGGTTGGCTAAAACCGATAAAATATGTGTAATTGATAAAGCTATTATAGATGGTAGTTTTGTGGAGCTCAGGACGATACTGTATGTGGTTGAAAACGATGTTTTAAAACCTCTTCACTGTGAAGCTATTCTTGGTAGGGATATTTTTCTCTGGTGGAGATTGGTTTACGATAAATCGTTTCAAAGAGTTAAAAGCTTAATAGCGCAAACAGTGCAGTGAAGTGTTTATTAATAGATGGGTGTTGTAAGGTTGCTATGATCTATCATCAATGTAACATATGTTGTCTAAGACTATATTTGTTATTGAGAGAAAATTCCATAGTTTCAATCCTATTTCAGTATTACCATATCCATCGGATGCAACCTTTATATAGAAACCCTTTCCACAATCTCCTATACTATTTTCAAGTTCATTTATATTTCTATGGAGGGGTAAATTCAATTGCTGTAGACCTAGTGAATAGGCATATTGTAAACAGCTATCAATGAATTCAAATCCTATGCCAATCCTTTTAGCAAAAAGCTTTTTTAGAAAACCTATACACGAGGGTTCATCGACATGCAATCCCTTTACCGAATCACCTCGACAAAGTAGAGACGTTTTTAAATTATTAATTGAAAAACATATGTGTACATCTCTTCTAATACCGTATGATAACATAAGGGCGGCTCTAATAGCTTTACATAGCAAGGTGTACAGAATATTACCATCCACATGCCATGAGAATTCAATAATGTATAGCCTAGATACATGCGTTGCAAATGCGTGTTCTTCTTCTTCATCAAGTAAGCTGGTCTTCTTGTCTTGCAATGAGGATTTCTTAATAAGTTTCCATGACTGTGTACTGGGATGCAACTTGACCATCCTTAGTATATACAATTAGTATCAGTGCTACTACCTTCTACTCAACTCTATAGCGTTAGAGTCTGCAAAGCTCTACCCTGCTTTCTTTCCTAACATTGTGAACCCTGGCCACATGCTGTCTGTCAACATTCTGAAGAAATCTCTTCAGATTTTAAACTATTTTTAGACTTTGCGAAATCTGGTATTAATTGTAGAGGTACAACTATTGGTATAAAACTACTACTGTATATTGCTATTAGTTTCACAGCCTAATACCCTCTATCTCCAGCTTTACTAAATCCATATCTTTTCTAGTCTATAAAAGATTTAATACGTTTGTACATCATCTACAACATGCTCAGAGTCCCTGAAAATTAGATAGTTTATTATCCTCCCTGCACAGTTATTATTAAATCACCAGAATTCAGTGTATATAATGGTTGTAGTCATCTTAGTATATACCGTTGGCTCACCGGATATATATAGAATAAGGGTAGTTAGAGGTGTTGATCAAAGATTTGGAAGGCTAGATATAGTTGCGCGAATTATGGATGTATTGCTAGATGATGCATTTAAAGATGTTGATAAATATTTAATAGTATATATTGAGAGTATAAAGATGGCTGTACATATAGATGTAGACGCTGTTGATAAAAGATTCTATAGAGAGGTGGAACTGTATAACATTCTGTTGCGATGCATAAACAGTAGCACAACATTCTGCTCTAAAATTGAGATAGACTTTGAACTGCTTTTGGAAATGCTACAGGCAAGATATGAGATTGCAGTACTTAGTGAGGAGGGCAATATACTATTCCCGGATTGTATAGGAGTAGATACTGTATATGTAGTCGGTACGGAAGAAGATCCTCCTAAAGATGTTGTAGCAAGATATAGGAAGATATCAATAGGACCGCTAAGTTATCAGGCGGACCAAGTTGTTAGTTACTTAGCATGGATCATTGCAAGAGGAAAGTCTAGACGGCCCGATCCCAGCTTAGGTGGGCTGCGGCCCCTCTCGGAAGCCACAGCCTCACCTAACGTGGCTGGCTTAACTTCCGGGATCTGACGAGTCCGGGTGTTGCCCAGCCACTATGGCCGGGTCGGGCCATATAACTCCACTAATGTACATTGCTTAAAAGCTTTACTGTCTTTTCTCTAGTTTCCTTTATTGTCACTGGCACTACATATATCCTCTCTATTACTACGTTAGAATTGCACTTGGGGCATACACCATCAATTTTGCCTACGAAATCTCCCTCTCTAAATTCACGTTCTAGTGTATAATCATTGTTTATACACGATGCTATTGTTATTGTTTTTGATGGTTGTTCCTGTAACTCACTTTTATTTCTTCTCATCATATATCCTAGTCCGGATCTTACGAGATATACTAGTATGGCAACGAAGAATGCTATAAGTACTATTGTGAAGATGTTGCTATCTATCTGCATGTACATCAGTACACACCTACACTATTTCCTATGCCAGCAACAATTACATTATCACCTGGTTTCGTTCTGGTTAGTATAATATTTAGAACTCTTTGATAAGCTTTATCAATACTTTCTGCAATCTCCTTGGACATCGGCTTTATCGCTTCATCAACACCCATCTTAATTATAACGGCATCGAGAGGTGCACCACATTTTACAGCTACTCTCTCTATCTCTATTTTTTCAGGACCCGGATCTCCTATAGCAGCTCCTGAACCCTCTGCTATAGTACCCGTCTGTTCACCCTCAAGTTTTAGAGCGGCATCTATTGTTATGATTCTTGCAACTCTATGTGAAAGCATTTCGGCTATTTTGGATACTCCTTTACCAGGTCTACCTACAGTGGCTCCAGGACCTTTTGCTTTGACAATATACACATTCCTACCCTCAATATTAATTAGTGAGTAAACAGTATCTTCATCTATATCTATTCTAGGACTAAGACCAGCTAATTTAAATGCAACCATAGGTCCCACGGAATCCCCTATTGGAATGCCTTTAAATACACCATCTATTGCTTTTGTATATGGTATTAGCTCCTTCACAAGCTGTGGCAATAGCAGATACAGTTGCATTAACAGAACCCAGTTCTCATATTTTTTACCAAGTAGGTAATAGTGCCTTAGAACTTTGAACACTGTAAAAAGGGCAGATGCTATGGCAAGGGAAACTGCTACATTGTTTAAGGTATGTCTGCTTACACCTGGTACAAATCTCTCTAGATCTTTCTTAAATTTATCCTCATTATTCACTATCATGTGGTCTAGTCTCTTGATAATATCTGTAGGCTCTATAGATACGGGATCTATAACAAAGTAGTTATCGAGAACACCGTTAATGACGGCATCGGATTCCTTAATGCCTAGTCTATTGAGATAGCTTTTTACCTTATTTATGCTCTCCCGCACCAGGGTTTCCACAAGCATTAAACGCGTAGCAACACCTCTTTCATATCTCATAAATTGCGTCTTTTGAGGCAGATCTGTTAGGAAGTAGAGTATGAATACTGCCCAAAATAATATCGATAATATTGTATTTAGGTCTATACCACCCCCACCATTAGAGAGAGGCAGTAGTGAAATCGTTTTGCAACACCATGATTTAGCTCTTTGTGCTAGGTAGAAAGCTTAGCATTATAGGGTTATTAAATTAATATTAACATAATCACAGTGTCGATTGTGTTCTAAAACCTTTTTAATATTTTAACGATTCAACAACCATCCGTTGTCACAATCTTTTCACCATTATTACTGATCATTACCGTGTGCTCGTATTGCGCTACAAAACCTTTGGACCTCTCTATAAGTATAGGGTAGCCAACTGCTAATCCTTGGGATAAAAAGATTTTGATAGAATGCAACAGTAATTCTAATTTGTATCTATCGGTATACCATCTTAGCGCAAATGGTAGTGCTCTCCTTTCGCTATATATAGTATTGAATACAATTTGAATATCGCTGCTCAGCTTATTTAATTTCTTAGGATTTAACTTTAGGGAATATATCGTGGTCCTATCCCCATTCTCAACATAGCCTGCACCTGTTGAGGCAAATGGTTCTATTGCATAGACGCTGCCAGATTTAAAGCTTCCAAAGTTCGTTCTATCTCTAAAATTCGGTATTACATCACCAGCGTGTATTGTATATCTATCTACACTATGTCCACTCAAATTGTATATAGGGCTGTAGCCGTAGCTCTTTATAGTTTTATCAATAATGCTTCCAACCTCATTAAACTTGACTCCCTTATTGACAACCTTAATAGCCCTTTCAAGAGCCTCCCTAGCTGCCTCAGCTAATGTTCTGTATTTTTCATCAAAAACTATGGTTAAGGCTGTATCTGCTATATAACCATCTACGTGAACTCCTAGATCTATTTTAACAATAGAATTTTCTGTAACCATTAGTTTATCGTCTAGTTCGGGTGTATAATGAGCTGCAATGCTATCGACAGAAATATTTGTAGGAAAAGCAGGTGCTGCATTAAGTTCAACAATTCTCTGTTCAACATATTTAGCGATGTCTATGAGGTTCATACCTACCTTAACATACTTTTCAACTTCTTTTCTTACAATGCAAGCTATCCTACCTGCCTCAATATATTTTTGAATGGCTTCATCGTCTAACATTAGACACATCCATAAAGTTTTTGTTTTGTACTATGAAAATATTTTACTCTGAATAAATATCTATTCCCCAAATGAAAGTATTTTATATAATTTTGGTGATAATAATGTTTAGCATAAAATGGCTAGGCCATGCAGCATTTGTAATAGAACTTGCTAATAGAATAGTTTTAATTGATCCTTGGATAACAAATCCCCTATCTCCATATAAAAGTGTAGATAGCTTTATAAAAGAGTATCATAGGATAGACTATATGATTGTAACCCATGATCATGGTGATCATGTAGGTGAATCCGTAGAACTCCTAAGAAGATATAGAGATGTAAAGATATGTGGTATATTTGAATTAGCTGAGCATCTCGCTAGTGAAGCAAAGGCTATTGATAGATCGGTGCCGGGAAATATCGGAGGTCCTATAAAACTAGATGAGTTAGTAACAATAGTATTCACACCAGCAAATCACAGCTCATCCAAAGGTGTAGCAAGTGGAGTGGTTATCATATCAGAAAATTTCTCCATTTATCACGCTGGTGATACAGGGCTGTTTAGTGAGATGGCATTGATATCAGAGTTATACAAACCCACAGTAGCACTCCTTCCAATAGGGGGTCACTTTACAATGGGTGTAAAAGAAGCTGTTAAAGCTGTTGAGCTTCTTAAACCTCGATATGTCATACCCATGCACTATAATACATTTGATGTAATTAAAGCGGAGCCTACTGAATTTAGTAAGATGGTTGAAGATAGAAGATTGGATACAACTGTGATAATACTTAAACCAGGAGAAAAATACAGCTTTTAACTTATCTTACCTTAACCTCTCCAACACGTATTTAGGATACCTCTTTTTAAATCAATCCTCAGGATAATTTAGGCATACAACCATTATATATACATCTATTTCCACGAGGCCAGCGCAGATTACTGTGATGTATTTATTAAGAATATATTAAAAGTATCAATATATTTATATATAGCTTTGCTAGGTGCATGCAAAGACATAAAAATATAAATACCCTATCGACATGAAGATACAGATGTTAAACCACCTATACCCTATGGGGGTTATATATTGTTTTAGAAGAAAAACTGGAACCTCTATCAAAGAGTGAAATAGAGTTACTTAGAAAACTTATTGAAGTAGGCAAACCTATAGAGCTCTCAGAGCTTGCAGAGAGATACGGAATACCGTTAACAACAATCTCATCAGTAGCTGAGCTACTAAGATCTAAGAATATTGTAGTAGTTGAAGATGTTGAGAAGATATATGGATTGGTTTCTGAAGAAGGTCTAAGGTACATCGATGCATTACCTGAAGAAAGGATTGCCTTAGTTTTAAAGGAATTAGGCGGTAGTGCACCGATAGATAAAATTGAAAATATGCTAGGCAAGGAGCAGGCAAATATTGGCATAGCATGGGCTAGAAAAAGAGGGTGGATTGTAGTAGAAGGGGGGAATGTAAAGCTAAAGGAGTTTAGAGTCCTTGAGGAACACCATAAGATGCTTAAAATGTTTATCAATAAGTGCGAGGTATCTCAAGAACTCCTAGAAAGTAGAGTATTTCAAGAGTTGGTTAAGAGGAGGCTTATAATTACTTCAAAGAAGAAGCTTAAAGTAATTAAGCTTGCCATTAGTGTAGATGAGGCTTTAAGGATTATTGAGTATGGTGAAGGAATCTCTAGATTAACACGTGATATAATTGTTAATAGAGTATGGGAGAAGGCTAGGATTAAACCATACAATATTGAGGCATTGCCTCCCATTAAATATTGTGGAAAGAAACACTTCTTCAAGGAATTCATAGAGATGTTGAAAGAGATCATGGATAGTCTGGGTTTTAGTGAGGTAAAGGATGACTATGTTATACCAGAGCTGTGGAATTTCGATATACTATTCCAGGCGCAAGATCATCCATCGAGGGACATCCACGATATACTTATAGTTGAAGGTAATGCAGATCTATCAGGCTATGCAGATATTGTTGAAAGAACTAGAAACGTTCATGAAAAGGGAGGCACGAGTGGTAGTATGGGGTGGGGATATAAATGGAGTTTAGAAAAGGCCTCCAAACTTATATTGAGGTCCCACACTACAGCGGTTACGGCTAGATATCTGATGCTTTATAGGGAGCCTCCAGTAAGACTGTATACAATTGATAGAGTCTTTAGAAGGGATAACCCCGATGCTAGGCACTCGCCTGAATTCACAAATTTTGATGGAGTTATCATGGAGAGAGACTTCAGCTTTCGAAAACTCCTTGGACTACTTAGCCAGATACTAAAACAGCTAGGTATTAAAGAATTCAAATTCAAACCAGCATACTTTCCATTCACAGAACCCAGCGTTGAAGGGTACGGCTATGTAGCAGGGTATGGATGGATTGAGGTATTCGGAGCTGGCATGTTCCGTCCCGAGGTTTTAGAAATACTTGGTATAAGATACCCTGTTGGTGCATGGGGAATGGGTGTGGAGAGGCTGGCCATGGTTGTATATGGCATAGAGGACATTAGACTGCTATTTTCAAGGGATATAGAGTTTGTTAGAAAGTTTCAAGTTTCAAGAGTATACAGATCTGAGGGTGTATAGATGTGCCCGTAGTGAAAACTAAACTAGCTAGGCTACTCAGTCTGATAGGCATAGATAATGTTGAGTTACTACGGGATGCATTATTTAATTTGAAGTGTGAATCTGAAATTAATGGAGAGGAAATCTCTATAGAGGTTCAAAGCGATAGAGTTGACATGTTTTCAGTTGAGGGAATAGCCTATGCTGTAAGGCTTTACCTAGGAATGACAAGTCCATCTATTATAGAAATTGAAAATATTGGATTTAGGGTCTATGTGGATATACCTTTAAAGAGACCGTATATAGCTATTGCAGCAGTTAGGAACATCAATTTAAATGAGGATTTGTTAAAGGACTTGATAGAATTCCAAGAGAGGCTCCATATAACATATGGAAGAAATAGAAGGAGGGTTGCCATAGGCTTGCACGATCTAGATAAACTTCCCGCAAATACTATATTCTATCGTGATGTAGATGTAGATAACACATTTATGATTCCACTACACGATTATAGAAGGATGAGCGTAAGAGATGTGTTAAGGGTTACTGAACAGGGTATGTTATATGGATCTATAGCTATTAACGATAGTAAACACCCAGCAATACTATCTGGAGATGAAGTTATATCGCTTCCACCTGTCATAAATAGTGATATAACGCGGTTAGAACCGTCTACGAAAAGTATTCTGATCGATGTTACTGGAACAGATATGAAGGCTGTTGAGGTAGTTCTGAATTCCATTATACACGCACTCACAATACATAGCAAAAGCATCATGGCAGCTGAAATTCTGTATCCTCATCAAAAACTGGTTACACCTAACTTGGCATGGAGGAGGATATCTGTAGACATCGATTTCATTTCCACGTGGCTTGGTCTTGAAAAAGAATACATTTATCATAAAGCTGGTTTAGCATTATCACGAACAGGATATATACTGAGTAGTGCCAACAAAAAGCATCTAGAGGTGCTGGTACCCTACTACCGAGCAGATATACTTCATCAAGTCGATGTTGTTGAAGATATGGCTATAGGGATAGGCTATAATAATATTGAGCTGGAACCTGTTGCACCTATTGAAATGAAAAAGAGGAAAGCTGGTAGGATTATTAGCAGTATATTAAGGGAGGTGCTGGTAGGATTAGGGTATACGGAAACAAATACTTTGACAATGGTGCCGTCGAAATTCCTAGAGCTTATAAATGTGACGGATTTCATTAAGATAGTAAACGCACCATCTACAGAGATGGATGCTTTAAGGAATAGTCTACTACAGTCTATGCTAATTCTTCTAGTTAATGCACAGCATCTACCCCTACCTATAAAACTGTTTGAAATAGGCGACGTTATCCTAAAATGTGATGGGTGCTATAATAGGTGGATTAATGAACAGAGAGCTGCGTGGGTTATCATGGATAGTGAAATTAAATTTGAGGATATACATGCAGATCTATATGTAGTTCTAAGGGAATTGATGTTGGATAATGTAGCTACCATAAAAAGGTGCTTTAAGCCGCCATTTATTAACGGTAGATGTGGGTGTATAGAGTTGAATAGTACATCTATTGGTGTGATAGGCGAGGTAGATCCGGAGGTACTCTTGAGAATTGGTATCGAGTACCCAGTTGCATGTGCTGAACTATCTATAGATCAGCTCTCTATAGCTCTTAAGTCTAGGACTAGAAATAGCTACTAGTATTGAACTGCATACCTACTGATATAGGGTGTTTACATGGATATAGACAGTAAGATTAGTATAATTAAGAGAAATACTGTTGAAATTATTACTGAGGACGAACTTAGACTACTCCTTGGTGAGGGTAGAAGGCTCAGAGGATACATAGGGTTTGAACCTAGTGGCATCTTTCACATAGGCTGGCTTGTATGGAGCTACAAATTTAAGGATTTAGTTGATGTAGGTGTTGAGATGATACTATTTGCTGCTACATGGCATGCTTGGATAAATGATAAACTTGGTGGTAGAATTGAATTGATAAGAGCAGCAGCGAGGCACGTTGTAAAGGTTTTGGAGTCTATAGGAGTTAATATGACGAGAGTTAGGGTAGTGTTTTCCGACGAACTAGTCAATAGGATAGATTACTGGGAGAAGGTGTTAAAGATTGCAAAGAATGTTAGTCTAAGTAGAGTTAGGAGAGCTCTAACAATCATGGGTAGAAGAGCAGATGAAGCAGAGCTGGATTTCTCCAAACTTATATACCCATTGATGCAGGTAGCCGATATATTTGAAATGGACCTAGATATAGCACTAGGTGGAATCGATCAGAGAAAAGCCCATATGTTGGCTAGAGATGTTGCTGAAAAGCTAGGTTTTAGAAAACCTATAGCAATACATACTCCCCTACTTCCATCATTAAAAGGTGTAAGCAGAATGTCTTTTGAAGGTATGGAGATCGATGAAGTAATGTCTGAAATTAAAATGAGCAAGTCTAGACCCGAAGAAGCACTGTTTATTACAGATGACGATGAAAGCATCAGAAAGAAGATAAGAGGGGCATATTGTCCACCAAAGGAAATAGAAAATAATCCTATACTACATATAGCTAAATACATAGTATTTGGACAAGGAGAAAGAAGATTTACAATATACCGTAAGCCAGAGCACGGAGGAACCATCGATGTTTATAGCTATGACGAGCTTGAAGCACTTTATAGGGATGGGAAACTCCATCCGCTGGATTTAAAGAATGCTATAGCAGATGAGCTTATAAAGGTTATTAAACCTATTAGAGAAGCACTATACAGTGAAAAAGAGCTTTGGATAGAGCTTAGAGAGATAGAGAAGAGCGTTACAAGGTGAAACCTAAGTTAAATGGGGATTGAGTACAATGGCCAAGTATGTTATAAGAGCAAAAATAGAAATAGATGGAGAAGTAGAGAAATCGGATATCATAGGAGCAATATTCGGATTCACAGAGGGAATGTTTGGTGAAGAATTCGATTTAAGAGACCTTCAGGATAAGGGAAGAATAGGGAGGATAAGCGTTGATATAAAGTCTGAAAAGGGAAAAACTATAGGGGAAATACTCATACCATCCAATCTAGATAGAGTTGAAACAGCTCTTCTTGGAGCCATGATAGAGGGTATTGAGAAGGTGGGACCCTATCAAGCTAAAATACAAGTCATAGATATCGTTGACATTAGGGCAGAAAAACTTAAGAAGATTATGGAGAGGGCATCAGAGCTCGCTAAAAAATTCTTCATAGAGAAAACGCCAGATCTTAAAGAAGTACTAGGACATATATCTGAGAGTATAAGAATTGCTGAGCTAGTACTATATGGACCCGAGAAACTGCCAGCTGGACCGGATGTCGATAAAAGTGATACCATAATCATCGTAGAGGGTAGGGCGGATGTTCTAAACATGCTACGCTATGGATATAGAAACGTCATAGCGCTAGAAGGAGCACATGGTACAAAGATTCCCGAAGTTATAATTAAATTAGCATCCAAAAAGAATACCATTCTTTTCGTTGATGGAGATAGAATGGGAGAATTGATAGCCAGAGACGTTGTAAAGGTGGCTGATATTGATTATATTGCTAGAGCTCCACCTGGAAAGGAAGTTGAAGAATTAACTGGGAAGGAGATAGCTAAGGCTCTAAAGAATCTCATACCAGCTAAGCAATTTGTAGAAATGATTGAAAAGAAGCCAGTAGAGACTGTGCCAGAGATACAGCAGCCACAGACTATCGAACAGGTTCAGCAAATTAAACAGGAAGCTACCGCTACAACTGCCACGGAGGTGCAGCAAATTACCCCAATGCCAGAGATGAAAGTTGAGGCTAAACCATCTGAAGCATTTGAAATACCTCTTACTGTAATTAATGAAGGGAAAAAACTTTTGGGAACATTAGAGGCTATGCTTTTCGATAACAATTGGAATGTCATTGATAGGATATCAGTAAGAGATCTCATTGAAAAAATGCAACAGCTGGATTACGGTAAAGTCCAAGCAGTAGTTTTCGACGGTATAGTAACACAGAGACTCTTAGATGTAGCCTCATCAAAAGGGGTAAAATTGGTCATAGGAATTAGAATAGGAAATATATCAAAAAAGCCGGATAATATAATTGTTATGACATTTCAGGATATATTTGGTGTGTCGTCTTAAAGTTTTATATAGTAAAGGAATCTTATTTAATTATTTTCTCATACTTACTGCCCCTATAAAAGTAGTGCATCCTTTAAACCTCTTTATCAATACTTCGAAATTTTCCATCAAATAAACAGTTTAGAACACCATAATAGAGAGCGCCATAGATAACATATATTATCACTGTAAATCATCTTATACCTACTTTGCCATCAAGATGATTCTTATATCTATATCCTATCCTGGCAGCAAAGGTGTATAGTAGTGGCGATAGAAGTAGAAGAATCGAGGATATGATCACTCCGTACTTCACTGAGCCTGTAGCTGAAACTACGTAGCCATTTACAATCGAGGAGGTTATACCCGCAAGAGGTACCGCGGAAACATATATGCGGCTAATTTTTCCAATATAATTTAGCGGTATAGCATCACTAATTATAGACCAGAACGATGGTGTCGAAATTCTCCACATAAGTATTGATAGCGATGCTAATGACATAATTATAAGAGAAGATGATGTAGTAAGTACTGTAGATAGGAGTAGTATGGATGAAGATACAAGCCCTACATACAGGATCATCAATCTTCCCCGTAAACCTCCTATTCTATCTGAATATGTCCCTGCTGAAACCTCTAAGATGCCTGAAATGGTAGCTATAAGAAACATGTAGATTGCTATATAGTTGTAACTAAACTTTAGTTCATTAATTAAGAATGTTGAGAGCCAATTAATTAAAAGACTCCACGTATATACCGCACAGAAGTGTGCTAGAAAAAGCTGTATTGCAATCTTAACGATATCTTTTTGTATTATATTTGGGTAACGAACATCAACTTGCTGATCCTGGCGAAATATACTACCTTTAATTTCTATACCACCTCTGATAACGGCGTTCCATATGGCGGTTACGATAGGTATATAGATAAGTACTGGAAGACCAGCTACAATTACAGCAACCCTCCAGCTACTTCCTCCCACTAGTGCCATAACTATGTAAGATAATGCCATTCCAGCCATAGAACCGAAATTGAATACTGCTGTTGAATAACCGTAACTCCTACTACTCGTATATACCGTTACAATCTTTGTACATGTAGGCCAGACAAATGGTAGTGAAAGACTTAGTAGTAATCTAGCCGTATTTAATTCAATTAAGTTTCTAGAGAATGCGGTCAATAACGATGAAAATAGTGAAACCAGCATAACAATAACTATAACCATTAAGGGATTTAGTTTATCCACATACCTCCCAATGGTAAGTGGAGCAATAAACGTTGCAAAAGTCCATAAAGCCATCAGAATCCCAATTAAGCTATAGTCTATATTAAGCTCTGCCACTATAAGGGGTAGAGCTGTACCGAACATGCTAATCTGTAGGGACGATATCGTTGTAAACCCTAGACAAGTCAGTGGTATTATGTGTTCTATCTTCATGGCTAAATACCATGGGCTGTACTGGTTAACTGCTAGTTAAAATATTTTCAGTAAGAAGCCTGTCAATTAATAACTATCATCTTACATCTGACTGAATTCAGCATATATCTTTTATCATTAGGTAGGCGTCTTCACCATTACTATAGTATCTCGGTATTCTAGCTTGAATTCTATATCCAATTGATTCGTAAAGTAGTATAGCTATGGAGTTCGATACTCTGACCTCCAGCCTATATAGACACACATTGAATAGTTTTTTCATTAGCTCTTCAATTCTATTCATTAGCTGTTTTCCGATACCTCTCCTGCGATATTCAGGATCTACACAGAGTGATACTATATGGCCAAATCCATCTCTTCTTACGAGCCCCGAAACGTAGCCTACTATTCTGCTATCGTATTCAGCAACTAAGAAGAGTTCTGGATATAGCGATTGTAACATTACTAGCAATTCCATTGGATAGGGATCGTTAAAACATTTTTTCTCAAGTTCAAATACTGTTGTCAGATCGCTTTGAAGGGCTCTTCTTATATTCATTGGGTAAACCTCAGGAATATGTACGAAGATATAACTATGGCTACTACAAGTATAGCTATATTGATCAGGTCAAGGAGCTTCCTTGATGATAGTGTCTTTAAGGGTTGGAAAATTGATGAGAGAGCTCCTACGAATATGCTACCATCCGATATTATGAAGGGTATGGCGTTGAGCACATACAAACTGAAATTAACTATAAAGATAGAATTCAGGTATGTAAATAGGTTCTCTATAGTTGGATAGCGGAGAAATAGACCATTCTTTTCGAATACCAACGTCTGAGCCATAGATATACCTAGGCAGGGTACCTCCATACCCTTTTCAGCGTACACCCTCAGGTTTCTGGCACTTAGTATCGCTGTTTTATTTGCACAACCACCGCTACTACATATTGTAATTGATAGTGGACTGCCAATACTCTTACCTCTGAGAATCTTCTCAACATCATTCGTTGAATATACTCTACTACCATCTATAGCGACGATAATATCACCAACACTAACATCTATTAACTGAGCTGGACATAGTGAAACATTACAGATACTACAATCTATCCTAGTGACAGTTACTGCCGTAGATACATTCCCCAGAAATGGTAACATGCTTGACAGTATAAATAGTGCAATAAAGGAGATTAGTGATACAATAGCATTTGAGAATATACCCGCGGTTGCAATATTAATCCTGGCTCTTGGTGGAGCCTTCGTAAATTGTTCCTCATCCAGTTCAACAAAGGCTATTGGAAATAGAAATAGCATACCTATACCCCAGCTACGTATCTTTATACCCTCCCTAAGAGCTACCAGGGCGTGAGAAATTTCATGGACTACTACACCAACTACTATTGCAACAATTAGATATGCTATTAATTCTCTATACTGGAATAATAAAGGTAGCGGAACTAATGTTGGCTGAGGGGGTGAAGCCGAATAACCGGAGACAAATTCTATAAAGGATTTGATCATGTTAATAATTATTGGGAGGAAGAACAGATAGAAAAGAGCAATACCAAGGAGAGCTACAGCAATAAATGCTATGTGCAATTCCCTTCTAAGAGGTTTTACTCGTTTGGGTACACGCTCTCCTCCTATAAAGAGGAGAACTCCGCCTAATGTAAATTTAATTTTAAACTTAGAAATTCTATACTCTCTATTCATGGAGAGAAGATAGCCTATAGTAGTAACTACTATAAATATTAGCACAATATAAAGCAGATCTAGCACCTATACCACCGTAATTAATATTGCAGCCTAGGTATAATAAAGATAGACATAGAATTTTTAAGCTGATAGCGTATGAATACTGCGGCAAGACAGAGTCTAGTACCTTTTCCTATCTTACTATACCAGATGATGACTACTATAATAAAGCATAGCTTAGAACAAAGCCTCGGATATAGCATCCCATCCTGCATCTATCTTTCAAAGTACTTTTCAGCAAACCATAGGTAGTAAATAATCACTAATTTATGGATAGCTGTAGAATTCAAAGCTGCAGTATTAATTCTGCAGATGTAATGGTATGCAAGCTGTAGAAAATATATCGGATTAGCTTGTGGATAAGATTTAATAATGCTGTTAGGAGACACGTCTATAGGCTGAATATGATCAGACTGTAGAGTTTATTGAACTACTATAGAAAATGAGGATGCTGTATAATGGATGCGCAGATGCCTGCCGGGTTTGTAAGGGAGGTACACTATGATAGAAGGAGATGGAACGTATTTATGGAGAAGAGAAGAAAGGCGTTGAAAATACTTTTAGATCTAAAGAGCTGTGGTATACTAGAAGCATTTGCCCATGGAAGTATCGCCAGAGGAGATGTTGATGAAGATAGCGATGTGGACATATCACTACTCAATTCCTATCCGAGTAGTATTCTCAGATACTGTTTAGAGAGGAATGGATATAACGTATATAGCTTATCTATTCTACAGGCAACACCAAAGCATACTCCAAAGATATACATATATCTCAATGCTTTAGAAGAACTGTGCATATCAAATCCGCTAGCAAGGTTAGACCCTATAGAGATGGAGTACTATAGATTCAGTGGAATGGTAGATCTTAACGATATAATGGCTAATATAAGAGTGGTTGGCGTAAATAAGAGACTTATGTTTATAGAGCCTACAGAGTTTGGACATAGGGAATTCCCAGTTATTGGAAATGAAGGCTATGTTGCTAAAAGACTCGGTATCTCTTTAGGTACTGTAATAGATAGAGTTGAAGCATTGAGTAAAAGGATTGAAGACGGTCATACAGGTCTCTTTATAAAAATTGAACTACCTGATTTTGAGCACCTAGAGCCTACTATAGAGAAATTATGTATAGAGAATTCATTGTTTAGGAGAAGGGTTATAAAACATGGACTGTGCATCTAGGTTATGTGGTAGCGACATAGTTGGATGGTGGTATGGTTATCTGCCAAGGGGCTGCGAACTGTGTATGAGGGGTTCTAAGGTAGTTGTATTCATAACTGGAATGTGCGGTTTAGATTGCTTTTACTGCCCTATAAGTATGGAGAGAAGGAAGATGGGAACACTCTATGCCGATGAAGAGAGAATTCAAAGAATTGAGTATATTTTAGATGAGATTTTTCTCGTACGGGCAGAGGGAATTTCGATAACAGGTGGCGAACCCTTTCAAAGATATGATCTTGCTACAGAGGTTATCGAATTAGTTAAAAGTATTATGGGAAGTAAATTCCATGTACATCTATATACTGCAGGTTTGGGTGCTACAAGGAGTGCTATAAAGTATATGGATAGAATTAATCTTGATGAAATAAGGTTCCACATCGTTAATGATAGCATATGGAAATTGGTTGAGTATACAGTAAAGAATACATCTATGGATGTAGGTATAGAGGTGCCAGCTCTACCAGGGGAGAAAGAAGCACTTTGGAAAATTATCACTACAGCAAATTCTATGGGAGTAAAGTTTGTCAATATTAATGAACTTGAGGTGAGCGAAACCAATGTTAGCAACATACTTCTTAGAGGATTTAGACCCTCCCAAGATGGTAGAGCAGTCCACGGTAGTAGTGAAACCGCTATAGATGTATTGAAGAGAGCTCTTAAAGAGAATCTGGCCGTAGCAGTTCATTTTTGTCCAGCTATATACAAGGATGCGGTTCAGCATCGAGAAAGACTGAGGAGAAAATCCATTACATGTAAAGGATACTACGATAACATTTCCGAAGATGGGTTATTAATTAGGGGTGGTGAAGAGTTTATTCCCACGATAGATCTGTGCTCCAAGATATACTATCCTAGGAGTTGGTATTACAGCAGTTCATAATTAGATTCAACGAAATGTATTTATAGTTATGTGTTTGATCGCGTCGTTCAGCTCCATATACTTTCTAGGTAGATTTTCTAACTTCCCCTGAAGAGGCGAGGTTTCAGCTGTAAAAGTTTATATGCTTACTATCGGTACTGTCTTTTACTGGAAATGCTGTATAGTCGGTTTAGCAGTTAATAAGAAGTAGAGTGTATCTAATGGATGGAAGGATATGCATAGGTGAGTGCTTTGCCTAAAGAGGCATTGCTCTATAGAACTATAGATAGTATGAGAAAAATGGTGGAATGCACGGCATGTCCGAGAAGATGTAAACTTCTAGAAGACCAGTATGGTTTTTGTGGCATTAGGTGGAATTTTGAAGGGAGACTGTATCTGGTTTCGCACGGACTTGCTATAGCCGTTGCGATCGACCCTATAGAGAAAAAGCCGCTATATCATTTTAACCCAGGTTCGCTAGTCTTCTCAATGTCTACAACGGGGTGTAGCTGGGCTTGCCAGTTCTGCCAGAATTGGGATATTAGTCAAAGAAAGGTTATAGCTGGGTGGAAACTACCACCGGAGCTAGCGGTAAAACTTGCTACCGCATATGGAGCACAGGGTATGACATACACCTATAATGAGCCTATAATATTTATAGAGTACGCATATGATGTAGGTCTGCTGGCTAAAAAATATGGACTGTTTAACACCATGGTTACGAATGGCTATATGACTGAAGAAGCCATAGATATTGTTGGGAAATTCATAGATGCGGCAACAGTTGATCTAAAGGGTCACGGCGATAGGGAGTTTGCAAGGAAATTTTCAATGGTATACGACACCGAGCCTATATTCAATGCTTTAATCGAGTTAAAGAAGAAGGGGATATTTGTTGAAATTACCGATCTTGTTGTACCTAAGTACGGTGATGATTTAGAAAAGGCTAGGAAGTTAGCTAGATGGATTGTTGAAAATCTCGGACCGGAAACGCCAGTACATTTTCTAAGATTTCACCCAGACTACCAGGTAACGTATCTCCCCTCAACACCTGTAAATACTCTTGAAAAACACATAGAGGTAGCAAAGAGCGAAGGTCTAAAGCATGTCTATATAGGTAACGTTCCAGGACACCATTTTGAGAATACATACTGTGCTAACTGTGGTAGTACCCTTATTAGGAGAATGGGATTCGATATTCTAGAGGTTAACCTAAGAGATGACTTGAGATGCCCCTACTGTGGATATAGAGCTAATATAGCTGGAAAAATACATCCTATGTATAAGCTAGAAAGATTTGTCTATGTACCTCTCGAAGCTTTCACAGAGTTTGTACATATAAAATCGAATTCCATAAGAGAGTTCGTATTACATGGGAAATGAAATTGAATGGTATATTGATGGATGCCCACTGTCATCTCCACGAGTATGGGGAAAATGAAATCGGATTAATTATGGATTTAAATATTTACATCGTTGCCGTAAGTGATGACTATAGATCATCCATTAGAACAATTGAAATTTCAAAGATGCATAGCTTAGTGGTGCCAGCTGTAGGACTACATCCTTGGAATGTTGGCCCTGATTATGAGGATGAAATGAGAAACATAGAGAAGCTATTGCTAGAGAATAGACTAATCAAAGTTCTAGGTGAGGTAGGTCTAGATAGAAAGTTTAAGCCATACACATTACAATATCAAGATGTGGTATTCAGGAGATTTGCTGAAATAGCGAGGGAGAAAAATTTTGCATTAAATATACATGCTGCAGATGCGTGGAGAGATGTGCTGGATATTCTATATAGAAATGATGTACCTCTAGCTATACTACACTGGTATACAGGACCGCAGGAATTGGTTAGAGAGATTGCAGATAGAGGCTACTATATTACGGTAAATCCTGCTCTCTCTATACAGCAGAGGCACAGAGATATTGTAAAGATAGCACCGCTGGATATTATTCTTATTGAGAGCGATGCTCCATACAGATACAGAGGCCTGACATTCCATCCTAGAGAGATCTTCAACGTTCTCAAATATATTGCAGAGTTAAAGGGTTTAGATCTCGATGAGGTTAAGAAGGATATTAAGAAGAATAGCTATAAATTTCTACAAGCATTAAAAATATTATAATAGCATAAAGTAAATATTACCTGGGGTAACTAATGATTCAAAACTATATAGCTAGACTCAAAACACTTTCAATACCGAAGGAGTATCCTGAGATAGATCTAATCAGAATGATTAACTACAGAGCCTTTGAAAACTGCGTTAATAATGAAATGAGGTGCACTATAATGTCTCTTATGGCAAGAGGTATGGTAATGGCTTCCGATATAGCTAATGCCTTAGGAATTTCACGAACTGCAATATATAGACATCTCCACTCCCTGCGAAGAAATGGACTAGCACTATACAGAGATGGTAAGTTCTATGTATCAGCTAGGCTATTTCTAGTATACGATACCATCCTTAGCGATGATGGAAGCATTAGATTAACCATACATCCAAATAAGGGTGGTTTTGTTGATGAAAGCCTAGGGTTTGTTTTTGTCAAAGGAGAACTATGCAGATGCGATGTATGTATAGTAAAAGAAGAATGTTTATCAGCTGTAAAGGGTCTGGCAAAACGGCTGGATGTAAAAATAAGATCAGAAAAGCCGTTAGAAGCATTCAAAGAAATCGTGATTGAGATTGTAAAGAGAGACGTTGTGCATATAGTTAAAGATGGATACCTCATTGTTAAAACCCCAGAGGAAATCGAAGAACAGGCTACAACAACCGAATAATAATGTAGCTACACCTATATTGCAGATGGGTAGATAAGATGAAGAAACTCATATTCAAATTCGACTATGCTGGTAAAATACTTACAGGTGAAAAGAAATCAACTATAAGACTTTCAACCGATTTAAAAGAAGGAGATACAGTTGAAGTATTTGCAGGATGTATTAGAGTTGGTAGAGCTATTATAAAGAAGGTATATAGAAAAAGACTAGAAGATTTAAATGAAGAGGAAATAAAAATGGATGGCTTTAAAACAAAAGAGGATTTGTACAAAGCCCTTACAAAAATCTATGGAAGCAAAAAAATAAATTCAAACCCCTACATCTATATAATAGAATTTCAACTTCAGTAGCAAACAGCAATAAAATTATTAAGCCAACTCAAAATACTGAAAACTGGAATTAGAAACCTGTGCGGGGGTGCCCGAGCTAGGTCAAAGGGGTCGGGCTTAGGCCCCGATGGCATAGGCCTGCGTGGGTTCAAATCCCACCCCCCGCACTATCTTTCCGGCTCTTCATAGATCTAGATAGAGTTCATAACTATTTCTACAACTCTGTAGAATTACTTTGTCTTCTTTTGGTCTAAGATTATACCATTTCCTATTTAGATAATAATTGTTCATCTTTATACCTATGTTTCCATAATTCAATACTATGTCAATACTTTGACGAACTGTGCAATTCTTTGCTGGTAGAAACTTCTCGGCGTCTGAGGAGCGTTTTTCATTTACAGAAAAAGAAGAAGTAGAGGTTGTTAAAAGGTATGTAGCAGAGGATTATGCGACCGTTTTGGCTATAAGGTTTATGCTTGGAACGTAATTTTGGAACTATATTGCAAGCCTCATGTAATTGACCTTGAATGGTGCCCACGGCATACGCGTAAGGGTGGCCTAGGAGCTACAGTAAACCCGTGGTGGAGAGTGTAACCTTTTAACGAGACCTACAATGACTTAGGACGGAAGTGGTTTGTAGTGTAACCGTTGTATACTAAGAAGCTGGTTACCTAGATGTTGGTTACCTCATATCCAAGACTGTTTAAAATGTTTATTAGATTTTCTTTGGAAATAGATTTATCAAATACTATAACAACATATTTTTCACTATCTTTCTTAACGAGTTTTATTCTATCGATCAGTACGTTGCCTTTTATTAGATCACCTACATCTTTTCTGGGGGTTAAGTACTCCTTGAATTTTCTATGCATAATATTATAGAAGATGTCGAAGTGCTGAATCATTCTGATAGCATCGTTAACATCATCTCCACCCTTATTCAATGCCTTCCTCAAAGCAGTAAGTATATCTACTGCATGTTCCGCCCTTACTTCTACTGCAACATATTGACCAACTACTGTTCCAATAGATACTTTCACCATACAGTCTATCCCCTTAAATATATGTGCTAGTCAGCTGTGTACCATAGATTAGTATCCTAACCTTGTTAATAAATATGTTATGATGCTTCTAATTTAAATTTCTGTTAAAGTAATCTATATCTTATTGGGAATTTTAATATGAGTGTAAAATTGGTCTATCCAGTTGGTGTTGTATTCAAAAAGACTACAATCGCTTTGAAAGGTATTGTAGATCAAATACCGTTAGTGATATCCCCGGATAGATTCTCTATTGAGGCTCTAAGTCCAGATAAAGTATCTATGATAGTATTTGAATTGCCTGCCTCTTCCTTTGAAGAGTTCAATGTTGGTAAAGAGGTTAGGATTATAGCTGATAGAGACGAATTTGTTAAAGCTTTTAGGAGAGCTACAAAAAGAGATAAAGTGGAGATTTCATATACGGAAGGAATGAGAGAACTTAATATCAAGATCTTCAACATCAGATCAAATATCGAAAGAGAGTATCTAATACCACTTTCAGAAATAGAGTTTGAAAGTATAGGCTCTATAGATATTGAGCTTGAAGTCTCTGCCGGCCTTCCATCATCAGAATTGATTAACATCCTAAAGGATTCGTCACTAGTCGGAGACGAGATTGCGCTAATGTATTCATCAGAAAGCAACTCTATAAAGGCTGTAGCCACTAGTGAGCTAGCCACATATGAAACAACATTAAAGCAATTCCAGCCACTTACATATCTCGAAGCAAACATTGGAAATGCTATAGCAAGATATAGTGTTGATCATCTCAAGGCTCTATTAAAGATCTTGGACCTTGCTGATGAATGCAGCATTGCCTTCGGTCCTGAAAAACCTCTTAGAATAAGCTTAGATGTTGCTGGAGGAGGTAAAGTAACGGTATGGGTAGCACCGAGGGGATAAGTTTATCAGATGGTGTAGGTTAGATGTTTAGCGAGGTTGTAAAGGTTGATAGCAAAGGTCGGATAACAATACCTGCTACTCTAAGGCTTTTACTAAATATTAGCGATGGTGAGAAGCTTATCCTGGTTTTTGATGAGGATAACAATAAGATTGAACTACATCTATCTAAGCCAAATAGAACGCTATTCTGCAGTGGTGTAATAAGTAGAGATACATTGTTGAGGCTTCTTAAGGAATACAATATAGATAATATTTCATGTAGATGTAAAGATAATCACTGCGATTTTTACCATTGTAAGATTTTTGTAGAACTTAGCAAAGATAAAGACGAATTTATGAAGAATTCCCCAAATATTAGATGTATAGAATAGATGGTATTTAAGGAGACGTTGCACCACTACTATGAATTTTATGATTTAAATTTTTAGACATTTTAAGATAGTGTATAGAGATGGTGGAGAATCAATGAGTGTAAAATTTGTTTTTGCAGATGCTAGGATATGGAGATATGTATTGAGGAGTATCGCTGATTATATAGAGACCGTTGGCATTACACTCCACCCAAGCGATGGTGTAAGGATTAAAGCGATGGATCCCACCCATGTAATGCTTATCGACTTCCACGTTCCTATTTCAGCATTCGAAGAGTACTCTGTTGAAAAAGAGACTACACTATTAATTAACCTTGAAAATACCTCGAAAATCTTACGAAGAGCATCAAAGTCAGATAAACTTCTGATTTCAAGTGATGGATCGAAATTAACGCTAGGCTTTATATCTAAGGGTGGAACGTTAAGATCTTTTACACTACCACTCATCTCTGGTAGCTATGAAGAGGTACCGGAGCTCTCTTTAGAGTTTCAAATACAGGCAAAAATTCTCGGTGCAACACTATCATCAGCACTATCAGTACTTGAAGATGTAGGAGAGGTTTTGAAGTTTAAAGTTAGTAGAGAGGGCATTTCACTTATAGCTACGTCAGATCTAGGTGAAGTTGAATTTGCATTTAGCATAGTAACGGGTACTCTAATAGATTATCAGGTTTCTGAGAACTTTAGCGAATTCACAAATATGTATTCTATGAACTATATATCGCTACTTACAACGTTGACTAAACTATCTGAGATTGCCACAATAAAGTTAGGTCAAGATATGCCGTGCGAAATAGAGTTAGAGATGATTGCTGGAGCGCGGCTAAAACTCTATGTAGCTCCTAGGGTTGAATAATAGATGAATAAGCTCGACCCTCTACATAATTGGCTTAGAATATACGAAGAAATTTTTAGAAAATATTACAGTAGAGCAAATTTAATTCTTCCTAACGATTTCTACATTCGTGAAGTTGCTTTACAACCACTATATAGTGAAACCTATATTAGACATCTATCATTTTCTACTATTTCTGAACTTCGTAAAACAGTTACTGAAAAAGTTCCCCGCCACCTATATTACTCATCAGCAAAGTATCGAGAACCCGCTAATATATCCATGGATGAAAAACAGTGGATGGGAAGCGACCTCATATTTGATATAGATGCTAACGATATTCAGGATTGTAAACTGGAAAACGGTGTAATAGAATTTAGATTCTGTAGGACTTGCGGCTATATCACATACGATAGTGTTAAGCTCTGCCCAAACTGTAATTCTGAACTTCTAAGGTTTGAGCATGTAAATAGCAGCTGTATATACAAGGCCTTGCTCTACTTAGGTAAATTAATTGATGTAATTGAAAATGATTTTGGTTTTAACATGCTGAAAGCTTCATTCTCTGGTAATAGAGGATTCCATCTGATAGTGGAGTTGAATCCGCCGTTCGATAGAATGGATCCCGAAATTAGACGTGAAATCGTCTCATACATCAGATTGGATGAATCCATAGCTACATATATTAAGAGATATCTATTAGGATCGGATAAGAAAAAAGCTATCCCATTACCTCCGAAGGTTAGTGAAGGAGGTATCAGGCGTCGTATAGCAAAGGAACTTCTCAGCATGTCCATAGATGAATTGGCCAGACGGTATATAATGGGTCAGTTAGGTAGGCTCGATTTTTCGGATGCTCTAAGAATACATAAGATATTTGAAAGCTGTATAGATAGCGCAGTGAAAAAAGCGTCTATACCTATAGATCCAAAGGTTACTATAGATGTTACACATCTAGTAAGAGTACCAAATAGTATAAATGGAAAAACAGGATGGATAGCCTATAGTATTAAAAAACTTGATATCAGCGAGTTTTCTATGGATCCTTCACAACTCTCGCCAGAGAATAATACAAGGTTCAAGGTTCGCATCAACATTGGCTTACCTAAACTAGAAATTGCCGATGGTAGCTTCTCCTTTACTCGTGGAGAGGAGGTTGTACTAGATTATGCCTATGCATCCTACCTCGTATTTAAGGGCGTAGCTACACTTATTGATACTAAGAGCTGATGATTTATGTCGGTTGGCGTTCTAGAGGATGTCGTAAAGATGCTAAATTCTCTATTGCTTGACGATAAGGTGTCTACTGCCCTTATTACAAAGGTTCTTAATGAGATAAATAAACTAAATGTTTCAACAAACTATTGGTGCAACCTGTCATCAGAGCCTTACACCCAGGACGTCTGCGATAAATTCAAGGTACTCATGCATAAGCTCGTCGAATCATCTGTAAAAAATGTTGTAGTAAGAATGATGAATAACGAGGTATCGCTTGAACAGGATACCATAGGAAACATTCTCACAATATTCGCTAAAATTTCTGAAATGCTCAAACACGCTATTTTAGGATCTGTTATAGTGTACAATGGTAGGATTTTATGTAGAGTGAAAAAAGCATTTCACGTCCAGCATAGTATTGCCCTCCCAGGGTATACAATATTGATTCCAATCGAATATGCTGTAGTGCTAGCTTCCCTAGGTTACATTGATCTAATCGACACTTATTAGCCAGACAATATCGGTGGAACCACTAACCGGAATAAGACCTACCCCTCGAGGCGGGCTCTGTGGTGCCCGTCGATGTAGCTCCCGATGACCCTGCGACAAGTGAGCAGGAGCTGAGGGAAAAGCCCGTGTCAATAATACCCATGATATTTAAAAATACCTAAACAAACCCAAATAAACAACACGGGTAACCACTATTGAAACACAGGAGAGTATACGCTTATAAAACTCTACAGCATTCTAATTACTAATTACTTAGAAGGGTAGATGCCTTTGAAAATACCAAGGAGCATTGTAACATACTGCCCAAGATGTAGAACCCATACAGAGCAAAGTATTGTTATATATAAACATGGAAAGAGGAGGACTTTAGCCGAAGGTCAGCGTAGATATTTAAGGAAACAGGAAGGTTACGGTTCCAAACGCAAGCCTGAACAGAAAAGATTTGCAAAGGTAACAAAAAAGGTTGTACTTAGGTTGAAGTGTAGCAAGTGTGGATATATGCAGCATAGAAAAGGAATAAGGATTAAAAAACCTGAACTTGCAGAAAAAGCCTGAAGGTGAAATTCTTTTGGCTATGAAGAGAAAAGTTCTAATTCCCGAACCAAGGAGCAGATTCATTAGAGTAAAGTGTAGTGTATGTGGTAATGAACAACCCGTCTTCGACCACGCAACATTTCCAACACGCTGCTTAGTATGTGGTACTATTATTGTACAGCCTACTGGTGGTAAAGCAAGACTTGTTAATGCTGAAGTAGTCAGGATCTTAGGCTAATCCATCTATAGATGTATTTTTAAGTACAACATAGGTAAATTGATACAGGGGCATTCTATGAGCATCCCATTTAGAAAACATGGTATTCCTGATGTTGGAGAGCTTGTAGTGGCTCAGGTAAAGAAAGTATTTGACTATGGTGCGTATGCCGATCTTTTGGAATACGAGAATCTCGAAGCGTTCATTCCATGGAGTGAAATAAGTACTAGGTATGTGAAGGATATTAGGGATGTTATTAAAGAAAACCATGTTGTTGTGGGAAAGGTGATTAGGGTAGAGAGGAGAACTGGTAAGATACAGATTGATATTTCTATTAAAAGGGTTCTGGAGGGTGAGAAGAGAACTAAAATATTGAGATGGAAAAGAATACAAAGGGCTCAAAAGATTATAGAGATGGCGACTAAGAATAGCAATAGAAGTTTGGAGGACGCTTACAAATATGTGTGGACGATTCTTGAAAGAGAAGCCGATCCCTTGTCAGTATTAGAGGAGGCCGTACTGAAGGGACCGCAATTGCTTGTACAACGCGGCATTCCTGAGGATTGGTCGAATGCTATATTTAGTGAGGCACAGAGACATATATCGATAAAAACTGTGAAGATCAGAGCATTAGCAGAGCTTGTGTGCTATAAGAGCGATGGTATTGAAAGGATAAAAAAGATTTTGAGCGATATAAGTAGCATGGATTACGGTAGCAATACTAAGGTGTCAGTGTATACCATCGGTGCTCCAAGATATAGGATTGAAATTGAGGCTGTAGACTATAAAATAGCTGAGGACATATACAATAGGATAAGCAGATACCTTGAAGAGCAGTCCAAAGCTCTTGAAATAGATCGTTTTAAGCTGGTCCATGAAGAGATTGAAAAGGGATAGCAATGAGATGGAGAATAAGAAAGTGCCCCATATGTAAAAGATATACGTTAAAGGAGATGTGCATGTACTGCAATGCGAAAACTGTGGTACCCCATCCTCATAAATTTTCACCTGAAGATAGATACGTAGCCTACAGGATTTTTAGCAAATATCCACATCTGGTGAACACAGCTAGCAAAAAGAGCCCTCCACAATCTAGCGAAAGTTAGTATAGATTCTATACTTACTGAATTGACAGGGACGAACTATATCCCAGTAAGCCATCTAATTCCATTCTCAGTAATCAGAAATCTGAACTCTAAATCAGTAGAGGGTTTTACAAAACGCAAAATCCTAGTACGATTACTAAGCTTTTCGATAGCAACTATGGCATCCGCCCATATTGATAGATATTCATAGCCTGCTATCACCTCACCATATTGTTCATCGGCTTTTATTTGCGCTGAAGTAATTACGTAAATATTACCATAGCTAATTAGATCTAGAAGTGTAAGCATATTTAGGAACATTCTAAGGCTCTGCTGTTCCACAGCCTCAATCCTGTAGAAGTGATTTATACTATCAATAAATATTGCCTGCGGATGTCTATACATTGTAATGATGTCTATAATTAGTTGAATTAGATGGTTCTGATCCAATGCTACTGAAAATAAAATATTATTCGATGTTATTCCAAGTTCTACTACTCGATTTAGAAAGGCAGAACCTTCGGTACTGATATAATAAAAATTGCTATCTGATTTTGAGCTACACAATAGTATGTTTAGCATGATGTTGGTCTTTCCACTTCCCGCTTCACCATAAATTAATATCCTTCTATATCTCGATAGCAGCACCTTATCCAATACACTATTACATATTGATAGCATTAATCTAATGCCTTGTACAAAGTGTATTTGCATCTATGTTACTTGAGGATTGTATACTATGATATTGTATAGATGTATTTGTTGTCTATGGCTTTCAGTAGACCGTGCTTAACTAACGTCCTCACTGCCTCAGTTATGTATCTTCTATCCACTGAAATGCCATACCATTCACTAAACTTCCTATCAAGTTCCTCTAATGACCATGATGTTCTACCATCCTCTCTATAAGAGGATTCGATAATCCTCTTTAAGAATTGTGTAACATCTTCTAAACGTGTCCAAGGATATTGGAACCAAACCCATTCCTTTACTTCGATATAGTAGAAGTCTGGTTTTAACTTTGCAACACTTGATATCCATTGAAGTGCAGCTATCTTTAGTTCCTTAGGTTTCCAGTTTTGCAGTATGTATTCCTTAGCTAGTATTACAGATTCTCCTGTGTCTATAATATCATCAACTAGTAGCGCTTTGAATCCAGTTAAATCTACACTATATTCAAACTTTATCATAGCTTTCTCACCCTTTTTGGCCGCCTCGGTCCAATGCTGTGATTGTATCGATAGCAGATTTTCAACACCTAGGAAATCGCATAGTAGTCTCGCAGGTACATAGCCGCCTCTAGCAATAGCTATTATAACATCTGGAATGTATCCACTATTCTCTATTATTTTTGCTAATTCCCAGCTCCACTCAACGATTTCTTCCCATGAGACTAGTTTTACCGGTATACGTGGCATAGAGTTGAGACCCCAAAATATAGCAAGATAGAGAAATATATAATCTTTTAAACTAAGCTGTTCGTTGCATCACAAAAGTAAACAGTATTATATTCATAGGTAGTCTACGGTAATTTTATGCTATGTAGTTTCAATTAATTTGTTTTTAATCCGTTTAGAAATTTAGTGTTGTTGAGCCTCCGAGGCTGGCCTATGCGATAGATGATCCGTGGGTGATTATGAACATAGGTTCTCTGCGGAGGCTATAATAAAGCTATCCCTTGATGACGGCTATTGGTACAAGCCTTGCCACAGGTCTTGCTAAACTTGCCCTCGTTGCTACATCTATAACCTTGTCAACATCCTTATATGCCTCAGGTGTTTCTTCAGATAATTCTCTCATTGTCGCTGCCCTAACAAATATCCCCTTCCTTTCAAGAGCATCTACAACCTCTTTTGGCGATTTTGATCTTATCGCTGCTGCTCTACTCATCCATCTCCCAGCTCCATGAGGGGCTGACCACCATGTTTCCCTAGCCCTTGAGCTAGGTATTAGTATATAGCTTGCGGTACCCATGCTTCCAGGTATGAGTACGATCTGTCCAAATTCTCGATGATCTGAGGGGATTTCTGGATGCTGAGGTGGAAAGGCTCTAGTAGCACCTTTTCTATGAACAACAAGTTTATACCTCTTGTTCTCATAATCATGCTCCTCGAGCTTTGCTATATTGTGAGCCACATCATATATCATTTTTATACCAATCTTCTCAGGATCCGATCCTAAAGCCTTTGCAAATGTTTCACGTGCCCAGTGGGTTATTATCTGTCGATTTGCCCAAGCATAATTTGCTGCCGCTGCCATTGCTGCAAAATAGTCTTGCCCTTCACGACTATTGAACGGTACCGCAGCCAATTCTCTATCAGGCACCTCTATACCATACTTCCTCATAGCTCTTTCCATTAAAACCAGATAATCGCTTGCTACCTGATGTCCTAAACCTCTGGAGCCTGTATGTACCATTATGGTTATCTGGCCTTCCCCAAATATTCCTATCCTCTTAGCTATATCTGGTAGATATATTTTCTCAACGATCTGAATCTCCAGGAAGTGGTTACCGCTACCTAATGTACCTAGTTGAGGAGCTCCTCTTTCCTTTGCCCTCCTGCTTACTTTTGAAGCATCAGCCCAGTTCAAACTACCCCTAGATTCCGTATGCTCTATATCATATTCTGTTCCGAATCCCTGTCTATATGCCCATAGAGCTCCCTCCTCTAGAACGTTATCCAACTCTCTTTCACTTAATCTAAGTCTACCTGTTGCACCAACACCGCTCGGAATATTCTTGAATAGAGCATCTACAAGTACCTTTATATGCGGTTTTATATCTCTTAAAGTTAGATCTGTTCTTAGAACCCTTACACCACAATTTATGTCGTAGCCTACACCACCAGGGCTTACAACACCATCTTCTTCTACAAATCCTGCTACCCCACCTATTGGAAATCCGTATCCTTGATGACCATCTGGTAGAGTATAGCTTGCAGCAACGATACCTGGAAGACATGACACATTTGCAGCTTGTTCGAGAGTCGCATCCTCCTTCATCTTATTGAGCAGGAACTCATCCGCATAAATTACTGCTGGTACGTGCATGCACCTCTTATACTCCTTGGGAATGAGCCATGTTACGTCATCTAAACGCTTTAGATTTACAACCAAAATCACCACCATATACCGTTGGACAGATACCGCTTCAGAATTTAATAAGCTTAATCAATATAAACCAAGAAATGGATATTGTGACTCAACTATCTAAATGAATTGGATCTCCTACCTCAAAGAGTAAAGAGGATGAAAACCGTGGATAGTATTATACCCAGTTTTATAGCTTATTTTGTTGAATTCTTATTAAGCTCTCTTAACACTGCTAAGATTTTGAACATATTTAACTAGGATACGTATTGTAATTGAGGATACCTATCATGTCTATGGTGATGGAATAGCATGCCTGTATGGAAGTATCCAAAAATCGAGAACTTAGATGAATCTAGAATAGCAAAAGCTGTGATAAGAGATGTTCCCATATCTTTTAAGGAATCTTATGAGGTGTGTAAGTTATTAAGAGGTATGATGCTAAGCGATGCTAAGAATTTTTTAATGCAGATAATTGAATTAAAGGAACCTGTACCATATGTTAGATACAAGCTTAGTATAGCTCATAAGAGAGGTCTCGCTAAAAAATGGAGAAGATGGGGTAGTCCGATAGGTAGATACCCAGTGAAGGTAGCTAAATACATCTTAAAGCTCCTAGACAATGTTGAAAACAACGCAATTGTAAAGGGTTTTAGCAGTGAGAGGCTGAAGATAGTACATATAGCCGCCCATAGAGGATATTACTTAAAGAGGTGGATGCCCAGGGCATTTGGAAGAGCTACACCGCGGTTTAAGACCCATACAAGTATAGAGGTTATTGTCGCAGAGGTGTAGCAATTGGTAAATATCAAGAGATATTTCATTGAACAGGGAATAAAGAAGGTTGCTGTCGATGAATATCTAGCAAGTAAATTCTGGCGTGCTGGTTATGCAGGTGTAGATCTCATAAGAACACCACTGGGCACGAGAGTAATAATCTATGCTGCAAGACCCGGTATGATTATTGGTCGGAGAGGTCAGACCCTAAGGACAATACAGCTCATTTTAGAAAAACTGTTTAGTGTTGAAAATCCACAGATAACAGTGGTTGAGGTTGAGAACCCTGATCTAAGTGCAAGAGTCGTAGCATTCAACATTGCATTAGCTTTAGAAAGAGGGATACACTTTAGACGTGCAGCATTCATAGCTCTAAGGAGAGTCCTTGCTGCAGGTGCTATTGGTTGTGAAATAATCATAAGTGGAAAACTTGTAGCTGAGAGAGCTAGATATGAAAAGATAAAGGCAGGTAAGGTATACAAATCAGGTGAGCAGAGTCTAAAACTTGTAGATAGGGCCGTGGCGCACGTACTGCTAAAGCCTGGCATCTTTGGTGTAGAGGTGCTAATAACGAAGCCTGGTATAACCTCAGACTATGTCGAAATTGTACCATCTGAAAAAGCTGGCGCAGCCCAGCAAGAGAAAACCTAAGAATAGTGAGGTGTTCAATATTGAGTGATAGACCTTTATCAGCAGATGAAATAAGATCTATGAATTTAGATGAAAGGCTTCGCCTCCTTAGAGAACTTAGACTGGAATTGATAAGATTAAAAACACAAGCACAATCTGGTACGCTAACCAATGTTGCTAGGATAAAAATGTTACGTAAAAACATTGCAAGAATCCTAACGATAATAAATCAAGAACGTGTCGGAAGGTGAAGCGTACATTAAAGAACATAATATATCACGAATTAATAGGCTTGAACATACTAGTGCTTTCTCATAGCGATAAAAGTTTAATTGGTAGAAAAGGTACTATTGTTGATGAAACAATGTACACCCTAAAAATACGGGAGGATGATGGACGAGAAATCGTAGTTCCAAAACTATATGGAGTATTTAGAATAGCGATCCCAGACAACGGTTATGCAGATATTGATGGATCTATTATAATTGGAAGACCCGAGGATAGGCTTAAAAGATTAAAAAGTTAGTCTAAACTAGTATAGCTTACCTCAGTAAAGGTGACTCAGTAAAGGTGATAGAGGTGCCACAAGCGGCGAGAAACATAGGCATAGTGTATCCAGGGTTAAACCCTCCTGAGAAGGAATGTAATGATAAAAAATGCCCCTGGCATGGAAATATCAGTATAAGAGGCTCCCTATTTGTTGGTAAGGTAGTTAAGGCTAGAATGCATAATACAGTTGTAGTTGAGAGGGAGCATCTGGTATGGATTAGAAAGTTTAAGAGATATGAGAGAAAGAGAAGCAGAATACATGCACACAATCCTTCCTGTGTAAGCGCTAGGGAGGGTGATATTGTTCTAATTGGCGAGACCAGACCCCTAGCGAAAAGTGTTTCTTTTGTTGTACTAGGTATACTTTCACAAAAAGGTGGCTAGGGTGGTGAAGTATGGGTGCTAAGAGAGCTAAAACAGGTGCAGCGTTTCCGAGAAGGAGGAGAGTTTCTGGTATAATTAATGGGACTAGACTTGTTGTTGCCGATAATAGTGGAGCTAAAGAGGTTATGGTTGTTGGAAGTATGGATATAAAGACCAGACTTAGAAGAATACCGTTTGCTACTGTAGGTGATATGGTTATAGTCACGGTTAAGAAGGGACCACCAGACATGAGAGGACAGATAATGCATGCGATAATAGTAAGACAGAAAAAACCGTTTAGAAGACCTGATGGAACATGGATTGCTTTTGAAGACAATGCATGTGTCCTTGTAACTCCTGAGGGAATGCCCAAGGGTAAGGAAGTTAGAGGACCTGTAGCAAGAGAAGCTGTTGAAAGGTGGACCCAGATAGCAAACCTTGTATCTATGGTTATCTAAAGCGATAGGTGCCATCAGCATGGAGTTGAATACTGCACAACCAAGAAAGCAGAGAAAGATATTATTTAATCTACCACTGCACCTAAGATGGCATCTCATTGCAGCACCTTTGTCTCCTAGCCTTAGGGAAGAGCTTGGAATCAGAAGACTATATGTGAGAAAAAATGATACCGTAAAAGTCGTCCGGGGAGATTGGAAAGGCCATGAAGGTAAGGTTATGAAGATTGATCTGAAAAGGGCTAGGATATTTATTGAAGGCGTTACACTAAAGAAAGCTGATGGCAGTGAAGTTTTCTATCCTATACATCCATCTAAAGTAATGATAGTGAAACTCGGTGACATCGATGATGTTAGAAGGAAGATCATTGAAAGGAGACAGAGCGCTCGTAACGAACTTGTTAAAAGTGGTAAAGCCAAGCCGTTGAGTAACGACCAAAAGAGTATGGTATCGAGTAAATAGATGCTTGTTTTGGTGCATGACAGTGGCCAAAATGGGTAGTTCACGTCACCTAAAACGTTTGGTAGCACCAGCCTTTTGGTATATTTTGAGAAAAGAGTACAAATGGGTAGTAAAGCCATCCCCAGGGCCACATCCTATAAATAGATGTGTACCATTGTTACTACTCATCAGAGATATGATTGGCATTGCAAAAAATGCTAGGGAAGCTAAGAGAATTATCTATGATGGAAAAGTATTCGTGGATAACCGTGTGGTAAGAGACTACAAATTTCCAGTTGGACTCATGGATGTAGTATCCATACCTGAGATAGATCTATACCTAAGGATAGTGCCCTATGTTGGTAGACATCTATGGTACATAAATATACCTACTGAGGAGGCTAAACTAAAACTAGTAAGAATAGAAAATAAAACGACAGTGAAAAACGGTAATATCCAGTTAAATTTACACGATGGAAGAAATGTACTGATAACAGTTAAAGATCCCAAGAATCCTGTAGAGGCCTCCTCATTTAAAACGCTAGACACACTACTAATAGAATTACCATCACAGAGTATTGTGCAGCACATACCATTGGGTATAGGTAAGCTGGTTATAGTTATTGATGGAAAGAATGTTGGTCGTATTGGAAAGGTAATAGATATCGAAGGTTACGAAGGTAGAAAGAGAAGACATTCTCTTGTAACAATTGAAGATTTGAATGGACATAGATTCCAGACAATTTTGAACTATATTATGGCAGTTGGCGAGGATAGACCCATTATGAAGGTGTACGAAGGGTGAAAACAATGGCTGTAGAGGTTGCCATATACAACAACTCTATCTTACCTAAAGTCATACCGGAGAAATTCGATAGCTCAATTCTAGAGCAGAGCAGTGTAAATAGAATTCTAAGCTTATGGAAAAGTAATCCGATGCTGGTACCTAGAGTGGCGAAGGTTGTTATCAACATTTCTGTTGGCGGTAGTAGTGAAAGACTGGAAAAAGCGGTAAAGCTCCTAAATCAGCTAACAGGTTTGAACCCCTCTATAAGACGTGCCAAGAAAACTATAAGAGAATTTGGCATAAGTAGAAGACAGCCGATAGCTGCGGTTGTTACACTAAAAGGTAACACTGCATACGAATTTCTGAAAAAAGCTCTATCAGCTGTTAACAATATTCTTAAGGAGGAATCGTTTGATAACCATGGTAACATATCATTTGGTATAAAAGAGCATCTTCTGCTACCAGGCGTAAGGTACGATCCCGACATAGGTATATTTGGCATGGATGTTGCCATAACAATGGAGAGGCCCGGATATAGAGTTATAAGGCGTAGAAGATGTAGAGCAAAGAGTATTCCTAGAAGACATAGGGTTACAAGGGATGAAAGTATGCTACTCATGGAGATCTTATTTGGAGTAAGAATTTCACGTAGGAGGTGATGATCGAATGACTAAATTTAGATCCCCAGCAGAGAGGAAGTATGGAAGGGGAGCGCAAGCTTGTAGAAGGTGTGGAAACAGAGATGCTGTAATTCAGAAATACGGTATCTATCTATGTAGACAGTGTTTTAGAGAGGTGGCTATGATTATAGGATTTAGAAAGTTTAGCTGAGTGGTAAACCATGGTCATGCTTGATACGCTTTCCAATGCCTTGACTGCGATAACCAATGCTGAGATGAGAAGGAGGAATGAGGTAGTAATATGGCCGGCATCGAAGCTCATAATACGCGTGCTAAGAGTGATGCAAAAGCATGGCTATATAGGGGAATTTGAATATGTTGATGATGGAAGATGGGGTAAGATAGTGGTCCAGCTTCTTGGTAGAATAAATAGGGCTGGTGCAATAAAGCCTAGATGGTCTATTACATATAGGGAACTTCTAGCTCTTCCATATAGGATTCGAAGATACCTGCCATCAAGGGATATAGGTATACTAATAATTTCAACATCGCAAGGTGTTATATCACATAAAGAAGCAATAGAAATGAAAGTTGGAGGGATACTATTAGCATATGTCTACTAGAAATGTGGTGGAATATCCATGGCAAAAACAGTCCACATTCGTGAAGAGATACCGATACCCGATGGCATAGATGTAAGCATCAACAAATTCAGTATTAGTGTAAAGGGACCTAAGGGTGAGATTCAGAAAGATTTCAGTTATGTAAAGGGCATCCAAATAAAATTGGAAGATGGTAAAATTGTGCTGGAAACCTTCTTTGCTGATAGGGAAAGGAAAGCTCAGCTATATTCTGTAATAGCCCATATAAGAAATATGTTTACAGGTGTTACTAAGGGTTGGAGATATAAGTTAAAGATAGTGTCTTCGCACTTCCCAGTTACCGCAAGAGTTTCCGGTAATGAAGTTTTGATCGATAACTTCCTAGGTGAAAGAGCTCCAAGGAAGGCAAAGATTTTGAGCGGAGTCTCGGTAAAAGTTGATGGCAAAGATATAATTATTGAAGGTGCAGATTTAGAGGCAGTGGCCCAGACTGCTGCAAATATAGAACTAGCAACTAGAGTAAAAGATAAAGATAGAAGGGTATTCGTAGATGGCATCTATATATATGAGAGAGGTGTTGCTGAATGAGTCAGGAGCTCCTAGAATTGATAACCAGAAGAAAGGAAGTGCTGAAGCAGAAGGAGCATGCCAGAAGAATTACGGTGATTAGGAGGAAATATGCTAATAAAAAACCCACATTTCTAAGATGGCTCTGGTGGAAGTTTTCGAAATTTGAAAATAGATTGAAATGGAAGAGACCTAGAGGTAAGGATAATCCGGGGAGACTTCGCTTGAAAGGCTATCCACCTATGGCTAGTGCAGGCTACGGAACTAGAAGTGATCTTAGATCGCTTCATCCATCTGGATTAAAACCAGCTGTTATTCATAACGTAAAAGAGCTTGAATTGCTAAACCCATCAAAGCACATACTCTATATATCATCATCACTAGGCTTAAAGAAAAAGCTTGAATTGATTGAAAAGGCAAAAGCGAAAGGTTTTAGAATAGCCAACTTGTAGGTGATTTTGCATGGATCTAAGTTATCAAAGAAAAATCGCCGCTAAAATGCTTGGTGTTGGCGAATCCAGAATAAAATTCGATAGCAGTCAAATAGATAGAATATCAAGTGCTGTAACCAGGGAGGAGATTAGGAAGCTTATTAATGACGGTGTAATATATGCTGAATACGCTAAGGGAAATAGCCGAGGCAGATGGAGAGAATTTCATAATTCTAGAAAGAAAGGAAGACATAGAGGTCAGGGTAAAAGGAAGGGTGCCAAGGAAGCTAGAAGGGACCTAGAAAGAATGTGGGTTTATAGAGTTAGAAAACTGAGACTGTATCTCAAATGGTTGAGAGACCATAACACAATAGATAGTAGAACCTATAGATTACTATACCGTAAGGTTAAGGGTGGAGTTTTTGATAGTCTCACGTCACTTAAAAGGTACATGAAAGATCACGGTATTCTGTCTCAAGATGTTAGGTGAGCGATTCATGGCACAAGGAGCCAGCTATAAAGTTCCTAAGAGAAGACGTAGAGAGGGGAAGACAAACTATTACAAGAGGTATGCCATGGTTAAAAGTAGGCAGATGAGAGTTGTCGTAAGAAAGACCAACAGATACATCTATGTCCAATTTGTATATCCAACGCCCATAGGTGACTATACAATAGCTGCTGCCCATAGTAGAGAACTTGTTAAGCTATTTAATTGGATGGGTGGAACAGAAAATACTCCTGCTGCATATCTAACTGGGTTGCTAGCCGGTCTCAGAGCAAGGAAACTTGGCATAGAAAAGGCCATCCCAGATATCGGTTTACATAGACCTGTTAAAGGAGCTAAGATATTTGCCGCTATAAAAGGTGTTATCGATGCAGGTATCAATGTACCCTGCTCTAAAGATATCCTGCCATCAGATGATAGGATTCGGGGAAATGCTATAGCCGAGTATGCTAAAAAACTAGGTGAGGGTAACCCAGAGCTATTTGAAAAACAGTTTTCAAAATTATTGAAAAACGGCTTTGATCCAAGAAATATTGTTGAGCATTTTGAACGAGTACGAAACCTTATTATTAGAATCTATGAGAGTATTCCTGAAAACAGCGATTCAGCCAAGATAATTTCATCGCTTATTAAAGGTGAATAACCTGTATGAGCACAGCAATAGAAGAATGGACTCCTAAGACTAAAGTTGGTTGGTTAGTCAAGGAAGGAAAAATCACATCGATAGACCAGATATTCTCGATGAATGCTGTGATAATGGAGCCTGAGATTGTTGACATTCTACTCCCAGGATTAAAACAGGAAGTACTAGATGTTGTTTTAGTTCAGAAGATGACCGATGCCGGTAGAATATCAAGATTTAGAGTAATTATTGCCCTCGGAAATGAGAATGGTTACCTGGGTCTGGGTATAGGTAAAGCCAGACAGCTAAGAACCGCAATAGAAAAAGCTACAATAGATGCAAAACTGAATATAATTCCTGTTAGAAGGGGGTGTGGCAGCTGGGAGTGCAACTGCAAGGATCCACATTCAATACCATTTAGAGTTGCTGGAAAATCTGGTAGCGTTGAGATAGAACTTATACCAGCACCCCTTGGCGTAGGTCTTGTGGCAGGGGATATAGCAAAGACTATACTAAGATTAGCAGGTATTAGAGATATCTGGGTCTTTACAAAAGGTGAAACTAGAACCACACTAAACTTTGCAAAGGCTACCTATAATGCTCTTAAAAATACCAATATTGTTGTCACACCAATTGACTGGGGTAAGAAGGCATGGGAGTAGAAGAGCATACAAAGAAGCCCACACTCGTCGCTATTATAAGAGTTAGGGGACAGGTTGGAGTACCATACGATGTAGAGCATTCGTTAAAGCTCCTAAGATTATCAAAGAAGTACCACTGTGTAGTATATCCCATAACAAAATCCCTACAAGGCATTCTTAATAGAATTAAGGACTGGGTTACATGGGGTGAAATAGATCTAGATACCCTCACAACCTTATTAAGAAAGCGTGGTAGAATAAAAGGTGGGGAACCATTAACTGATGAGTTTATTAAAAGAAGCTTTAATATTGAAAATATCGAGGAGTTTGCTAAGGCTGTATATGAAGGGCAATTGAAACTCCATAAACTTACGGAATTTGGAGTAAAGCCTGTATTCAGACTTCATCCGCCAAAGGGAGGCTTTAAAGGAAGTATAAAGAAGCCTTATAAAGATGGTGGTGAAGTTGGTTATAGAGGAAGCAAAATTAATGAACTACTTAAGAGGATGATATGAAATGGTTGTTCGTAGAGAAAAGAAGAGTAGAAAGATGCATGGCTATAGAAATAGAGGCTGGGGAAGTATAGGACAGCACAGAAAATCCGGTTCGAGAGGTGGAAGGGGTGCCGCTGGAATGCACAAGCACAAATGGTCCTGGATAGTAAAGAATTACAGGGACTGGTTTGGAAGGAAGGGGTTCATACCTAGAAGCCCAAGTTCCACACCGAAAGCAAGTGAAATTAATATAGGACAGATTGAGGAGATTGTAAATAAAATGCTCGAGGCTGGTACAGCAACAATGGAGAATAACAAAATTGTGGTAGATCTAAGTAAGATGGGAATAAATAAGCTGATGGGATATGGCGAGATAGCGCATCCCGTAAAAGTAATTGTATGGAGTGCTAGTAAAAAGGCTATAGAAAAGATAGAAAAAATAGGTGGAGAGGTTATTATATTAAGACAGCAGAGTTCAGCATGAATTCTCTGGGTCTATAGATAGTTTGTTGCAGAAAACATGTTTTTGATGCTACAATAAGGTTTTGCATCCTAACGAATATGTGTATTAATCGTTGTAGTTATTATTTCTATCCATAGATAGACAGTATACTACATAAAAAGTTGCAGACTGTGCTTAATGTTTCAGTAGTATAGCCGATCTGAACAAGAATAGATGTTCTTGAAAAGAATTGCTGGGTACCGGTACCGATAACGTGGGTAAACATATGTCCATATTTTAGTAACAATTATAAGCGTGGCTCAAACTTCTCTCTCGTGTAGGTGTTTTAATATTGAGTACTATCATTAGGGTATTGGCTAGAATTGGAATTGTAATGCCGTCGGCACCGAGACCTGCTAAAAGACCTAGTTTAGGAAAGAGGTTATTGTATACTGGTTTAGTAGCTGTAGCATTTATGTTGCTAGGCTCCACACCTCTATATGGAATTGAGAGAGCTGGAACTCTTCCATTTTCACCGGTAGTATCAATAGTGCTTGCAATGGCCGCCGGCACACTGGCACAACTTGGAATTGGTCCCATAGTTACATCTAGTCTGATTCTTCAGATACTTGTTGGTGCTAAGATCCTTGACTTAGATCTAAGCGATCCGGAAGCACGAAAGGATTTTACTGCAGCATCTAAAGGTCTAGGACTAATTCTAGCCGTTGTCGAAGCTGCAGGCTTTGTATTTAGTGGTCTCTACTGGAACTATCCTGCAGGTGTTAGTATATGGATTAAGCTACTGGTATTTGCTCAGCTGTTATGGGGTGCAATAGTGATTGTTATGCTTGATGAGGCTGTACAGAAGGGATGGGGACTTGGTAGTGGTGTAAGTCTATTTATATTAATCGGTGTTGCACAAAGATTCTTTAGCGAGCTTTTTACACCAAGTGTTATACAGACCTCAAGTCTGCAGAATGGAGGGGAGATATACGGTTTAATTCCATACATAGTTGCATCACTAAGAGATGGAACATTCAATATCTATCATACACTAATTGGAAGGCTTGCCATTGGGTACCCAACTCTCATAGGTTTCATAACATCTATCGTGCTTATAGCAATCTTAACATACCTCAATGCAGCTCACATCAATGTCCCTATAGCCATGAGTAGATATGGTGGAATAAAGTCGAGAGTTCCTCTTCAGCTACTATATGTTACCAACATACCTGTCCTCCTTACTGGAATACTTATTTCAGACATAATCCTTATTCTAACACTACTACGCAATTTCCTAGGAATAGGGCTTGTTGACAGCATTAGACCTTATCTCTCAGCACCTTCACTCTACGGCTTTATGTACAGTACTATACCATCCATAGTATATTCAATAGTATTCCTTGCAATGTGTATACTGTTTGGATTACTGTGGATAGAGATTGCCGGTCTCAATCCCGAGGCTCAAGCTGACAACCTAATTAAAGCAGGGCTAGATATACCAGGCATGAGAAGAAATCCCAGGGTGTTATCATCCTACCTTTCGAGATATATATATCCATTGACTATATTCAGCTCTATAGTGGTTGCTGTAATAGCTCTTGTAGGCGATATATTAGGTAGCTATGGTACAGGCACAGGACTACTGCTAGCCGTCGGTATAGTCTACAACTACTACCAGATACTAGCATATGAAAGAACTCTAGAAATGTATCCACTATTGAGGAGAGTTATTGGTGAATGAATTTAATGCCTAGTGCTACGGTATTGCTTGCTATATCCATTAGCTTTGCTATAAATGCTGTAGCCTTCTATGGAATAACAAAGATCATAGCCAGATATAAGCAGGTGGAGGAGAGCGCTAAGATCGATAGGATAGTGAGAAAGGCTCATATAAGCAGAAAGAAAATGAGTATAGCAACATCGCAAGTTAAGAGAATTAGGGGTAGGATATTTAGACTAAGCATGTTTCAATTCCTAGTACCATTCACGGCATATATGGGAGCTATATCCATATATATACTACTCTCCTATAAAATCTTTGGCATCTTTGTAGAGTATATTGATATATACGACCTCTGCTTAGCACCAGTACCACTCGAGATCCCCATTGATGGAATGTGCAAAGCGCCTGTTATGTGGCTACACTTTCTTGTATTCCTATTATTCCTCCCCCTTTACGACTACTATGCGAGAAGAGAGCTTAGAGCAGTATCATAGACTTCATTTAAGTAATGTTGGGACAGCATATAAATGCAGCCATAGTATTTTTTACCATAAAAACCAATAAAGCCCAGCCTTGAGACTACTAGTTAGACCTCCTAATAGAGGGTAAGACTATGGTTCGACCTCAACTGAGGTCAAGATCGTACAAGAGAATTCCAAGGAGAACTCCGAGTGGTAGAACTGTTGTACACTATGAAAGAGGTAAGAATACTCCAATGAGATGTGCAAAATGCGGTGGTATACTAAACGGTGTTCCAATAAAAGAATCTGAAAGAAGACGCCTGCCGAAGGCTATGAAGAGACCTGAGAGAATGTTTGGCGGAACACTATGTATAAGGTGTTTACGTGAAATTTTGAAGGAGGTGGTGAGGTCTACTGGATAGAAATAAGCTTGTAATAGCTATTGGAGGTCCGCCCGGTAGTGGAAAGACAACTATAGCTAAGATGCTTGCAGAAAGGCTTAATTTACGCCATATCTCTATAGGCATGCTATTTAGAGATATAGCTGTAAAGAGAGGTATGTCGCTGCTTGAACTCAGCAAGCTTGCAGAACAGGACCCCTCTATCGACTACGAATTAGATTCACTAGCTAAGAAGGAGGCTGAAAACGGTGGCGTTGTAATAGATGGGCATGCAGCACCATGGCTTTTAAAAGGCTTAGCTCACCTAAGAATAGCAGTTATTGCCAGTAGAGACACCAGGGTTCAAAGATTGGCTGAACGTGATGGAAAATCCGTAGATGAAGTACGTCATGAAACCCTGTTAAGGGAGCGTATGGAAAGAGAGAGATTTTTGAGAATATATGGAATAGATATTTCGGATTATACGGATTTCGATCTTGTTATAAATAGCGAAAGGTTTTCCCCAATTGAAATCATAGAGATAGTGTTACAGGCTGTAAAAATAGTTATGGAAAAACATTGAATGGCGATAGGTAGTATGCGATGCTATGCCTAGCACCTACCACTATAAAAGCCTATAAACCTAGGCTACGTATTCTTAGAATGCAAACTTATGGTGGTAATTAAATGCCTGCAATTGAAATTGGTAGAATATGTGTGAAGATCTCTGGACGTGAAGCTGGTAGAAAGTGCGTTATAGTGGATATTATTGATGAAAATTATGTATTGATAACCGGACCCAAGAATCTAACAGGTGTCAAGAGAAGGAGATGCAATATAAACCATATCGAAGTTTTAGATAAGAAGATAGATGTTGCTAAAGGTGCATCAGATGAGGAAGTAGTAAAATCGCTGGAAGCTGCAGGACTTACGGATTTCATGAAGGAGCGTGTGAAGATTAGACTTACACCAATGCTATTGAAGAGATAGCGTCTTCTTCCACCAATTGTATACTGTTTTAGCTTTTTAAACGATTTTAACCTTTACTAATATGGTGCTTAGTATGAAGGAGATTGGCTTAGACTTCATTAAAAAGCTTGACATGGTTGCAAACATCTCTAGCGACTATATTGTGAAGTCTGACGATGATACGGATAGTAAGTATGGATACATACCCCTGGAAAGACCGATTGACATCCATATAAGATACGGGCTTATAGTTCTTGATAAACCACCAGGGCCTACAAGTCACGAAGTTGTTGCATGGATAAAAAGAATGTTCAGTATCAGTAGGGCGGGCCACGGGGGTACCCTAGAACCCAACCTTCTAGGGTTGGGTGGGGAGACCCTAAGGTAACAGGAGTTTTACCCATAGCTTTGGAGAGATCTACGAGGGTTATAGGTATATTAATGCATTCATTTAAGGAATATGTAGGTCTTATGGAGCTACACGGCGATATCGATAGAGAGAAACTATTTGAAGTTACAAAAATGTTTATTGGTAAGATATACCAGCGTCCTCCATTACGATCCTCTGTTAAAAGAGCGCTCAGAATCAAGGAGATATATTCGATAGATATACTAGAAATTGACGGCAGAAACGTTCTTTTTAAAGTTAAATGCGAATCTGGTACATATGTAAGGAAACTGTGCCACGATATAGGGCTTTTACTTGGTGTTGAAGCGCATATGAGGGAGCTTAGAAGGGTTGCTGTAGCACATCTTAGGGAAGATTTATTTGCATCAACCTTACATGAAGTTTCAGAAGCACTGTATATGTGGCGGAGATACGGTGACGACTCAATGCTTCGCAACGTCATACTACCTGGGGAATTCATCGTAGCTCATCTGCCCAAGATTCTAATAAAGGATGGAGCTGTCGATGCTATAGCTCACGGAGCTCAGCTAGCTGTTCCAGGAATATCCATTTTCTCAAAAAATATTACTAAGGGTTGCACAGTTGCTGTAATGACGCTCAAAGGAGAGCTTGTTGCTATAGGCAGGGCTGCTATGGATAGTGAAGAAATCAGCAAGAGTGAAAAAGGTATAGCTGTAGAAATTAATAGAGTCGTTATGGAACCAAACGTGTATCCGAGAATGTGGAAAAGGAAGCAGCAACAACCGTAGGGTGTAGTATGGTCTATCACTACTATACTCCGCAAAAAAGGAGATCCTCCTACATGCTTATATCAGACTTTATTAGAGGTGTAACTGTAGAATTTGAGGTTACCCCAGGGCTTTTCTCCTACAAGAAGATCGATGATGGAACTAGGCTTCTCCTAGAATACGCAGAGATACCGGATGAAGGAGCCGTACTAGATCTCGGTTGTGGTTATGGTGCTATAGGTATCGTTTTGGCTAAGGTAAATCCAAAACTAAGAGTATATATGGTTGATATAAATGAGGAGGCCGTCAGACTTGCGAAGAGAAATCTACAGAGGAATAACATAGGTGAAGATAGGGCTATAGTTCTTCAAGGAAATCTATATGAACCTGTAGAAAAAATTATGTTTAAAGCCATATATAGCAATCCACCCCTATCAGCAGGCTTTGAAACAATAGAAAAAATTATCCGAGAAGCACCTAACCATCTAGAGAGGACGGGAACACTACAAATTGTAGTTAGAAAAGGTATAGAGAAAACCTACAAACTAATGACAGAGGTCTTTGCCCACACAGAAACGTTAGCTACACATAAAGGATACAGAGTATTGCTATCAAGAAAATAGACTTATAAATCAATAAAGCTTAATAATTATAGATAGATGTAGGTATATAGCCGCCACGCATATGCCGGGGTGCCCGAGTGGTCTAAGGGGCCGGCCTTGAGAGCCGGTGGGGTACCTCCCCGCGCGGGTTCAAATCCCGCCCCCGGCGCCAAACAATTGAATGTGATTTAACGATTTTCTTCAGAAAATCCGTATACTCAACTCTGTGATAAAATGATGACGCCTTCCCTGCTTTACAATCCGCTCCGAAGGCCATGTTAATGCAATACAACATGATATAAAAGTAATATCTAAGACTTTAAATGGGTACCTCAAAAAATAATTAATCCAATTAAGTCAACTGTTACTGCTATATTTACTGAGTCTCCTTATTTTACTCACCACCTTTATTTTTAAACTTCTTCAACAATCTTTGATGGATATGGCCTTGGAGAACTACCTGTGAACGTTCTCTATCCAGATACTGAGGAATTCTAATTCTTCAGCTAAACATATATTTACATCGATGTAATATGTAATAGGCGGTGCCTCTTAAAATGATATTGGTTGATAGAGATCTAGTTGAAGTTTTTAGGCAAAAGATTATAGATTGGTATTCTGTCTATGGAGTTCAGAATCTTCCTTGGAGGAGCACCACCAATCCGTGGCACATACTTGTAGCAGGTCTCCTTCTTAAGAATACTAGGGTTGAACAGGTTACTAGAGTATATCAGAAGTTTCTAGATAGATTTCCCAATCCAAAGGCACTATCCGATGCTGATACTGAGGAGGTTAAAGATATTATCTATTCTCTAGGTATGCAAAATAGAAGGGCCGTGGAGTTAAAGAAATTGGTTCAGATTGTTGTTGAGAGATTCAAAGGCTCCATACCATGTAGTCGGGAGTTGCTTAAGGAGTTGCCCGGTGTTGGTAAATATATAGCATCAGAGGTACTGTTAGTTGCATGTAGCCAGCCCATGCCTCTCCTAGATAGGAATATGGCTAGAGTACTGGGTAGAGTATTCCTTGGCGTAGATCCAAAGGTGATATCCTCCGAACTGCAATTCCTTGCTGAATCCATAGTTCCTAGGGATTCGCAGGAAGCTAAAAGATTTAACTATGGAATTCTAGATATGGCTAGAGAGATCTGCCGACCGAGAAATCCTAGGTGTGTAAGATGTCCTGTAAACGAAATGTGTACCTACTATAGAAAGAGTAGACACATAGCATAGCCCTTGGAATAGAATCGATCAGCTAGAACTACTGCGGATGGAAGACATCCATGGATAAGCAACCGTTGAAGATCTTTAAATCAGTGGTCATAATAGCCGACGATCTTACAGGTGCAAATGATACTGCTGTACAGTTCTCTAAACTAGGCTATCGTGTTGCCACAGTTTTACATATGGAGGATCTCGATGAATTTCTAGAGAGGTATGATGTTATTGCTATAAGTACTGATAGCAGAGCTGATACACCATCTGATGCATATAGAAAGCTGTATAGTGCTGGGCTTAAGATTAGACAATACAGCGATATCCTTATCTACAAGAAGATCGATTCTACACTTAGAGGTAATATAGTTGAGGAGATAAAGGGTCTGTACGACTCTATAGGATTCGACCTTGTAGTGTTTGCACCAGCATACCCTAAACAAGGTAGAACTACAATCAACGCTATACAACTGGTTAATGGCGTTCCCGTGGATAGAACTGTTTACGCTAGAGATCCTAGAGCACCAGCTAAGAGCTCCTACATACCATCGTATTTCACCGATATCTTCAAGGACCTGTATGTACACATATCACTAGAGGCAGTGAGATCGCGAAGATTCAGAGAAAATGTAAGGACATGTAAAGCCATTTCATTTGATGCAGAAGATGAAGACGATTTAAAAGCTGTTGTAGATACACTCCTAGATTTTGATGGAAAAATACTCTGGGTTGGTTCAGCGGGGCTGGCAGAGGCTCTAGCATCTACTATTGTCGTAGGAAGTCTTGAGGGTAAGCCTGCGATTCTCGTCATAGGTTCTCTTAATGAGGTGTCGAGGAGGCAGCTAGTATACTATATGGGGAAAGCTTCGTGTGAGCTCATTAAAGTTGATGTCAGTAGGTTGCTACTTGATTTTAACTCAGAATTGTCTAGCATTAAAAGTAGGGTACTGGATGCTATCGATAAAAGTATGGATATAGTTATCACAACTGCCTTTGACCGAAGCCGAACTGATGAAAAAGAGAATGTAAATATATTGGAACTACCTCTATCTGAAGTAGGGGCTAGAATAGCCGAAGGTATTGGTAAAGTAGTTACTGAGGTGGTAAAAGAGCTTGGAACAGATGCTATCAGCGGACTCTATATAACGGGGGGAGATACAACTGCCTCGGTAATGCATAGTATGAATGTTACTCACCTAGAGGTTGTTGGCGAGATTGAACCAGGTGTGCCGTTGTTAAGATATGGTAAGCTCTTCATAGTAGCTAAGGCTGGAGGTTTCGGTATGGAGCAAACCCTTATACGCATTATTGCTCGGCTTAAAAAGGTTTCTAAAGGAGACAACTAGAGTAAAGGTTGCACACAGTGTGTAGGGCTACCATAGGTATTACCATGGGAGATCCTGCTGGTGTGGGTCCGGAGGTAGCCTTAAAGGCTCTACGTAA
>JAWAHS010000001.1:409068-446138 GCA_038889075.1 Ignisphaera sp.
GCTTAAAAAGGTTTCTAAAGGAGACAACTAGAGTAAAGGTTGCACACAGTGTGTAGGGCTACCATAGGTATTACCATGGGAGATCCTGCTGGTGTGGGTCCGGAGGTAGCCTTAAAGGCTCTACGTAAAGTAGACTATGGTAATGCAAGATACATCATTATAGGCGATTACAAGGTTCTCTTAAGAGCGCTAGATACCATCAAGTGTAGAGATCTTAGGATTGTGAAGATAAATCGTTTAGTAGAAATCGCAGAGCAGCTTAGAGAACCATATGTTATAGGGGTATATGATTTGGATAACGTTGCTTTGGACAATCTCGTCTATGGCAGGCCATCCACAATGGGCGGGAAGGCATCCTATGAATACATTGTTGAAGCTGTTAGGATGGCCATGGATGGCGCACTGGACGCTCTTGTTACCATGCCTATAAGCAAGGAGAGTCTTAATATGGCTGGCTACAGATACTCAGGCCATACAGAGCTACTAGCCTTTCTAACAAACACAGATGCTGAGAACGTTAGAATGATGCTTATTGCAAAACATCTAAGAATAGTACATGTAACTACTCATGTGGCTTTGAGAAAGGTCCCTGATTTAATATCGAAAGAACGCATCCTTAAAACCATTGAATTGGCATGCAGATATCTAAAGGACTACTTCAACGTAGCTAAACCTAGAATTGCTGTAGCTGGTTTAAATCCACATGCAGGTGAAGGTGGACTGTTTGGCGATGAAGAAATTAAGTATATAGTACCTGCTATCAAGGAGGCTAGGAATATGGATATCGATGTTTCAGGACCCTATCCTCCAGATACCGTATTCTATCGAGCATACCACAATAGAGAATTCGATGCTGTGATTGCGATGTACCATGATCAGGGACACATAGCGCTGAAAATGGTTGGCTTCATGGAAGGTGTAAATGTAACATTAGGATTACCCATAATCAGAACATCACCAGATCACGGAACGGTATGGGATAAGGCTGGCAAAGGTACAGCTGATGATACAGCCTCATATGAGGCTATAAGACTGGCCTTAGAGTTGGCTAAAAATAGGGCCAAGGAATATCGATAGCCATTCTCTATAGGCAAAATTGTTAAAAGTAGCACTGGCGAGGATGATTATACTCTAAGATGTCAATAGACCTTGAGAGACGACCACCTATCGCTCATCATATTCATCTTAACTCTTTCTTTCTTCTTGCATACATCTCTATTTGTAAAACCCTCATCTCTACGGAATTGATAACTTCAGTTTGCCTAGCGAAATATGCATGGAAAGCTAAACCTATTCCCCAGCCAGCTAATGGCCATATAAACCATATAACGTGCGGGCTACTCCATAGATTAATGAATGCCAGAAAAGCATTGATAATAATGTATGCAACTAAATGTATGTTGAATCCTCGTTTGGCCTCCCTTACCTCAAGCTCCTTCCAAGCCTCAATGAATTCCTTTAATGTAATTTCATTATTACCCATATTTACAGCACCTTTACATCGAAATTGAATTGGTTAGAAAGATAAAATACTTTCTATAACATAGTGATATAGCTAGAGGTCCTAAACAGTACTGCAGAGGCTATAAATTTTTAGATACTCTACACATCTACAGAATAATTAATTGAAACTATTTAAAAGGTATCGAAAATTCTATAGGGTCTGGGATGCGTTACCACGTGTTTATGATAAATAAAGTGATGAAATGGCTTTTCTGTTTCAAAAAACAGATTTGATTTCCTTACCTTCTAGGACCCTCTCTATGTTGTGGAACTTCTGATAGTTTTTGAATTGAATTAAGCTGATGCTCAATGGAATTTAATATTCCTAAAGCTTTTGATGCATAGGCTAATGCCTCTGTATACCTACCGTTTCCATACGACTCTTCAGCTTTTTCAATTAGGTTCTCTGCTTCATTTATTTTCTCTTCTATAAGTGGAATAAGTTTTTCTTCAATGTTTTTAATTGCCATACATGCTGGTGGAGGTGGGTATATGGCTATACAGACAATGTTCTTTATAGCTTCTTTAATTTCGGTAAATTTATTGTTGACTTTTTTGAGCTTCTCTTTAGCTTCACTAATAGCTTTCCTAGCTAACTCTTCAATTTTTACACCAAGTTTTTTACCAATTTCACCGACTGTCATCTCTATCTCTTTCTCAATGGTCTTTACCGCTATCCTTACCTTCGCCAATTTGCTTAGAATTGTATGTACATCCTGCGTTGTATTTACCGCTTGGAGTTTCCCTCTAATTTCACTAACGACGATAGTTAGATTGTCTATCCTTTCTACAATATCTGTCAGATTTGCATCCAGAGCGCGATCTCTAAGTTGGTTAAGCTCCTCTAGAATTTCACCAATGGTACGGTTGGCGATCTCTATGAGCATCTCAATGGATTTATTAAATGCTTCTCTAACCCTCTCCCTAATTCTCTCCATCTCTCGAATTTGAATCATCGCTGCAACTTCTGCGGATATATTTGCAACAATTCTTTTAGCCAACCTTACGTGCTCCTCAGCTTCTTCAAGGGCTTTTATGATGTTCTCTGAAGCATTCATAACTCTAAGCTTCTCTATAGTCTTATTCAACACATTTAGAGATTTCTCTAAGTCTATAGCAACCTTCTCTAAACCTCTAACCTCGCCTCCGATAACAGCAGTTATATCGTTACTAATACGCTTCCTTACAACCTCTGCAAACCTTTCAGCCTTCTTAGCTTCAATTTCTCTAGCAGCATTTCTATACATCTTGAAGAGATGATTTACATCCCTAGCCCGAGTTGCGTTAGCTATAATTTCATCAATATTAATGCTAACATTGTAGTGTCTTACATGTACTCTAAACCTATTCTCTAGGGCTATCTTAAGACCATTTAAATACCTCTCAAGGACTATGCCAACCTTGTATGCTCTGCCCTCTCTAACTTCACTAGCAATCTGTGATAGTAGATTGGATGCGTTTCGAATCCACTCTTTAAGTTCAACTGAAGAGAGACTGCTGATATTTACAGTAAGTAGGCTCTGGATTTCATTCCTAAGTGCATCAGAAATGTTTAGCGTTAACGCATTGGTGAGCATGGCCAATAGTACCTGAGCTTTGGCATACTCAATGCTAGTATTGCTAGCATTTACACTTTGTGCAGCTACATATTGTAGTGCCATCGATGATGCCATTACTGGGGATAGAGATAGTAATACCATTGCTATTATAAGTGTTGCAACCATGTTTCTTAGAGTCTTCATCTGTTTTCAACCTCAGGAGTAGAGATTTGTAGTAGGGGGCTATTTAGAGACTCGCTGGAAAGAGAGTTTCATATATATTGAATAGACTATAGACGGTAAATAAAGTGAAAGAAAGTTGCAGCAGGTCCTAGCACAAAGCATGGAACTACTGTGAGAAAACAGTTTTGTCAATACATCATACACTCTATCACGATTGTCATCCACAGAACTTCATCATTTCTAGAAATAGTTGCGATATTTCATACCAGTGGTGATTCCACAGATATTGAAGTAGTTGCTAAAGTTAAAAAATCAATTGATGAATTGGCCTAAATTTTCTATTGCTTTATCTGCCTGTATAAGCCCACTACCAATAGCCGAACTATCCCATTTCAATACTATTTGCCTACCAAAGGGATCTATGACAGTTGCATCGTACCATTCTATACTATAGGTTGATTCTTCAAGTAACGATTCAGCCTTTTCCTGATCTAGATCTATTTCACCATTATCCTCGAGATCTTTCTGTAGTACAAGGGCAAGGATTCCACTTACATGTGGTGTTGCCATCGATGTTCCACCCAAATAGTAGTACTGCCCTGGTTTTCCATTAGCCCAGTAGGGTGGGTGTGCTGCACCATAGGCTGTGTAGGGTCCTACAACCCAGCTACCGGGAGCCAGAACATCTAAATCTTGATTCTCTTTTTCTCTTCCACTAAACTCTGCAACATAGATCTGACCCTTTAGGTCCTCACCTTCAGGTACATCTGCTCTCCACCACCATCCCGGTATGCTCCATTCGCCGATCCACCCAGCTGCCCCAACAGATATCACCGGCTCGTATGCTCCTGGGTAGTCCATGCCTAGCTCGCCACGGTTGCCGGCTGCAGCCACTATAAACACCCCCTTCTGAATGGCATAGTCTATAGCAGCTTTCTCTAAAGGTGTAAGCCTAGCTCCTCCTAAGCTCATACTTATTATAATAGGATTCACGATGCCTTTAGGAGGCAGTACATCCCCACCGGATTCTTTCTCAGCCACATAAAGCCGTGCTATATACATTATCCCAGCTGCAACATCTGTTGAAAAGCCCCAACCAGCGTTACTCAGCACCTTAACTGGTATTATCCTAGCCCCTGGTGCAACACCATCTACTCTGTAGAATCCGTAGACATCGAAGCCTATTATGGTGCTAATCACATGCATACCATGGCCGTTTGTATCAGCCTCCCATGCATTTCTATTCAACACCTCTCCAGTAACCCAGTATGCTGTTGCCATAGCTCCTAGGAAAGCTGCACCAAATTCTGATACCACCCTATCCTCTGGGAAATAGCTCCTCCACTGGGGCTCTAAACCTGTATCCAACACCGCTATGTAAACACCAGAACCATCTAATTTATAGTATTCGTGTACCGTCGGTATATTGACTAGATCTAGATTCCATGAGAAGCGAGAGTGGTGGAGAGTACAATTAGATGGGATGGCCTCAGACAATGTTTCGACAATTCCAGCGATATCCATGTTTGAAACTCCATCAAGATTTCTTAAATTATCCAATTTATTTACATTTATTGCAACGGCAATACCGTTTATTTCATTGAATATGTATATAACTTTACCACCGAGCTTCCTTATCATCAGTATATCATCCTCGGCTATAGAGCGGGAAAACACTATTTCGACAATCACTACCCCATTGTTTTTAGTGGATGCCTCAGCTTCCATAAGAGGTGCTAGCCACATTAATACTAGGAGGCATAGCATTGAAACTACCACCATATTGGTAAACCGTGGGTTTTTCAACGCATCCACCCATAGAGTTAATGCTCGACCGAGGAATAAAAATATTCTCTTCACCAATAATCCTCTAGATATATGGATAGCAATCCTACGGACAATTTACATAGAGCTTATCGATGCTAAAGGAGCTGGTTAACTTTACATCCTAGAGTCCACAACTCCAATGTATTTGCAATTTATCTATATATGGTGGTTTAATGTAGTTCAAAGTGAATTGCAGGATTTTGAATTAGAAATAAGAATGCTGTATGTATACGGTGTACAATATTTTTGTTGATCATATGCAATTATATAAGCGGTTCCGGTACTCTATGCTCTATGTATAGCCTTAATTTTCTTTAATATTTTTAGGCATAGCTTTCCTACAACTACATAGAAGGTGATGGTAGATTATGAGTATTAAAAGTGCTACTCTGCTTGTTATGGGAATTATTCTTTTTGTAATTGGCTGGATAGTCATGCTCAGTGGTATTGAGGTAAAGACGTGTAGCTCAAGCTTCTATGTTCCGAGGGGTTATGAGGGTGAGTTTAAGTTAAGCTATACTGAATGGCTGTATTGGACTAACGTACCGTTAAATGTAAGCGGTTTTTACGTGAAGGCAAATATTACTAAAACCTTTGAATTCACCATCAATAAGTCGATAGGCTGGCTAAACCTTGTAATCATTGGCGAACCTGCTAAGCAGGACTATAGCGGATCTCTGGTTATAGCAAATGCAACAGATCCTTCACAGACAATAGTAGCTCTATCTCTACATCCTATGCAGAGCGTTGGTGGTAAAGGTATGAATATCACATCTATGTTCCTTCAATCACTTCAACCTGGTAGGTACATCCTCTCACTAACCCTTAATACAGATGCATACATCAACCGGATTTCGATAGCGGGGCCTAGCGCAACTGAAACAGAGAAGTTGATGCCTAAGATAACATTTACACCATCTACATACGATCAGATAACCATAAGCTACACATGTGGTATCCAATTCACAAATACAATCGTATCTGTAATAATGATGTCTGTAGGCATGGCTACAACAGTTGCATCGGCTATAGCAGTACAGCTACGGGAGAGACCCTTACTTAAAGTTGGTATACGGGGGTTGAAGAAGACTAAAAAACGCTAACCCCTATACAAAGGTGGATTACCGTAGTATAATTTGCACCAATCTTACTCTCTTAATACAACCAATCGTAGGTGCCATGGTTGTGCAGCATTTGTTATTTTAAAATAACTAAGCTTTACACGACTCTTTTACCTTATCTACAGCCATTCCCCAGAACATTTTTGCAAAGAAGTTTGCTGGTTCTACTACAATCTCTATCCCTCCATCCCCTGAAACAATTTTTATCGGATTTTCAGAAACCAATCGGCATCCACCATGTTTTTCCACAACCTCTAAAGCCTTAAGAATATCACTGTGCCCCAGAATCTCTCCACAGATCGTATCATTGGCTGTATTCACCGTAACCTTGATCAGAGCCCCACTATAGTTGACAACCCTATCTATACATATCATTCTGTATCCCCAACCCATACTCTTCCAATCTTAGGAAATTAAAAAGCTTTCTATAGTAGGTAATCTATTTAGGAGTGGTATGTTATCAGAGTCTGTGGGCTGTTGATGAGGGCTCTGCAAACCACTCTTCGTCAATGGACCTAGACTACCTAGCGATACCCCAGAGCCGTAAGCTGAGAGAAAAGGAGATAGATGGAACAAACCCATATCCACATAAACCGAAATTCGAGGTTCTTGAATGATGATTGCATCCTGAGACCGGGATTCTTGAACACATGATAGGCTAGCAACAGACTGGTGTCTGAAGACCAACAATTTGTTGCTAATCCATAGCTCAAAGTATGTTCAAGATAAGTTGTGCCCAGCTAAGGCGTATTCACAGAGCTAAAGCTATTCTGTAATGGAAGCTGTGATACTTTATTGAATGCAGTTCATCTATATCTACTGTAAACACTTCGAGAGCCAGTGAAGAGCATCTTCCTGCATCCTTACATCAAATTTATGAGGTGTGTCGTAGAACATGCCGATATAGTTTCCCTCAAAACCCATTTTTTTATATATATCCTCTAACTTTCTATGTGCATTTAGCTGTCCCTGTAGCGGAAAAATAGCATCTTTGGTAGCATATTGGACAAGCAAAGGGTTTGGACCATGCAATGAAACTATATCGGGTAAATCAAAATATTGTGCTAATCTTGGTATATTTAGAATCCATGTATGGTACTTCAAATGGCTCCCTATCATATCTTTTAATGTACTCATAAATCCAACAACAACCGTACACTTTACCCTATCGTCTAAGGCTGATAGAAGTATTGATCGTAGACCTCCACCCGAAAGACCTATGCATCCTATTCTCGTTGTATCTATAATATCACGTTGAACTGCTGTAATAAAGTCGATGCTTCTCATGTCCTCAAATACTATAGCTCCCGCTAATGTTAGACCCAAGGTAATGAAGGTCTTTGCAGCGATAGCTTCAAGATCTACTGCAATCTTGTTGTATTCCTCAATGAATCTATCTAGATCAATATGATTCTGCTCCTCACGATTAGATATTTTGTTGCCAGTGGTACCTATGTCAATCTTTCTACTACCAAATAAAAATACGTCGATAGCCAGTACAGCAAATCCTTGTTGTGCCAATTCAGAGGCCAAGTTCCTACCATCGTAATATCTCTCTTTAAATAATCTTAAAATCTGTGGCTCATTTTCTATTCTACACACTTTTTCTTTTCCATAGAATTTAAAGCCCCCATGGTCGTGAAGAGCTATTATCAAAGGCAACTTCTCCTTAACATTCTTTGGATAAATTAGGAAACCTTCTGTTCTAGGACCAAATGGCATATCATATGAAAACCATTCCATAGTAGTAGTATGAAAATCGAATACATGTTTCACCGTAGAGTTGAATGGTGTACCTCTATATAGATTGAAAAACGAAAGATTAAGCAAATTTTCAAGTTCTATACGTGCAACTCTTTTCCACACATATACATCAGACCATCTAGGTGATAAGTAGGAATATGGGGCAACATCAGGAACAAGGCTTTCCAAAAAACTGGTATATGCACCTAAATCCGCCATACCAGCATCCCACTTCCAAACTCTAATATCATCTATATCTACCATACTATATTTAAATGTATTGTTTAAAGATGCCCCTATTTAGAACCGCAATAGGGTTGGAGGATGTTGGTGCGGGGGGTGGGATTTGAACCCACGCAGGCCTATGCCAGCGGGTCTTAAGCCCGCCCCCTTTGACCTAGCTCGGGCACCCCCGCATTATCTATATACATATGTCTTTAACTGTAGAGAATATTCTGTGTTAGGAGTTATAAGTCTTGTTAGATATCTTTCCAATGTGGTATGATGAGGTACGAGCGTGATGATTGATGATTGGTGTCAAAGGTGCTGAGAATCTAAAGCTTATTATAACTACTGATGTAGGTCTTGAGAAGCTTGTATGCATAGATGTTGAGAATATCTTTCTGCTATCATCTATTGCAATATCTTGTATACCATTAGAGAATAGTGGTATTTCTGCTATATTATCTGTGGACTCTGTAGATCCGTTCTATTTAGCTAAGATTGTTAGCTCTAGATATGTACGTGGATACTGGGCTATTCCAATACAGAGGGTCTGTAGAGCTTCATATGAGGAGATCGCTAAGGCTTCTATAGAGCTACTACTTATCTCCACGATTAATAGACCTAGTAGGATTATTGGGGTATGTAGGAAGAGGGGCTGGTGTGTAGATTCATGCTCGTCACTTTTAAGGTACATCGGTAGCATCATTGAATCCCTAGGAATTGCTGAAGTGGATTTCCATAGCTATGAATATGTTCTTAGAATTGAGGTAATACAGAACATTGCAGGCCTGACCCTCTATAGAAGAGGGTATGAAGATCTATTTAGAATTAGAAAACTATTTAGATAGAGACTTTGCAAGCTGTAGCGATGCCTTCCACACATTATCCTCCAGATGAGATATATTTGATATACACTTTCCCTTTACAGTCGGTGCTATACCTATTGAATCCATCAATGCTATACCAACCACTATAAAATACCTCTCAGAGGGGTGCATTACAGCAACCAGCTGCCCCTTAGAGAAACTCCCAACCACCTTTCTGATGCCAGGAATCATAATGTCGGCTCCTCTAAGTAACGGCTTAACAGCACCCTCATCAACAACAACGGTGGGAAGTATTCTCACACCCTTTGTATTATAGAAATAGTTCAAAGCATAGAGAGTAGGTATATATGCATCATATCCCTTCACTTTAAATAGCATTGGAGCTGAATCGAATACTATGATGCTAAAATCCTCATCGGATGCTAATCTAATTTCTTCGTACTGCTTCAAAGTATCTATAAAAATTCTATCTATTTCAGATCTAGCTTCAACACTCCTTAGAACCTCTTTCAATAACTTTTTAGAAAGATACTGAATCTTAAGCGACATAGCCCCAAACCACATCCTATCCAGTTCCATACATAGCAGTATACTACCTATGTTAGTTAAAAACTGATATAAGCTAATAGGAAATGCGATCATCTAATACCATAGTTCGATATATCCATCACTTCTCCATAAAACTCTCTTGAAAATGGTAGAGGGCTTCAAAGTATTATGGATGACAGAAAATCGGAACTCTACCGATAGATGGCCACCACAACGCCGATCTTAAAATAATAGATGGTGGTACCTGCCTCCACGATTAGTGTGAAGCTAAATAATTTTAGGTTAGCATGTCCCTAGCCCTGCAAAACGTTGCTCATATCTGCAATAGATAAGATGGTATTGCTAAATCAGAGCTAGTCCATATCATGAACCTTTATAAATTTGTTTACAATATATTAAATTGCTATAGAGTATTGTCGCGCAATTCAGCTCGATGTCCATCATATTTCAATTCATTATAGAATAAATGCTATCTATTGGTGGCTTAAATGGTTGAGAAAGGTATTGTTGTGAAACTCAATGAGGCCTATCGAATAGTAGCGAGGGTGTCCCTTATCTCAGTTATTGGATTCTCAATTGAAGCTATCTTTGCATTACTTTCATCATCATTTATATTGTACACAGATGTTGTCCACTGGGCTATAGATGGAGTACTCGAGTTTACCGTTGCCCTCTCCCTCTATTTAACATCCAAAGCGTATAGGAGATTCTCGTGGAATATTTTCTACATAGAGAATATACTCGTACTCACAATAGCTTCAACAATCTTTGTATTCTATATGCATAACTTCATAAGCTACGTAAATGAAACTATAGCTAATCCCCATACTGTAGCCGTTACTACAACGGAGCCTCTGTTAGCCATAGTTTCATCCGGCGGTATGCTACTTACATGGATTGCGCTTAGAATGCTCCGTAGAGGATTCAAGAAAACAGGTATGGAGTTACTAAAGGCTGAGTATATCCATGCTTTGGTAGATATTGTTGCATCGCTAGCTACAACATTAGGTATAGTTGCAACAGCATTTACTAGAAGTATAGCAGTCGAACTTCTTACGATAATATTTATTCTATTCTTTATCTTACATAGTATATCGGATCTGTTCCTAGATTCAATTAAATCCTTTCTCGGATTAGGTACGGATCCCGAGTTGAGATACAAAATTCTCTCCACTCTTAACAGCTTTGAAGAGATTGTGATAAAGCGTATCGATTTGCGAAAGGTAGGATCTTTCTATATAGTTAGGATAGAGTGTTTCATAAACCCATCCACAACGATACTTAGAGCACACAAGCTACGGTTAAAGATTATGGAGACGTGTAGAGAAATAAGCGAACTAATATACCATGTAGATGTAATTTTCTATCCATATAAAACAGCAAAGAGAACTAGAAAACAGGATAGAGCAGTATCTAAACCACACAGCAATTAAAGGAAAAATAATACCCTGCAGCACACAGTGCCACTAGGGGTTAGATATATATCAACCTGTTATCTACTAAACGACCTATTCTCAAGGTGAATCAATGTAGCTGTAGTTATCTTCTTTAGGGCGTTAAGTAAATAAATTGTTAACGATATGCTATAGTTCTGGACCTGGTGTACTACTCTACAATAGACTGTGGTTGTCATTATGTCGGATAAGGAAAAGAGTATTGGCGTCAAATTTGGCGTATATATTCAAAGAGAGCTTATAGAGGAGTTGGATAGGATTATGTTAAATAGCGGTATTAGGAATAGATCTAAGCTACTTCAAGAGGCTCTAAGACTTTTCATAATCGAGAATAGGTGGATTTCATCAAAGGAGGTCGTGGGCTCTATTTCAATTCTATACAATCATGATGTTGGTGATATCGATGAGAGGCTTACAGATATCCAACATACATTTAGAGACATTATTATTTCAAGTATGCATATACATCTGGATGAGGACACCTGTATGCTTGTAATTGCTGTTAGAGGGGATAGCCAGAGAATTAAAGAATTCCTAGATAGCATTCGTATGTTGAAGGGTACCCTACTTGTGAAACATTCACTTCTCGCAGTACGGAATCGAGAATAGTAGTGCAACACTCTTTGATGCGATATATAGCGGTGCATCGCATAACAGTAATGCTTTTATATACAAGTTACCCACTGCAGAAATTTAATTGTAGGTGTGGTGAGTAATGAAATCATATATAGCGTTGTTAATGGTAGTATTAATAGCTGTTGTAGCGTTGGCTACGGATAGTAGGATTCAAGCCTTTGTAGCGGTAAACTATACACCTGTAGCTACAAATACAACTAATAATATGAATGCAAGTGAGGTTAATATAACAACGATAACTATAACAAGCTATACTACAACGACCGTTACCTCATATATATTCCAGACATACACCTCTATACAGGTTGTAACACTAAATTGGGGTGTAGACCCGAACCATGTTATTATATTTATAGTGGTTGCTGGAACGCTGGCTCTAATCATCGGATATATACTTGGATATCGAACAAAACGGGAGGAGATTGCCGCAAAATCTAGAATTGAAAAACCTACGGTAAAACCCGGAAAACGGAGGTAGACTATCATTATCGCACTATTGGATATTGTTTAGAGACCTCCACAGAATTTCGAGAAGTTCTATGGGTTTAGGAATTCTGCCATTCTTAGCATTAAACTCGTCTATAGCTTGTGAAATTATTTTCCATGCTTTATATCCTGCGATACAATGGTGTGGAATAAATGGCTGGGGATAGGGATGATTAGATTCTCTGTTAAACAAGCCAATCTGAATTTCCTCAGAAGCGAAAGGGTATGAAAGGCAGGCATAGGGTTTAACTTTATTAATACTGCACATCCAATCCTTTAAAAAGGGACACGGTCTTCCAAGGTAATAATTGCTATTAATTTTCATAAAATATCTTATTGCATCAGCACCTAGCATGCTAGTAACATCGTCTATATCGAATTGATAGATAGGTATATATCCTCTTTCCTTACAGCACCTTCCACCGCAGAACCTACATTCCTCTGAAATGTCTAGAAGATTCATAGCAAACTGAAACACAATTAAATACGCTGAGATGCTTGCTACACTAACTCTATACCTATCTAAATACCTTAGAACAATCCTCGCTTTCTCTACATCTCCCTTTAAAGCTCTCTTAGTTAGATAATGAATATCATCAGCATTCATTTTTACATCACATATATGGAGCTCATAGAGATATGGTGTTGCTACACTATAAGGACATTCTGAACTTTATATAGATTACTTCTTACACAACCCTCTAATTTTCCTCTTCAATGAAAGTTGCAGATAAAATTCTCTTCATACAGATGATATAGCCTATATTATATGGGTACAGACCTTACCTTTATTTCTCGATAGAAGCATTTGCTAAATATTTTTTGTATAGGCTCCATGTGGATATTCATCATTGATGCGAATAGCATTGAAGCCGCTATAGATGATAGTCGCTTACCCACCTTTTGATTAACCTTAACCATACTCGAAACCGTTAATATCAATGCCAATATTATAATGAGGCTTGTATCTATATAATTAGACAGTGCAGCTAGACTATTCTGAATTTCTTCTCTGCATTCTAGTTGAATTATATCATCGATCGATTCACCCACACTGTTTCTACATTCAATAAGTCTAGTAGCCATATTCAGTAGTGAACTTAGAATATCCTCACGCACAGGGTTATAGGAGGCAATGCTTTTTATTGTAGCTTCAAGACTGCTAATTGCATTTAACACAGCTCTTTTAGATTGTGTTAGCCTATTTACAGTTCTATTTGAGATTTCATATGGAATGCATTTTGAGGACTGCACCATTTTTACTATCTTTGTAAGGTGGTCTACAATTTCAGTCAAAGAATTTAGATCTATACAGCACTCCGCATCCACGCAGATAGAAATAGAATCAGTTTGAGCATATGGGTTACTCATCCTGTTTCCCACAGTCGTTGGCTGCCCACATCATCATCCTCTAGATAGATTTTCCTCAAAAGCTAAAAACCTTTTCAACAGGATAGCTTACTTGGTGCATTGATTGAAGGGTATTCATAGGGTGCTCTGCCTCCTTTTGCTATCCTTTATAGCAATACCTAGTGTCTCGACCTATGCTGTGAATGTATGGTTTCTAGGAGTTGATAATAGCAATCCCTCTATAGGTATTGCTATGAAATCCCGTATACAGATACGCCAATCGCCATCATATAGGGTCTCTATACATAACGTTGAATTTGATAAGAATGTGGTGTATTCTTTTTTACTAGCTGGCTATGCCATGAAATATGTATGCGGCGTGAACATAGATGGAATTGCTATAGATGTATATATTGATGGGCGTAGACAGGTAAGGGGGTCTAGCGCATCACTTGCATATACAATGGCAATTCTAAAGGCTCTAAATAAAACTAATATAACTGCTTTTAGCTGGGGGGCAACTGGTGTTACCTCTATAGATGGATTTATAGATGCTGTAGGGGGTCTGTATGCAAAGATAGAGGCTGCAAAGGAAAGTGGTCTCGAGATTGTATACATACCCACAATTAACGCATTGATATATTCTGCAAACAGCGAAGCCCCCAGAATTGTTAGAGTTACTTCACTAGCAGATCTGTGTAGGGATCTAGATTTCAACAGAGTTCCTATGAAGCTCCCTCCAGAAGGTTTTGAAATGGTGAACAAATTCTTTATGTACAGAGCTATCGAGTTTCTAAATATGTCAAAGGCACTTATAGACAAGTTTCCGATAGATATGAGAAGGACTGTATTCTTGGAGTATAAAAATCTCTCTACAAATGTTGAAAAAGTACTGGAAAGAGGACATGGATACACCGCTGCAAGTTATGCATTTACAGGATACATGCAGATACTACATAGATACCTAATGCTTAATAATAGCATATCTAATTACTTAGTAGATGAAAGCAAAAATATTATCGAGAGTGCTTTAAACAGGTTCAACAACTTCAGATATATCCATCCCTCAACAATTCCAATACTGGTAGTAATACTTGATAGGATTACTGAAGCACAATTCTATGCGGATCTATATAAAAATCTCACCCAGTCATCCATACCATCAAGATCGCCGACAATCGTTTTAGAAGCTGTAACCAGAGCATACACTAGGAGTTTAACAATAGACACGTGGCTAGATTTACTAGAAATGGTAAACAGCACTATGGTTACCAATAGAGACTGTCCACTCATTGAATTCAATAGAGTATACGATGCAACATTAAGTGTCCTAAAAGCTGTAAGCTTAACAATAGAGTGGAATCAGGAGTTCGCCCCCCTTTCACTTTCTGCTATAGCCTCAGTACGTAGTACGTTAGCGAAACAATTGGATGAAGAATCTCGCTTAAGGGTGGCTAACGAACTTAGGAAGCTGTACATAATTCACACCAGCTATCTAGATGACGATGCTAAGATCGTTCCCTACATATATTACATCTATGCTAAGGATCTAGAACTAGATGGTAGTAGCGATTACATAAGTATACTATCCATGTCAACACTTATAGCATCCATAACAAATATTATTAACAGTATTTTAAGTAGAGGTGGCCTACCTATACAGCCAGAATATACAGAAGTTCCATTGCTCTACAATGCTAGAGTTGTAGCGCTGTTTCTGAACATTATAGTGGCATTTCTTCTACTGGTATTATTACTTCATATAATTGAGAAGAGTCTTGGATCTACTCCTTCCTACACTATATTCAATAGAATCTAATACTTCTTTAACAAGCTTAAAATCACCTTCAAGGAACCTCTTTAGCTGAGGATTATATAACGCCGCTGCTGGATGAATCGTTGGTATAACAACAACCTCCAAGTCAAGTATATTCATCTTATATGCCCTCCCCCTCATTTTAGTGATACCACTCCATACCATATTACCCATAGAGAAAATCTTTCTACCTGCAACGTTACCCAGTGTAACTATGATACTTGGTCTAAGAAACCTTAGTTGTGCTTCTAAATATATACTGCATAGAGATACCTCATCATCCCTAGGCTCTCTATTACCTGGAGGTCTACACTTTACAACATTCGTTATATATACGCTTTCACGTGAGATGCCCAGGGTTTCCATGGTCATCGTCAAAAGCTTTCCAGCTGCACCGACAAATGGTCTACCCATCTCATCCTCAGCTGAACCAGGAGCTTCACCAATAAATATTATTCGAGATTCCCTATTTCCTTCACCAGGAACAGCATTCCTTCTAAATTTATGAAGATCGCATCTTGTACAATTTCTAATAGCATATTCGAGCTCATCCCAAGAGCTGAAAGACTGCATAGCGTTGTTCCCTTGAAGATGTTATTATGGGTACCAAATTAGCTTTTTACCTCTCATAAAGCATAGATGTTATGGTGACTGGATGGTGACTCTAAAACACGGTAAATATGTATATATTGAAAGAGGTGATGGTTACTACATAAAAGCTAGAGTACTCAAGAGCAGAGAGGATGAATCATCTAAATACATTATCGTAGGTCCAAAACTACGTAAGCCGCCTGCTAATGCAACTATATTAAAGGAGAGCCAGCTACCAAACAATACAAAGGAGAAGCTCTACATGATATAGGAATTGCTAATCCCTCCCTAAAATTGTATAGAATTCGATAGAGTATACTATCGTATTCCTTTAGACCTTAAGTAACAGTATACAGTTATCTAGTGAGGGATCTCTCGCGATTTTGAATATTATGGGATGATGTGGTCGACGTATGCCGATGGATGAAGATGGGTCGATAGTCTGACCAATATGGCGGATGCTATCAATATAAGAATAGTTTTCTATTAGATAGATTTCTCTTAATTGAATCAACTTCTCTCTGTTCAGCATATGCAATCCTTCTTGCACTAGGGTTAGAAATTCCTATTGCATAAAACCATATCAGTCTGTCATGTCTATTTTCATCCACTAAGCTCTTAACAAAGAATGGGCTCCACCCTCTTACCGAAAAATCGAGTGTGACTATAATAGTCCCTGGATCCAGCTCTTCCTCCAGTTTATATGAAAGTCTCTCTAATACTGACGGATATAGAAATAGATACACTATTGTAGGTCTGGGTGTAATGTCTCTGAGGTTCACGGTAAAGAAGTCTGTACAATATATTCTAGTTCTATCTTTCACTTTTAAAATTTCAGCTGCAATATCAAAGATGTTGCAAAGCACTTTATCCAATTCAATACATATACCAAAGGCCCCATATTTGCTGAACTCCAATAGTACTCTACCATCGCCACATCCCATATCTAGTACAACATCGTCTTTTTTTATCCCAAGGGCGTGGAGTAGATAGATTATAACACTACTGGGTGTTGGTATCCAAGGAATGTTAGACACATACGGCACCTACAATACGGCTTAGCATACCATTTAATAAACTTAGAAGCGCTCTTAAAAGTTGGTAGGCATCTCGCTGTAGACTGTATTAGATGATGAAAGCGCTCTTCGCTGTAGAAATGTGATGAAAAGTCATCCATCTGAATAAGGATACTCGGTTAAATCGCTTCACAAAATTGTTCTAAAATAGTGTGAAAAGGTATTTTAGCTATATCTTTGAAAATATAAATCCAGCAGCGTGATGCTAATGTCTGAAAAACATAGATTTTGGAACTTTGTAGCCCTTGGTATAGATCCCTATCTAACCGAGTATAGGTATGAGGTATCAACAACAGTATCTGAAATAAGAAGTAGATATGGCTATCTTAGTAAGGGTGAAGAATCCGGAGATGTCTGGAGTATAGCAGGTAGGATCATGGGTCTACGAAAACATGGTAAGATAGTATTTGCTGTGCTTGACGATGGTACTGGTACAATACAGCTTGTGCTCAGATATGATGTATTGGGTGAAAAGGTTTGGAATATTGTTGAGCTATTGAATGTTGGCGATGTTGTAGGTGTTAGAGGCAGACCTATGAGAACCCTAAGGGGAGAACTATCTATACTAGTTAATGAGCTATCTGTGCTCTCCATTACATGGAGGGACTACCCTGAAAAGTGGCATGGATTAGCAGATGTTGATAAAAGATATAGACTTAGGTATCTAGACATAATGCTGAACGAAAAAGTGAGGAAGGCAATTGTATCAATGTATAAGATTGAGAAGAGCTTTAGAGACTATCTTGATTCAAAAGGTTTTATAGAGATACACACACCCAAACTACAGTCAATCTACGGAGGTGCTTTAGCAAGACCATTTACAACAAAAATGTATGCACTAGATAAGACTGTCTACTTAAGCATAGCACCTGAGACGTACCTCAAAAGGGCGGTTATTGCCAATCTATACAAGGTTTATGAAATAGCTGTTTGCTTTAGAAATGAAGATATAGATGCACAGCACTATCCAGAATTTATTCAAATTGAAATCTATCAAGCATTTGCCGATTGGAATGACATGATGAAGTTGGTTGAGGAGATGATCGCCTACAGTATTAAGAATGTATTTGGAGATTACAAGGTAGAGGTCGAACATAATGGTGATAGAATAGAATTGGATTTTAAGCCACCGTGGAAAAGGATACCGTTAGAGGAGGCTGTTGAAAGTTATGGTGGTATAAAGGTAAAGGGTAAAAACTATGAGGAGCTCAGTGAGATGGCAAGGAATTTTGGTATAGAGATCGACGATCCTAGAAGAGGTAAAATAATTGAAAAATTATTTGAAAGGTTTGTTGAACCTAGGCTTATACAGCCTACATACGTAATTCTGTATCCAAGGGACATCTCTCCACTTGCGAGACCATATAGAAATGATCCAAACTACTCGGAGAGATTCGAATTGTTCGTGAAGAGCCTTGAAATTGGCAATGGATACAGTGAATTGAATAACCCAATAGTACAATACTTCTTCTTTAAGAAGGAAGAAGATCTGAGGCTCAAATCTATGCATAGAACTAGTGAAGTAGAATATCATCCAATGGATAGAGATTATGTAAGGGCACTTGAATACGGTATGCCTCCTACAGCAGGTGTTGGTATAGGAATATATAGGCTTATTATGATACTCTCCGGACTCCCAAGTATAAAAGATGTAATACCGTTTTCAATTGTTGAGCTAGATGAATTTAAGACCGTTGCTGAAAACCATGAGGATGTACTGAGATATTATATTGAAAATCTGCAATTGGATAGAATATAGATTCGCTAACGTTATTAACATTGCTATTGCTGCGTTTACTTCATGTTAACTAATATACTGTTTACGCAATACTATTTTTGGCGATGTAGCCATGGCTGTAGCTATAGGCCCGCTAGAGATCTTCGGAATTTTTCTACTATTAATAATAGTATTTACAATACTATCGAGATCTATAAGAATTGTAAGAGAATGGGAGAGAATAGTAGTACTAAGACTGGGCAAATTTGTTGGTATTAGAGGACCTGGTCTCATTTTACTAGTCCCCTTTGTTGATAGGGGTCTCATCATCGATATGAGAATTAATACTATTGACGTTCCTAAACAGGAGGTTATAACAAGGGATAATGTCACTATAAGAATCGATGCTGCTGTATACTATCGTGTTATCGATCCTGAAAAGGCTGTATTAAGGGTTAGAGACTATAACTATGCTATTGCAATGCTAGCCCAAACAACTATGAGGGATATAATTGGACAGATTGAACTCGACGATGTGTTGACAAAGAGAGATGAAATAAATAAAAGAATACAGAGTATTATAGATGAGGTTACAGAGCCATGGGGAATAAAGGTATCTATGGTGACTCTAAAAGCTGTTGAGCTTCCAGAGGGGATGATTAGGGCAATGGCTCATCAAGCTGAGGCTGAGAGAATTAGAAGGGCTAGAATAATAGAAGCTGAGGCTGAGAGAACTGCTGCAAAGATATTATCCGAGGCCGCTCTAACCTATGAAGCTCATCCGATAGCCTTAAGGTTAAGGGAACTCCAAACCTATGTTGATATAGCTAAAGAAAAGAATGTAATAGTAATAACAGAGAGTTTGGGAGCTAGAACAGCTACAGAGGCTATAGCTACAGCTTTTGCTGCACAAAAAGCCTCAGCATCTGTTTCACAGGAAACTGCAAAGTGAAGTGGCAAATGTCACCATACAGATTGCTGAAGATGAACCTGTTTTTTACTATATCCATTACCGTAGTCTTATTACTGCTTTCAGCACCACCCTATATCAGTTGTAGAGATGGTTCTTCTAAAGCAATTACTGTAAGGATAGAAGGTGTTATGAGCACCATTGACATCCCAACGGAAGAATACATTAAACAAGCCATAGCACTAGCAGAGAATAGAGGCGTCCCCCTCCTAATAGTAGTCAATAGCTATGGAGGCTACGTAGATCCGACTATCAATATAGCTAACATGATTCTGGAGGCGAGAACCCCTGTCATAGGTTTTGTAATGGATAGGGCATTTAGTGCTGCAAGCATACTCATACAACCAATGCACATAGTAGCCAGCGTACCATATGGTGTAATAGGCGCTGCCCAACCAATAACAATAAACCCTGTAACAGGACAGTATGAATTTATCAACGAAAGTAAAATAATAAATAGCATCATCGCAATGGCAACAAGATATGCTGAAATTAGAGGAAGAAATTCCACTGCAGTTGAAATGTTCATTAGAAGAAATCTCGTTCTTAGTGGCGAGGAAGCAGTTAAGAATAACGTAATCGATTTTGTCGCTAATAACCTGAACGAACTAATCTCTATTGTAAATGGAAGAACCGTAACACTAACATACAGTGGCATCAAGAGCAACACTACGATAAATATCGATGGATTTGAAGAGTTCGCACCACCCTATTATATTCAAGCCTATGCATATCTAAGAGACTCGACAATAAATTCCATACTCTGGTTTATAGGATTCTTTGGTACATTCTTGGCTCTATTATCCGGTAGGCTAGATGTTCTTCCATTTACTTTTGTATTCCTCATACTGGCTCTAATAGGCGGAGGTATGAATATAAATGTAGTTTCGGTAATTCTACTAGCTCTAGGAGCAATACTCATCACCATAGAGATGTTTACACCAGGTTACGGTATAATCGGTATAAGTGGCATAATTGCATTGCTCTTTGGCTTTCTCCTAATGCCCATAAACCCAGCTACATTCATCCATCCCGGGGTATTTGAAGCTATAAGAAACTTTGTTCTGATTATTGGTGGTGGACTTTCAGCATTATTCCTATTCATCATGTATAAAGCAATTGAAGCAAAGAAAAAGAGGAAGGCAATAGTATACACGCCTGGGAGTAGAAATATTATTGGAAAAGCTGTCGAACGTATAGAGCCTGGAAGGAAGGGTTTTGTATTTGTTGAAGGTGAGTACTGGTATGCCGAAAGTGATGAGATTATCGAACCCGGGGAAGAAGTTGTGGTAATAGATAGGAAAGACTTTACACTAATTGTGAAGAAGAAGAGGTAGTTAAAAAATAAACTAGTTATAAACTATACATGCCAGACTATGGCTCACCGTCCCTATACTTCCTCTTCAACCTCCTCATATGCGACCATAGGCTTTGCAGAAACCCTATCTCTAATTGCATTAACCATTTTCAGCGCTTCATCGATGCCCACATGCCTTGCACTTTGGATAACGGTAGCTAGGACGTTCTTCAAAACATCCTCAATGCTACTACCAGCTGGTATCTCAAGCCTTATCCTTTCAAATATTGCTGGTGTTGGTTCTACAACGCTCCCTCTCTTGAGTATAGCTAGCGTTTCATTAACTGGAGTTACTATAGCAGCTCCAACCTCTCTGCCATCTAAAGTGACTGAAAACACTATATCGCCATCAAATGTTTCACCAAGTTTTACTAGATTGTATGCTACTGCTGCAACTGCAACCTCTGCTGCTTTGGATACTAATTGCTTAACAATAGAATCTACCTGTTCCTGGGCAACCCTTTTAAACGCTTCAACACTTAGACTATCCCATTTCCACACAACATTTTTACCAACTTCATCTATTTCATAATCTACTCTAATCCTTACAACATCACCCTTATCGATCTTTACCTGCTCAACAAGAATTGAATATAGAAGCCTATTCAGCTGTGCTACTGCAAATGCTATCCTCTGTCCCCACTCTCTATCCTTTTTTACATAATCTCTCAATTGAGCAAATAATGTACGTCTAATCTTATCTGCATAAGCTCCAGCTATCACTAGCCCTGAACTTAGTCTAGGCATAGGGATACCCAAGTGGTATCTCTCCTAAGCAGAGTAGATAAATTTAACTATCGGCAACACGTTGTATATTGAATAACCTGTTGAACCAATGCTAATAGATGTAACGATTAAAACTTAGGATTCTATATGCTGAGCCAACAACTAGACAAAAAGAGAGAATATATGTAGAAGATTTTCAACATAAAGTATTTAACTAACCAAGTCTTATGTGTAACCTAAATTCAAGCACTGGACTTGGTAGAGGATGCCGGCCTATGTCTAGAAGACCCATGGTTACAATCCCTCCTCCAGGACCAAAAGCATCTAGCATTATTGAAAGCCATAAGAAGTATGTTGCTACAACAACCCACGATCCAAAACACCTTCCACTAGTAATTGATAGAGGTGAGGGTGTATGGCTGTACGATGTAGATGGCAACGTTTACCTTGATTTCGCATCATCTATATCAGCTTCAAATCTCGGCTATCCAACACATCCAGAGATTAGAGAAATAGTTATTGAGATGCTTAAAAGACTTGGCCACGCTGCAGGCACGGATTTCTATAATCCGTACCAGGTTATGTTCGCAGAGAAGCTAACTTCAATAGCGCCTGGGTCGTTTAGTAAGAAGGTCTTTCTATGCAATAGTGGCACCGAGGCTAATGAAGCGGCAATAAAGTTGGCTAGGTTTTCAACAAGAAGAAAGTATTTTATAGCATTCATTGGAGCCTTTCACGGTAGAACAATGGGTTCTCTAAGCCTGACGGCTTCTAAACCTATTCAGAAAAAGGGATTCTTTCCAACAATGGATGGTGTGATCCACGTACCTTTTCCAAACCCCTATAGAAACCCCTGGGGTATAGATGGATATGAGTATCCGGATGAGCTGATTAATAGAGTTATAGAATATATAGACTATTGGATAATGCAACACTACGTTCCATCAGACGAGGTTGCCGCCATATTCTTTGAGCCTATTCTTGGTGAAGGAGGATATGTCGTACCACCTAAGAATTTCTTTATAGAGTTAGAGAAGCTTGCAAAAAGACACAGTATTCTTCTTATAGATGACGAAGTCCAAATGGCATTGGGTAGAACTGGTAAGATGTTTTCCATAGAGCACTTTAGAATAGCACCGGATGTAATTTCGATGGCTAAATCGCTCGGGGGTGGGATTGTGCCAATAGGTGCCACAATATTTAGAGCCGAACTAGACTTTGAACCTGGAGCACATAGTAACACTTTTGGGGGGCATGCACTTGCTTCTATGGTAGCACTAAAAACAATAGAAGTTGTAGAGAAGTATCTTAGTAACGTTATACGGCTCGAAAAACTATTTGCTGAAAGACTATATGAATTCAAAGAAAGGTATAGTTTTATCGGTGATGTTAGGGGTTTGGGATTGGCATGGGGAATAGAATTTGTCAAAAATAGAAAGACCAAGGAACACGATGTTGATACTAGAAATAGGGTACTGTATGAAGCTCTAAGGAGAGGTTTGGTCCTTTTAGGATGTGGAAAGAGTAGCATAAGAATAGCACCACCAATAGTTATAAGCGAGGAAGAGGCTAAAATAGGTCTGGAAATACTTGAGAGTGTATTCAAATCAGTGTAAATGTGACGAAAATGGCTATAGAGCTTACGCTTGTTGATGTATATAGATATGAGGGTTTGCCGGGCAAGAGATTTAGATTTAGGGTAAAGGGAACAAGGATATATATCAATGTATTAGCAGACGAACTAGATGAGGCTGTAAAGAAGGCTGAGAATATCATAAAGAAGATAGAGCTGGATAAATATCTAATCGAAAAAGCATCCTCTACGGAAAAGAAATAGCTGGAGATGGACATGGGAGACAAAAAGTTTACATGCCCCATCTGTAGCCGTGTATTCTACGAAGGACAAGGTATTAGAATTACAATTGGTGGTCAGGAACTTACATTCCATTCTAAGTCATGTGCAATAAAATTCTTCAAAAGCCTGATCCTCTACTTGGATCAGAAAACCCTCGAAAGCGCTGTTAAAATGACTATTAAAGAATTCGAAGAAAGAATGAATGATGTAAAAGAAAAGAGAAAAAAGAAGCTCGAAGCTCTATAGACATAGTTATTAACTATTGACGTTGCATGTATATGGGACATACAGCACCTACAAATGGTAGTCTATCTATCCTAAACCTATAAACACCATCCTGTTGCGTAACAGCATTCTCGCCTAACAAATTCCTTAAACTGTTACTTAAGTCTTCAGGCAATCTCCATCCGATACATACCCCATTTGCATTCATCCTACACGAATTACACTTCCAGATACCCATAGATTCTAAAACTATTGAAAGTGCTTTAATTGTTTTTACATGAGGTGTAAACATTGCTATTCCACTATCTACTGAATTCAGCTTTTCAATAATACTACTAATTGTCTTTCTAATCTCGATAAGCTCTGCATTTGGAGGAATATCGGCTATAATGGTTGATTGGGTTTGTGTTTGATTTTGATAGTGCTCAGACGTATGTACCACCAGATACATGCTTGTATTCATAAGAATGAAATAAATTGTAAGTCCTATCAAGTTATTTTCATTAACTGCTTTCCAATGCTACAATTACCATATGCGATTCTTTTCTATAAATTTAAACACCTTCTCAATTTTATCGTCAGATAGAATTGATAGCCAATCTATTCTATGTCCATAGTAAGCTGGCTTATCACCAAACAGTATATCTATGGCCTCTCTAGCAACATCGTCCAGACTTCTATTCGATGCATCTATTTCAATAACTGCATCCTCACCCAATTCCTCAATAGCATTAATTGTACAGACAGAAAGAAGCTCGGCCTCAACATTCTCTGCAACCTTCTTACTACTCCAACCACGTGACAGCAGTAAATCTAATAATTCGCTTGGATCCCGCCTTAAGATGAATACTACCTCAAACATCTCACGTGGCAGTATCTCAACGTAGTGGCTATCTATTATTAGAGGTCCCATATTTTGATAGAGAGCTACCACACTCCTCTGTAGCTTTTCCTCATCTACCACATAGCTTTGTGTTGAAGAATCGTATGCTATTACAAGCATGTTCTTAATAGCATAGTCGCTTAAGTCAATTGTAGGCATATTCAGATATTCTGAAAGTCTCCTTGCAATAGTTGTTTTCCCCGTTCCTGGAACGCCCGATATTCCTATAGCCTTCAAACCACGGCTCCCTTTAGCCTAAATAGCAGTAAAATAGTCTCTACCAACATTTTTAAGGATGCTGGCCCGTAATACCTTTTACAATAAATGACTTTGACTTATAGTGCCTGCATGTCTACCATTCATAGGTCTAACTCTTTATATGTTGATCTCCTTCCAAACCATAGCTATGGGAATACAGATGGTCGCACTTTCAGATTTCGAAAAAAGGTGGGCTGGTGGACCAACCGTAGGTGAAAAACTAAAGGACGTCCTTAAGCGTAAGGAGCCTATAAAGCAGAAGCTTGTGATGGCTGATTATAAGATAAGAGCTATGGTTAGTAGACTTGAGGTCTTTATAGAGAGACTCAGGGAAAGGGATAGAGTACTATTCGAGAGAGTTGTAGATGCTCTGACACAGGGCGATGAAGTAAGAGCCACTATGTATGCCAATGAGATTGCAGAAATTAGAAAGATGGTTAAACAACTAACAATAACACAAGTAGCACTAGAGCAGGTTGCCTTAAGACTCGATACTGTTATAACTATGGGAGATATAATGTCAGGCCTAGTTCCTGTAGTGGGTGTTGTAAAAGAACTTAGACAGATTATAAAGGGTATAATGCCTGAGATGTCCCTAGAGCTATCAGAAGTGGAGGAGGGTCTAAGAGATGTTGTTATATCTGCAGGAGAAGCCCTTGGCATGCCAACCGGTGATATGTATGCCTCACCTGAAGCTAGAAAGATACTAGATGAAGCTAGAATCGTAGCTGAACAGAGGATGAAAGAAAAGTTCCCCGAGCTACCTGTTGTTGGCAGTGTTCAGCAAAAAGCCTCAGCTCCCGCTACTGGTACAGCTTAAAGGTAATGCTTTAAACCATTTTTATTATAGTTAAACTTTTTAAGTCCTCTTCCTATGATATCTTACTCTATGGTGGTTTTTAATTGGCTACATCTAGCCAGCACCTAAAAGCCTTAGGAGCTATTGTAACCTATAGAAAAGGTGGTGCAAGACAGTATGTTGACCAAGTACTTGTAAGAGTATTTATAGATGGAGTGGAGGTGGGGTCATTGATTGGTTCAAAAGCTGTAGCTAAGGATGGTCATGGTAATATATACCGAGGTAGAGTAGTAAAAGTTCACAGCTATAGAAATCCTACTGTTATCGTCAAATTTAAACCAAATATTCCCGGCCAACTCCTAGGGTCACCTGTCGAATTTCTATAGCTATCCCTATCACCCTTCCCGAGTAAAATGCTGTTGCAGACTCCCTCCAATATAAACCCGAGTGCATTTCTTAACAGATATGAAATATGGAGATAGCTACTTTCCTCAGAGTAACTCTGAACTGTCATGTACATTCCTTCTTGCCGGATTGTCATCATCGGCTGTGTGCTGTAGAGTATATCTACTCTGAAAACTAATTAGTATACTTGGGAAAACAGATGGAGTTTGCACTGATTGCACAGACTCTTGATATACTTGAAAAGACTAGTAGCAAAATTCAGCAGGCTACAGCACTAGCTATGCTCTTTAAAAAGACCCCGGCTAACATTATTGATAGGGTTGTATACATAATCCTTGGTATTCTATGGCCTGATTGGAAGGGTATGCCTGAACTTGGAATAGCTGAAAAAGGTATTCAGAAGGCAATAGCTATGGCTACAGGTGTTCAAGAGACTGAGGTTGAGAAGCTATATAAGAGTCTAGGAGATTACGGTCTTGTCATAGAGAGAATCAAACTTGGTAGATCCTCTAAAACTGTAGGTTTAATAAGTTTTATAAAGAATGATAGAGCTACTCCATTAAAGGGTTTGACCGTAGATGAGGTTTACAATACGCTTGTGAAGATAGCCTCTCTCCAAGGCGAGGGTAGTAGGGATATGAAGCTGAGACTTTTATCAGCTATACTAGCAAAGGCTGAAGCTAAAGAGGCAAAATACATTGTTAGATTTGTTGAAGGCAGACTTAGACTAGGTGTTGGAGAGGCGACCATCATGGATGGTCTTGCCTCAGCATTTGGTATTCCTAGAGATGTTATTGAACGTGCATACAATATATACCCAGATCTAGGAACGGTAGCAAAGATTATCGCTGAAAAGGGTATTTCTGAAGTTAAATACATAAAGCCTGCACCTGGAATTCCACTAAGACCAATGCTTGCCGAAAGAGCTAGCGATCCTAATGAAATATTGACTAAGGCTGGTTCCCCAGCTATAGCAGAATTCAAATATGATGGTGAAAGGGCGCAGATTCATAAGAAAGGAGATAGGGTATGGATATTTTCTAGAAGAATGGAAGAGATAACCCACCAGTATCCAGACGTTGTGGAAATGGTGCTTAAGCATGTCAATGCATCTGAGGCTATTATAGAGGGTGAGATTATAGCTGTAGATCCTGAAACCGGGGACTTCAGACCATTCCAAGAGCTTATGCATAGAAAGAGAAAAAAAGATATTCATGAAGCTTTGAAGGAGTACCCGGTCGTTGTAAAGGTATTTGACTGTCTCTATGTCGATGGCTATGACCTTACAGTAAGACCGTTAGCTGAGAGAAAGGAGATGCTAAAAAAAATCATTATCGAATCGGAAGAATTCGGTCTGGCTGATGGTATTGTTGTCAATAATCCAAAAGAGCTTGAAACATTTTTCCTAAAGGCTGTTGAGAGTGGTTGTGAGGGTCTCGTAGTGAAATCGCTAGGACCTGAATCAGTATATCAGGCTGGAACACGGGGTTGGCTATGGATCAAGTATAAGAGAGATTATAAAAGTGAAATGAGCGATTCCGTCGATCTAGTTGTCGTAGGCGCCTTTCATGGTAGAGGTAAGAGAGCAGGTACCTTTGGAGCCCTTCTACTTGCTGCCTACGATCCTGAATCAGATAGATTTAAGACCGTGTGTAAAGTAGGCACAGGGTTTACAGATGAAGAGCTCGCTGAATTACCGAAGAAGCTAGAGCCATACAGAATTCCATATAAGCACCAGAGGGTTGATAGCGATATGGAAGCAGATGTATGGTTTGAACCTGCACTTGTTATGGAGGTTAGCGGTGCTGAACTTACACTATCACCTCTGCATACATGTTGTAAAGGCTGGGTTAAACCAGACGCTGGCATATCAATAAGATTCCCTAGATTTATAAGATGGAGAGAGGATAAATCAGCAAACGAAGCAACAACAACGAAGGAAATCTATGAAATGTATTTAAAGCAGATGAAGAAAGTAGAGAAGGCTGCCATAGTTGGTGAGGAAATGTAGGTTTATCGGTATCATTAAAGCTAGCATATCAATGTTAGGTATTCCATTTCAGATTTGGGGAAAGCTTTTCAACAGCAAAGCTCTACCATCTCTCCACCAAATCTGATTTATGTCCTGCACTAGTTAATTCTATCGAATATTTATATATACTATAATCCTTTGTTAGAAAGGAGTGGCTTTTAACTATAAAGCTAATATTACTCTATTGCAATATGGTTACTAGTGTGATAGAGATGAGTGAGCAACTACCAGGCTATAGTGGGAGGACTAGGGATATTTTAGAAAAGCTTGGTGCTGGTATTGGGTGTAGAATCAGAGTTGTATTGAATGGTAATATATTTATAGAAGGGCTTCTAATGCCAAAACATGAATTTAGTTCTTCTGATACAATTATTATTAAGCTCGATAATGGTTACAACATTGGTATAAGTATCAATAGGATCCAAAGTATTGAAGTACGTGAATGCATCTCTATTTCACGTACTAGCAAAGAATTCCAGATCAGCACCACACCCACACTTCCCATCGTTAGGATACTTGGCTGTGGTGGTACAATAGCTAGCAGAGTAGAGTATGAAACAGGTGCTGTTAAACCCGCCATGTCTCCATCAGATCTCCTAGATCTTATTCCAGAGCTTGCTGATCTCGCTAACTATGAATTTGAAATTGTATTCAATATACTGAGTGAGGATATGACTCCAAGGCACTGGGAAACCATTGCGAGAAATGTTCATAAAGCTATCTCCTCAGGTATAGAAGGTATTATAGTTACGCATGGTACAGACACCATGAGCTTTACAGCATCTGCTCTCGCCTTTGCCCTTAGAAACCTTCCATTTCCAATAGCCCTTGTAGGTTCCCAGAGAAGTAGCGATAGACCTAGTGCTGATGCTGCCCTCAATCTAATAGCTGCGGTAATAACCACACTTAAAGCGCCATTTGGAGAGGTCGTAGTAGTTATGCACTCAACACCATCAGATAGTAGTGCTTTTGCACATAGAGGTGTTAAAGTTAGAAAGATGCATAGTAGTAGAAGAGATGCCTTTCAATCGATAAATGATATACCCTTGGCTAAGGTGGATCTGAATAAAAAAGAGCTTACACTAATCAACTATAGATACATCCCGAGAGCTAGAAGTAGAAATGAAGTTGCGACATCGATAGGATTTGATGATAAGATAGCGCTTATCAAAGCCTACCCAGGATTCCAAAGCGAAATAATAGATTTTTTAGTTGATAGAAAATTCCATGGTATAGTTATCGAGGGTACCGGCCTCGGACATATAGGTAGCTATGCAATAGAATCTATAAAGAGGGCTGTAGAGGAGGGCATACCCGTGGTTATGACAGTTCAAACCCTCTTTGGAAGAGTTAATATGAATGTATATACGACTGGCAGAAGATTGCTAGAAGTAGGTGTTATACCCGGGGATGATATGCTACCAGAAACAGCATACGTCAAATTATCATGGATAGTTTCACAGACTCGAGATATGAAGAAAGTTAGAGAAATGATGCTGACAAATTATGTAAATGAAATAAACCCTATACACACCTCGCAGCACTTTTTAAAAACATTGAATGGATAGCCCACGGCACAATTCCCGTAATCTATGCTTATTAACTTACGTAGAGGCACTATTGTTAAGTGATAAATCTTGGAAAAAACTGTAACACTAATGATAGTACTACTTGTAGCTATCTCCATAGCCTTAATATCACTATTATTTTACCTTAGAAATACGATTGCTCCTCACAGAACTATGGTAACACCAACTATTGATGAACTGAGTAAAAAATGCAATAATAGTGAAAACGCCTTTGTTGTAATTTACCGTAGTATTGAACCAAATACACAGCTTTTCAACATACTTTCCAATAGCTTAAGCATATCTATAGCTAGAAATAGTAGCAGTGCTATAAACATAAGCCTTAGTCTATGTATACTTAGCTATGCTGATCTAAGCAGTGCTCTCAGAGATAGACTTGCAGACTATACAACATTTCCAATATTTGGCATGTATAGTACCTCGGCTGATCTGTCTAAAGTTGGGTTAGTTACAGCATATTTTGATAATATAGAGAATTTCTTCGTTTCAAAACCTAGTGTAACGCTAGCTACATATGCATATATATACAACTACTATAATGTTCCCATACTCAATAATTCGGACATATATCTAGAGACCATTAAAATGCCTAAGCTTAATTTGGATACAATGCCGGTTATAGGCTCCATCGATGCCGAGAACTACCTCTTTATCTATGAGGATGCATGGTGTCCTTATTGTGCAAAATTCTATGTTGAGATTCTTCCAGCTTTAGAGAAATATATAGAGAATGGTGCAGTAGCCTTAGTACCAAAGAATTTAATAGTACATTCAGAGGTCAATGACATTCATAGATACATAGTGGCAATGTATCTAGAAAGTAGAAATTCCACACAAGTGTCTCTATTAATTAATGAAATCTATCACAGAGTCTACACCAACATCTATCCCACCACCGAAGACGTTCTCCAGATAATGAGGAGCATCCGTGGTTCGATACCTGATGTAAATAAATACAATGTTGAAGAAATTATACAGGAAGATGCTAGAGAGGCACAATATGAATATGGAATATATGCTACACCAGGTTTCATAATATGGAATAGAGAAAAAGGTATCGGAATTATTATACTGGGTTACAGATCAATTGAAACATTTTTAAATTTAATCTCCTCCCTACCTTAGATACAGGGTTCCTACTAAGATAAATAGGTTTAGAATAGTATCCACCTCCAGCTTCATATCCAATCCCACACACCCTATTCCATTGCTGGATTCAAAGACTATATTTTACACCAACCTATCATTTAACCCTCAGAAATAGCTAAATGTATTTTCCTATGACAGTATAGCCTGCGTCGAGGCTAGTTTTCCTCTCAAAATACTTGTAAATAAATGGGCTTACTCTTCTTCAACGGTAATTATTACTTTGATCTTCTTTCCATGGTGTTTCGAAAGCTTGTGTTGATACTCCCTAGGTGGGTAGATGAGGGTACTTCGTATCTGTTTTCACGACTTTTGCCTCAAGTATATATCGAAGCTAAGCACGCCACCATAAAAATATGATTTATGAATCATATTTGTATACCATAAGAGGTTGTTCAGTGTACTCGATGAATACATCTATTCGTTATGATTCGTGGTAAATTGCCCGGAGGTGAGGTGCTATAGGGACACTCAGAGCCGGGGCAAAGAAGGTAGTTAATAGAAGTGCAAGTAGTCTACTGTTGGGATCTGGCGTTAGTGGGTATGCTCTGCAGAGAGCTGTTGATGCTCTATATGGGGTTTAGACCGGCTTTCTAAGAAAGTCCTAGATCCACCAGCTACTATATCCAATGCTAAGAGGCTGCAGATTTAGAGCACACATATGTATGATGTGGTTTCTAGTCTTGGTGAAGTTGCCGAGATGCTAGGTGGATGTAGAAAACGGTTTTGTAAGGGTTATCGTTAGGGACAGCAAGAAGCACCCTCGCAATGAAGGGTAAAACTAGGCTGGGTAGAAGAAAATGTATGAGGGGATGAAGACAAAAGCGTTTTCAAGTACCTACCAAGTAGCTATACAGCGAAGCACCGGGATCCGAACTCTTAAAAGCCGTACAACCCCTAACAGAGCACCTATTAGACTCTTATAATATATAGTCTAGATGAAGACTTTTTAATTCTGGAATAGATATTCTATTATGTGATCTATATGAGTGTTATAGATCCGGTTTGCGGAATGTATGTGGATCCTAGTAAGGCGAGGTATAAAACGGTCCATAAAGGGAAGATATACTATTTCTGTAGTTTGCACTGTAAAAAGGCGTTTGAAGAAGATCCAGAACGATATTTATTCCATGGACCAACAGGTATGCTGAAATAAGGTACACAATTAGTGATAATTGTGTATACTAAAGGTAGAATAAAGGAATGGGGTTGATAATGGGAAGCATAGCCTGTACCGTCCACTGTTCTGTATTGCTAGTTGTTATTCAAGTGGATTAAGGTACGTTTGTAGAATGATATTTACTTGAAATCCTCGATCTCTATATATAACAGAACTGTAGCACTATGAAGCCATACAATTATGCAAAGGTAAATCTATCGAATCTTCTTTCATCCACCAGGATAGCTTTACTCTACTCTTACTAACTACTCCATTAAACATGCTCCTAAACATTTTCCACATTCAACAGATCTGCAGCGATCCATATTGACGGTCAATCTCTCAATTCTTTACAATTTAATTATCATGTAAAATCCTCTTAAGCTTAGCTCGCGAATTCATCTACGATCTCAAGCTCCTAATACAGTATCTTCAGGAGAGACTTTCTTCAGTATTAATTAATCTAAGCTTGGGCTACTAGCGCATCAGTAGTATCAGGCGAAGGACATCTTATTGAGATAACGTCTCTCGGATCTCTATCCTCTACATTATGGTAAATAGGTTTACTTTGAATATTTTTAGAAATAGATATCACCAAGTTTTCTATTATAACATAGTTATAGGATTTTGAGTTGAGTTTATAAATCTCAAGTAACGACTATATCTATCTGCAATTCACGCAATTGGAATTTGGTGCATATTCAATGCATCTAGCTAGGGTAAGCGACATTAAATGCTTAGATGATGTATCGTTTGAGAAATTTCTAGAGATTGCTAGAGGAATTCTCAGCAGGGGTGGTGTTGATAGAACTATTGCTATCGATGACGATAGAAAAGCTGTGGAGAATGGCGAGCTCTGTACAGTTCTTATGAGACTTGGTTTCAGCTACATACCGGTATCGAGATATACCTCTGAACAAATCTACATTCCACTAGAGACGATAGGATTTTTCGATGAAATAAAGCCTAGTCGATTTAGAGTGTTTAGAGATACTGAGGAGCTTCTATATAGAAATTGGCCAACACCTCTGGTAAGGCTTGCAAGATCTTCCATAGAGGGTAGGAATGTATGGGCGAAGCTTGAGGGGTTTAATCCTTGGAGTATGAGTGTTAAGGATCGTATTGGCTGGTATATGTATAGAAAAGCTGTGGAGAGATTCGGTAGAGTTGAGCTTGGTCTTCTCGTAGAGTCTACCTCAACCAATACCGGTCTGGCTATAGCCTCTATGGCCAACATCCATGGATCTAGACTAAGAGCGTACATACCATCAACGGTGTCCATCACAGGAGAGCTGCTTTTAAAAATTTTTGGTGCAGAGGTCGTGAGATCTCTAAAACCTCTGACAGTTGAACTCATTGATGATGTTGAAGCTGTAGCTAGAGCTGAAGGTGCTGTGCATCTAAACCAGTTCTTCAACGATGCCAATTTCGAGGTTCACTTAAGGTATACTGCCAAGGAGTTGGAGCTCCAGATTAGGGAAGCTGGCATAGTGCCAAAAGCTATAATAGGTAGTCTAGGGACATCTGGACACATATCGGCATTAGCATTCTACTTTAAGAATAGATTTAAAGGAATCAAGGTATATGGAGCTGTACCTGAACAAGGAGTGGCAATACAGGGTATTAGAAGGGTTGAAAGTGGTATGAAGTGGGTACATAGTGTAGAACTCGATGGGATTCTCGAGGTTTCACTTAAGGAAGCCGTAGAAAGTGTTATAAATATCGTTAGGAAGGATGGTGTGTTTGTTGGACTGAGTAGTGGTGCTGTATATGCAGCATATAGAAGGCTTGTTGAGGAGAATGTCATTGACCAAGGTGACTACATAACCATATTTCCAGACCACGGCTTTAAATATGTTGAGCATATGTTAAAGTACATTAGATAAAGCTACCATGTCCCCGTTCATGTTGACATTGATAGTATTGAATTGGTCTATTACTAGTAGTTTCTAAACCCTCCTTTATTTGTAAGTGATAGAACATATTTTGAATCTGGTCATAGGAGTAGTATAAGAGTGCTATCCATAGAATGGTGAAAAAGAGGGCATATTGCCTCGTTATATCATGAACTCGGGTATGCTATTTGGCTTAAATACCACTTTAGGCTTAAGCCTGTATCTATTCAAGATCTCAACAACATGTGGATATAGAATAACATATTCTTCATCTATAGATTCTACCAATACTGGATGTATTGACGAGAGCCTCTTCTTAAATAGCCTGTAGTTTTCATCCGTTGTGAAGCTAAGCATTATCGCTGGATAGAAATCTTCTCCAGGCTTCATACCATTTTCCATTAGATTCTCAAGCGCTTTAAACTGAAGTTCGTAGAACTGTGGCTCGGCACCTGTTAACATATGGAATTCTTCGGCTGAAGCGCCTTTAAATGATACTCTTACTACAATATTGCTAAACTTTGCCAGATCTTTTGCATACCGATTGCTATAGCCTATGAGGATACCATTTGTCTCTAAAATAAATATATACTTTGTTTCCTCAACAAGCTTTAGAACTTCCATTAGGTGGCTCCAAGATATTGTTGGTTCACCACCACTTAGTCTAAGGTACTTGTAGCCTTTGCTGGAAGCTATATCAGCAAGCTTTTCAAAAACTTGCCTTGGTGCGTAGAACTCTCCTCTATCCATAGAGTGGCTGAAACGCCAACTCCAGCAAAATTTACACCTAAGATTACAGCCGACAACATCACCCGTTGCTATACCTCCATACCACCTACCTCCCCTAAACCTGTAACACCTACGCTCCTCTACATCACTAATAGTCCTAGCCACCCACCTTCTAACAATCTCGGTAAGCTCGATAGGGCTGAATCCCTCCATCTACTATACTACACCATTTAGCTGACTAGCGTCAGCACATCTAACATTTAAAAAAGATATTAAATTTAGAGGTAGTATAAAACTTTCCCCACCTTATTCTACAGCTTTACTTTTGTTTTGTAATTATAGAGCTACAATAGCTTTAACAGTACAAAGAAAAAGAAATAGAAAGTGCTAGGTGAGTTATTGCGAAGATGGTAATGTATTAACAATCGTACATTCATCTAGAAATAGGATTGAAGAAGGTCCTTTAAACGGCCCTTAACTTAATGGTGGCTTTACATATACAAATCCTTCAGCTCTATATTTATAGACCATAAAACCTTGACTAATACATCCAACATTGTTGCAACACTCCATCACCAATACTAGGCTAATAAAGTATTTAGAGATAGTGAAAAGTATTTTTGATGGGAAACCTATATGCCTGAAACTAAGATAGCTGATTTTAGAGGTGAAGATTGTCCAGGACCTCTAATAAAAGCAATAAAAGCTCTTGCCGAGGCTAAGAAGGGCGATACGATTGTAGTTTTAACAACGTCTAGCCGGTGTGTTGAGATGATTAAGGAGATAGTTGAGAGCCTTGGTCTAGGCAATATAAACATACTCCAAAAAGAGGGATACGTGGAGGTAGTTTTAGAGAAAACAGCTGAGGGTGGAATCTAGAAGGTTATTTACTATTTGATTGTTCTCCGAATCTGTTGTGCTTCAAATTAGCCTGTTAGTGTTATTGACAATGAAATTGATGTATCTGGGGTTCAGCTCTGATATAGGTTTATGTAAGTTGATTTCATTGCCTCATCCCTGGTTCCCCTGCATTGGTCTTGGGTATGCATCGCCCTTGGGGGCGTTTAGGGGCACCCCGGGCACCCCACATCTTGAGTATCTTAGGAACAGGTTTATGCATGCGATTACATCTCTATCTCCTGTGGATCCACATCTACTGCATCCCAGTACTCTACCACCGCTATCCTCTAACCTGCTTCCACATCTCGGACACGTTGATGAAGTCTTTTCTGGGTTAACGTATCTAACTGCTAGTCCTCTCTCTAATGCTTCATATACTATGGTGAACTGCATCTTTCTGTAGAACCACAGCGATAGCTTTTTGTTGAAATTGCTACCTCTATTCACATTACTCCTGAGATTGCTTAGGTTTTCGAGAACTATGGTTGAGCTGTGCTCAACAGCTAGCTCAGCAATATTATCTCCAACTTTGTGTGCATAATCCCAGGCCATGCTCCTTATTCTCTCTCCATGTCTTCTAATCGCTCTCCTAACACCTCTGACGAACCTCCACGATCTAGAGTACCTTCTCTGAATCCTCTCAATCCATATCCTATGCGTCAACATCCTCCTGAGTGGTGTCTTGAACCGCTTCAGCTTCAACAACTCTCCACTAGGTGTAAGAACAGCTAGAGTAATGTTGTCGAAGTTAACGTCGATGGTCATGATTGTTCTAGTTCTCCTCGGTTTAACCGCTCTCCTGAAGTATACCGCTACATAGACCTCGTTCTCAACTATCTTCACAGCTATCTCATAGTTACTCCACTCTTTGTATTTCTCTATTCTCTCACTAGATGTTAGTAGTCTTAGCCTAACCTCTCTATTTCCATGTATCTTTAGAACAAGCATCCTATTCTCTAGGTCTAGCCTGTAGTCGTATCTATCTATCCTAGCTGTCAATCTCCTTAGAACCGGTTTCTTCCCACCGTTCTGCTTACTGGCTCTAACAACTGTTTTAGCGTAGGTATATACCTGCTTTACGTGGTGTGCTCTAAAACCACGATTTCTCAGCTCTGAGTAGAACATCTTGTGTAGAGTTTTAATTGAAGGTATTTCGCTTAAACTCCACAACCTGTTTACAGCTAGCTGAACAGCATCACGATAGAGCTTCAGAAACTCAAGTAGAGCAAGATAATCATTGCTACCCTCAGGGAGAGCCCTCATCCTAAGAGCCTCAACAAGCTCTCCACCCCTCACCGAGTAGCTCACCACATCTAGAACTATAGAGTTTAGTCTATAATCTTTTCTCTCCATATCTTTATAGGTGGATATATATGGCTAGAATCGAGCTGGTTAGATGTAGCATTATAAAGTATAGGAGAGGAGACTACGTTCTCTACCCACTAGGAAGAGACAAAGAGAAGATCAAGCACCTCCATGGAAAAGAAGTATACGCGCTAA
>JAWAHS010000002.1:0-44834 GCA_038889075.1 Ignisphaera sp.
TTCTTCTTAAGAATAGCTGATTAGAATTAATTACAGAACATGGTATTAGGAGTGGATAAAGAATAGCAGGAAGTGAGATTTAATGCCGGCTAACATGCATCGAACCAGGGTTTGGTAGCTGTTTCTTGTCTATAGGTTTCTCTAGGGTTTTCAAAGCTTTTAATGCGATTAGGTGTGGGCAAGGCTTATAAACATCTGAAGCTTAATAATCATCTTGGTGACCCTGGGTTTCCGAGACCCACGGCAGACCGTGGGGAGGTGGTTCAGGGAAACCATGATGACCCACCCCAGGAAAACCTACAGAAACCTTGGGACGGGAAACGGTAGCAATCCAAGTTCTATCCTGTTCACCAGTGTATTAAAATATTAATTGAGATGGAGATGAGTGAGTTTTAAGACTGTGTTAGTATTGGTTCAAAAACCCTGGCATTATATGTTTTGTGCTAGGATTGATTGTAGTTTTCTTCAATTAAATATTTTTAGGATGTGTAACCATTTGTAATTACGTCCCCGCTGCCTCACGTCTCTCCAAATGACCCTTGATGGGATATGGAGATGTAGAGAGATCGGTTAGGCGGGGAACAGCTATCTCGATATTCTAGATCTTACATAGTTTGCGAATTCCTCTATATTCATCTCTTCCCTATGCTTTGGAAGGTCTATTACAAGGACTTTACCATCCTGTATCCTTAAGGCTCTTATGATATCTCTATCTTTATATCTGTATACATCTAGCTGTTTCAAACCCAGCTTCTCAAGCACTCTTCTATACATTGTGTATCTAACCATTCTTACCCCCTACCTACAACCATTTCAATTCATATGTTATGTAGCAGGTATTGGTTAAAAAGGGCCGCGGCCGGGATTCGAACCCGGGACCTCGGGATCTCTGCACGTTTAGCCCCACAGTCCCGCGCTCTAACCAGGCTGAGCTACCGCGGCCACCTGAGTAGGCTTTTGTGTATTGTGGGCTAAAAACTCTTTTGTGTCTATTGTTTAAAACTCTACCACTCTATATTCCATTGTTAACGTATCTAGTATCGCTATGCTTCTTCTACCTGTTAGATATCCACAGACCTCCCCAGGGTTTAGTATGAGGGTTCCGTTAATTGAGTAGACGTTGCTTCTATGTGTATGTCCATACAGAATCGCATCATACCTACCAGATGATGCAATAGACTCTACAATTTCCTTAGTCTGTTCAGCTGTTCCAAATCCGTGGATAAGAAGAATCCTTCTATTTTCTATAGATAGAGAGTATATGTTTTGTTTGATCATAGCACCAGCTTTAAGAGCTATTTCTCTGAGACTCAGTATATCACCATCATTATTACCAAGTAGAGCTATAATTCTAGCAGGAAGTTCTACTATCCTCATAAATGCAAAGGGGGAGATTATATCACCAAGATGTACCAGCATCTCTACATTCTCATGCCTAAAGATATTTAAGGCAGCCAAGATGGCCTCTAAATTATCATGGCTATCACTCATAATACCTAAAATCATATACACCACCAGTGTATGCTTTTGAACAATCTTAGATGCTGTATAGGTTATATAGACTATCCCCAACATCACATTCTCTTCCGCGTCCCTCACTGAGATAGTGTGCTACTTAGAGGGCATCTAATAACACTATCTACAGAGAAGCACATCTTAGGTCTAAACAATCTTAAGATAGATTACACGAATTCTCGATATCGTTTCTCAGTAAGGTGGTGGTTCACAGATCTTCATAATTTTCTGATATCCAGTCTCTCCACCATCTGCTTCTCAACAGCATCTCTCAAGTGTGTTACAAAAGAGCTCCTCCATCTCATCACTAGAGGTTTCACCTACTCTTCACGCATTCAAGAGGCATTCAGATATATAGGTTGAAGGGAATTTACTAGACGCAGGAACACACAAAAAACTATAAACATCTCCCTACAAAATCAGGAAAACAACTGCCCAATTGAGCATATCTAGATGTGCACCGGGTGAAAATATTACCCTATTCTACTGTATGATGATATTATAATATGGATTGCTAAATTAGTGTAAGGTGTTTGCCTATATCCATTATTTTGATAGTCTCGAGTCTCTTGGGCATTTTGGTTTTCTGTGGATATGGGTCGCCCATCTGTGCATCCCCTGCTACAGAAACATAGTAAACTCTACAGGTAGCTCAAGTAGCTGAAATCGCCGAAGAATAGCTATCTATCACATAGTCTGAAAATGTCTTTGCAAGGGTGCTCTATACAGGTGTTGGTAGACCTTTAAGTACGATACTTCCACTACTATCTATGTAGCCCCAAGGCATAGCCTCTGTATTGTATACTGCATGGGGCTGTCCTCTACTATCTATAGCTATAATACCAGCCGTATTGGATCCGAATCTATTGGTTAGAATATCCAGAGCTTCTTTGGATGCCTTTATAATATCCGCTTCTTTGCAAATCCCTTCTACAACTCTTAGAGCTAGATGGGATAGTATTATATATTCCCCTACACCTGTTGATACTGCAGCACCACACTCATTTGCATAGAAACCTGCTCCAGGTATAGGAGAATCACCAACTCTTCCAGGAAACTTTAGAAAGACCCCACCTGTACTAACAGCAGCTGCCAGCCTGCCACTTCCATCAAGTGCGACAGCCCCTACAGTATCTCCTATATTTAGCCACAGTCTTAGACTCTTGCCAAAATATGTGGATATCTTTTCACCCTTCTTAGCCCTCTCCATATATTCTCTATATAGTTTAATCCATCTTTCACTAGGTCCTGGATGAGGTTCGAGACCAACTCTTTTAGCAAGATCATCGGCAGCAGAACCCGTTATAATTATATGGTCAGTATAGCTATAGATGTATTTAGCAAGGAGTATCGGATTCTTAGGGTATCTAGTATAGGCAACAGCACCAGCTCTACCCTCAAACATGAGACCGGCATCCATAGAAATACTACCAGATAGATCAACGGTACTACCAATACCAGCATTAAAGATGCCAGAATCCTCTAAAACCTTAACAGCTTCAACAACCATATCGAGGGCAGAACCATTATAGAATTGTCTAAATCCACTCACCAGAGCGTCCACTAGAGCCTTTTTAATACCCTCCAACAGTTTACTATCAACACGCCAACTACCAGCACCTCCATGAACAACTAAGATAGGTACAGCCATTGAAATCACCACCCCTAGCAACTCTAGTAGGCATTGCATGGATGGCATTTTAGCCCTTTATGAAAATAGTACAACTATTCTATTAAAGTATTTGATTAAGATATACTGGGCAATTCTAATACTACAGCCAAACTACTAAGCTAATGATAATCTCCTAAAGCTCTATCCCAGTATACATATATACCAAGGCTGTCTGGGGGAACCTCCAAAGCGAATAGAATACCGTAGATTAAGATTGGCTATATAGATCATTATTTTATTGTATAGGATTCAAAGTTCTTCATCTCACTGTGTATTTTCCGTATTTGTATGCTGTTGTGTATATTGCTATTATGTTTTGTGGTGGTGTGTTTGGCTGTATGTTGTGTACTGGTGCATATATATATCCTCCTCCCGGTTTGAATATCTCTATAAGTTTCTTCACATGTTCAATAACCTCCTCCTCTTTTGCAAATGGTAGAATATGCTGTGTATCCACACCACCACCCCAGAAAACAATCTGCTCACCAAAATCCCTCTTAAGCACCACAGGATCCATACCCCTAGCAGAAATCTGAACAGGGTTAAGAATATCAACACCAACATCAATAAACTCCTTTATAAGGGGATATATGGAGCCACAGCTATGTAGATATATATACATTTTCGATCTTCTCTTAACTATATTGAAGAGTTCCTCGTATCTATGTTTGTAGAATTCTCTAAATGTCTGTACCGATATCTGCGGACCTTCCTCAGTTCCAAAATCATCGCTAAAACCAATAATATGGACATAGCCATTTAATGCATCGACGTATCTCTCAACATTATACCTTAGTACATCCATCATGTGATCCAGCATGGCTTCAGCTAACGGCTTTCTAATCCTTAGATCAGATAGCCATCTACTCCAGCCTCTAAGACCTTGACCCCATTCATGTAGAGAGCCTGCAACTGTAAATATCAATGCGTATTCTGTATTTCTATGTAGATATTCCGCTCTTCTTCTAAGGACATCTACATAGTTGCTGCTAACCCTATGGTATTCCCAGTTAAACTTCTCTATATCGTCAACAGTCTTTACCTCCGCTAGTGGAGGGCGTTCCTCGCCATATCTATCCAATCCCCAGAAGTAGTACCCATCTTTAGGCATCCTGCCTATAGCATCTCCACCTACATATGCCACGTATCCCCCGTCCTCTTCCTCAATAATATCCATAGCCTTAGGTATCTCAATTACTGCTCCATTTCTATGAACCCACACCTTCCACTCTCTATCCGATATCTCAACAACTCTACCATCCCTAGTTCTGTATCTCCATATGGATGGATATGGTGCACACGGTTCTAGAGTCCTATTGATGTTTATAATATCAGCGTGGAAGTAGTCTAGAAGCTCTTTTTCAACTTCAGCAAGTTGCTGTCCAAAGTCGAAAATTCTAATAGGTTTTTCAGGTAGGTTTAATACCCTTCTCAAATCCCTATATACAAATACATGGAATGCTGTATTGGGTGTCGATCCAACATCTATAGGAATTCTATCAGGCTCCTCATGCCTTAGTGCAGTTAAGACACGTGTACGGGAATCCATTTTTGCATCAACCTAGTATTCTTGACTTTAATACATCTTCCCTAGTTTTAAGCTCTATAGCATCTGAATCCAATTAACTAGAAAGCGCCCTCTATGTTATAGCATGTATTAGTAATCTAAATGCTGTTCCAACCTCCTATACAGGTGGTTAATACAAGGCATTTAGATTGGTTTAGATGTGTATAACCAAAAAGTATTTAGGTGTAGTCTTCGCCCTAGATTAAATGGCGTTCGCTATTATAGTAGAGGATAGACTGGCATGCTAGAAGTAGTTGCTTGGTGGCTATAATGGACATCAGATTATTGGTTGTAAGCGCATCGCATAGGATATACGGTAATTCGAGAATCGTTGCTAGAATTGCCTCTAGAATTGCTAGAGATATTGAGAATGCCGATGTCTATGAGGTGGATTTATTTGACTATAGAATAGAGCCATGTATAGGCTGCGTCTCTGATGATGTTAAGCTGTGTAGATTTCCATGTGTAGTAGAGGATGATATGGATAAGCTGTATAGATTGATTATGGAGAGCGATGGTATCATCTTTGTAAGCCCTATATACTGGTATAGCGTACCCGGACCACTAAAGAATTTTATTGATAGGCTAACAATATTTGAAAACGCAATCTTTATTGAAGGAAGAAGTAGACTCGAGGGAAAGGCTGCAGGTTTTATAGCAGTCGGCAACGATACAGGTGCTATAGCATTGATACAGAATCTCATGGTTATAATGAATAGCATGGGGGTTGCCATACCTCCATGGGCACTGGCATACCACGAATCGGATGAAAATCCAATAGAAAATGAGAACTTCATACTAGATGTTGCAAACGTTGTCAGAGGTGTGATACTAATGATAAAGACACTGAAAGGTCTCGAAAAACCTGGGTACTGGTATAGAGTAGACCAAGAATACAGAGATAGAGTAATGGATATAGCTCGGCAAGTATATAGAGAGGTCATCGATGAACTGTCACAGGGATATCCCAGCAAATAGAACTAGACCAAGGGCTATAAACACTTTTTACCGACAGGCATGAAAGCAGTTATCTGGGTGAGCGGCGGTCGTCTAGCCTGGTCTAGGACGCCGGCCTTCCAAGCCGGAGATCCCGGGTTCAAATCCCGGCCGCCGCACCAACAGTTAAATACAATGAATTCCTTTTGGAATATCTCCTCACAGTTTAGAGTACATTAACAGTAAAGACTAGGCTTCTTCCAGAAAAATCAACGAGTTATAGACATGGAATAGATAGAGTCAGATACATCAGCAATCGCTACAGCATCGTATGGTACAATTATATACTCCTGTATAGAGATTCTGTATAGCCAGAAAAACTACCATATCAGGATTTGTAGCGATGCACTACTACCGTTTTCAGTTTTGGAAGTAATTCGCAGTTCTCAATGTGGGTGTTGTTAGGTGTAGAAGGGGCTGTTGCTACTAGTATTAGAAGTGGAATACTATAGATAATCTCTCGAAGCTAGTTTATGGTATCTGTCTCCACGGTTCTGCTATTCCATTGATTTAGGGCTCCTTATCTATGCATTCTTTTAATTTGTTAAGAAAGAATTGGTGTATAGAGGGGTTCTCTATGGTGGATAGTGGAGCTATAAATAGATTGGCCATAATGGCTGTAGCTACAGCTCTATCCTTATAGAGTTGATAGAGGAGTCTATACGCTGTACAGGGGGATTCTATGAGGAGTGTCAGTATCTCTTTTCCATGGATGTTAAGGCTGTAGAGGTTCAGTATCTCTAGAAGACCTGGGGCTCGTGTAGAGATATGTCTCCTAATAGTATTCTTAACTAGGTCCATCATCTTCCCTACGGGTTGTGTTATAGTCATTGGTTTCACCAGGCTATAGGTTGTAGGCTGTGATATAGGTTATCAGCATCGCTACTGTGAATACCATTGAGGCTAGGAGTAGCAGGAGAGCGATAATAGGCAGGTCCATCAATACTGCTAGGGAGAGGGCTGTTGCAGCTATGTCTATGGCTGTAAGCATTCTGAATAGCTTTTTTGCTACCAATCGTGGGTGGAGAGATCCAAATACTTTCTGTAGTAGTCTTGCAGTCTTCGAATTCTTATACCTTACATAGAAGGTCAGTCTATGGAATGTTGAGAAGCCATCCTCAGTTAGCTTGTATAGAGGTCCATCCAATCTTCTCCATATTCTAAGTATCGGCAGTTTGAATACATGTAGCCTTCCCCTCCCCTGCTCCAATTTCATTAGCTCAGTATCAATCTTTTTAAAGAGTTTTATCGGAGAGTCCCTGCTAGAGTACATCTCTAGATATGCCTGGGCTCTCTGTGGGCTTAGCCCCATAGCCTCAGCAACCTCCCTTAACGATAACACTCCCCTTCTACTTGTAGCCATAGCTATCACGGCATCAACAAGATAGCCCTTCTTCATAAGCTCTATTGAAAAGATTTGGGGGTTCACACCACCCTCCCTATTACCATCCACATATCTAGATCCGCCATTACCCTTGACCACCCTATGCAGATCCTCATAGAATCTCCTGCCCCGCTCGCTCAGAATATAGACCTCATAGCTATTTCCATTTCTAACCTTTGTAACCAGATCCTTTAGCACCATCTTCCTAAGGGCATCCGCAACAGCCTTACTCCTCTCATTCAATTTCTTCGAAAGCTCCCTTGCAGTAAGCCCCTCATTACTTCTACCAAGCTCTAGAACTATGGAGAGCTGTAGAGAACCTCTTGCAAAATCGATCTCCTGATCCAACCGCTTCAAAACCTCTATAACCCCATTGTCTCCCGACACTATCTACCACCCTCATCACTAGTGACAGCGATGAACTTTAGCCTCCGGGAGGCCAAACCCTCCTCTACACTCTGTTGCCTCGATATAAAGTCGAGCACGATCTCTATAGAGGATCTATTTACACTGAGCGACAGATCATCCACTATATACTCTATAGAATTGAGGAACTCTCTAAACATGGTTATAGCATTTACAAGAACTCCGGTGCTGATATTTGCAAGATTAAAGATTATTCTAGCACTCCCTCTACCCATACATGGATCAAGGGACAGCTCTATCTGCAGACCATTGCCTTCGCGAACCACAGACCCTCCCAGAAATACTATAAGATACAGTAGACCCTAACCTAATAATGATAGAGGACATACACAGGTATAGACAGGTACAGATATATAGATAGTGAGCTTATATTCCGCTGTTCTGCAGTTGTAGCAGTTTAGAAAAGCTCTGTACATCAGATTAGTAAGGATGGGATTGGAGGAAGGTCAGCAACTGTCTTAGATTTACAAATACTTTCTTCAGATTCTCTATGTCTATCGTATATACATATTCACTGGTGAGAGCCTTCTGAACAACTACACCAAACATATCTATAACCTTTGAAGCACATAGTGTATCCTTTATACACTCTACCGGTGTAAACTGTAGGGTCTCAGCCCATGCTAGCGATAGTATAGGTTCTACCAAATCCAGTGGTCTATAGCAGAAGTGCAGAGTTTCTCTACATATTATCTCTAGAAGACTTACTAGAGCCTTAGAATCTCTACTACTTACGGTGTAAATCATATATCATCACACTTTTGCAAATCTACATATATTAGGTAGGGCTTCTGCTAATGCACTTCTATACCTATCTAGACTGTTCTGCAGATCAACGTATATGTTCACTGTTTTTCTGAAGACCAGTGCTGTCCAGTAGGAACCCTCTAGCTTCATCCTCGTCCCCTGCTTAACAGCTTTACCAAATTTTCTAAGGTTCTCCAAATCTATTTCAAAGGGAAGTCTCACAACAACTGTTGCAACCATTGGCTGTGGTGCTGAGAGCTCTACACCAAGTCTTCTAGAGAGCTTACTGAGTACATCAAGTACCCTCTCCCTATCTCTAGCACCAGATGACACGTCTATCTTTCTAGAGGTTATCTGAATCCCAAGACCATCAATCTTTGTAACTATCTGCAGAGCTCGTCTAGCCCTCTTAACAGATGTGTTCAGCACCCTTGAGGCAAACTCTAGATCTATTGCCTCACTGGGTCTAGAAACCCACCTAATCAGTGCACTATCAAGGCTCTGGATAACTGAGTTATAGAGATTCTTAACGAGCCTATACACATCACCCTCCACAGACCTACCACCTTCTATACCCTTAAGCACCTCTAGAACAGAGTCCTCATCAACCCCAGCCTCTCTAAGACACCTATAGACAACAAGACCAATAAAGCCACCAGAGTCATAGGCAACAGCATCGCCAACAGACATAGAGAGTCTTGCCTCAACAACCCTCCTAACAACATCGAGACCAGCATCGGGTGGAGAACCATTCCTACACAGAGCCCCTAGAAGAAGATTCCTTAAAATAGAAACAAGCCCAGGGAGAATTCTATCCAAAACTCTATTCACGGACTCCTCATCCATACATATACTAGAAGTGTGGGAGGAGCCCGACGAAGCATAGCTTAGAAACTTCTCTACAGATCCAGAGAAATCAGAGTATCCAGAATCCAGAGGACAATCCTCTAGAACCTCACCACTAGAGGTATCAACATCAAACCCCTCAGGAGTTCTAACAACCCTCCTCTTTCCACCATTCAAAATCCACTCACACCTACATACAGCAATATCTCTACCCTAGGATACCGAGATAGAGAGGTAAAAAACATTGTGGCAACCACCAATAATCCCCAACCAAGACCCAGCAACAACTCTGAATACGCCAGCCAGTCGCCACCACAACACACACTTATCAACCAACTCAGTCCAAAAATTAGAGTCACAGCTATTCTATCCAGCACTAAGCAACGTAGTTACAGTAGCTGTTGAAAGGGTTAGACCAAGCATCTCAATAAGTGTTGCCTGGCCATATCTAGAGGCAGATTCGAAAGTATTGATACGGGTAGAGGTGTCTCCTCCTATTATAGATACAGTTGAGGTTCTGTATAGATTGACCAATGAAATTAGCTGGAGTAAAATGAATAGTAAGATAAATCGAGAAACATCGAGTGCAGAGCTTCCTCTAACAAGACCGGGTGTATACGAGGTGAAGGTAGTGGTACCAGAGAGTGCGGGTATCTATAGAGTAGAGAGCAACACTATACAGCTATACGTCTCCAGCCCTAAAACATCGACTACAGCAACAGAGAAAACATCGGAAATGCCGCAGATCCCCTACCGCAATACTACCATTACCATAGCATTGATAGCAGCATCTGCTGCGACAGCCCTTCTCATACTAATGATGAAAAGAAGATAACAGTTTCTAAAGCAGAATATCCAGCTACAAAGTTCTATCCATAGGCTATAGAGATGCTGCATCCTTGGAAGTGGGCATTGATCTCTCCATTCTATTATTTTATGTAGATAGCGGTGGGCAGTCTTATTTTTAGGGTTAGCTAGATCCGCATATAGTCTCTAGCCTTCGCAGCCATTATAGATCATGCAGCTTATATCTTCACAATACCGTATTCTATAGTATAGCATCACCCATATCATTTGACTTACTGCTATTTCGTTAGAGGATTATCAGCTGTTTCCAGTTCCAGATTTTCTGGCTATAGCACTCTACTCATTATTTTTGTCGAGATCATTTAGCTCTCTCCTTATCGATTCTTGAAGTTCTCTAATCTTCTTTGCCTTTTCAAGCGCTTTCTCTATCCATTCCCTACTAGACTCTATACCCCTTCTAACGAAATATGCTATAGCCTCACTTCTACTCCTAAATATACCAGCATCAACAAGCTGGTCAATTACATCGAGTTCTCTCTTTCTAATCCTAGCAGAGACTACACTGTCCAGTCTATCTCTAACACTCTTTAAACTCTCCTCAATAGCCTCCTCAATACCTTTAAATATATGCATTATGGAATTGAATACATCCTCAACCGTACCTATGAATATCTTGGGAGCTCTGTAGATGGGTGGGGATACTGTTCGATTAGTACTAGATTCTCCAAACCTCTTCAATATATAGTTGAATGACTTAGAGATTTCCTCTACTACCTCTTCAACTCTTTCTCTAACCTCCTTGACAACCTCTTCCATACTTTTCTCATCAATACCCCCATCCATACTTTTCAGCTTCTCGATATATTCATTGAATTCCTTTGTAATCGTTCTCGATCTCTCCCTCCAAACTCTGTAGGCCTCTCTAACATTGCCTGCATCCAACAGCTTTTCGACTTCGAGAGTAAGTTTCTTAACACTCTCCCTTAACTCGTCCAAAAGTTTCTCAAATTCTTTTCTAAACTCATCACTATTCATATATGTAACACCATATACAGGTATTTCTCTCTACATATAGTAAAAATTACACTAAACTGAAAATAAATTTATATATCATGAAATGCATAGTGTCATCCGAAACCTTAATTCTACCAGATCTCGGCATAGAAATTAACATTTGTGTGTAAATCTGCGCTGAGGTATTGGTAGACAGTTTCTTTTTAGAACATTGAGATAGCGTGAACGGTATTGGTGTGCTGTTAATATTTATAAGTTCTACTTTACTGTTAGGTATATCTGTAGCAAGGCAATAGATTTTAGCTATTCGATACACTACATAATACGGTGTCTCTATGGAGATTCGTAAATTGGCGATACTGCTACTTCTAGCTCATCTTCCACTCTTAGCCATTTCAGGAGTATGTGCGCAACAGACTGTGATGATGGATATTAATGAATATGGTGTAGTGCTAGTAGAAATGCATGAATATCTTAGCGAAGGGCTTCAAACAGTTAGGGTACCGGTAGAGCCCATACCTGAAACCATCATAGCTATGGCAGATGGAGAGGCTGTTCCGATAATATATGAAAATAAGACACTCTATTTAATAATACAAAGGCATTCCCTCATCGAAATCTCATATATTGCCAATGTATCTATTGCAAACAACATATTCTACTTAATGATAGAGACTAACGATACTATCACCTTAAGAATACCCATAGCTAATGTAATTCTCCTTACAGTTCCTAGAGAGATTATCGATTATAAAGAGGGGAATAAAACACTCATACTTACAATAAAAGGTCCACAGGAATTAAAATACACCCTAAGACCGCTACAAACAATCCATACACCTCCTACCCAAACGACCCCAATACCGACACAAACACCGCCACAGACTTCTCAGATACCACCATCTACATCACAGCCAAACTATGTATGGATAGCCATAGCTATCCCCATTATAATTACAGCAGCATCTGGAATAGCTGTTATATATTTAAAGAGAAGAGGGTCAAGAGAATTAACCGAAATGCTCAACGATGTAGATATAGCCATAATCAAGATTCTAGGTGCTAAAGGAGGCTCAGCTCTACAGACAGAACTACAGAACAGTGTTAATGTACCTAAAACTACGCTATGGAGACACATCAAAAAACTTGAGAAATTCGGAATTATTAGAGTTGAGAAGGTAGGACTTCAAAATAGAATTGTATTAATTAAGAAGGTTAAGATATAGCTATATCACTGGTGCAACTGTTTCAAGTTTCATAAAGGTTTGTGATGTTGGATATTCATGTATCCACCGTGGGTACACCAGGATGTGGGGGTTTCCCCACGGCTGTGAACCCGAGCTATATGAAGGGGAGCTGTGGGTCGGCGTAGTTATTAGCTGATATTATCGAACTTCAGATTCTATAGCATAGCGTCTACTTATTTGCATTCATGTTTATAATGGTGTCTGACATTTCAAGAAGGAGTCTAGCTGTATCGCTACTATTTTCTCTTAGATAGTTGAGTAGCTTTCCACTACTAACTACCTGGGCTAGCATGGGATCGATCGGTATTTCTGCTATTATATTTTTGTACTCTATATTGACTGTGCCAAAAAGCCTATGTGTGGTGTTACAGACAGGGCACTTAAAGTATGCCATGTTAACCACTATTCCAAGTAGTGGGATATTTAGTTCCCTAAGGAAGATCTCAGCTTTTGTAAGGATATGCTTGACGAGATCTCCAGGTATTGCAACGAGAATTGCGCCTATAATTCTACTCCTTAGATGCTGTGCTATGGTTAGGGGTTCGTCACCTGTACCAGGCGGCATGTCTACGATGAGATAGTCCCTCTTACCTACTCGTGTTTTTGATAGCAGCTCCAAAATGGCACGTGTTTTCAGCGGTCCACGCCATATTAGTGGCATATCTTTGTTTGATAGTAAGAGCTCTATTGAAATTACAGCAATATTTTCAAGTTCAATAGGAGTTATATAGCCGTCATTATCTATATATATATGTCTATTTTCGATGCCCATAATCCACGGTATACTAGGTCCGTGAATATCTGCATCTAGGATAGCAACACTATAACCTTTCATTGCCAATCCTACAGCGAGTGAACTAGCTATAAGGGACTTGCCCACACCTCCTTTACCACTCATAACTATAATAATTCTATTTATATCTGCTATAAGATTTGATAGATCTGTGAAACTCATCTCATTATACACCTTCAGAACCAGATAGATCCTTAGCAGAATTATAAGTCTATTGAGATTGAATTCATTATAGAGTTTGATACCACATATTATATCTTAATGTACAGAGTTGTATATGAGGGGAAATGGGTATTGTGAAAAGAAGTATTGCATTAGACAGCGTTAGTAGTATGGTAGGGTTGAAGCTTATTGAAGGTGAGCTAAAGAAACTGATAGCAAATATTATCGATTCGACCGTTATGGTGCTGATTCCAAGGGATAGAAATGCTACATGTATAGAGGTTGCTAAAGACAATAGATATTTAGATTGCGCAGCAACGGGGTTCTACATAGATAACCGTGTTGTTGTAACAGTAATGCACTCTATACAGCACGTAGATAGTGAAAGGATCTGCATTCTGGATCTAGATGGTGATATAGTTGAAGGTGAGATTATGGATGTGGATCCTAAATGGGATTTGATGTTCATATCTAGTGTGTCAGACCATAGCCCAATTCCATTAAAGGATAGCACTGCTTCGATAGGAGATTTTGTTATAGCGTGTGGTACGGCCTACGGCCTCTTAAGACCGTTTCTATCAGTTGGTATTGTAAGCGGATCTGAGGTAAAGGCCGATGCAGGATACGGATTAATCGAAGGACTTCTATTGGTGAGCCTACCTATACTATCTGGGATGAGTGGGAGCCCGATAGTAGATCTCGATGGCACTGCTGTAGGTATGATCATGGCAAAAGCATTTGATGCAAACGAGTTCTCCCTTGCTATACCCTCTACTAGAATACTGTATGGCTATAGGATTCTCAAAAAATATGGTAGAATAGCACATATAGTGCTCGGGGTTAGTGTACTTGCATTAAGAGGTATGATAACGGCCTTAGGGCTTCAACATGGTCTTGTAATTTCTAGAATTTTGAATCCTAATATACTTAAGTTCTGCAAACTTAATGATGGAGATGTACTGCTTTCTATAAACGATAGAGAAATGCGGACGATAGAGGATCTTAGGCTAGCTTTAGATGAAACGCTTTTAAATAATGGCACACTTACGATAGAGTATCTCAGTAGAATGGATAAAAAGGTCTATTCTTGTACTATAGATGAATTAACTATGTTCACCAGTCCTAGACCCTTCCAATGATTCGGAAACCTCCCTTATCATAGGCTTTCCCTCACGTTCCTTCTCAATTTCACTACGGGTCTTGGTTTCACGAATCTTAAATATAACCTCACTATCCTGTGGTACACTCACATTCTTTTCCTCATAGATATACTTATCCTCTTCCACACCTTTATAGAGGTATATTGTATACTTTCCCTCAGGAACTTCAATATATGCAAGACCATCGTGGTCGGTTTTTGTAGACGAGACAACACGTCCCTCAGACTCTACAACAACAAGAACGTCCGATAAGGGTTTTTCTGCAAATAAGGCTTTAACCCTAACACCATAGTACTTCACCTCCTTTATACATAGTTGCATATTCCTTGAGGTAAAGAAGCTGTTTGTTTTAGATGCCAATTCTAAAACAAGCTTTTTTATATCATCGGATATGCTCCTGTCAAGTAGTACAGCTCTGTAAACCTTTGAAAATGTCTCGCAGTATTCATTATATTTATCGAGGTCGAACTTAGATGTAAGGGGAATCAATTTGTCTCTAACAATTTCAAATTGCTTAAATATCTGTAATGGAAATCTAATTAGGTAAATATTGAATACTTTTGTAAGGAAATCGTGTATTTCATCTGGTAGGGTCTTCGAGATGCCGGCTTCAACTCTTTTAAATGTTTTCCAATCTTCTAATTGCATTGGTCTAAACCTCTCTCTACTAAACTTGAATCACAGTACTTTTACTGTAAGATATAGACTTAAATAGCTTATCTCCTAAAACATATACTTACCTCTCTACACATTATACCTTCCTTTACAACTACTCCAAGTTTGCTATGAGGTGGCACATTAACTTCTAGGTATACGTTCTGGCCTTCTCTCTTATTGTGAAAGCTTATAAAACCTGGTAACCATTATACAAAACAAACCGTAAATGCGGGGCTACATTATCATTTAGCGAATTTACTTTGACTAGGTAGAGTAGTATTATGAGGTATGCTACCCTAGATATTCTCGCATGTCCTATGTGTAACCACTTTCCTTTGAAACTCTATGTTTTTAAGGAGAGAACGTTAGTGAATGATAATGTTATTACCGAAAAACCCTTCTGCAGCATCTTCTGTGGATTCCATTATAAGTATACCAGCAATATTAATAGAGATTCCATCGACTGCGATTCTTGTCTCTCTAGAGATATTGTGTGGGGGATAGTTGTATGTGAAGGGTGTCGGAGATGGTATCCCATTATAGAGGGGATAGCCCTTATGTATCCGGATGACATTAGATTGTATACGAGAGTTAAAATAATTGAATATCTATTTATAAGAAGGTATAGGGATAGAATACCAAAGGAGGTTGTCTCTAACGATCCTTTAAAGCTCTTAAGGGATGTATAGAATACACTAATCTAGATGGTAAGTAGACTTTATAAAGGTTTTGATATGCAGACCTTACGAAACAGAATATTTAAAGAAGTTAAAAGACCTACAAGAATGCTATCGGGGATCACTGTTGTAGCTGTTATGACAAAGCCCTATCCATGTCCACATGGAAGGTGTATCTACTGCCCAGGTGGACCTGAATTTGGTACACCACAGAGTTACATAGGCAACGAGCCTGCTCTAATGAGAGGCATCCAAACCAATTTCGATCCATATGAACAGGTTCTCCTAAGATTGAAACAATATGAGGCACTGAACCACATACCAAGTAAAGTTGAGGTAATTATTATGGGTGGAACGTTTACAGCCATGCCTATGGATTACCAGGAGTGGTTTGTGACGAATATTTTTGAAGCCTTTAATAGGTATCCAAATCCGAGACCGGCTACGATGCCCTCTCTTGAGGAGGCGCATTTAAGGAATGAAACGGCTAGAATAAGGGTTGTTGGATTAACGATTGAGACTAGACCTGATTGGGCTAAGGAGAAGCAGATAGACTTTATGCTCTATCTGGGGGCTACCAAGGTTGAGCTAGGTGTACAAAGCATATATGATGATGTACTGTATTTTATTTCTAGAGGACATACTGTGAAGGATGTGGTTGAATCGACAAGGCTTCTAAAGGATGCAGGTTATAAAGTGGTATACCATATCATGCCAGGGCTACCCGGCTCTGACTACGATAGAGATATTGCGATGATTAGAGAAATTTTTGAAAACCCGGATTATAGACCAGATATGCTAAAGATATATCCGGTGGTGGTTGTAGAGAAAACAAAACTGTACGAATTATGGAAGTCAGGTAGGTATACAGCCTTAACTGATGAAGAGGCAATAGAATTGATATCAGAGTTTTATAGATATATTCCAAAGTGGGTTAGAATTATGAGGATACAGAGAGATATTCCTGCACCGCTAATTGTTGCTGGACCTAGGAAGGCAAATCTCCGGGAACTTGTTGAGGAAAGAGCTATTAAGAAAGGTATGAGAATTAACGAGATTAGATTTAGAGAAGTTGGGAGGCAAATACTATACAGAGGTAAGAAGCTGGGTAGCATTTCAATAACAAGGGAATACTATGAAGCGAGTGGAGGTATGGAGGTGTTCTTAGCAGTAGAGGATGTTAACAACAATATAATTATAGGTCTGCTTAGACTAAGGATTCCTTCCGAGAAAGCCCATAGAACGGAGGTCGACAGTAGAACAGCTCTTGTTAGAGAGATCCATATATACGGTCCACAAGTTCCTATAGATATGCATGTTAACGATGCGTGGCAACACAAAGGTTGGGGAGCAAGACTGCTGAAAACTGCGGAAGAAATAGCTAGGTATGAATTTAATTGCAACAGAATATACATATTATCGGGGGTTGGCGTACGTGAGTACTATAGAAAGCTTGGCTATAGAAGACTTGATAGAACCCCCTATATGTTCAAAGAGTTGGGAAGTCATGCCTAACATATCGAAGAAATAGGATGCTGTAATGCTTCACCAGGTGGTAATCGAATGCTATGGAGGAAGGCTAGTGATAGGACCAAGGTTATCCACAATTTCGAGGTATACGAAGAAATAGCAGAAGTGTTTTCTAGTGTTAGAACGAAGCCGTGGTCAATAGCCCGATTTTCCAAAGGCGGTATAATCCTGGATCTAGGCTCGGGTCCTTGCATCAACGGGATTTATGCTGCTAAAAGTAGGGGAAGGTATCTCATCTGTTTAGATGCATCGTTTTCCATGGCCTTAATAAGTAGAAAAAATATTGCCAGAGAGAATTTATTGGGGGATGCTATCGCAGCGGATATGCTCTTTCTTCCCTTTAGAAACTCTGCAGTAGATTCCATATTATCTATAGCCTCGCTACATCACATACCTAAGGGGTACGGACTAAGGATTTTAAGGGAGATAGGCCGTGTAGCAAAACCACGTAGTATCGTAATCATTACCGTATGGTCTTGGAGGCAATTAAGATTCGCTATGTGTATTCTTAGGAATGCACTCCTCTATATTTTTAGGATAGTAGACAAACTAAGGGAATGTTATGTTCCATGGAGGAAAAAAGGAAGGGTCTACCAGAGATACTACTATCTATATTCATTAGACGAACTCATAGATATTTGTATAAGAGCTGGGCTGAAGATTTTGAGCAGTGGTTATATTGGTTATCTAAGGGATAGAAGTGATAACATATATATATTTGGAACAGCCGTATCTTAAGGCACTACAATTCAACTTTGTGATAAGAATGTGTTTTATTTACCTATATAGCCCTTCAGCCTTGCAAGTAAATCGTAGGCCTTGCGAGTAGCAATAAGCTTGCCATCCTTTTCTTCTACAAGTTCCAATAACTTTAATACGTTGATATCCTCTACAACCTCATTTGGAATACCAATATCTATACGTTTACCAAGGCTGTAATATATATCCCTACCATTTCTATGCATATCTCGTAGCGCATCTACAAGTGCATTGATTGATAGACCATCCTTGCTCTGAGCTATGATTGCTAGCAAAAGTAACTGGGGAGGGATTTTTTTATCCATTTTACAACGCCGTAGAATTTGCTTTATAGGTAATTTTATATAATCTGTGAGTCGAGTAGTACAACTCGGTGTTGTGATGAGAACGGGGTTTATTTGAAATCGATGAAGAGGCCTTCGATCGCTGATTTAGATAAACATCAGCTGAGACAGGTTAGATCACATAGTCATGCAATGGGGTCTCATCATCTTAGATGCTATTGAATTTCTATCATGAATACTTATTATGTATTTAAGGTATTTAAACGCATGTGATGAAACGACGGTCTTCTGAGCAGAAATGATGTGACTTCTCTTCGCTGAATGAATTGAAGCTATCATAATTTATATATCGTTTTTAAATAAAGAGAAGTTATTAGAGGTATGTAAACGGTGTCCAGCGCTATCACTGTGCCTGATTCCACCACCTCTGCTAGATATGAAATTGATAGAATTCATAGACCGAGGGGTGTGTATCTTAATCTCTGTATCAACTGCGGTGGACCTATCGAGGATTATAGGGCTATACACAAAAATGCATGTACAAAATGTATGAAGATTAAAGGAATAGTCCGTGTAGATGATATTGAGGAACTGGTTCGATACGTAGATAATCCTAGTGGGCGTCTATCTGCAGTTGTAACTATTCGGAAATTTGTAAAGGATTTCGAGGACTTCTTTGCCAGATGTGTAGGTGGATCTCCTTGGGGTTTAGAGCGAAGTTGGGCATTTCGAGTGGCACAAAATCAGAGTTTTGCAATGATAGCACCTACAGGTGTAGGGAAGACAACTTTTGGTTTAATTATGTCGATATATCTGGCATACAAGCTTAATAAAAAGGTATATATACTAGTTCCCACGACAGTACTTGTTCAGCAATATGAAGAAAGGATTCAGAAATTTCTTGACAAGCTAAGTATAGTGCTGAATGTTGTAGCAATACATTCAAGGATCTCCCCTAAGAGAAAAACTGAGCTAGAGAGCATTTTAAGAGAAGGGCACTTTGATATTGTAATATCTACCCCTGCATACCTTTATAGAAGCTTCGATAAGATTTTCAAAGATCTTATTAAGGAAAAGGGCAAATTCGACTTCATCTTTATTGATGATGTTGATGCTGTAATGAAGAGTAGTAGAATTGTGGAACACGTACTGAAATTGATGGGATTCGATGAAGAGGATATAAAGATAGGCTATAAATTAATTGACTTGAAGAGGAGGATTCCTTTCTGTATAGATTCAGACACAGGATGCATAGTTGATGGAAAACCTATTGAAGAAGTGGTTAATGAATACTCTAGGGCTTTAGCTGAAAAGAGAAAGAGATGCGGGCTTCTTATAATTAGCTCGGCAACTGGACGGGCGAGAGGTAGAAGGATAAAGCTGTTTAGAGAATTGCTGGGATTTAGTATAGGTTCAACGGTTGAGATCTATAGAAATGTTGTTGATGCCTATACCTACGTAGAATCGTATGAAAAAGCTGTTGAGAAGATTGTTGAAATTATCACTAGGTTGGGGGATGGTGGGATAATATATGTTCCTCTAGATCTAGGAATAGAATACGCACAAAAGATTGTAGAGGAACTTAGAAATCGTGGAATAGAAGCAGACTTGGTTGTTAGTGGAAGGCAGAAAGCTCTACAAGGTTTTATTGAGAATAAGGTAAAAGTACTGGTTGGTGTAGCAGTATATTATGGTCTACTTGTTAGAGGGATTGACATTCCAGAAAGGATAAGGTATGCGATATTCCTTGGCGTACCTAGGCATAAGGTTTCACTGACGCAAATTGATTATTCGCCACAGTCGCTCATAAAGATACTATCGGTATTGATAGATGTTGTTGAGGATGTTAAAAGAGATGAGATAGCTAAGATGATGATGGCTCTCCGTAGGATTTTGAGAAAGACATCGTTTGAGAGATTGAGGATTATTGTTGAGGAGTTGAAACAGGGTATTGTTAGAGAAGATATGGCATCCAAGACCATTAAAAAGGTGTATGAATACGTTAAAGAGGCGCTGTCAAAGCGTGAAACAATAGAACTGCTGAAACAGAATCCGAGAATAGCTGTTACTGAGGAAAACGGAATTCTATATATGTTTATACCAGATGCGCCAACATATATCCAGGCAAGTGGGCGAACCTCAAGACTGTATGTTGGGGGGATAACTAGAGGATTTTCTATTCTGCTTACTGAGGACTATAGGCTCTTGAGGGGGTTGGAGGAGAGGCTCAGGTTTTATATTGATGAGTTTGAGTTCAAAGAGTTTGAGAGATTAAATATCAACGAAATTGTTAGACAGATAGATGAAGATAGGAATATAATTAGAATGTTAAAGCAAGGTGTAGTACCTGAAGTTCTATATAAAAGGAAGGAGGAGCTGTCAAGAATAGTGCTCTTTATCGTAGAGTCGCCGAATAAGGCTAGAACAATAGCGTCCTTCTTTGGTAGACCAACAGCGAGAGTTTACGATGGGCTAAAGGTGTATGAAACAAGTGTTGGGAAAACCCATTTATTAATTACAGCAACTGGAGGTCACATCTTTGAGGTAGTTGAAGAGGGGATTTCTGAAAATTCCATGTATGGTATTGTAAAGGTTTCCCAGAATGGTCGCACACTCTTCTTACCTAAGTACGATTATATTAAAAGGTGTCTAGCTTGCGGAGCACAATTTGTAAGAGGGGATAGGTGTCCTATATGCGGTTCAGACAAGGTAAAGTCATCCGAAGATATTATTGTTATGCTCCAGAAACTTGCATTAGAGGTTGACGAGGTTCTCATTGCAACGGATCCTGATGCTGAAGGTGAAAAGATAGCATATGATATAGCTGTATCTCTAGCTCCATATGCTAGGAGTATAAAACGTGTTGAGTTTCATGAAGTTACCAGAAAAGCCATTCTTACAGCTCTATATAATCCACGTGAAATCGATACCGCTTTGGTTGAGGCGCAGATAACTAGAAGAATTGAGGATAGGTGGTTCGGATTTGCACTCTCTGAATATGTTACTAAAGTATTTAGAGAGAAAAGTGTTAACCCAAGAGTTGAAGAGGGTAGGCTGAGTGCAGGGCGTGTCCAAACCCCTGTTCTGGGGAAGGTCTTAGAGCTCTATATAAATAAGATTCTAACCTCTAGAACCTACAAGCTTTTTAGAATACATGATATAGCTATAGAGGTTCCGCAGGAGATTATAAATAGAGTAGTGGGTGAATCAAAAAGAATATCACCTGCAAAGACCTATCTAGAGTTTAGGCTACTCGATACATATATAGATACTATACATCCTCCACCGCCATTTACAACAGATGAACTGATTGCTGAGGCTCAGAGGATTCTATATCTAGATGCTGTTGATATAATGAATATTGCACAGGATCTCTTTGAATCGGGATTTATAACATATCATAGAACAGATAGTATGAGAACTTCACCTACAGGTATATCGATTGCTAAAGAGTATCTGATGGCTAGGTATGGTAAAGAGTATGAAAGACACTTTCATCCTAGAACATGGGGTGAGGGAGGAGCGCATGAATGTGTAAGACCAACAAGAGCCATTGATGTCAACAAGTTAAAGGAACTTATTGCAGAGGGAGTTATAGAGATACCAATAAGAATGACCAGTCATCATCTAAAGCTATACGATCTCATATTTAGAAGATTTATAGCTAGTCAGATGAATTATGCAAAAATTGAAAAGGCAAGGTATCTCGTTAAAGTGTATATCAATGGTGCCGAGGTGTGGCGCCAAGTTATTGAAATAGCTATAGGAATTGTTGAGCCGGGATTTACAGAAATGTATTCAAATATCAAAATAGTTCATATACCTAGAACAGATTTCTTGCTGAAGCCATCTAAAATAGGTACCGTAAGACTAAGTGAGGTGAGGCTACCCACCCAGGGAGATATAGTTAGATGGATGAAAGAGGTTGGTATAGGAAGACCCAGTACGTATGCAAAGATTGTAGACATATTGGCAAAGCGTGGTTATGTATTAAAATCAAGTAGAAAAGGGGTGCTAATACCTTCAATAGATGGATTTTTAGTATATACGCTGTTAGCAGGTACAGAGTATCCTGAGGCGAAATTACCCATCGAACAAGTGCTGTCAAGCACCATAGGTAAACTAGGTAGGAGGGTAGACTATGATATAATGAAGAGAACTGTAAACGAGCTGCTAAAGTATTTCAAAAACGAGATAAAGAACATGGTTTCCATTGAACAAACTAGGATGCTCTATAGTAAGATGCAAAGTATAGAATCTGGGGAGTTGGACTACATCGATATTATAAATGAGCTTTATAGAGAGATGTGTACTAACGTATTACCATATATATACGGTGTAGGTGAGGTTGAGAAGATATGCCAGAGGTAAACGAAATTACTATAGCAGTGATACACAGTTGTATAGAGATAGGCAATAGAGCTAAAAATATTGCGAGGATTGGAAGGATAATCGAGAAGTTGGGTGGAAGTAACAGTGTTGACCTAGTAGTGGCTCCGCAAATGATTAATGGGATTCCATTATATAAACATCATACTATTATAAAGGCTAGAAAAGGTGCTGAAACTATACCAGGTAGTACAACGCAGGAAATGAGTAATATAGCCAATAGATATAATAGAAATTTATTGGTAGGACCTATACTCGAAAGAAGAGGTACAAAATTATATAGAAGCGCATTCTTAGTAATACCTATACTTGGTATAAAGGGTGTAGTACGACAATTAGAGGGTTTCGAGGGCTATGGTTCAAATATTGAGGTACCGTTATTTGATGTAAACAAATTCAAGGTGGGGGTGGTTATAGCGGAAGATATATTCTATCCTGAGATTTCACTGCTATTGGATTTAATGGGTATCGATACCCTCATTTTCTATCCAACATTTGATATAAATTTAAATAAACAGAGACATTTGATGATGGTGAGAGCAATTGAAACTAAGTGTACGAGCATTATGGTCGGTGGAACAATGACTAAAAGAGGGGAGGTACTACTTGAGATACCAACAATTGCTGTAGATGAAAATGGTGATACTATTGAGGAGCTTGGAGGTGGTGAGGATAAGGTTCTGTTAATTAAGGTTGGTGTAAAGTCGAGCAAGGAGATCACAGCACAGCCTAGGAAAAATGTATTGGTAAAGCTACGCAAACTACTATCCTACTTCACTAAATAGGAAATATATTGCATCGCTGCTGCTATGCAATATAAATGTATACCTATTATGCTACTTATTTTCTGGCCGTAACAATGATGACTCTTCTACTCTTTGTTAGAATACTAGCTTCATTCCTATTCACAAGCTCCTTAATTATCCGTTTAGCAATACTGTATTTTATATTGAGTTTTTGAGTTAAAGCAAATGCTGTTGCAAATCCACTGTTCTCCAACTCTTCTCCAGCTTTCAATACTAGGGACTCATCTATAAAGGTAGCTTTCGTCTCCTTCTTTTCTTCTTTTGCCGATTTCTTTTCTTCTTTTGCTATCTTTTTCTGTCTCTTTTCCAAAGTTGATAAGGGTTTGCCTCCTTTTGTCCCCATGGTACATAACCAACCAAAGATGTTCAACTGTCTTTAAAGATACTAGCAGTGACCCAACTTATAAATTATCATCTTTGTAATAATTATTATGGTGTAAGATATGCGCATTGTTACTGTTAAAATGCCTGAGACATATATTGAGGCAATAGATGAGCTGATCAGAATGGGAAGGTACTCATCAAGAAGCGAAGTTATTAGATCAGCTATTAGAGAACTTTTGAAGAAAGAATTATGGCAAACAGAGTTTAGTACCGGAAAGAGAGCAAGAAAGGGTGAAAAAACAAGGATTATAGAACTCTTGGGCGAAGTTTAGGAAATTGTTCAAGAGTTAGCAGATAGTGTGTCGGGAAGTACCGTTGCCCAGAATTTTCAACGATAAAGATCAATTTTAGATACCGATTTTGATTCTGTATCGAGTTACGCAACAACTTATATATTGTTTTGTAAGGTTTAATGCTATAGATGTTAGCATACAGTGTTTATGCGATGATGAAGGTTGGTATTTTAGGACGTGGTGATATATGACACCAGGTCTGAGCAGAAATGATATGATCGAATATGGCAGCGACATTGTAATCTATATAGATAGAAGGAGAAGGCGTCTTTTAAGGATTGCCGGAGGTAAAATTTTTTCATCTGATAGAGGAACCTTAAAACTAGATGATATAGTTGGTCTTCATTATGGAGACCGGGTAAGAACTTCATTGAACATCGATGCATGGCTTCTCAGACCGCTACTTATCGATTACCTAGAGTTAGGTATAAAGAGGGTTACACAAATAATCTATCCCAAGGATTTAGGACTAATACTGATACTACTAGGGGTAGCACCTGGATTAAAGGTTCTTGAAATAGGTGTAGGTACAGGCAATACAACCATAGTTTTAGCAAATTTTGTGAAACCGAATGGGCATGTATACGGATATGAATTAAGAAAAGAATTTCTGATGATTGCCCAGCATAATCTAGAGATGACGAATCTCCAGCAATATGTTACACTAAAGCTCAGGGATGCTAGGGAAGGCATTGATGAAAGTGGTATTGATGCAGCCGTAGTAGATATTCCAGATCCGTGGAATGTTCTAGATCCTTTGCATACTGCTTTGAAACACTCAGCTCCTGTAGTATTCTTTTTACCAACTATGAATCAAATAATAAGATTATTCGATGCCTTAAACAAACATAGAGGATTCATAGACATTAGATGCTATGAAACATTGCTACGGGAAATGGAGCTCTCACCCGAATCTATAAGACCTTCAACAATTATGGTAGGACATACGGGGTACATTTTATACGCAAGAAAGGTATTTAAGGATTCTGATACAAAAGCATAGTAAAGCAAATCATAGTTTGCCAGTGATGGTTTTTATGAAGAAAAGAGATACTCCTCAAAAATATGGGGAGAGCTTTAGTGAATGGTTTGAATGGATTATAAGAGAGGCAGAGATATACGATTATGGAAGGTACCCTGTTAAAGGCATGGGAGTATGGCTACCATATGGATTTAAGATAAGAAAGCATGTCTTGGATATAATTAGATCGATACTTGATGGAGCTGGACACGAAGAGATACTTCTCCCTCTACTAATACCAGAAACGCTATTCAGAAAGGAAACAGAACACGTTAGAGGATTCGAAGGTGAAGTACTATGGATAACTAGAGGGGGTCGGGAGGAACTAGATGTAAAGCTGGTTTTAAGACCAACAAGCGAAACGGCTTTAAGTTATATGGAGAGTTTCTGGATAAAGAGTTACAAGCAGCTTCCTAAGAAATACTATCAGATCGTAAGTATCTTTAGATATGAAACCAAAATGACTAAACCTATGATAAGGGTTAGAGAAGTAACTACATTCAAGGAAGCGCACACACTACACGAAGACTTTAATGATTGTGAAAGGCAGGTTATAGAAGCTATAGAGCTATACAGCAAGTTCTTTGATGAATTAGCTGTACCCTATATAATTACTAGGAGGCCACAATGGGATAAATTTGCAGGTGCTTTGTACACTATTGCGTTTGATACAGTGTTTCCTGATGGTAAAGCTATACAAATAGGTACGGTGCATAATCTGGGCCAAACATTTACATCAGTTTTTGATGTAAAGATACAGAAGCGTGATGAGACTATAGACTACGCATGGCAAACGAGTTACGGTATATCGGAACGCGTGATAGCGTCTGTAATAGCATTTCATAGCGATGAAAGAGGCCTCATGCTACCACCCAATATAGCACCATATCAGGTAGTAATTATACCAATTCCCCATCCTGATACTGATATATTTAAGATGGTAAACGAATACTGTGACAAGGTTAGCAACACCTTGATACAGGCTGGTATGAGAGTGTATATTGATAGAAGAGATGATATGAAGCCTGTTGATAAGTTTTTCGAGTGGGAGTTGAAGGGTGTACCAGTAAGGATTGAGATAGGATACAGAGAAATTCAGAACAATACCGTAACAATATTTAGAAGAGATACGATGAAAAGAAGAGTTGTAAGAGTTGAAGAGCTTGTGCAAGAATTGAGGAAGGATTTTGATGAAATAAGGCACAATGTTATGTTACGAGCATGGGAGTGGTTTAAATCGAATATTAAGATCGCTTATAAATTTAGTGATGCTCTAGAGATGATAAAGAGTAAAGGCGGCATAGCTCTTTTACCATGGTGTGGTAATGAGAATTGTGTACGTACATTAATAGAAAGTGAAGAGGGTGTTGAAGCTTTAGGAGAGGTGCACCAAAGCACGCTAGATAGGTTAGATATCAAGGGGGTAGTATCTACTGAAACCACGTGCGGATTTTGTAATGGAAAGGCTGCAGTGGTCATTGCCATAGCTAAGCGTCACTAGCTTGATATTAAGTTATATGCCACCTTGTATACAATTCTATGGATATAGCAGTTTCGTCAACAATATTTCATTACAACTTTTAAGGAGCTAAAAGCATGAATAAGAGTGTTATTGCATCAGGTGGTTGCAATGCCAAAAAAGAGAGAGAATAGAGGTCGCAGGAAAGGAGATAAGGGATCTGTAGATAGGGTTCAGTGTGATAATTGTGGTGCTATGGTACCGGAGGATAAGATTGTATGTGTTACGAGAATGTATTCACCAATAGACCCGCAACTTGCATCAGAGTTAGAAAAGAAGGGAGCTATAATAATGAGATATCCAGTGACGAGATGTTACTGTATAAACTGTGCAATATTCTATGGTATAATAAAAGTTAGATCGGAGGAAGAGAGAAAGAAAGCATATTCGCTACAAAAACTATCATAACTCATTAGCCACATCCCATTATTTATCTGTCATTATTTTTAATTTTAAGAGTCCACCGATATAGATACAGAATTCTCTGTACAATTGTCACAATGCCGAGAAATATCATTAACACTATTGGGATCTCATATATAAGGATACCAAAGTTAGTAACAGGCTTACCGTTGAATAGTAGTAATAGAAGTACCGTGCCAGCTATTAGTATTAATCTTTCGCCACGCTCTAGCAATCCTATACCCTCCATCTTTATGCCTCTTATTTCACCTAGTGCCCTTAGATAACTTATAGTATACGAAATGGTAATGGCTATGAGTACGAGAGGTGCAGACATTCCCGTGAAATACAGTGAGATAAGAAATGAGAACTCCTCTATTCGGTCGCAAACAGAATCCAGTATCCCACCAAAAGCAGTTGTTTTTCCACCTAAACGTGCAGTTGCACCATCAACAATGTCCATAAAGGATGTCAATACAATTACAAGGAATAGTAAGATATAGTTTTTAAAAATTGCACATGGAATAGCAAATATAGATAGAATTAAACCAGATAGAGTAATCAGACTTGGTGATATATTTAATCTTAGACAAATACGTGCTACCCGAATGATAATTCTATTCGCATTACTTCTTAACCTTGTTAACATTCTAACCACATTAACGTAGCTAAGGAGAGTCAGCTATATTAACCTTAGATCTCCTAAAGAATAACAGTAATAGCAAGATGAAGAAGAATCCGGGATCTGAGTCCAAGGTGATGTAAGGTTCGCGTTAAATCTCTGATAACATTGGAATCTACGGGGGTGAGAGCTCATCAATGTTGAAAAGCAGATGAGAGATGTAGTTGTAGCTGTATATGATTCAAGAAAGCTTGTAAAAATATTGAATATGCTTAATAACTATAGGGTATCAGTGAAGGGGATAGACGAGAGAATCAGAAGGGTCCATGGCATTGTTATTGCCGATGAAAATGGTTTAAAATATATGGATGAAATGCATATAGAAGTTAATGGCATAGTGCTGAATATCGATTCAATAGGTATTGAGAGGGGCACCATAATGGGAGTGATTCTTTCCAGAACCTCTGATAGTGAGATAGAGAGTGTTATAATAGGAATTGACTATGGAGAGAAGATAGGTATAGCAATTCTTGCCAATTCTGACGTAGTTTTCGTTAATAGCTATAGAGATAAAGTTGAGGCATTGAGAGTTGTAAGAATGTTTATAGATGGTGTAAATGCCGAGAGGAAGATAGTTAGAATAGGGCTTCCCAGTAAACATCATAGAGGATACGACAACTTTGTAGAATCGCTGGCCAACACAGTAAAAGATAGCGCTATAGTAGAGTTTGTATCAGAGAATGGAAGTTCGAAACGAAAACTGGTTGCAGGCAGCATAAAAATTGATGAAGACTCGCTAGCAGCAGTAAATATAGCATTACAAAGAATCTATAATGATTAATTGAAGGGGATACACTATCTATTCTAGGATAGGACAACCAAATAAGCTAGTATTTTTAGCAGCACTCTGGTCCGTACTGTTATAGTATCTGTGAACACATCGATGGATAGATGGTTATTATGTGTGGTGATGTGTACAAGGAAACCTATACAGATATAAAACAATTAAAATCCGTAGTACCGGTATCCCAGAGTATTTTATTAGAGAAGAATAAGGTTATTAGAGTCGTTGGACCGACTAGAATAGAGGTTACTAGGGGATGTATAAGAGTACTAGGAATTAACGTATGTGCATCCCAAAGCATCTACATAAATAGATATAGAAGCTATGCTATAAAAGCCGTTACAGACTCCATGATAGGTCTTCTTATTGGTGAAGGTGGTGCCATAGAATACCCATCCGAGGGTGAAGAAGTAATAGATTTATGGGAGAATGCAGCAGTAGATATAATTAAAGAAGGGAAGAGGATTGCTGTATTAGGTGGTGTGGACAGTGGAAAAACATCATTTTCTACACTATTATCAAATATAGCGTTAGAATACAATTTAAAGCCGGCTATAATCGATGCCGATGTAGGGCAGTGCGATTTAGCTCCACCTGGATTTATAGCATTAAAGTTCATGAAGAGTAAAACGCTTTGGCTACGTGAGGTAAGGGGGGATATGGTGAGATTTGTAGGGTACACCACCCCCTCAAATCCTATTGCAATGAGTAGAATCATGTCAGCCGTAATAGAGTTGATAAACATAGCCGAGAATAATGGATCTGATTTAATTATAGTAAATACAGATGGATGGTTCGGCGATCTAGCTTCCATTGAATATAAAACTACTCTAATAAAGAATACAAAACCTAAATCGGTTGTTGTCTTAGGAACGGATGCCTGCAGTACTCTGAGTAATATGCTTAAGGGTTCCTCAGCCAAGGTGTACTGTCTACCTAAGCCTAAGGTAGTTCGTTATAGAGATAGAGAAGATAGAAGAGAATTACGAAAGCTTAACTACAGTATGTATTTTAAAGAAGCTAGAAGAGTTTGTCTAGAGGTTGATACTATCACTTTATTTGGTTCATGTATATTCTCAGGTTCACCACTTTCGGAAGAATCTATCCAAAATCTCTCAAAAGAATTAGGAATAAAGATTATCATGGCCTCCAGCTACGATGATCTGATAATTATTATGGTACCAGATGATATAGACGTAAATAATATCAAACAGATGGAAGGAATAAATATAGTTAAACCAAGTAATGCTAGAGGGCTTATTTCAGCAGTAGTCGATGATACACTTGAGGAACGCGATATAGCTGTCATAGACGATTTCGATCCTATCAGTAAGAGGATATGTATATTAACGCCATATAGAGGTATTGTAAGAGGCATAGTCATTGGTAGGATAAGAGTTGATGAATATTGGAATGATAAAGGGAGAGTATCAAGATGCCCAATATAAAGGACATTAATGTAGTATAGAAAGAGCTCAAATTAGAACTGTCTTTGTCAGTTTTATACTTCTAGCACTTCACACGATCTATCCGATGATATATCCTTGTAACAATACATTTAGTCAAAATTAAAATCGTTTTCTTTCCAATTCTTGCGGAAAGGAAAGCTCTGTAACTACCTAATGAATTCATAACGATGCTTTGTAACCCATGAATGGAATCGGATCTGGAGATGCTACCATGAAAGTAGATGAATTAATAAGTGGGATTTGTGGTTTAGGGCAAATGGTCTGTAATGACAGATTTTTAACCAGCTTTAGTGGCTACGATAAAGGAGGTAAATAGTATAAGTGCGACTGAAAGGTGGTAATATGTCGTTAAGGGAGTTCATTGAAAGCATTCCTGTAGATGAAGTTGTAGATCTAAGAAATAACATGTTCGATGTTGAGCTAGAGCCTTCAAAGATACTTTTTGAATATGATGGAATTGAAAAGATAGTTTTATTTAGAGTAGGGAATTCTGATCTGATTTGCGTTGGTAACGTATTGAATAGCCGTCGCAGGCTATATAAATATATACTTAATGCAGGAAATGAAGATGAGGCGTATAGGAGTTTTTTGGAGAGTACGAGAGCTCCATCTAAACCTAAAGAGAGAACATTTGAAGCACACTTTAGATATTTACGGAACATCGATCTGTATACTATACCATTTATAAAATTTTTCCCTAAAGATGGTGGCAGATATCTCACATCTTCAATATTCATTTCCTGTCTTGATGAAATATGCAATGCATCAATACATAGAACAATGCTTTTAACAAGGAATAGTGTTGTTGCTAGAATTGTTCCTAGGCATCTAAGATATATATATGACAAATATAGAGAGAGAGGTAAGGATACACCTGTAGCTATAGTTGTAGGGGCGCATCCAGCTGCTACACTCATGGCAGCTACTTCACCTCCTTTGGGGGTTTTCGAATTGAATCTAGTACCCAACTTGCTACCCAGCTTCTCCATAGCATATACTCCAAAGTATAGGTTGCCGATTCCAGTTCCTGCAGCAATAGTTATGGAGGGTAGGATAACAGGTGAGCTGGTTGACGAAGGACCTTTTGTAGATCTTCTTAATCTTTATGATAGTGTTAGAAAGGAGCCTGTGATAGTTGTAGAGGCTGTTTACATGAATGATGAGGAGTATTTCCATACAATACTTCCAAGCGGAAAAGAACACAAGCTACTTCAGAGCTTTTCAAAAGAGGCTCTTATATGGGAGTATGTTGGCAGGGTTGTTCCAAGGGTGCATAAAGTTAGACTTCTTGAAGCTGCAGGCTCATGGTTACACGCCGTCATATCTATAGAAAAGAATAGCGATGGTGATGCTAGAAACGCTATATTGGCATCATTTAGTGCACACCCAAGTTTAAAGATGGTTACAGTAGTGGATCCCGATATAGATGTAGACTCTCTATATATGATAGAATGGGCATTCGCTACGAGATTTAGGGGTAGAGACAGCATCGTACTCATTGAAAGAACTAGGTGTTCTACGCTAGATCCAATATCGCCTAACGGTATATGTGATAAAATAGGTTTTGATCTAACTATACCCATGGGTAGCGATAAAACTAGGTTTCTATATGTGAAAATCTGAGTGATATAGCAATGCACCTTGATAGAATTGATGAAAAGATGCTGAATGGTGAATATGGAGAGGCAAAAAAATTGGCTCTAAAAATTTTAGTAAGTATAGGCGAGACTCTAGGGGCTGAAAGACTAATTCCAATATCACACGCCCACATCTCTGGTGTATCCTACTTCAATATAGGTGACGACGGCCTGGAATTCTTAGAGGATATGCTAATAAAGGGTGCTAAAACAACTGTATTTACAACGGCAAATCCATATTCCATTGCTATACACGAAAATTATAGCAAATACTATGATAGTAGTATTGTAGAGAAGCAGAAAAGAATCGTTGATATATTGATTAAGATTGGTATAGCGCCAAATAGTTTTACATGTATTCCTTACAAAATTAGAAAACCGTTCTATGGAGAGCACGTTGCATGGGCAGAATCTAGTGCTGTAATTTATGGCAATTCAATTCTAGGGGTGTATACAAATAGGGAGAGCGGTATTTCAGCACTGATGGCATCGATCGTTGGCAAAACATACTACTATGGTATGCATATAGATGAAAATAGGAAGGCTCAGGAATACATTATTGTAGAGGAGGACATACGAACGATATCACTTGCAAGTATTTTAGGATTATATGTAGGAAGGATTGCAAGAGGCGTACCGTTTATAGATGTCAATATGCCAGTGGAAAATGCTGTATATAAGGAATTGATTATAAGGAGCTTACTAGCATCGATAGCGACAACCTCCGACTTACCCTTAGTTATAGTAAAGAATGCCTCCCCTATAACTATTCATAGGGATGTGGATACAAGATTATTGGAACGTGTTAGGGTAGATATGAAAGAGCTTAGAGTCTTTATCGAGGAGAAGTGTGGCAATGTACTATTTCTAGGATGTCCTCATATGACGGTAAACGAAGCGGAGTTTGTATTAAATACCATAGATTTTAAAGAGATTACTAAGCTAGGTATAGAGAAGATATTAATTGCAACACCGATCCAAAATTATAATAAATCATCTAAAAGAGTTGAAGGAGACATTGAAATAGAGTATATCCCTGGGGTATGTCCTGTGGTTTCAAATTTGGTGGAGATGGGCATAGATTCGGTGGCAACAATTCATGGAAAGGCGTATCATTATCTTCCTAAGCTCTCAGGGGTAAAATCATGTATACTGAATATTGTATAGACATCCCAAACAGTAAATTTATTGGAGACCCTACCGAAGGAGTGGCATTGAACCTAGAGGTACTCTCGTTTCTCGGTGATGTAGATCGTAGAACGGGTACCATAGTATCTGAGGATACGAAAGCAAGGGGGCATCAAGTAAAGGATAGAATACTTATAGTTAAAAAATTTAGAGGAAGTACTGTAGGCGTCTATGTATTATATTCACTGTGTAAGAATGGATTGGCACCGAAGGCAGTAATTTGCGGTGAACCTGATCCTGTTATAGTAGCAGGCATAGTGCTATGCAGTATTACGGGCGTTTTCAAAGTTCCCGAAACAATTATGGAACAGATTAAAAATGGTGATAGGATAAGGATAGAGCCTCTAAAGAATGGTGCTAGAATATGCATAGCATAGAGTTAGCAATAAACATTGGAACCTTAAAGATACAGAACTCGTTTAGTTCAATCCAACGTTGGGGACGAAATAGTACTTCAAGGCAGATCTTTCCTTACATCTATAAGGTACTCCATACCATAGCTGTCCTGTATCAATACTTTAAACACCTAGTAGAGGATAGTGGTAAACGATCTGGATTTTTATTTTATATTTTTATAGGGTAGCCTGCTTATACTAAGTCAGCATCATTATTTATTCTCTTTTCCAGGCGCCTCTTTTTCTTTTCCAGGCATCGCTTCCTCTCTATGCAATGCTTTTTTAATTCTTTCAATTCTTTCAATTGCATCTAACCAGTAAACAACGTCTCTAGCATCGTCGTAATTGGCTTCACCTCTTTTAATCTTGGTGAGATAGCTATTTAGAGTATTCGCTATACTTTTTTCAAGCTCGGTAAGCACGCTTATTATACTTGCTTCAGCAACCTCCTCCTCTGTTTTTACAAGCATTACACGTCCATGGATAGGGCACACAATTTCATTATTTGGCATCTTAAATAGTGGCGATCCACACAGTACACAAACGTCAGCAAGCATTACACCACCACCTCGCATAAGTTCAGCAGCCCTTCTAACGGCATCTTCCCTTCCACTACCAGATTGATCCACGCAATATCACCTAGATTAATGGTCAATATATAGTTATTATATTGGAAACTTTTATCTTTTTATCTTTTCGGCTAGGGATTTTCCATACTGTTTACAAAGTAAAAGATATTTATTTGAAAATGTAATAATATCGTGGCAGGGAAAATGACAAAAATTAGGTGAATTCATGAAGTATACAGCTATAAGAAGTATTCTAATAGGAGTATTTGTAGGAAGTTTTATCAGTTTCATAAACAGTTATGGCTATGCCGTTTCAGGCTACACGACGGCCGAAGCATCATTGATAATAATTCCCATTCTCATCATATTCATATATAAGATCCTCAGGATCGGATATAGTGATGAAGATTTCCTAATATCCATTGCTACAGCTCTGGGGGTAGATATAACAACTACCCTAACTTCGGGAATGTATATAACCTTTGGTTTTCTGAGCTACTCTATTGATAGACTTAAGGCATTTGGAATAGATGTTTCCATCCCTCGTGAACTATTTGGTGGTATCAGTGGAGTTCTTGACATATATGCGCTACCCATATATGTCTCACTCTCATTGGTATCCATTAGTGGGGCATTTATTGCGTATACATTTAGAAGCTATTTTATAGAAAAAGAGAGGCTCAGATATCCTTTTGCAATAGCCTCGGCTATTTTGATAAACGCCTTTAAAAAAATGTCGTATGGATTTAGGGGGTGTTTTACTGCATTTATTCTAGGTTTTCTCACTCAGATGATATTATTGTATATACCGATAGTACAGGATTTAACACCATTTCTTTCAACCATAGCTCCAGGTTCATTATTTGCATTTTCATTTTCCCCATTGGTATTCGGATTATTTCTCTTAATGCCTCTAGGCTCTCTTAGAGTAATATCAATGAGTTCCCTAGCAGCATATCTTATCATTATACCTATCACTGTAAATCTACTTGCTCTACCTATACTTCCAGCTGTAGGATACAGCGAAGCTCTATTTGCAATTGCGCCTATTGTAGTTAGCCTAAATCTAGGAATGGTTATAATACTATTGGTATATTATTTACTGAGATTCGGAAAACTAATATCCTCAGCGATGTCAATTGTATTGAAAATGTCTATTGAGAGAACAATGTTCGTCATGGGTCTGGTACTACTTTCTCTGCTTGGATACATCGCATTTCTATTAGTTAAGCAATCTCCTGAACAGCTCCCTGTACTTTCTCTAATTCTACTGCCGGTACTATTCTTACACATAGTTTTGCTAATAGCAAATCTGCGCGTAGTAGGTGAAGTAGGTATTGGTTCTCAAGCGCTCTTTCCCATCGTTACATTCATAATGTACTTATCAGGTATACGAGAAGCCGGAGCATATGCATCACTCGATCCATATACAGGAATCCCCATGCCTCAGATTATCGGAGGTACCACTATGAATCTATTTAGATTTTCCCGATTCTTTAAAGGAAATGCTGTGAAAATATTGAAAAGCTTTTGCATGGGAGCACTAATCGGCAGTTTCATTACATACCTATACGGTAACATCCTGGTACACCTCTACGGATTCGATTCACCGCAAATGCCGCTAACTAGATGGATTCCCACAATTGTATGGATGGCTACAGTATACGGAGGTAGATTAGGTAGCACCTCATTCTACGTAATAGCTATAGGGCTGTTAATAGGTACCGTTATAGTATTCTTGAATTGGTATAGAGGACTGCCACTATTTTCTATAGCAGTTGGACTAACCCTACCACCAGATATAGGATTTATTGCACTGCTATCATATATAATAAAGAGTATCGTAGTTAAACTTGGAGCTGAGGTACACGAAAAAATAGTTATACTAGACATGATCTACATCGTAGGCGCCGGAATTGCTATAGCAACCCACATCTTACTAGCAGCATTTGGTGTTTCGGTTTGAATGTATTTTATCCACACCTAATTCTACTGCTTCCTATTTTGATGATATTTACAGTTATTTTCTTAGCCATAAATAAGTATAGAGGATATGTAGAGGAGGAGCCAATAAGAGAGGTAAGGTTAGTAAGTCCTGCATTAAAGATTGTTAAGTTACTATTTTCAAAAACTATTAGTAGCATCGAAATCATAATCATAGTAGTCTCACTCTATCTTTTAACAATAATGGCATCATCCATAGCTTTCTACACATACTCTATGAAGACTGTGGATCTAGAGAATAGGCCATATCTATTTGATGTAGCAGGAGTTGGCAATACAATCAGTATCATCGATAAAGTACTGCAATCTAGATATAGCATTGTAATAATACAAGTATATAGAGCGTCGGCATTCAACGTTGGTAATGAGACATTGATTTTATATCCACTCCTTATAGGATGCAACAGGAATGTGGTATTGTTAGATAATACTAGTATGTATATCGAAATGTTATTGGATCTGTGTGGTATTCTCGAGGCCGATAATGTAGTTGTATTGAATAAAGATTTAGGTGTGTTGGCACGAGAAGTAGGTTTAAGGGGTGTGAAATACAATTCTGTTGTAGTTGCGAATCTCAAACCTCTATTGGATGTCGAGCTAATTCCAGGCGTATATATACTGCATTCTATTGGTAGTATAGGTGGTGAAACAATCAAGTTAGAAGATATCAATAGAGTAGCTCTGCTTAAAATATCAAAGGATAATATTGATGTACTCTGCAAAGACGGATGCGATGCCAAGATTATAAGCCTCTATATAGATGGTGTATATGAAAAGGTAGACTCGTTAGAGAGTATTATAGATGAATACAAAGATATTTTTGATTATATTATTGTGAGACATCATAATAGAGGTACGATATATAGTAGTACAGTTATTCCGACGCTTGAAAGCATAGTAGGACTTTTGGTACTTTTTCTGAGTTCTGTAATACTACTACTATCAATTTCTAGTGGTCTAATTGAAAAACTAGGCTATATGGTAGATAAGCTATGGAGTATAGGAATATCGAAGGAAGTGTATTGGGCTTCATCTGTTTTAACATTAATTATAATTTTTAGTATTACAGCTATACCAATTGCTATAAGTTGCTATATAGGATGGCTAAATTCATTTGGTCTCACAGCGTATTTAATGATTTCAATAACGACCATAATCATACTATCGTCTCAATTAACGAGAAAATTAGGCACAGTCTCTAACCTTCCACAGAGATTCAATGTAACATACATAACGGAGAGCTATGTAGATGTAGAGAAATTGAGGAAGTGCCTTGCACAATCTCTGCATAGTGATGATTTCTTTTATCTGAGTGAAATTGAGGTATTGGAGAATAGTAGATACTTTGTATTGAGATTGGAGATGATGTATAGAAGAGCACTTTCTACAATAGCATCATCCGAAATGTATGTTGAGAGTCATGATAATCTATGGAAGTATGTGATAGAGGTAGATATATGGAGTATCGAGGAGTTTACACCTAGAGAGATGAGATACATTAAATCACTAGCTCTATCTAAGGTATATGGGGGGTTAACATCTTGCTTAGAGAGATCATCTTAAGGACTATTAGGTATTCATTGACTTGTGTAGGGATGCGGTATACCGTACTCTTTTCCATTACGCTATATGTATATCTTCATATGTATAGAGGAGTATTGATACTTGTAGTTACACTAGCTTTATCCATACTAATGGTTATAGCCTCTACATTATCTGATAGAAGAAACATCGTTCAATTTATTAATGTGCTAAACCTTGTAGGTGGGAGAAGGAAGGTTTTATTTACAGCAGCTGCTGTATTTATTTCACTACGTTCGCTCTTCATAGCCATAGTATATGGTACAGCTATATTGCAAAGCTTCAACCTAATACCTATAGTATTGTTTATCCATATAATAGTCGTGATGATACTATCACTTATAGTTGTAAGAGGTGGTATCCTATGAGTATAGTTGTCATCATTAGTCACTTATGGAAATACTATACGGCTTCAGGAAGCTCTATTGCAATATTAAAGGATATCAATTTAACTATAAGAAGGGGGGAGATCATAGGTATCCATGGCCCAAGTGGAGCAGGTAAGACAACATTGCTAAAAATTTTAGCAGGTCTGGAGAGACCGGATTCTGGCGAAATAATTGTTGAAGGATATAATCTCAATCTTCTGGATGATGATGCTCTTGCACTTCTTAGAACATCAATAGTCAGTTACATTCCCCAGGACTATGGTCTAATAGATGAATTTACCGTATATGAAAATGTAGAGCTGCCCCTTCTACTCATAGGGTTACCCGAAAACGAAAGAAAAAACTCTGTTCACAGTATTCTGGAATACATGGGGCTACGAGACAAAGAGAGGATCAAAGTAAAGTATCTTAGTGGTGGTGAGAAACAGAGGGTCTCTATAGCAAGATCATTGGTCACCACACCATCACTACTTTTAGCTGATGAACCAACAGCAAATCTCGATTGGGATAACGCTAAAAAGGTTCTAGAACTTTTTAACAAAATTAATAGGGACTTTAAAACTACAATAATTATAGTATCTCACGATACAAGAGTACTAGAATTTGTGTCAAGGAGATTTATATTATATGATGGAATTCTCAAAGAAGTTGGAAGATAACGATCATAACAAGTAGCTTTACTGCTATGATGCAAACCTGCAATTCTACATCAAATTAGTCATTTAGAATATGGAGAAATAAATACTACTCTGAATTATTGCAGCACGAAGGTCTGTACCAAATATGGTCATTTTTCACCCGGTCCGTGAATTCATCATAAGTCAGACAACCTAGCACCGATCATCCTAACATAGCTTAGCATCAATAGGGTTTATATATTTCATGCAGAATAGCAATCCTAGCGCATACCATGGTCTGTTTACTATGCATATAAAAAGTATTTAGATTAAGACTGCATCTACTAGTAGGCAATAGGTCGAAGGTTGATTAACATATATTAATCAAATGCTATATTCATTGGTTAAGGTAGTAAAGATTCAATGGATTCTTCTCTCTTTGGAGATACAGGATATTAGATGTATATTATCGAAATTGGAAGCCCTATTTCTAATGTACTAGGAAAGTTTAGGTGTAGGTATTATTAATTCAATTATTTTATTAATAATCTATCCTACTCTCTTTTTCCAAATACCTAACTCACTTAGGAGATAGTTCACCGGAAATCCGACTATGATACCCAATAGCTGTGAGATTACAGGATTGATTGAAGTACCATAGAATACAATGTTTGCAGTAGCAAGCTGGGCTAGAAGACCGGGTAGTATTGTAAAGTGGAATAGTAGCAACCTCTTATAAGGTTTACCTATACGTCTATCTCTAAACGTCCAACTTTCGTGTACAATGAAATTAAAGATCGTACTTACTTCAATGGCTATACTACTTCCTATTAAAAACCACTCTGAGGCTAACATAGGGAAGTAATATTTAAAGAATGCCACTATACTTAGATTCAATATTGCGCCCAGGCCACCAACTATTCCGAATTTTATAGGTCTCCAGCCACATAGATTAAGAACATGTAAAATGTATGCTGAGATCGTCTTTATCCCAAGCTTACTTTCACCATATCGCCTACTTCTAAATATATAAGGTACTTCAGCTACTATGGATGGGTCGCACCTCTCTAGAATTTCCAAAAGAACTTTAAAGCCCATCGGATTTAGCCTATCAAGATTTTTAGTAACAATGTTTCGCTTAACCATGAAGAATCCGGACATCGGATCCGAGATCCTCCTAACACTAGGTAGCAGTAATTTGGCTATTAATGTAGCTCCTTTAGATATCATAAGTCTTAGCGTTGACCATCCTTCAATACCTCCACCCTTCTTATATCTGGATGCTATTACAATATCAGCATTTTCTTCAATAGCCCTTTCAATCATAGCATTTATATATCTTGGTGGGTGTTGTAGATCCGCATCCATTATTACAACATATTCTCTATTAGAGAAAATGATACCGTCAATTATTGCTGTTGAAAGGCCTTTAAGGTTTACCCTTCTTACAACAACATCACTATTATCAATTATATCTAAGGCTTTTAACCACGTTTCATCTGGGCTATTATCATCTACTATGACAATATCATAGCTGTCAGCTATAGAGACCTCTCTTCTTATCTCGTCTATGAGAAGTACGATGTTTTCCTTTTCATTGTATGTTGGAATCACAATACTTAGTTGAATATTGTGTCCACCCATCTGGCATTCACCATAGCGTTTTATAGCGGCTCGACAATTCTATGATATGGTTATTAGAGTGGAGATATAGTTTTGAATTTGTAAGTCTTCTTCTAACCCTCTTTAGAAATTCCTCATCATCATCATGCACCTCTAGAATTGTATAGCCCTTTAGTAGAAGGTTCTCTATGGTCTCTAATTTAAAAAGATAGCTTTTTCGAAGATCATTATCCATCCTCATGTGTATTTCTTTTATACTACTTATTGGAATACCTATAGATTGTAGCTGGCTCACTGTTATTCTTCGTAGACGACTAGGTCTGCCGGTTACTATAATTATAATGCCTTTATTAATTCTATCTAATAGAATATCTATACCTACTCTTCTAGGTCTATCAAATTGGAGAAGTTCTTCGGAAAAGAAGTAGTGCCAAAATAGTGAAGTATTACCGTGGGACAATTCCTCAGCTAAAACAATTCGCTGAGATACATCAAGGAGTACACCATCAATATCAAACACATAGGTAAAAATTTCAGTCATTTCTTTTAACCATGATTATAGTTCTACAAAAGTTCTTTTAAGTATTGATGGTAAATCGATGGTGTTTGACAACGTAAATATCAGACACAGCATTGAAGTATAGATGTTACTAGAATGTAGAATTGAAGAATCAGCAGAACCGAGTACATCATTAGCGATCCTTCAGAGCTCAGCTGCTTCATCACTACATATATTCATGAAAATACTCCCTCTGGTTTAACGTATCTCTATCTATCGTGATGTTAGTATATTGTATTAAAAAGTTTTTAGAGATGTTAGTAAAATCGTTATTAAACTGTTAGAATTGGAACAAAAATGGATAATTAGACAGTAAGGTGTCTATGGATGGGGTGTGAGAGGCGATGGAGATAGGATTCAGTTATACAAGAATTGATGAATGCATAGAAAATCTGGCTAGGATTACGAACCTAAGTATTGAAGCCGTTACGGTTGATCTCGATGAAGCATTGAATAAAATTGCCTATGATACCATTACATCCCCTATAGATATTCCACCCTATGATAGAAGTGCAGTAGACGGTTATGCTCTATGCAGTGAAGCTACGACATCAGCATCTCCAAGTAATCCAATTCCATTAGTTATAAAGAATAAGGGTAACAAAATTGATTGCAGTGAGGCTCTTCCTGTATCCACTGGAGATAGGCTACCTCTAGGAGCAGATGCCGTTGTAATGCTTGAAGATACCTATACTGATAATACCAGAAATATAGTTTACATTACACGCTCAGTTCCAAAATATCTGAATGTTTCAAGAATGGGTGAGGATATCAAGCGTGGAGACACGATAGTTGAAAAGGGGAGGTTGATAAAGCCTTGGCATATAGCGGCTGTAGCTGCTATTGGATTAAGTAAGATTCGTGTATATAGAGGGATAAAAATTGGTGTAATAACGGTGGGTTCAGAGTTAAAATCAGGTGGTATAGATGTGTATAGCGAGGGAGGTGTAATAGATGTTACATCTAAATTACTTATGTCATCACTTAGAGAGTACGAATTCATAGAACCTAAGTGGTATGGTATTGTTGAAGATAGTGAGGAGAAGATAGCCCTGTTACTACATCGGGCTGTAATAGAAAATGATATAGTCATCACTAGTGGAGGCACCGGTCCAGGTAGCCGTGATGTAACCTTTAATGCCTTAAACTTTCTTAGAAATGATATGAAAATAAGCATCATCTCGAGAGGGGTAGCTATGAGACCTGGTAGACCAACTACTATTGCGACCATTAATGGTAAACCACTATTCATGCTGTCAGGATTTCCCATTGCAGCATATATAGCATTAAGAGTGCTAGTAGTGCCGTTCATAGCAAGGCTTCTAAATATACAGGGTATTGAACCTATAGAGGTACCGGCTATACTAACTAGAAGAGCTGTGGGGAGTATAGGTTACGATGTGTTTGCAAGGATAAAGGCATATAGATGTGAAGACAGTATATGTGCAGAGCCTATAGCCATCCACGGATCAGGGGTGTTGAGAACATTAATGGACGCAAATGCAATACTTCACATAAAGCATAATTTAGAGGGGTTCGATAAGGGTGATAAAGTGTGGATCCAAATTCTATAACAATTTCAGATAGAAAAATATTTCATAGACTAGTCTCGATAGAAGAGGCACTGAATCTCCTAGTTAAAGAAAATGTTTTGAAACCTATAGGTGTTGAAGAGGTTAAAATCGGAGATTCTATAGGGAGAGTCTTAGCTGAAGATATTTATGCACCCATCGATTATCCTCCATTTGATAGATCTGAAGTGGATGGCTATGCTGTTTCGTTTGCATCGGTTGAGGGTGTAGATGATCTACACCCTATAGAGCTAAAAGTTGTTGGAAGGATAGCAGCTGGGGAAAAGCCTGATCTCAACCTCGATATTGGTGAGGCAGTAGAGATAGATACAGGTGCTATGATACCTAGAGGAGCTGACGGTGTTGTGATGGAGGAATATACTGATAGAATTGATTTGGAAAAGGTGGTGGTGTACAGAGGAATATATCCAGGTGAAAACATAGCATTTGCAGGAAGCGATATATCACTCGGAGAACTTATTCTATCCAAGGGTACAAAGATAACGTTTGTCGAAATAGGTGTCATGGCGACACTAGGGATTGATAGAGTTAAAGTATTTAAAAAGCCAAGGATTCTTGTAATATCTACTGGTAATGAGCTTATTGAACCAGGCAAAGAGTTAGCCTTAGGAAAACTATATGATACTAATGGCTATGTAGTATCATCCTTTCTCAAAGAATTGGGTATCGATGCTGTATTCTATGGAATTATTGAAGACGATGAGGAAGCACTCTATAGGGTTATATCAAGCAAGCTTAACGATTACGATATAATAGTGACGAGTGGCGGTACCTCAGCAGGTGAGAAGGATGTAGTGTATAAGGTTTTTAGTAAACTGGGCAGGGTAATCGTACATGGCCTTAAGGTAAGGCCCGGCAAGCCAGCAGTCATAGCAGTTTCAAACAATGGCAAATTATTAATAGGATTGCCAGGATTTCCCTTATCATCACTGACACACTCTCTTCTTTTGCTACGTAGAATTGTGGAGGGGATCATGGGAATAGAACATAGTAGCAGGAGCATTAAGGCATCTATAGCATCAAGGTTTAGGAAGGATATTGGGAGAACATGGCTTATACCCATAGTTATGAACAGAGTAGGTGGGAAGGTATATGCTATACCCCTACTAGTTCCCTCCGGTAGCATTTCAGTTATGATGAAGGCTGATGGAATAGCAGTGATACCTGAGAATATAGACGTTATTGAGGAGGGAACCGTAGTCGAGGTATATCCGATCAGAGAATATGATAGAGAGGGATTGATAATGGGTAGCCACGATATTATGCTTTCAGAGATCATATATGCGATGAAATTGCATAGAAAGCTGTCATATATTTCAGTAGGATCGTATAAGGGGGTAGAGCTTATCAGAAAGGGCTATATAGATATAGCACCGATACATATATTTAACCCAGAGAACGGTACATACAACATTGACGTAGTTAAAGGTGACAATGTTTTAAGGGAGGAGGCATTTCTAGTAAAGGGCTATGGGCGTAGACTAGTACTGGCTTTTAGGAAGGGGAATCCAAAGAATATAAAGGATTATAGAGACGTGATTCGAAGAGATGTAAGGTTCATAAATAGAAACAGAGGTTCTGGAACAAGAGCATATATAGATTTTCTACTAAATAAAATAGCCATCGAAATGGGCAAGGACTTTAGAGAGCTAATTCAGAGTATAAAAGGATACAACTATGAAGTGTCAACACATAATGCAGTAGCAGCTGCAATTGCACAAGGACGTGCAGATGTTGGTATATGTATAGAATATGCTGCCATAAGGTACAACTTAGATTACATACCGCTGACGCTGGAGAATTACGACTTTATAGTTCTTCGTAAAAGTATTGAAAAACCCGTCATTAAAAGCTTTGTAGTAATGTTGAAGGACGACTCTATAAGGGGTGTAATCCGGAAATATGCAGGCTATCAACCATACAACGATACGGGGGAGATCATTTGCTGTTAAAAATAGCTCTTTTGTAGTCTCTTGAAATCTTGTCTGCCAGCTTTATAGGTTCTGGTAGAGGCGAATTTTCATTCCAGACAATGAGAGTCATCCTAAGAGCATCCTCCGCCGTAATTCTATGACCTATAGAGACATAGATTCGATGCTTCTTTCTATTTACAACATAACCAACAATACTATTATCAACAACTATAGCTAAATGATTATCTATTAATACTACCTCGCCATATAGAAGTTTTTTTGCGATACCTATAGTTGGCATATCTGTAACTACACCAATGTGCGTTGCTATACCACACCTCCTCGGATGGGCAAGACCGTGTCCGTTAACCATTATGACATCGATTTTCCTAAGCTTAGCGAGAAGCATCTTAAGTGCTAGAAGCATTACGGGGGCTTCTCTAAATGCAAGTAACCCTGGTATGTATGGTATTTTAACTGCTTTAATGGCTAGTTCTGTAGCTATAACCTCTCTTCTATTTACACTATATGCAACAGCGGCTGCTATTGCATTTGAATCATGGTAACTAACGTCCAGACCTACAACAACATCAACAGATGTGGTATCGAAAGGCTCTATTACTGCTAATCTACTCAGTATATTCTGAGCCTTCTTTGCCTTTTCAATATCAAAAAGCATTTAACGGCTAATCCTCATGACAATAGAATGCTTCTCTCCTTAACACCATTTCTATCTACGGTAGCAATATCGATACCATCTCCCGATATAGCGTCC
>JAWAHS010000002.1:44929-362223 GCA_038889075.1 Ignisphaera sp.
GTCCCTCGATATGGCAGCCTTGACTGCTTTTACGGCAATTTCAACAGCTGTAGCTAGAGAAATATCGCTTTTGTATTCAGACTCTATTATGCCGATAGCTATAGGTGCACCTGTTCCTATAGCAGCATAATTGTCATCGATTATGGAGCCTATAGGATCTAGTACGTATAGATGGAAACCCTCTTCATCGTGGCCTGCAAATATTATTTCGGATAGGAATGGCATGAGCTTATAGCTATACAGAATAGCAGAGAGTAGTTTCGCAGCAGCACGAACTCTCATCTTTGATGAAAGTAGGAGTTCTCTATACATAACCTCAGCACTTAATACCCTACTCAAGGTTTGCATATCTGCAAAAAGCCCAGCAGCAGCTATAACCATTCTATCCCCTATCTTAAATACCTTCTTACCAACTCTACTAACTACATACCCACCATAGCTTATCCTCTTTTCAGCAGCTACAACAATTCCATCAACTGCTTTTATGCCTATAGCAGTGGCCCCTATGGTCAATCTTTCATAGGTCATACATTTAACACCTGCATTAGAAACTCTCCACTACCGGAATTTTAAAGTCTATATTATCTGTTTTACTTGTTACATAGTACTCAAGAACATTAAAGCATTTTGATCACGTCTTCATAGCGGGATCATAGCCATAGAGAAGCTTAAATAACTTTCTACCATCTTCAGTCATCATTTTAGGACTCCATGGTGTGTTAAGATCCAGATGAACCTCCACTTCTTTATCTGGAAATGCATTCTTTAATACATTTTTAGTTTGTTCAACAATTATATATGCTATCGGACAGAATGGTGACGTTACACCTAAGGTAACATCTATTCTATCATCTCTAATATCAATCGAATACAGCAGTCCAAGGTCATATATATTTATAGGTATCTCAGGATCATACACATTTTTTAATGCCTCTATCACCTTTCTCTTTATCTCTTCCTCATTGCCCATTTTATACACACAGTAGGACTGTATTAATTGTAGTGGTTTTTATGATTTTCTGTAATAAAGGCTCTCCTAAAGGAATATTCACAGCATGTGGGTAGCAGTGATGCACTATATCAAAAGTTAAAGTTATAATGCTCGTAAACCTTCGAGAGCTTCGACTGTTGCTCGATACGGGTCTTCATGTTTGGTTATTGCAGATCCGATAATTACTATTTTGGCACCGTGTTCAACAAATTGTCTCACATCCTTAGGTTTTATACCACCTGCTACAGCTACTATAATTCCAGTACCGGCTATCTCTTCAACCTCTTTCAATAGCTGTTTTACAGATATGTTTCTCTTTCTCTGAACATCCACACCTATATGAACGCTTACTATATTAACTCCCATGTCTGCAAATCTTAAGGCTTTTTCAACAGGATCTCGTTGATGTATAAGGTCTATTATCAAATCCACATTCAGTTCTCTACATAGAGATATAGCATCCTCCAGGATATCTTCATCTATAAAACTGAGTAGTGTAACTGCATGTGCACCGTGTCTCGCAAATGGCGTAAACTCAAGCTCTAGTGCATCTATAGCCTTTAGATCGGCAACAATAAGCTGATTTTTCAGAACTTCCTTTAATGCTAGCAATGCTTGCAATCCATGGCTTTTTATAAGAGGGGTCCCCAGCTCTATTATATGGGCACCAGCATTTATAGTAATTGAAGCGATCTCTAGGGCCTTTTTCAAATCTATGAAATCTAAGGCTATCTGTAGTAACGGTTGTTTAGATGCCTCCCTAAATAGTTCTCCCATAAATTTCACCATTTAAACAAATCAACTATCTTAGATAATAGCTCTTTACCGTCTCTTGTCTTAGGATATGTCACGGTACTTAGCGATTTTGGGAAGGGGGTGGTCTTGATGTACTCTATGTACTTCCTAGGCCAATTTTCAGTATCAAAGCCCTTTTGAGCAAGTAAAACTATAAGCCACCTTTCACTTCCAAATCCGGAACAGCCTGTCCATAGTGTCTCACCTTTATTGTGCTTTATTCTAAAAGGTTCCGTAAATTTAGTGCCGTGTATTGATATGTTCCCTATTTCAATCCAATTCTTATTATCTTCCCTCTCACCTCTGTATGGAAGCCATGCCTCAAAATCTATTGTTCCAGGTCTATTCACTTCAATAATATTCTCTATAGATTCTTGTATAGTACCAGATTGTTCGTAGAACCATGGAGTTACCCAGGCCATTCTCCATTCAATGTCTAGAACCCTATCCATAAAATACTCATAGCGTTCTAAAAGCTCATTTCGTATCCTTGTAACATCATCAGGTTTTCCAAGCCATACAACCTCCACTCTATGGAACTCTATCACCCTCTCTATACCATGAATACCTCCAGATTCCCACCTGTATGACGGCCCACTCTGATCGTACCATTTTATTGGGAGTGAGCTATCGTCAAGAACCTCGTTTTCAAAGAACCAGTAAAAGGGTTCGCACTGAGCAAAACATAGGAAGTACGATGGTGATCTAAGGTATTTCTGTAACTCCTCTGGTGGAACCTCGTTCAATACATACATAAGATCTATCAATTCTTCGAATTCCGAAATATCGTAGCTCCTTGGAAGTGAAGCAAAAACCATAGAGTTTACTACACCCTTTAAATGACCTGTCTTCAATCCGACCTCTAAGGGGTACATCTTCGGAAAAATAGCCTCTTCAAATCCTAGGGGCTTTACAACTTCATCAATGAATAGCCTCTTAAGTGCATTTAACATATGTGTGAGCGGAGGAGTATACAGCCACTGGCCAATGGACATTCTCTTCATCCATCCGATACGCTCTAGTATATCATTTGGATCTTCCGTAAAGGCTTTTATTATCTTCTTATCACTTTTCTTTATAAGAATCCAGTGTTCTGATTTTCCGCCCCACTTAGCTCTCTGCTCCTTATCCTCTATAAGCCTTACAAGTCTAAGGAATAAAGGCTTTTTAAGATCATTTTCATCGAGATCCGCGAGCTCTATAGAGGTACGATTATCGTCACCTACTATGCTTTTTATAAGCGGTATCTTTAATGATACGCCGATTCTGCTATTAAGTACGATCTTTGGATTGCGAAGAATTACTCCTCTAATTCCAATTTTATATCTTGGACCTAGTGTGGCTGATAACACGTTCTTTATTCTTAATGCGGCTTCGTCTATTCTAATCTTACTTCCAGTTTCAATTTCTAGGGTTATTTCCGAATCCTTAAAAGTGTATGAATTTATGTGTGCGGCCTCCTTAGGATCCCTCGTTCCCCGTTTGAGGTAATCCCTATTCAGATACTCTACAATCTTCTCGATTTCTTTCTTCATATCTTCAGACAATACTTTACTAAATATTATTTCAACAGTTCCTGTGAATTCCATAAATACCCACATCTATTTCATAGGTTATAGATGAACAAGAAAAATATAAGTAATAATGTTCTAATTTAATGATGCTACCTATGGAAGAGGGCTAGAATATCTCATCAAATAAATTGCTATAGAAATTTGGTTAAGTTTTAAACTGTGGGTATGGAGTTGAAATAAATGGGGATCGTATTGCCGTTAGATAAATACGAGTTAGAGAGGTATAGCAGACAGTTACCGTTAATCGGTGTAGAGAGGCAAGAGAAGTTAAAGAGTTCAACGGTGTTAATTGTTGGCGCAGGAGGTCTCGGATCAGTAATATCCGTATACCTTACGTATATCGGTGTGGGTAGAGTGATCATAGTTGATGATGGTATTGTAGAGCTAAATAATCTGAATAGACAAATAATATACAGCGATAGAGATGTAAATGAGCCTAAGGCTGTTGTTGCGTGTAGAAAACTACGGGAGGCCAATCCGAGGGTTGTGATTGATTGTTATGGGGAGAGGTTTGATGAACGTAGTGGGGATAGGTTAGTTAAAGAAGCTGATGTGGTTATCGATGCTCTGGATAATTGGAGGACAAGACTTATTCTAAATAGTTTATGCATTAGAAATGGAAAGCCTTTCATACATGGTGGTGTAGAAGGCTGGCATGGACAAGTAACAACAATAATTCCCGGGCAGACACCATGTTTGAATTGTTTATTTGTTGGGAGAAAGGTTGTAGATAAAGAGAGTGTCATCCCTGTCATTGCTTTTACGCCTGGTATAATAGGACTTATTGAAGCAACAGAAGCAGTGAAACTATTAATTCAGTCAGGTGAGCTTCTCACAAATAAATTGCTACTTGTTGATCTATATACAATGGAATTTAAAACCGTTAATATAAGTAGAAATCCTAAATGCCCAGTATGTAGTAGGGCATAATATCTCTATTAAAATCCTTTACGTCAATGCATTGATTGTAGAATGAAATAACCAATTTTTACTTAAATGGTAACTTCTTCAATCAATTTGAATTGGTTTAGACGGTTGATCATGTTACTGATGGTAGCCTCGTCGATGTCTATACCATATTCTAAAGTTATGTAGTACTTTATTTCATCTATTCCAAGGGATCTGTGCATGAGGAGTAAGGGTATGTAGTGTGTAAATAGAAATTGTATAGGCTGCTTCTCTAATAGCTCTAGGATATCCTCTAGATTTTGTATAGATTTGCACAATCTTAGGATAGTTCTAAGTGTTAGCACCCCTTTACCTCCGATATATCGATACTTTATAGAACCCTTCTGTACCTCTTTACCGGTTGGGCTTTCCATGGATTTCAACCGCTTCAAAGTCTCTATATCAAATTTGAGCTTAGTATACCCACTGATGTACTCCCTATAGGCATTGTTTATCATCTCCACCACCTCTCTATCTAAGCAATCAGATGATATTGCATATAGGGCAGATCCTATTCCTACACCAATTCTTTTTGCCAAAATCGGATCTAATTTATCAACAGAGTCGAGGTTTGTATGGTAGTATATATCTGGCCACTGATTAATCATTATTGATGGTATTGAAAATTGTAAATAGATATCATGGTCACTTCCACCGTCATACGAATTTACATCGAGACGGTAGGATACTATCTTGACCATATTTGAAAAAGATCTATTTATTGATAGAGATTCGATTAGATATTTGATTAGTATGCCCTCGTATTCCGTGGTATTCATGAAGAGGGGAGGTCTAATGATATTTATAGTCGATCCTGTTATTTCCTGTTTTTCGCCTATCATATCAAGGTTCACACCAAATACTATTCTTGATGATTGGTGCGAAGTTTTATGCAATAAATACGGTAATGAACCATAGTACTCAGGAAACCATACAAATACAATTTTCATAGACTTTGGTGCAGCCATTCTACCTCTATATAATGCTCTGTCAAATGATTTAGCAAGCTCTAGAAGTGTTGCTGAACCACTTATATTATCATTTATTGTACCAGCTGGGTGACAGTAATGCGCAAAAGCGTGTAGTTCGTCTCTACCTTCTCCTAGAGTAGCTTCTATAACGTTAATCTTTGCATCCCTAAAATACTCAGCATCGATAACTATCCTTACGATAGGCTTTAGTCCACGTTCCAACATACTCACTATACTATGGGCATGCCTCCTTGAGATTGTAGCAGCAGGGGTTTTTGCCACCATAGCCTCTTCAGGTGTTAGAAACAGTGAAAGATAGGGAACAGCATCCTCGTACACACCTGTCTTAAAGAATAGAAAACCTTTTACACCAAGCTGAGATGCAACCCTGTATACAAGATAGGGATTACCGTGTGCTAGAACTATTTTATCGCCAACATTCTTATCCCTATAATGTGCAAGCCTAGTTCCCTCACCTACATATACAACTTCCCCTTCTACATCGCCAGGTGGGGTATGGGCTACCGCACAGAGCTTAGTTTGCAGATGGGAGGTCAAGATTTTTCTAGAGGGCTTAACAAGTTCCACAAAACATTCATTGAGGTTCCATCCTATAACAGGTGGGTGAAGCTCGTACCAAGTACTATATTCGTATGTATACAGCTTTACATCGAATTCCCTTAATGTTTCTAATTCACTTCTTATATATTCTGAGGCCTTCTCCAAATCTCTAGACCCTTGAATTCTATGGAATTTCATTAACGTTGAAATGATCTCTATAAGCTCCTGCTCTGAAAAGAATTCACTTAGGGTAGTAAGTATATTCTTAGTCAAGGATGTATCACCGCATATCCATATCTTCCAGTTCCACTATCTAGGTAAGGTTAATAAATATTTTCTATACAAAAATAATCGATCAAACGGCTTTGAAACTGGCTATCACGGTGTTAGAGGTGGATATAGGGGTTATTGGATGCGGAATTGCAGGGCTTACGGTATCCTACTACCTACTTAATGATAGAGTAGCATCCAGCATTACAATATTTGAGCGTAGAACTCTAGTGCCACGTAAGCACTGTACTGGTTTAGTCTCGCTAGAGACTTTGATGAAACTTCCTCTTGCATCGAGATTTGTAGAGAATATGTATAGATCTATGATATTTTTGATACATGGAGCGAACTTTGGGATAGAGATAGTAGCAGATAGATATTTTGCATGTAGAATTGATAGAGTGAGGCATGAAATCGAGCTAATGCGTTCTCTAAATGAGATGGGAGCTGTAATAAACCTAGGCTGTGATGTGACCAACATATCCAGCTATAACAATAAATATTTTCTAACTTTTAAAAGGGGTGGAGAAGGGCTCCTCTCTACACACTTTGATAAAATTGTCATAGCAGAAGGATATCCACCGAAACTTTCGAGGAAGTATGGATTGAGTGCTAAATACGATGTTCTTAGGGCTCTTCAAGAGGAAGTCTCTATAAGTAGTGCATTAAAGAATGATCAAGTAGAGACTATATACGTATTCATTTCGCCAATACTTTTTGGAAAGGGTTTTGCTTGGCTTGTGCCGATAGATAGATACAGGATTATTGTCGGATACGCCACAGAGTACACATCATCGATAGAGATGTTGGAAAATGTAAAGCAGGTCTTTAAAAATATACTGAAACTATCATACAGATCCGTTGAAGATCTCTATGGAGGAGATGTACTACAGGGATATCCGATAGCTACATATGCTAACGATATATTAAGCATAGGAGATGCTGTATCGATGGTAAAGAGTATTAGCGGTGGCGGTCTTTATGCTATATCGTTAGCATCGAAACTGTATACTAGAATTATAAACTTAGGCGGTGTTGAGCATTATAGAGCTCTAAGAAAGCTATTCAAAATACTAAGAATGCAATATATCATTAAAAATGCAGCCTGGAATATATTGAGACATGCCCTATCCAATACCAACATTATAGGACAAGTTAACAAAATCTTAAGCTTCAATCTAAAACACTTAGATTATGATAGACATGACCTGCTTATATATACATTTCTCACTAACTTCCTTGGGTTTAAATTGAAAAGCATTGATAGGATTTAGAATGCCGCTGATACTATTTCCTCCATTGAGTGTATAGCTTCCGTTCTCGATATTATTGAGATTTAAGAATTAGCATTTCGGTATTACTTTAAATAGAAGAGAGCATTCAATTTGCTACATCGAAATTTCAGAATAACATCCATAGAAGGTGAGATATATACAGGAGAAAAGCTTTTATTTTTGTCCATTAGGATTGTAAGTAGGATGCTTATGAGTAGGCTCATAAAATACTCGCCATGGCTTGTTCACTTTAATACTGGTGCATGTAATGGCTGTGATATCGAGGTTCTAGCGGCAATTACACCACTTTATGATCCTGAACGCTATGGAGTCAAACTTTCTCCCTCCATAAGACACGGAGATATTCTTATTGTAACAGGCGTTGTTACTAAGAAGGCAGCTGAGAGGTTGAAAAGACTCTATGAGCAGATGCCGGATATAAAGTATGTTGTGGCTGTAGGTGCGTGTGCATACGATGGAGGAGTATTTAAGGGAAGTTACAGCATCAGTGGTGGTGCTAATAAGGTAGTTCCAGTTAATGCGTATGTGCCTGGATGTCCACCAAGACCAGAGGAGATCTTGAGAGCATTACTGCTATTATTAAAGAGAGAAAAGGTGGAAGAAACTGAGCAGCATTAAGGAGATTGAAGATATTCTATCAAGCTACATAGTTAAGAAGGATATCGTGAAGCCGAATAGACCCAGATTCCATATTGATGCAAATAATTTGAGAGAGGTGATAGCCTTACTGAAGCAGCGTCTAGGAGAAGAATCATTTTATATATCCAATATTATAGGAGTCGATAGAATGGCTGAGGGTATTATAGAGGTTAATTACTTTATACACGTTGTGCCGCTTGCCAACACAATAGTAATTAGGGTAACGGTACCCAGGGATAAACCACAAGTGCCGAGCCTTATAGATATGATACCGGGTGTGTATTCAGGTGAGTGTGAGACCTATGATCTTCTCGGTGTGGAATTTATAGGAAATAAGTATTTGAGAAGAGGCTTCTTTGTACCTATTGATGTAGCTTCTAAAAATGTATTTCCACTGAGAAAAGATGCAAAGGTGTAGAATATTTGGAGGATGAAGTTGTAGAAAAAGCAACCTCGTTAATTAAGATCCCTGTAACACTAGAGATACCAATAGGACCGCAGCATCCAGCTATACACGAACCCGTTCTCCTAAAGGTTTATGCCGATGGAGAAGAGATCGTAGGTGTTGAGATAGGTACCGGCTATAATCATAGAGGGGTCGAGAAGCTTCTCGAGAATAATACGTTCTATAAAGATAAATTCATAGCATCGAGAATATGTGGCATCTGTAATACTGTGCACGAAAATTGTTTTACAAGAGCTGTAGAATATGTAGCCGGCATGGAACCGTCACCTAGAGCTAAATATCTAAGGGTCTTGGTAATGGAATTAGAGAGGATACACAGTCACATGATTATCAATGCTATTATGGCAGAGATTATAGGCTTCGATACACTATTCATGTATATAATGAGGGATAGGGAGCTTGTAATGAAAGCAAAGGAAATAGTTAGTGGTGGTAGAGTTATGGCAGAGTTTCACATGTTTGGTGGGGTACGAAGGGATATAGACGATATTAAAAGAGATAGACTAATTGAAATACTTAAGAAGGTGGAACCTAGATTAAAGTACTATAGAAAACTATTTGAAAATGATCCAACGATAAGTAAAAGGCTCACAGAAATAGGGGTATTAAAGGCGAAGGATGCCACTTCCCATGGAATGTTAGGCCCCATTCTAAGGGGAAGTGGAATAAGAAGTGATGTGAGAGCAGAGGATAAGTATGATGCATATGGTGAAATACCATTTAATGTTATTGTAAGGGGTGAGGGAGATTCACTGGCCAGGATGCTCGTTAGATGGGATGAAGCGCTAGAGTCTCTTGAAATGTGCAAATATATACTTGAACACCTTCCTAGTGGTTCTGCTGTAGTAGATGAGAGAAAACTTCCAAGAACCTTTCCACCAGGCGAATCATTTGCAAGGGTTGAGGCTCCTAGGGGAGAACTCACATACTATATCCAGCATACAGGGGGCAACAAGCCCTACAGGGTTAAGGTGCGTACACCATCCTTCAACAATATAATAAATAGCGGATTCAGCTATTTAGGGCATAGTATTGCAGATGTACCTGTAATTCTTGTTAGCTATGATCCATGCATATCGTGTATGGAAAGGGCGATAGTAGTTGATCTGAAGAAGGGGGTAGAGAAGAGAGTTACACTCAGAGAGATTGCTATGGGGGTGGCAACTCCATGAGTATAGTTAGGGAAGTAATAAAGAATCTTCTATCGAAGCCTGTAACCATTGAGTATCCTAGGAAGCCCACACCGATAGAAAAGGACTTTCGGGGAAGACACTATGCGGATCTGAAAAAGTGTACAGGATGCACTTTATGTGCAATCGAATGTCCATCCAATTGCATAACTATGGAAAAGTTACCAGAGGATGTCAGGTTAAAACATAATCCCAGAGGTCTGTATCCAAATATTAACTACATGTCATGTGTGTTCTGCTATAGATGTGTAACGGTGTGTCCTGTAAATGCTTATATGACAACAAATGAATATAGGATGTCGTCTATAAAGGAGGTTTATTCACGGGAACTTACATTACAGACGCTGGGTTGATGGAATATGGGAATAGAGGAGCACGTAATGTTCTTCATAACAATAATAATACCGGTATTCATAGTATCGATTGTACTCTATCTGATACGGGCGCTAAAGGGCCCAACCATTCCGGATATGGTGATAGCTATCGATGCTGTATCATATGATATAGCTGTATTTTTAGCGGTGCTGGCTGTATACTTTAAATCACCCATTTTAGTATCCTGTGTTATAGTACTTATGTTGTGGGCATATGCTCTCGACATCTATGTAGCTAAATATCTCGAATCTAGGGAGATGGGGGGATAGATATATGATTAGCTGGATCCTTATTATAATTGGTGAAATATTGATAGCAATAGGTGCTATATGTGATCTTATAGCAGCAATAGGTATGAATAGATTTCCAAACTTCTTTGTAAGGCTCCATGCCCTAACCGTAGGAACGATAGGTGGTGCATTTGTACCCTTGATAGGTGTTGCGCTACTTGTACTAGGTGCGGAGTTCTTAGGAGTCTATAGATTCTTTATGGCTGGTGCATCGATTATATCGGCACTACTGCTGCTCTTTCTAGCACCTGTAGGTTCACATGCAATTGCACGTGCAGCACACAGATCCAAAGCTGCTACCGTACATCCCAAAGTTGTTGATCGTTTGGAAGAGGATAGGGAAAGAGGTGCTGTGAAATGATGTTGTACTACATGTTAATGGCTTTGGCATCCCTTCTGTCTATTCCGGCAATATACCTAGCTGTAGTAGAGCGTGATTTAATTAGAGCAGTAGTCTTCTCAGCTATACAGAGCACACTCTATGCCTTCCTATACTATCTACTCATGGCTCCTGATATATTTTTAACATACATACCCGTTGGTGTAGGTCTATATACCGCCTTAATATTGATACTTATTAAGAAGACTGAACGCTATGAAGGTGAATAGAATATGAATAGAATACTGCATACAATTGTAATGATATCGCTAATCCTAATGGTTATCGGATTAGCGATGGTCTTATCGACAGGTGGGCTTGGATTTACCGTACCTCCAAGTAATATTAGAAGTCTAGCCACTATATTTCTAAACACCACATTCAACTTGGATGTGAGATACAGATATATCAGTGCAATGTCTCCAGAAGCAGTCACAGCGATTGTTTGGGACTATAGAGGTCTTGATACACTATTTGAAACATCTGTAATGTTTATAGCAATTGTGGGTGCACTTGCAATTAGTAGAGGAGCCACCGAGAAGTTGCTCAAATCTTTTCCATCAACTCAAGGTATGTCACTAATAGTGAGAACTATTACTAGAATAGCAATAGTTATGATTCTAGCGGTTGGAGGATCGATAGCATTGCACGGCCATCTGACGCCTGGCGGAGGCTTCCAAGGAGGAGCAACGATTGCTGTTGCTCCGATGCTTCTAATCATAACATTCTCTATATATTTATTTTCAAAAATGATTACGGTATACAAGGCTGTAACACTAAGAAGTGTAGGTCTAATTGGCATAGCGCTATCAGTGTTCATTGTATTGTTTATTGCATTAGTTCAGGGTGGCTCTGCATATATATTCCAAAATCAGCCGAAGCTCTATTCATACTACGGACTACCATCCTATATAGAACCTATAGTACTGGGTGGGACATTACTTCTCTTTAATACATTTGAGACACTTGCTGTAGCGTTTGGATTTGCAGCACTATTTATCTTATTCATGCTTCCCGAAGATGCTGTAAGAAATGCTATTATGGGTGAGGAGTAGTGGAGGCAGAATCATTTCTATTCAATATAGTTGTACTATCTATGTTCGTAAATATGGCCATCGCACTCTATGGTATACTTATAAAACCTAGTTTAGTCAAGAAAATAATTGCGCTTACAATATTTAGTGATACAATAAATACACTTGCTATAATAGTTGGATTTAGACGTGCAGAGCCAAATCCAATACCTCCAGTAATTACGGAGATCCCTCCATCATTACAGCACCTTAGATTGTTCGTGCTACAGGCGGTAGATCCCTTACCACAAGCACTTGTGCTGACCGCTATAGTTATAGGGTTAGCCGTGGTACTATTCCTCATGTTTGTAACACTCCAAATTTATAGAATATATGGAACAACGGATGTGAGAAAGATATCGAAGCTGAGGGGGTAGAGATGGGTAGGCTAGGTAGAGCTGTACCTGTATCACTACTTGCATTCATAGTATATATGGTGTTTACAGGATCCATTACACCATATGATATTGTCACAGGTGTTGTAGTGAGTGTCGCAATAGGTATAGTTGTCGCTAACATTGTCATATCCAATCCATACAAACCATTTAACCCAAAACGCTGGGTCTGGCTAATAGCCTATACTCTGTACTATTTCTTTATAGCCGAGGTTAATGCTCACATCGATGTAATTAGAAGAATTCTAAGCCCTAGAATGCCAATAAACCCCGGTATAGTTAAAATCCCCGTAAAAGTTACTTGTGACTATGCCATAACAGCTGTAGCTAATTCAATAACAAATACTCCAGGTACAGTAGTTGTTGAAATAGATGAAGCTGGGAAGTACTTCTATGTCCACTGGATTGATGTTAAGAGAGTTGATGAAGAAGGGGCCTATAAAGAGATTTCATATACTTTTGAAAAGTATATATCCAAGATATTCGATTAGAGGTGTGGAACATTGGTAGTCCCGAACACTATATACGGGCTTATACCATCGATGCTCATATCTTTTTCATTCATAACACCACTTCTATCTCTTCTAATTAAGAGTAGAAGATTTTTCACAGTTTACGCCTCTCTACTAGGATTTACAGCGTTAATAATATCGCTGATTGTATTAATTGACGTATTTAAAGAGGGAGTAGTACTTTATCCATTTGGCGGCTGGCCTCCTCCAATAGGTATAGCATACATAATCGACAAGCTTAATGCTACCATAGCACTGCTAGCCGCATTCATATTTGTACTATCAATAATATCGAGCTACACCTACTTTAAACACTATCAAAAAGCGTCTACACTAGCTTACTTCTACACAATTGTACTAGCAATCTTTGCTGGTGCTATGGGGTCTCTGTATACAGGTGACGTATTCAACCTATTTGTCATGATGGAGGTTATGTGTATCGGACTCTATACAGCAGTTGCATTTCATAGAAGTAAGGCTGAAGCTGTTGAAGCAGCAATAAAATACTCATTCGTCAGTATCATTGCCCTAGTTCTTTACTTCTTTGCAACTATTCTTTTCTATAGCGGTTTCCAAACTCTGAACATGGCTGACCTAGCTCTAAAGGCAAGGGGTAATGTAAATGGGCTTATAAGTGGGGGATTCTTCGGCAACTATCTTACCGATTTACTGATTGCTTTAGCATTGACCGTGTGGGTCTTTACCCTAGAATCAGCACTAGTTCCCAACCACTTTTGGCTACCTGATGCAATATCTGAAGCACCTACACCAATTTCAGCCGTATTTCCGGTAGCCGAATCTGTTGCTGTATATGTTATCATAAGGTACATGTTTACAATATTTGGATCCAATTCAGTTATTGCAGAGGGGCACGTAAGGGATGCATTACTATTAATGCTGCTTATACTGGGGGCTGTAGCATCCATCATCGGAGGTATAATGATGGCCGTTCAAAGAGATGTTAAGAGGCTTCTGGGGTACAGTTCTATAAGCCATATAGGCTTCATATATATGGCTATAGGTTTGGCATCGTTTCCCGGTGTAATGCATCGAGCGCTTACAGCATCGATATTCCATATGATCAACTATACCGTATCAAGCTCACTGCTATTTCTATCACTCATTGGTATTGAAAGGATTTCAAATAGTAGAAATATAGATGCATTAGCAGGACTTGGTAGATCACTACCGTTGATTGGATTCAGCATTGTTATAGGTGTTCTAAACCTTATAGGTATTCCTCCACTTGGAGGATTCTACAGTAAATTCATGATATATCAGGTAGCCTTAGAAGCTTCACAGCCGATAATAGCCATAGTTACAATAGTAGCAACAGCAATAACGTTGATGGGCTATATGAAGCTTCTGTACATAGTATTTGGAAAAGCCAGTATAGGTAGTGAAAAAGTTGGAGAACCACTGACGGTCTCCATTCCAGCACTACTTCTTGCACTAATATGTATAGTACTCGGTCTATCACTAACTATAGGATTTATGAATATTTTAGATGAGGTATCCGCTTCCGCGTATGGTTATGAATCGTATACTAAAGTCTTTTATGATTATATGAAAATGCTCTTCCCTAGATAGAAAGGTGATGGTTTTGACTACTGTAATCTCTGATCCATTTACAGCTACACTCGTAATGACTGGTGCTATGGTATTGTTAGCAGTAGTAATGTATATCATAGTGCTATCCATTAGAAGGGCTAGGGTGACACAACTTGGAAACGAGATGTACATAGGTGGTGAGAGCGAAGATATACTATCGTTAAAGGTTCCAAGTGTACTAGCACTCTATTGGGGGATTGTAAAGAGATCGTGGAAAAAAGCATTTGATATACTTAGGGATGTTGTCCATACTGGGATATTGAATGAGTGGTATAGTTATATGAGTATATGGTTGGGTCTACTACTACTACTCTCAATTATAGCCATAGTCACATACATGTATATGCATTAGGTAGGTGGTTGGGAATGGATGTAGCTTTACTAATCCTTTCAATCCTTATATTCCCAGGCCTTATGTTCATAACATCGCTAGCTCTATTTAGTGAATGGTTGCTTAGAAAGCTAGCTGCTAGGATGCAGAATAGAATGGGACCCTCATATACAGGGCCTATTGGTATTATACAACCATTTGCAGATTTAATTAAGTTGCTTTTTGCTAAAGAGGTAAAGAAACAGCGCTATTCCGCAATAGGTATGGCAGAGATAGGGCTCATATTGTCGATATCTTCTGTAGTAGTATCGCTTCTCCTACTCCCCATATCGCCAATAAGGTTTGCATCAACGTACGATATAATAGTGTTTATCTACTTCTATGCAGTTTGGCATACAATAGGGCTAATTATAGCAGTATTGTCATATCCAAACCCATTTACAGTAGCAGGACTCTCAAGGCTTATAGCAATAACAGTTGTTGTAGAACCTACAGTATTTATAGCACTCCTAATACCAACGCTACTGGCTTCAAACATGGGCTGCACACCCCAGTATTCCATATTCTGCGCCTCTACATGGTCATGGAGGCTGTGGTTAGAATCGCCCACATCATTTATAGCCATGGCATTAGGCTTAGTATCGATACTCATAGCGTCTCAAGCTAAGCTAGGTCTAAAGCCCTTTGACATTCCTGAGGCGGAACAGGAGCTCATAGCAGGTCATATAACAGAATATTCTGGAACGCTACTTGCACTCTATAACTTATCACACGATATTAAGCTGGCATTTACAGCACTTATAATAACATATCTATTTCTAGGAGGTCCCTATCCATACGGGCATCTAAACATAGCTGGAGTATTGCTACTCATATTAAAATACCTTGCTTCACTAACAGTTTTAACAGCTATTAGAGCATCATTTGGAAGGTTCCGTATAGACCAAGGGCTAAATATTATAATGAAATATGGTTTAGCACCATCTATTGCTGGATTAATTGCTGCTCTGATAGATGTGTTCCTACTATAGAAAAACACAGTTATGGAATTCGGATTCAAGTATTTTGCATTTACTATAGCATAGAAAAATGATCTAATACAATGTAATGGATCTTCATCTAAGCTCTTTAGATAAGCAGCTAGCTAGTGATGAAATAAGATTTTCGATTTGTGGACTCAACTCCAAACCTATATCCAGTTTATTAACAACTATACCAACTATAACTATTTCAACATCCTTCAATTCCTCTATTAGAAGTTTCAAAAGCAGGGGTAGTGGAAGAGTGTGTGTAGAATATGGTATGTATTCCTGAACCTCATCCATATTTAACAAGACAATTGTAGCTGGGCTTAACCCATTAATTATAGCAGCATCTATCAATACCATCCTCTTTATATTATTTTCTATTATATCTCCAATACAATTTTCAATACCATATTCGCATATTAGTATTTTGAATTGTTTCGAATTAGAAGATATTTTTAGACTCTTGCACAGATCAATTGCTACTCTATCGTCACTCCTAAGCTCACTTCCTATACATATTAGTGCAAATCCTTCTATCAGCTTTTCCTTTAATTCAAGGCAGAATTCATCTCCGGTTAGAATCTTCATTAAGATCCCTTAGCTTGATTGTATTGTTTATCTTCTCAACTGCTATCCTAAGGTATCGCTTTGAGTATTCTAATAAAGCTTTAACATCACCAAGAATATCTTCAAAGTTTTGAATAAATGGAATATAGCCTAGCATCTCTATGTTGTAGGTTCTGGTCACCTCTTGTATAGGGGTAGTATTGCTACACATATTGCATATTATACCTAAAGGATCTATCTTTTCCTCTTTTTTAATTAAATCTAGTAGTCGTTTTATAGAGATAAGCGATAGTGTATTTTGACTTGTAACTAGTAGAGGTTTGGTAGAGTATGGATTGACGGTATGGAGTAGTAAAAGGAGTTCCAATACTTCATCTGAAAGGCCTGGAGGGGTATCTACTATCAGTACTAAGCAGTTCCAATTTGTAATTGCAAGCAATTCCCTTATTGCATTAACAATGCTGCTCCCACGGAGTGGCAGGAGTGTATCCCTTGTAAAGAATGCCATACTCATAAATTCAAGGTTTTCTGCAATCTTTAATGGCCTGATCCCCTTAGTTTCCTCCAGTTTAACAGATTGTATATCGATTCCTAAAATAATATGGAGAACAGGATTTGTTATATCGAGATCGAGAAGCCCTGTGGCAATACCTCTGCTAGATAGTGCTAGGGATAGCATAGATGAAATGGTTGATTTACCAACACCACCCTTCGGGCTAACAATGGGTATTACCAGTTTCAATGATGAGAGCCGTGAATGTATAGCAAATACTCTATAATCCTGTTGCATTTACTATACCTCGGCAGACTCTATTATTCTGATGCTAATTCCTCTACCTCGTGTAATCTCAAAGTCGTGAGAGCCGCAATGGGGACATGAAATAAAACTATGTACAGTTTCAGGGATAAAATGTATCATCTCTAATTCATCACTTGATACAGTATTTGTATCAAAGCTCCATGTCAAACCGCATCTATTACATTTAAATTCAGGGTCTTCTCTAGTTAACCGATATTCAACTACCTCAATATTCTTTTCATTCTTAAGAACATTAAGCAACTCCTTAAAAGCATACAAGAATATCTCTTCGTCAATCTGCTGGAGTTTCCCTAGAACAATTTCAATACGATTAAGTCTATTTGCTCCATCTTTTAGTGCCCTATGCTCAATTAGTTTTACAATAGCTTCAGCTAACGCCCATTCATGCATGGATATACACATCTAGTAGTAAATAAGGTGCACCATTATAAGGCTAACAGTTTAGCTCCTAATAGCCAGATATTATGGTATCGACTATTACATTGATTAGATCATTTATGTAGTTGATGGCATTAAACATTTTATCCATGTATATAAAGGTTTCCACGGTTATGGAGAGTTCGATATTTTCTGATGCTAGCATGGCGATGGTTATTTCATATCTACGAAGGCCGTAGCCTATGGTGTTCCCCTTAATAACAATTATTGGAAAACCTTCTATTATTTTGTCTTCTGTTTTATCTAGTATTATACTTAAGCTGAAGAGTTTTTGAATCAGCTCTTCAACATTTATATGGTCTACCTTGAGTGTGGTATGTATTCCGAGCTTTATATAGTTGTCAATGGTGTTCTTCTTGGGCAGAATTTTACTTAGCTGTAGAATAGTCTCGCTTATAAATTTCTTTACATTCTTTAAAATGTCATCTCTAACCTCAATAGCTATACCTATTATACCGTTATTTTTGGTACTATTGAAAAACCTTACTTCAAAATCTCTACCAACAATAACGACTCTATTGCAGAATGGACGTTCTACAGCTATTGACGAGGCAGCATTTTTAAATAGTGAATATACACCGTAGCAGAACTCATCTATATGTAACTCATCTATAGAAGTCTTTAACGTTACGTAAAGGGTTTTTGAAAGATTAGCAACGTTAATATTGTAGCTAATAACTATCTACCCCACTGATACCGTTTGTTTGAATAGGTTTAAAATGGGAAAATATATTTGTTACGCAAATTTTTAGCGATGGAACATCAGATACCGCAACACCCAGTGATGGAATACCATACACAACGTATCCATGCGGTATGGTGATCAATGAGGCTAGTGCTAGAAGATCCTCTTCACCATACACTAGTATAAGGGATTTGACACCTTCCTTGAAGCATCTATATATAGACTCCTGACATGCCTTAGATATATAGCCTGGAGGATTTTTGCATATTTCAACGTGTTCAAACTTCCTTTTGAACTCTCTAACAAAATCTGTACCTAAGTGTCGTAAGGTCTTGCCATCTACAATGCATAGTCTAGGAATTCCGATATATCTTACAAAGGTTTCGCAAACATAATCTCCAACAACTACCATACTGTATAACTCTGTGTAATACAGGGAGCGAAGAATGTATGCCACAGCCTCTCGTGGTCCAGTTAAGAGTAGAGTTCCGTGAGGGAAATAGAGATAGGGTTTTGATAGAGCTTCTCGAAAAATAGAAGGCATCTCATAGATTGTTATAGACATGTGGGTACCGTTGAAAATTTTACTATATATTAACCACTACATATACATCGTTATCCTCTATAATCCAGTGTCTTGCTCCATCAGGTATGCTATTCACTAACTTTAGTTCTCTAATACGTGTCTCCCTCTCTATATAATCTCTATACCTCATTATAGCTTTACCAATAGTTTCAGAGGGTGTGTATATTATAACCGAGTTGACTATACGATCAACAGGTAGGTTGATTTCCTTTCTGAACATCTGTATTCTTCTTATGAGATCTCTAGCGAGCCCCTCCATTACCACCTCTTCATCAATTGAAACATCTAAGTAGACTTCAATAGGAGTGTCCATAATCTTAACCATGTTATCTACTTGCGTGGCTGTATCGGCTATAACAACGTCTTTAACGTTAGCATAGATTTGGATAACATTCTTTGCTTTATTAAATATTTCAGTATTGACAGGGCTTTCTAGCCTGATTATAACCCTTTTTAATGGCCATCTTCTTTTTATGTTATTTTTAGCCCTTATGCTTAGAATCTCCTCAGATATATTGAATAGAAGTGTTACCACTTTCCAGTATTCTTCATTTAGCACACCATCTTGTAGGGAAGGCCATGATTCAAGGTGTACGCTTTTCTTTACCGTCGATGGAGGGGAGTATTTCTTGATGAAATATTGATACAGGTATTCTGTAATAAAGGGGGCAAAGGGTGCTAGTAATTTAATTAGTATTGATAGCGATGTATAGAGTGTAGCGTAGGCTGAGCGTTTCTCTACGGCTTCTTCTTCGAGCCATACACGAGGACGTATGACAGCTATATACCTATGGCTGAGCGTTTCTACTATAAAGTTGAATAGGCTTCTTACAGCTTTATGGAGTTCATTTACTTCAATGGCCTGGCTAACCTCTTTTATCAGATTATTCAATTCGTATAATAGCCAATAATCTACAGGTAGTAGATATACTAGGTCTCTATCGATAGATGCTGCATTCCATTTATCGAGTTCCATATACGTATCGGCAAAGTTTACAGAATTCCACAGTATATCGAGAACACTCTTTACTTCTGTAACTTCATCTGGATCAAAGTTTATGTTATCCCACGGTGCAGCTTTGGATATTAGGTAAAGCCTTAGAATATCAGCACCATGCTTTTCCATGAAATCGTAGGCCCATATAACGTTTCCCCTGCTTTTACTCATCTTCTTACCATACTTATCGAGAACGTGACCTTGACAGAGGACAGCTCTATATGGTGCTTGAGCGTATAGGGCTACGGATGTAAAGAGTAAGGTGTAAAACCATCCACGTGTTTGGTCGATGGCTTCCGTTATCCAATCATATGGGAATAGCTGTGGTGCTTTTTCGAGGACACCTATCTGATTGAGGGAGGCTGTATGCGCCATGCCGCTATCAAGCCATACATCTACTACATAGGGTTCGCGAATCATTATGCCTTTGCACCTAGGGCACTGGATGGTTACGGAATCTATCCAAGGCCTATGAACATCTTGTAGTGTGGTATTGCTGTACTTCTGTAGCTCCTCTAGACTTCCAATAGCTATTCTATAGCCGCACTCTCTACATGTCCATATAGGTAGTGGTGTACCCCAATATCTTTCCCTAGATATGCACCAGTCACGGGCATTGTTAATCCAGTCCTCAAATCTCTTACCAGCCCATTCAGGATGCCATGCAACCCTCTCGTTCTCTACAATCATCAAATTCTTTATAGGATCTATGCGTATAAACCACTGTTTATCTGCATAGTACATTAACGGCGTTTCACAACGCCAGCAGTGTGGATATTCATGCTCAATTTCACCCACATATACAATTAGATTTTTCTGCCTCAGATCATCGATAACAATACTGTTTGCATCTCTAAACCATTTTCCAGAGTACTTTCCTGCATCATTATTGAATATGCCATTCTTTTGAACCGGATTAAAGAGTTTGACACCATATTTTTTACACAGTTCAAAGTCTTCAGGACCGTGAGCAGGAGCTATGTGCACTATACCGCTTCCTTCATCCATGCTAACCCATTCGGCTATGAGAATGCGGTGATTTATAGGTTCGTGGTTCCTATGTTCGGGAACCTCACTGCTTAGTGGATGGATGTATTTTCTATTGAATAGCGAGGATCCTGGAAATGCATCTATGATTTCAACCTCCTTTAATCTGGTCTCGGTTATAAAGCTCTGCAACCTCTTTTCGGCAATAATCCAATATTCGTCTCCCACTCTTATCTTCACATACCTTTCATTTGGATGGACGGCCAAAGCCTCATTTGCGATGATAGTCCATGGTGTTGTTGTCCAAGCGACTAGATAGGTAGATGGTTCATCAGCTAGCTGTATCTTAAAGTAGAGGCTAGGATCCTTCACCGTCTTGTAGCCTAGGGCAACCTCATGGGAGCTTAGAGCGGTTTCACACCGTGGGCATACAGGTACAACCCTCAAATCTTCATATAGATAGTTCTTTTCCCACATAGTCTTAAGGAACCTCCATACAGCCTCTATATATTTTGGATGTCTCGTTTCGTAGGCATTATCGTAGTCTAGCCAGAGTCCTAACCTAATACTGGCCTCTCTCCAGTGCTTAATGTAGAAATCGACAAGCTTTTGACATTCAGTAATGAATTTATCAATGCCATAGTTTTCGATATCCTTCTTGCTCTTAATTTTCAGATTCTTCTCCACCTCCAGTTCAACAGGAAGTCCCTGGGTATCCCAGCCACCTTGATCCCATACGCAGAAGCCCTTCATCCTCATATATCTTAGCATGATGTCCTTAAATGTTCTCCCTCTTGCGTGGCCTACGTGCATAAATCCATTAGCTGTTGGGGGACCCTCTAGAAACTTAAAGAGAGGTTTATCTACACTACAGACAGATTTTTTAACATCTTCATATATTCTATTTACTTTCCAAAACTCAAGTACATAGCTCTCAACTATCTTGGGGGAATACCTTCCTTTAATAGATGGTGCTGGGGATAATGTTACCACCCCGATTCCGTGTAGTATAAGCTTTGATGGGTTTTAAAACTTAGATATGGTATCTGATGATCTCTTAGCATATTTTCGAACCCGGATTCGCTTCACCAACAATTGTTAACAGTGCTGGTTTACCTGGATCGCAAGTAGCCAAAATCATACCCTGGCTTTCATATCCCATAAATTTCTTTGGTTTTAAATTGGTTACAACGATTACGTATTTGCCTAAGAGATCCTTAGGCTCATACCATTCTGCTAAACCTGCTATAATCTGGCGAAACTCGTTACCAAGATCAACAACTAGCCTTAGTAGCTTTTTTGAACCTGGAATTCGTTCAGCCTCTTTAACAAGTCCTACTCTAAGGTCGATCTTCTGAAACTCGCTGATATCTATGGAGGAAGTAGATGGTGTAGATGTACACATTTTTACCACACTCTAGATACAATGTCTATTTATATAGATTAGAGTAAAAATATTTTTGTCGTCATTGACGCAATTCATATCCTTAAAAGGATTGACTATAAATTTGACTATTCTGGATCTTCAATTGGGAATCGTTTTAATCGGTAAAAGCATGTTCGTAGTGCATGCAGATTAGAGGTGGAATATATGAGAAAATACTGCCACAATTATTGGTAGTGTTAGGTTGTCCTCAGGGCTAAATAGCTCTACTAAGACAGCTATTAAAGATATAGATATAGCAGTAGTTATGTTATTGTCTATTAGAAAACAGGTTATGGTGTAGGCAGTAAATGCTGCAATGATAGACGGTATTGTGTGCTTGGAGATTTTTTTAAACCTTTCGACTGTTAAGAGGGTGACTATAGCTGTTATAGGATCTACAACGACTAGTGCCAGTATACCATATAATGTTGGTAGAGATCCAAATAGGGTATATGCTAGGGTTATTGAAACAATACCAAATGTCATACCTATATATCCGTACTTCCTTTCATATTCTCTTTCAACACTGGTTATAAATTCTGTGAATTTCTCTTCATGCTTGTCAAAGGCTCCATCTATATCTCTAAGGATATCAGATATGTTCTCTACTTTAATATTCTCACTGATGTATTCTATAACTTTTTTCCGGAAATCTCTAAGCATCTTTAATGAGGCTGCATATATGCTCGGTACTCTTATCTGTAGGCTGTTTATAAAGGCGCTTATGAATGTTAAAAGGGCATATGTAAATACTGTAGCATCGTAGGGAAATCCTATATCTAAGAAGATCTGTCGATAAAAGGGAGTCAAGGGTATAGCTAGAGCTAGAGCGAACATTAAATGGATCATCTTTCTAAGAATCTCCCTGCCAAAACTCTTATGTATGTATATATGCATATCGCATCATCGGTCTTCTCATAGATAGGTTTGTGTAGTAATAGCTCTTAAATTTAGGATGGTATTCTCATGGCTTAAAAACTTATTTATTGATGGATCTAAACCTTTATTACGGATAATGCTATGTTTTAAAGAATTGAGATACATCAATGTATTCATCAAGGCTGCTTCTCTTTCCATATTCGCGAAGCTTCAAACCACTACCAGAGTTCAACATTACAACCTTCTTCATCTTTTCAAGTATATCATTATGGTGTTCTCTAGTTTTTCTACGCCAAGCCTCGTAATTGTCAAATATTAGTGGTACTACTATGTGCTCTACATACACATCGGTAACGGGACAATTATACATACAGAACCTACAGCCTAAACATTTTGTCTTATTTAAAACCATTGGTTTGTATACACCGTTTTCCCCTTCTACCACTTTAAATGCACCACTTATACAGTTAGCCTCGCAAGATCTACAGCCTGTGCAGAGATGCCATCTAAAGAGTAGCTTCAGTACATCGATTAGCTTCTCCACATCGCTTTCAGTATGGTATCTAAGCACTATTCTATTACTACTTATGTACAGGGAGCACGAGTCCCAGTATATGTTAGCGGAACCCTCTTCATTTATGGAGTATTTCTTAGGATGTATTATATGTATCTGATGTACTAGAAAGGCTAGATCTATAGGTTCTTTGAATGCTATCTCTATATGTGAATCGTCTCGCTGTACATCCAATATTTCAATTGGCACCATTTTGGCAAAGGTTCTCCTCCAATTATCTACTCTATTTACAATGTTAAGTCTTTTCGCAATCATTGTTCGATATCTCGCAGGGGCGTTCCAGCGCCATAATCCATAGTCTATCCACTCCCTTGGTACATCTAATCTATTGGCCCAGTACAGCAATACGTTTAGCCACCTACTCCATAGATCTGGATGTGTTTTGGATACAAGCTCTAGTTCAGCTAGTGTTGATGCGGGGCACATAAAGCATCCTATTCTTTCAAACCCTGTGAAGTAAAGGGGGTTTGGGGAGAGTTTGTGTCTGAATATGTATAGCCATACCTCCAGCTGCGACCATTCATTTATAGGAGATATATTTAGTAGCTGTGGAGCCCAGCGAAGCCTCCAGATTTTAGGGCTACGAGCTCTATCGATCGATTCAAGTGCTCTTTGGCCAACAATATTCAGTGCTCCAGACTTCCACAACCTACTTGATATTCTATGTAGTGGTGTTAGTTTGCAGGTCTTGCAACACCATCTGTAATCCCTCCCAGGTACTCCAAGGCTGTATACAGCTTTCCAGAAGATGTCATTAGCTGAAGCCTCTATAAGCTCTAGACTATATTTGTCGGCTATTCTATGGACCGTTTCTACGGTTTCTGGAAGCTCTATTCCTGTATTATTAAATAGTATCCTAGGTTCGAGGCCGAGAGATAGAGCTAGGTGTAATGAAACTAGGCTATCCTTACCTCCACTAAACGAGGCGATTAAAGGCATCGAAACTTTTTCATGAGTTATTGAAATGAATTTCTTTGCCCTGGACTCTACCATATTCATGTACTCTTCATGAGCCCTCATTACATCCTCTATGGACGATCTTGTACTCAATTTTATATTATCCTCTGAAATCGCGGTGTCTTCACCCCACCAGCTATATACAACTATTTTACCGCCTCCGATCGAATACCCTAATCCAACAACATCACCTGATTGCCTTACCAACAGTACTTGTTTATAGGGATCAACATCTCTATCAACTCTAATCATATCCATAGGATAACAGCGCTTTTTATCCACGACAACCTTTTCGATAATTTCAGGATCTACAGAGAGTATCCTCATAGCACCCACTTTTGATACGCGAAAACGCCATCTTCTAAGGAATGGATCGAAATAGAATCTCCCTATCTGCAAACCATCCACATAGACTTCCTTCATTTCATCGAAGTAAGGAGCCTTATTCAGCAAAGTAACAGATCTACCCATCAGTATATCGAAACCTTTATCAGTACCAAATTCATACAGATAACCCGTACGTATACCCTGAAGATCTCTTTCAAAGGCGATTCTTGCATCGCCAGGATCTGAGAGAGGGATTCTTCTACACTCAGAGCCGCAAATTGGACAGTCTTGCTGTAGCAGAGGGATGTTGCAATTCAAACACCAGTAGATCTTCTTTACCTTAGGCCATATAATCCTTCTAGGCACAGATTACACCTACGCTATAGCTACATCCTCTAGCCTTTAGACTAGGTGTTAAATAATAGTTAGGAGTTTGAAGACTAAAAAGCTTAGAATTTCGATGAATACGGATCGAGGAAATGGATAGGATAGTATTAGTAACACCGATTGTGGGCACACTGTACATGTCGCACCCACAAGACACCCTATTCCACGTTCTATGGTATTTATCTATTTATTCAGACTCGGGTTCTTACATCATCTATTCAGAAGCAGCAGGCCTTACATCACTAAGTGGGGAAATTTTCTACAACAGCTTAAAACTATTTTATTTAAATCAAGATCATTCTACTACTTTGTATTACAAGTAAAATACATCGAAAATGCTTCGAAAGCCTATCTTTCTAGAACTCTTATTGCGACCTCGGGGATCGTACCCTCAGGGATATATCTCAAGGTAATGTAGGATTCTTCTAGGGGATAGAGTAGCTCTATGCTGGAGAATGTGATACTCTCAAGCTCTCTACTTCCGTAGACCTTTACAAGATCCTTCAGCAGTCTACAATCGAGTGGGTTTTTGGAAAATCTCCTAATTTTCTGTACAATAGATACTTTGCGTAAAGCTGTACCGCTTGCTCAACATGGAAGAGAACTAAGTCGTAGTCTCCACGATCGAAATCCTCACCAGCGTGCCTCATAAACGCTTCAGCCCTTCTACGCAAGATCTCGTAGCCCACGTGGGGCTCACCTCTACGACAACCTGCTGAAATATATCTAAAACACTCCCCATCTTAATACGTTTCGGAGTTCATAATTATTATTCCGACCTTTGCTAGTCTTTAAAGGCAAGTATTCCTGTAAAGAGTTTTGAGGCTACATCCTCTCTTTCAGAAAGCCTAGTTCTTTGCCAGTCTCAGCATATCATTTGAATCCGTATTCCGTATATTTGGACCATCTTCTTTTTAATTTCTCTGAGTTTCAAGAATCCACCGTCTCGTGAAGCTGTTTCCGGTTTTGGATCGATTTATATTGACTTATTTTAAGCAATAGCTCTATAAGCTCTGCTTGCCTACTATTACTAAATGATAAGGGATTGAGAACCTGCAAAGCGTTCTCCTCAAGCTACTCAAGATGTGGTGCCCGGGGTCATCCTAAACACCCCCAAGGGCGATGCATACCCAAGACCGATGCGGGGGAAAGAGGATGAGGCAATGACATCAGCCGATACAAACCAATATAGGAGCTAAACCCCCTTCGGAGCATTTAGAGTGACTGCCAGAGCACCCACTCCTGCTTTCTCGGGGAGAAAGCCATATCAGTTTCCATCATCTTCATTGGTACACCAATTTTATGTTAGCCAGTATTGAGAAACATGAAAAATTTATTTTTCTACACCACTATGTGGTATACCGATGAAGATGGTGGAACATCTAGGAAATCTAGCTAAGTCTAAGTAATTGGGATGTGGCGGGCCCGAGGGGATTTGAACCCCTGACCACCGGCTCCGAAGGCCGGCGCTCTAGTCCTGGCTGAGCTACGGGCCCTATATCAATGTACAGGTTGCTAGGTTTTTAGTCTTATACAAATTTTGGATTCATCATGTTTGGGCTCTATAGCGGTAGCTATATAGACTGCAAATTTTCTAGATGTCCTGATATGCTTGGAATTGTTTTACATTATTATAGTAAGATGTAAAGGAAATGTGATTATATGGATATGCTGTTTGCTATAAAGATTTAATTCTCGTATCAGTTTATATGGATTGCTATTATCATTTCATTCCTTCTCTAGCACTACTTCTTATTAGCTTAGGGATCTATAAGTCTATTCTATTCTTAGACTTCTAATCTTGGATTCTTCGAAGACTTTCTGTCCTTGATTCCCCATTTAAGTGTTCAATCTATTCTAAAATAGAATAGAGAATGAACTAATAAACGCTTCTCCATAATATGGCAAGGAAACCGTACCGATACCTCCAAACACTCTATTGAAATATGGATAGGATACTGTATGGAACAGACACACCTTCTTAAAATCAGTTATTAAACGGTAGTTGAGTTTAAGAAGCATTTAAAATAAAAGTGTATTCGATACATTACTTGTGCGTGAGGTTAGAATGTATAATTATTAATAAAGGTAGCGAAGCATCTTAGGTCTTGAAAGCACCATTTCATGATCAATAGTACTTCACTTCCATATGGTAGCAATCTACGAGTGGTAAAATGTGTGGCTATTAGATCACATTAATACAATGCAGCATAAGTATTGTAATTTAATTGATACATCCATAATTATGGCTATCTATTAATGCTATGCTATTGCTCTATGAATACTCACTTCATGTGAGTGTTGTTTTTATAATCCTCTCTATAACCTATCATTGGTGCTACTATTGATTGGTGATGCATTGATTAGGCTCGATAATGTGTGGAAGGTATATCGGATGGGGAAAGTTGAGTACCCTGCGCTGAGAGGAATTTCCATGAATGTTGAGAGAAGCGAGTTTTTATGTATAGTAGGCCCCTCTGGTTCTGGGAAAACAACACTGTTAAACATAATGGGGGCCTTGGATAGACCTACAAAGGGTGAGATTTTCATTGAAAACATTCCATTGAGTACACTATCCGATGATAAGCTTGCAGAGCTAAGGAATAGAAGAATAGGATTTGTATTCCAAACATTTAATCTACTTAGTCATCTAACAGTTGTAGAGAATGTCGAGCTTCCCATGGTTGCACTCGGCATACCGACAAGAAGACGTAGAGAGAGGGCTATAGAAGTACTTAGTAGGTTCCTACCCCAGGAAACCTTCTACAAGAGACCGCTAGAGCTCAGTGGTGGAGAACAACAGCGGGTTGCTATTGCAAGAGCTCTAGCAAATAATCCAGATATAATCCTAGCCGATGAACCTACAGGCAATCTCGATTCTGCTAACGCTCATCTAATAGCAAAGATATTTAGAGAGCTCAGGGATGAGGGGAAGACCATAGTCATGATAACACATAACATCGAGTTGACGGATTATGCCGATAGGATCGTAAAGCTTAGAGATGGGCAAATTATGGAGATTATTAAGAGGTGAGTAGCATGAATAGAAGGAGTCTAGCCATAGTTATAGCTATAATAATGTTACCTACAATTGTATCGATAGATGTGTCCAAGGCGCAGTCCACAGGGCTCTTTACAGTAGTGGCAGTAATGTGGGGTTCACTAAGCTCTCCGCTATGTGTTGGTCCAGGGATGCAGACCCAGAGGCTAACGATTATGTTAAAATATAATGGAAATGATACACTTGCAGGTCTTAGAGCAGAGCTGTATCTGCCATGGTATCTCAGAGATGCCTTAAGTAAAACAAGTGTAGCAGAGTCGAGGTATACACAGGTAATAGCACGGAACCAAATAACCGAACTGGCGTTCTGGATAGATGTTGGGGAGAGGGCATCTGCTGGAGATTACACTGCTGATCTGATACTGTATACATATAGAAATGGATTATGGGAAGAGATCGATAGACTAACTATCACCCTCACCCTCATATATACTGATAAGATCTACATTAAGACACAATCGCCTACTAAGGTATATCCAGGACGCTCCAATCTAAGCATCTATATAGAGAACCAGGGAAGCGGTTATGCTTATGGTGCATCGATTGAGGTCTCAACATCGTTACAACAGATATCGGTAATTAATCCAAGTATCGATGTAGGGGATATCCCACCGAATAGTGCTGCAAACATATACATCCCTATCTATGTATCTCCATCACTAATCGGATCACTAGCACCACTATACCTGAGGATGAGCTACATAGATGCCTGCGGCTTCAGCAGAACATTCAACACAGTAATGTATCTATCCATTGAACAGCCAAAGGAGCCGCAGATTACAGTTAGAGTAACCCCAACAACACTTACAGCAGGTGTGGAGAACAACGTGAGGATTACCATAGCCAATAATGGAACCTCAACTACTAAGGGGCTAACCATATCATTTGACCTTCCACAACAGATAGCTTTAGGTAACAAAACCACGAGGATAGTGGTGGACGAGTTGAAGCCAGGATCATCAGTGGAGGCTACACTAATTCTAACACCAATAGGTATTACAAGCGATAGAATAGTAGTACAAGCCTATGCAACACTTAGCTATAGAGATCAATATGATATAAGTAGGGGTGACAGGATAGCCATACTATTTACCGTGATCCAACCACAAACTCTTCTAACCATAGATATACAGCCGCAGAATCTCACTGCAGGAAGAATAAATAATGTATCTATCTCTATAGAGAATATAGGAGATGCCCCAGTATATAGTGTTGGGGCATCTATAGCCATACCGCAATCCATGGTCATTAAGGGGTTTGACGGTAAGTGGCACGTAGGTGATTTAAAGCCCGGTGAAAGAAAATCGCTGACACTATACATTGCTGTTCCAACAACAGCTACAGGATCTGTCCAGATAGGTATATCACTTACCTATATCGATATATCATCTATTCCCAGAACGGAGGCGAGAAGTATAGGGCTTTCGATAACATCCGTAGAGAAGCCTCTACTTATACAAGTTGTGCCTTGGGAACTAGACTATGGTGAGAACAATATAGATGTTGTGATAGCCAATAGTGGTAGGAAGAGGGTAAGTAATGTTTCCATAACCATTACATCTCCACAACTTATCATTAAGGGATACGGCAATAGGTGGTATATGGGGGAATTGAAGCCGGGTGAACAGCAAAGTTTAAGGTTACCAGTATTTGTACCATCATCTGCTGGTCCAGTTGCACAGCTCACATTAAGTATAGAGTATAGAGACGTCACAGGTACGCTAATTTCGGAGAACATCGTCTATGGGTTAATGGTAAGGCCTGTAACAACGCTTCTTACAGCTACAATAGAGCCTGAGCAGATTCTCCCAGGAGAAAATAATGTAACGATACGTATTAGAAATGATGGTAGTAGACCTGTGTATAACCTACTGGTAACAATTATACCACAGCAAGCAATAGCCAAGGAATCTGACGGTAAATGGTTTGTAGGCGATCTATACCCAGGTGAGGTGGCAAATACAACATTATCCCTTATAGTTCCCTCTGCGGCAGGCAGCATTCAGATCGGCATAACCCTCAGCTACATTGATGTAGGTGGAGCTACAAAAAGCGAAAGCAGATCGCTGGGACTGATAGTGAGGCAACCACTAATAAATATAGCTATGTGGGCAGAACCGCAGAATCTCTCAATAGGTGAAAATGACATTACTGTATATATTAGAAATGATGGCGACGTCACCATTCATGACATGCTCGTATCGTTCACCCCATCACAACAGGTAGTGTTTGTAGGATCTGGAGGGAGGATATATATTGATAAGATCGATCCTAGAGCATCAAGAACATTTACACTAAAACTTACGGTTACAGCCACCACTGGAGCTACCATACTCCAGATCCCCGTAGCTATCAGCTATGTAGATCCAGGCAACTCTTATAGGTCTGAAAACAGGGTTCTTAGCTTTAAAGTATGCGAACAGCCTACACCAATCAATCTCAGAGTTTCTGCAGAGCCTCAAACTATAGTTAGTGGAAGATACTCTGCTTTAAACCTAACTATAGTGAATACCGCTGGTAGAAGGTTGGATAATGTATCGATGACAATATCATCAGGAAGTTTAGCTCTGATAGGCTCTAATAATCGGTGGTACCTAGGCTCTCTAGAACCCGGTGAAGCTAAAACTATAAGCTTAGCAGTCTATACAAATCCGACTCAGACAATACAGAATATTATAGCTACAGCAACCTTCACATATATCAATACAGCTACGGGAAGCCTTACCTCTGAGGTCGTGCAATTCACTGTTCTGGCGATGCCAGAATATGGGAAGAGATACCTAGAGATTGGCGTATCTCCACAGATATTAGTGGCTGGTCAAACAAATAAGCTAACTATATCTCTTAGAAATCCGAATAACTTTGAGGTAAGTTCGGTAACACTGAGCATAGCACCCCCAACAGGAGGGATTCTACTATCTCCGGATACCTACTTTACAGATTTGCTTAAACCAGGTGATAAGGTGTCTATAGAGGTACCCATTTATATACAGTCGACCAGTGGAACAACACTCTCTATACCGCTAACTATAAGCTACTTCGATGGTACTACCACGGTCTCATTATCAAAAAGTCTAGCATTTCTCATATCCTTACCCCCTACACTTAGAGTAACAAGCTATGCAGTTCTGCCACAGACAATATCGCCAGGACAGACATTTTCGGTATCACTTACCCTAGCCAATACAGGTCTCGGTTCTGCATACAATGTTACAGTAAGAGCTCTACCAAGCCATATCTATACACCACTTCTAGGTGCTGAAACCCTTATTGGTGAGATAGCTAAGGGTGGATCAACAACGGTTACATTTAGCTTCCGACTATCCACCACAGTAAATGCTACAGCCTTAAGACCAGCAAACATTACAAGGACCAGAACTATTGAATTACCCCCTACAGTAACCAGGACTGACATAGGTATGCCATCCCCACAGGCCATGTCGCTGCCCAGCATTAGCATATGGATTACATATATGGACAATGTGGGCAAACAATACAATACAACACTCTCAATACCTCTAACAATAGCAGCAGGAGCTCCGACTACAGTAACCCATACAGCTATCCAGAGTCCCACCATCAATACAGCACTTCTAGCAATAGCACTTCCAGTGGGGCTGGCTCTGATATATCTGATAATTAGATTAAGGAGGAGGTAGATGAGGCTCTACGACATCTTCTTCCTCGCATTTAGAGCACTGTGGACACATAAAATTAGAACGGCCCTTCTAATTTTCAGTGTTACAGTCGGTATTACTGCTATGATCGCTCTAACGTCACAGACGGAAGGTGTTGGAAGAAGTATTGTCTCCATGCTCCAGAGGCTGGGTCCTGATACCCTAATTGTAAATGTAGTGGGTAGAAGGTTAACAGATCTAGATATATCTATAATGGCCTCACTAGATGGTGTTAAGAAGGCTATACCAGTTGTAAGGGAGATGGGTATAATAGCCCTTGGCGATACTCAAGTAAATGTAGTAATGTATGGTATAGCATCACAGGAGCTAAGCGAAATTTTGGGAGAGATAAAACTAGTTGATGGTTCTCCATATCAAGATGCAACAGTTCCTTTAGCTGTTGTAGGAAGCCAGATAGCATTTCCAAATACAACAAGTCAGCCTACAGTACTCCCAGGCCAGACTATTATGGTGTACACCCGGAGCAGTCCATCACAATCGGTGCCTATAGTGATGATAGTTACAGGTATACTTGACCGTTATGGAGCTATGGGCCTCATATCACCAGATACAGCGATCTTCACGTCTATTCAAGCTGCTCAGCAAGCATTTAATAAAAGGTGGTACGATTTGGTGATAATTAAAGTTTCTGATGTAAGTTATATAGATATGGTGGAGGAAAACCTGAGAAACATCTATGGGGGTGCTGTAAACACTATATCCCCAACCCAAATGGCTCAAACGATGCAAGGTGTAATTGCACAGATCACACTACTCCTTGGGGGTATTGCAGCAGTATCGCTAATAGCGGCTGCTCTAGGTATACTCAATATGATGCTGGTTATAATCACAGAAAGAACTAGAGAAATAGGGACTATGAAAGCCCTAGGTTTCAAGAATAAATATATATTGGCACAGATAGTAGTTGAGGGGTTATTAATTGGTATATTTGGGGGTATAGCCGGCATAGCAGTAGGTATAGTAGCATCATATACACTACCACATCTAATAGTGAGAGGCACGGCAATGCCAACAGTTACATCAACAAGATTGCCACAGACCAGAATGGTTAACCCTATGACACCCACTTTCAACATCTCTTACGAACCCTATATAAATCCAGCTATAGTATTGATATCGTTGGCACTAGCGGTATTAGTAAGTGTTGCCTCGAGTCTCTATCCTGCTTGGAGAGCGGCTAAAATGGATCCCGTTAAAGCACTACGATATGAATAGTCGTGGTGAGGCTATACTATGTATTGAACCGGAATCGGGTATCACCTATGCATAAAAATACAATCATAGCATTAATTATAGGTCTTGCCATAATCATTTTCTGGCCTTTAACAACATACCTTATATACCCAGTTCCACCAGAAAGTGTTGAACCTATTATCAAAATTTGTGATGAAGATCTTCCTCTCGAAAAATTGCCCGGATTTTTAATTGGTATCGGAGGGCTTGTGAGATTTAGAGATGCAGATTTTAGAGCCAGAGGGGTACCTATATCGCTTCATCGTCGCGTAGCCATCTTCAGAATCGGGACAGGTGAGACAATTATTGTAATGTTTATGCCCAGGTATAGATCTGTTGATGAAGGATATGAATTGAGTGGTGACGAACTGGCTGAACTAATCGATGACGGTGCAATATTAAGAGGATATGCATTTCTAACAAGAAGAGGCATAGTACTTACACCAACCAAGGTTGTTGTTGGAAATAAGACATTCATTGCCGTGCCACCCTACCGATAATTGAATAGGGTAATTGTATTTGGAGAAGCTTCATCGTAACATATAGGGTTTGATTGTAGTGTTGTATGAATATAAATGCTGGGCAATGGAGTTTGTAATTAGGAATGCAACTAGTTGGTGAAGTTATATGGATCTATATATAGCACTACTCTTAGCAGTAGAGTGTATTAGTATTACCGCATTTGCATATCTAGAGGCGTTATTCATCAGAGTATATAGGGGGGTTAGATTGGAGAGCGTTCTAGTATATGCAATATTTATCCTCTTCCTCCTCTTAAGCCAATTTTGCAGCATACTTTCTATCATTGTATCTGATAGCAGAACTGCGGCTGCTCTATATGTGGCAACATCATCGCTAGCTCTAGCAGGCTTTATACTAATATGCACCCCCAGCTCCAATAGCATGTACATAGCTATACCTATTTTTATCGCTTCACCAGATATACTCGCAGGGTTGCTATCAACCATACTTATACTGAAGCGTATAGCAGGTAGAACAAAATATTTTCTAACACTACTATCCCTTTCCTACTATATTAGAGGAGTAAGTACCCTGCTAACAGCAGCTCAAGGTTCACCTCTGCTACTACTAATATCTGAAGCTACAAGAGCTATTGCAGTAGTACTCCTATCGCTACACCATACTGCCCAGGTATTAGTCTATGGTAAAGAAGAGAAGTAAGTTAGAGATAATATTTGATGTTATTGAAATATTGTCTAGAGAGTCTGCAAATCCTACAAAGTTATCAATGTTGGTGAATATGCCTTATGACAGACTCAAGAGACTGCTAGAGGAATTAGAGGATAAAGGGGTTGTTAGACGTGAGGAGCAAGGAAGGTCTAGGGTCTACGTGTTGACTCCACAGGGGTATAGATTAAGTGAAGAACTAAAAAAGATTCGAAAGATATTGACAGACTATGGTATATTAGAATAGAGTCGAAATCTATAGACGTCGAGGCAGCGAATTCTCAGTATATTTAGATCCCTTACCGTTATGTGCTTACAACATTTCTCTACCCCCTTTCGAGAGTCTGCATTGCTGTACATATTTTCTGTGAAAATGATGAAGAAGAATAATTGCAATCTAATATCCACGGTATATATAAGAGCGATCACAATCTATCTGAAGAAGCTCCAATCAAATCCGTGAAGAGATCTGCATACTCCTAGAACTGGAACAAAAACAAAATATATGAAAATAGAGGCATCAGCACAAGGAAAGTTCTCGATGTTGTCTACCTTCATTGATTTAAATCCTCCTCTCCTACTTTCAAAGGGAGTAGAAAATGAATGGATGTTTATAGAGAATTCTATAGATTGTTCAAGGAAAGTTATTGTTTAAATCAAGAGTCTGAATAGCTATACATATGAGAAATTAAAGTTTATAAACCTTAATCTACAGTTAAATGGTTAAGTTTAGGTGAATTGAGATGGTAGAATACCGGTTTACAGCATTAATAGCCATATTCATGATTTTAGTAAGCCTAGTAGGATGTGCATTCCTAACAGAGGTTCGTGGACAGGCTACTGCACCCAGGGGTCCATGGGTAGATGAAATTACATTTATAATGGAGCCAGACGCTGCTAAAGCTCTTGACATGCTTAAGAAGGGCGAGATTCAGATATACTTTGACGATTTTGGAGATCCAGAGCTCTTTAAAGATATTAAAGCATCAGGGTTAAGATATGTAGTATCATATGGTCTTTACTATGAGCTTACCTTTAATCCATATGGACCCGAGTTTACAACAGGTGAACTAAATCCATTTAGCGTAGCTAGGATTAGGGAGGCTATGAACTATATAGTTGATAGAGACTATATAGTTAATGAAATTATGGGTGGATTGGCAGTACCTAGATACACAGCAATAGCGCCAAGCTTCCCGGACTATGCTAGATACGCAGATGTTATGTTTGAGATTGAAAGTGAGTATAGATACAACTTTGAAAAGGGTAGAGAGATTATATTTGAGGAGATGAAAAAGCTTGGGGCAGAGTATAGAGATGGTAAGTGGTATTATAAAGGAAGCCCTGTTGTTATAAAGTTTCTAATCAGAGTAGAGGATGCCAGAAAGGCTATAGGCGATTATGTATCTACTCAGCTAGAGAAGTTAGGATTTACAGTAGAAAGGATGTATAAGACAGCTAGAGAAGCTTCGCCGATATGGATTAGAGGTGATCCAGCTAAAGGTGAGTGGCATCTATATACAGGGGGATGGATAACCACATTGGTATCTAGAGATGAGGCTGATAACTTCGGCTACTTCTATACCTCATTAGGAAGACCAGAACCGCTATGGCAGGCATATAAACCGGATCCAGAATTCTATACTGTTGCAGAGAAGCTCTGGAATAGAGCATTCACAACCATTGAGGAAAGAGACGAGCTTATGAGAAAGGCTATAGTACTATCTATGAAGGATTCTGTAAGGGTATGGCTAGTACACCTAACATCAGTATGGGCTGCAAGACCAGAGGTTGTACTCTCATATGATTTAGCAGGCGGGTTCTCAGGCTCGAGACTATGGCCATACACGGTAAGATATGTAGATAAAGTTGGAGGATCTATGAAGATAGCCCTTCCCAATACACTTGTAGAGCCCTGGAATCCCATAGCAGGCACCAATTGGATATTTGATATGGCTGTGATCAGAGCTACCAGTGACCCTGCTGTTATGCCGGATCCCTATACAGGGCTGTATTGGCCAAATAGAGTTAAAAAAGCAGAGGTGTATGTCCTTAAAGGACTTCCTGTCACAAAAACTCTGGACTGGGTTGATCTGAAGTTTGTTGATAGAATAGAGGTTCCATCTGATGCATGGTATGGTTGGAATGCGTCAACAAAGCAGATGGTAGCTCCACCTCCAGGGACTACTGCTAATGCAAAGGTCGTTCTACATTACGAGGATGATCTATTTAAGAAGGTTAAATGGCATGATGGTAGCTCACTAACAATGGGCGATATACTGCTATCATTTATATTAACGTTTGATCGAGCTGATCCTGCAAGTCCGATCTATGATGAGGCGTATGTGCCAAGCTTTAGGGCATTCAGAGAAACATTTAAAGGATTAAAGATACTAAGTACAGATCCCCTTATAATCGAATACTACACAGATACAGTGTACCTTGATGCAGAGTGGATCGCTGCTAGTGCCGTTGTATGGCCTGAGTATAGCCAGGGTCCAGGACCATGGCATGTACTTGCAGTTGCATGGCTTGCAGAAGCCGAACAGAAGTTGGCATTCTCATCGGCTAAAGCTGATAAGCTAAAGATCGAATGGACCAATTTCATAGCAGGTCCATCGCTGGATATATTGAAGGGGATGCTGGATAGAGCAATTAGAGAAAACTTCATTCCATATGCAGAATTCCTGGGTAAATATATAACCTCTGCTGAGGCCTCAGCAAGGTATGGAAACCTGAAGAAGTGGGTTGAGTCGAAAGGCCACTTCTTGGTCGGTAACGGACCATTCTATCTAGATAAAGTTGATGTTACGGCAAAGATACTTATTATAAAAGCCTTTAGAGAATTTCCGGATACTGCCGATAAGTGGCTTATGTTTGCAGAACCCATGGTTCCCGAAGCAAGCATAACACTACCATTAATTGTGACCCAGGGTCAGGCAGTAGAATTTGAAATAGATATAACATCACATGGACTTCCATATAGAGTTGACGATATTATGTATGTGAAGTACATCATTAGACATGGAGACAGAACAAAGATAGGCATGGCCACGCCAGTAAGGGACGGCAAATGGGTTGTGAAACTTTCAGTAGAGGAAACAAAGGAGTTGATACCAGGTTCAGCAGAACTTACAATAATCATCGTTTCAAAACTTGTAGGCACTCCAACAATAGTAAAACAACCATTTACAGTAGCAGGGGTCACACCTACTCCTACTCCAACTCCTACTCCAACGCCCACCCCTACCCCGACTCCAACGCCAACACCTACACCTACTCCCACACCTACTCCTGTGCCTGGTGCTGTAACAGTTACAGTTGTTAGGACAGAAACAGCAACAGTAACATCAACAGCTGTAGTAACATCAACAGCAGTATCAACAACAACAGTAACAAAAACAGAGACAGTAACAGAATGGACAACAACAACAGCACTAGCAATAGCACTACTAATAATAGGAATAGCAATAGGATGGTTCATAAAAAGAAAATAGAATAAAAAGAAATTTTTTAAATTTTTAATTTTTAAATTATTATTGAGTCTCCTTATTCTGTATCCATGTCATTAGATGGTATTTATTTATAAAAATTTAAAAATTCAAGAGTAGTTAGATTAAATGGAATTGGTGATGATGTTTATGCATCCAATTGTAAGATATGTTTTACAGAGAGCACTATTAGCATTTTTAGTGATATGGATAGGGTTGACAATAACGTTTGTACTATCTAGGCTGATGCCTTTCAACGCTGCTGACTTGTTTATATCTAGACTGGTTTCACAGGGTGCTACTATAACCGGTCAGGAAATTGAGATTATGAAGAGACAGCTACTAGAGCTTTATGGTCTTGATAAACCTATTATTGACCAGTATTTGATATTCTTAAGGAATTATATGGTAACAGGTGAAATGGGGCCTTCCTTTGCATTTTTCCCAACGAGTGTACGGGATGTTATTGCAAAGGCTCTTCCATGGTCGCTACTGCTACTCATAATGGCTTCTATCATTAGCTGGATCGTTGGTAATGGTATAGGTGTTCTAGCAGCTCTGACCAGACATAGAAGAATTTCAAATATCTTAGAAAATGTTGCAATAGCTTTTCAGCCCGTACCATTTGCAGTACTTGCGATAGCCTTTCTGGTATTCTATGCACTTATTCTTAGATTGCCTATACCAAGTGGAGGATACATTGTCACAGGTTCGGCTATTGAAATGTTTGCATATATGTTGCGTAGGGCTGCATTTCCATTACTAGTTTTAGTAATGTTTGGATGGTTCGGAGGGTTTGTTAGTATGAAGGCTATAGCTCTTAAGATGCGTGAAGAGGATTTTATTGTATATTCATTCCTACAGGGAGCACCTACAAATTCTATTAGATATATGATATTTAGAAACTCAATACTGCCGCAATTCACGTCCCTTGTCCTAGGACTTTCAAGGGTTTTTATAGGCTCACTCCTTATAGAATATATATTCAATTATCCGGGTATAGGCTATATACTCCAAGGAGCTATAGCAAATGCGGATTACAACTTAATGCTGGGTGTACTATTCTTTGCAACAGTAGCTACTGCCACGGCAACATTCATCCTAGACCTAGTATATCCATTAATAGATCCTAGGATTAGATACCCTGGTCAAGGGTGATGGAAGGTGGCCTACGTTTATAGATTTAAAGAGCTTGTATTAAAACCAAAATTCCTAGTGCCGCTAATCATATTCATAGGTTTGTTGCTGTATTCATTTATATTTCCTGCTACCATAACTATAAATCCTGGAAGATGGTACTATGCACCACCAGCACAGCCACCGAGCTTAGCCTATCCCTTCGGTACAACTTCTATGGGCCAAGACCTCTTCTTACTAGTACCTACGGCTCTTAGAAATACTATAATTATAAGTTTTGTAGCAGCGGTAATCTCGGTGCTGATAGCATGGGGTATAGGCTCTACAGCAGCACTCTCATCAGCCATTGTGAGATCGACGCTGATGACACTAGTTGATATAATATGTGTATTGCCAGGTTTGCCGCTGCTAATGGTTATATTCTATACGTGGAGAGATTATTTAACAATACCTTTAATAGGTATAATAATGGGTTTGATAGGCTGGGGCTTTCCAGCGAGGGCCATCTATGCAATGCTATCTAGCCTACGCCAGAGAACATTCATATACACATCATACTTTTCTGGATTGGCAATATATAAAATTGTTATAAAGGATTTCATACCTTTCCTCCTCAGATATCTAATGATAAATCTAGTAGGTACAATGACATGGGCTATAGGTAATGAAGTAACGGTATCGATATTCGGTGCTATGAAGATGGAGGAAGCAACAATAGGAACTACAATACACTGGGCCATGTATTATCAGGCAATACTTCTAGGTGTCTGGTGGTGGTTAGCGATACCAATAGCATTTCTAGTACTGTTTGTACTATCACTATACGTACTTATGGTCGAGATCGACAAGTATATATTTGCAAGGGCTAGAGTGACGTGGGGGTAGAGATAATGTCTAGTGACATCCTCACGGTTAATAATCTGGATGGAGGTTACGAGGTATTCGTTGGAGAAAGAAGAGTGTTTGTGCATGCAGTTAACGATGTGTCACTCACGTTGCATACTGATGAAGTTTTGGGTATAGCAGGAGAATCAGGTTGCGGTAAGTCTACGTTGGCCAAGATGATCTATGGTGCACTGATACCGCCACTTGTGGTAAGAGGTGGAAGCATATACATTAGCACCAAAAGTGGTGAAATTTTAGAGATGAATAAACTTGCCATAGATGTAATTAGAAGAAAGATCTGGTGGATGGAAATATCATATATACCGCAAAACTCTATGAATGTTTTAAATCCGTTGAAGCGAATAAAGGACCAATTTATAGATGTTTTTAGATACCATAACATTGAGATAGATAAGGAGGGTATTGTAAGGCATCTAAAGGATACTCTATCGACCTTAGGACTCCCTCCAGAGGTTATAAATGCCTATCCCCACCAGCTCTCTGGTGGCATGAGGCAGAGGGTAGTTATAGCACTAAGTCTCCTATTTAATCCAAGGATAGTTCTAGCAGACGAACCAACAACTGCTGTAGATGTAGTTACACAGAGAACAATCCTTTCATTGCTTAAGGAATGGCGTGAAAGTAATAAGAGCTCCCTTATATTAATTTCACATGACATGTCTGTACACGCATATATGGACGATAGAGTTGCAATAATGTATGCAGGAAATATTGTGGAACTGGGTAATGCGCTCGATATCTTTAAAGAACCTCTACATCCATATACAAGGGCATTGATAGAATCGCTTATTAGAAGGGGGGATAAATCGATTAGAAAGGGTTTAGCAGGTCAGCCACCAGATCTCACTAGTCCTCCACCCGGCTGCAGATTCCATCCAAGATGTCCCTATGCAATGGATGTATGTAGATCCAGGGAGCCACCGGTAACGCCTTTGGATAAAGATAGATATGTTAGATGCTGGCTTTATGCGACTCCAAGGTGATATGGATGAAAGGTGAAAATAAACTAGAAGTAGAAGATGTTACAAAACTGTACGGCTACGGACTTCTTGGACTAAAGAAATTTAAAGCACTAGATAGTATATCGATGGAGATAGATCTTGAGAAGCCGAAGATTGTTGTAGTAGCGGGGGAAACTGGTAGCGGTAAGACGACACTACTCCGCATAATTATGGGGGTAGTGAAACCTGATATTGGAAGGGTTCTATACAGAGGCTATGATATACATAGGCTAAGAGGATCTGCAGCTAAATGGTATAGAAGAGAGGTACAACCAGTATTCCAGGATCCGTATGAAGCCTTCAATCCCCTTAGAAGAATCGATTCCTATTTCTACGATACAATAAGGAATATTTGTGGAGTTAGAGAGAAAAATGAGATTGAATATAGAATTGATGAATCGCTACGATTTGTTGGACTAGGCCTTGATAGGATTTCCGGTAAATATCCCCACGAATTTTCGGGTGGAGAGCTGCAACGAATTTCAATTGCACGGGCTCTTCTAACGGGTCCGAAAGTACTATTAGCAGACGAGCCTGTTTCGATGCTTGATGCTACGCTACGAGTAGGGATACTGAATATACTAAAGGATTTGAAAGAGAAACTGAATATGATTATTATCTATGTGACGCACGATCTATCAACAGCCTATTATATAGGTGATGACATATCTATTATGTACAGAGGAACACTAGTTGAATACGGATCTATATCAAAGGTGTATCAGGAGCCTAGACATCCATATACAAATGCGTTATTAAACTCTATACTTGAACCAGATCCATCTTTACGAGAGAGATATCCAGCGATAAAACCATCATCGCTAGAGCTAAAGGAGTTTCTAATAGCTGGATGTAGATATGCTAATAGATGTCCGTTTGCTAAAGATGTATGCTGGCATACGTTACCACCATTTGTAGATGTGGATGGTGTGAGTGTTAGATGCTGGAAATATCTGGACTATAAAACTAGTTCAGTAGACAGGGTATCCTCTAAATCCAGTGGATAGCATTACCATACTGCAGATTAATAATCAGATAGCTTTTTAAAGGGGGCCATGAGAGGTGTAGTATAGGAGATGAGATAACATGAAACCGAAGTTATTTGTGACTAGAGAGCTCTTCCCAGATGTGATAGATAGGCTTAGAAAATATTATGAAGTTGAGGTTTGGGATAGATACCAGCCACCACCATATGAATTACTCCTTGAAAAGGCCAAAGAGGTCGATGCGCTCGCCTCTCTATTAAGTGATAGAATAGATTGCAATCTTCTCCGACAGGCTAAAAAACTTAGAATTATTGCGCAGTATGCTGTAGGGTATGACAATATTGATGTCCAGTGTGCAACACATCTGGGAATCTATGTAACCAATACCCCTGGTGTTTTGACAGAAGCAACAGCAGAGCTTACATGGGCACTCATACTAGCAGTTGCCAGAAGAATCGTTGAATCGGATCATTTTGTGAGATGGGGTGAATGGGATAGACTCAAAACTGGATGGCATCCACACATGATGCTAGGAGTCGAACTAAAAGGTAAGGTTCTAGGGATTGTAGGACTTGGAAGAATAGGGGGCAGGGTTGCTGAAATAGCTGTCAAAGGCTTCAATATGAAGGTTATATATTACGATACCTCTAGGAATGAAAGGGTGGAAAGGGAATTGGGAGCTGAATACAGGGATCTAGACACACTTTTAGGTGAAGCTGATATTATATCGATACATGTACCTTTAACTAAGGAAACGTTTCACCTAATAAATGAAGACAGGCTCAGGAAAATGAAAAAGGGAGCTATACTCATAAATACAGCCAGAGGTGCTATAGTAGATACAGATGCTTTGGTAAAGGCCCTTAGAGAGGGCTGGATAGCAGGTGCCGGGCTAGATGTATTTGAGCAGGAGCCACTACCGCTCAACCACCCACTAACAGCATTTAAAAATGTTGTACTAGTACCACACATAGGTTCAGCAACATATGAATCACGACATGCGATGGCGGAACTTGTAGCAGAGAATCTTATAGCATTCTATGAGGGTAGAGAACCACCAACACTGGTAAACAGAGATGTATTAACAATAAGACCACCGGGGTTCCGGTAAACCTTCTCCAATAATTCCAATCCCAAATAGATTCCGTAATTAAGACAGTACTCCGCAGGATTTCATTTATAAAGTATTGTAGCATCATCATGGTAAAGGGTAAAATTTATTTCATCTATTTTTACTATTATAGATTTTGGGCATCCCTATGAAATGTGTCAAATGCATAGTTGTTGGATTAGGTAGAATAGGTAAAATACATGCAGAGAATCTAAGATATAGAGTTGAAGGAGCAGAACTCGTAGCTGTTGTAGATATCGTAGAGGATGTTGCTAGGGCAGCTGGAGAGGCATTGAAGGTAAGATGGTATACGGATTACTTGAGAGCTCTAGAGGTTGAGAAACCCGACGCTGTAATCATTGCAACGCCTACCTATCTACATAGGGAGAATATTACTACTGCAGCTAAATACGGTATTGATATATTTACAGAGAAACCCTTAGCCCCTAATCTAAGCGATGCTATGGAGATCTATAGCACGGTTAAAAAATATGGTGTTAAACTTCAGATAGGATTCCAAAGGCGGTTTGACCCCATATATCAAAGAGCTAAGGAATTTATAGATGGTGGTGGTATAGGAAAACCTATAGCATTCATAGCTATAGTTAGAGATCCAGAACCTCCACCATCATGGGCTAGGGATCCCAAGGCGAGCGGTGGGATGTTTGCAGATCAGCTATCGCACGATTTTGATATAGTACGCCATCTATTAAGTGATGAGATTGCTGAAGTTTACGTTGTTGGAGGCAATTATATATATGAAGATATGAAGAAGCTTGGGGACCCGGATGCTGCAGTAGTTACATTTCGAACTGAGAAAGGGCTACATGGAGTTATACATGCTACAAGGAGATTTCCATATGGCTATGAGTTGCGAAATGAGGTATACGGCTCAGATGGTGTGGTGTACATTGGAACAAATAGAGATGAGAACATCGCTTATGCTACAAGGCAGGGCCTGATATTTCTAGGAGCACCATTCTTCGAAAAAAGATGGTCAGAAGCTTATTTGCAGGAGCTACGAGCCTTTATACACTCTATACGCAATGGCAAAGAGCCTCCAGTAACAGTTGTGGATGGAGTAAGAGCAGCTCAGATAGCTGAAGCCTGTTGGCATAGTTATAGAGAGGGAAAACCTATTAGGATACAAACTGTGAGCTAAACTCATCTAAATCAATTCTAAACTATGGTAGCTAAACCATTTCACTGCAATTGCTATTCAATGTAGTTTAGCATATGTTTGTCTGTATTTTAGGCAATGCTTTCAGTTACAAAAAGACTTAAATATCTCTCTATAATCGCAATATGCGGGAAGACAATATGGTTAGAGGAAGAATGTTAGCAGCTATTCTATATGGTGAATGGATTCCTAGAGCTGGATATACTCCATCAACTTTTGAGGAGCGCACGAGAAAGGCCTTGCATGGAAGTAGAGTATGGAGAAACCCAGTATTAAAACTCGAGGATACAAAGATACCAGAGGTAGGTTCCAACCAGATCCTAGTGAAAGTGAAATCGTGTGGTATATGTGGTAGCGATGTTCATATGTATGAAAAAGATGAGGAGGGTTACATGTTATACCCTGGTATGGTTAGACTACCTGTTGTTATAGGCCACGAGCTTTCTGGTGTGGTTGAAGAGGTTGGTACTGGGGTTACAGATTTTAAGCCCGGAGATGCTGTTACACTTGTTGAGATGTGGTATTGTGGTGAATGTATAAGTTGTAGAAGGGGATATTTTGACCACTGCATCAATTTGGAGGAAATGGGATTTACAAAGGATGGAGGATTTGCTGAGTATATTCTTGCAGATGCAAAGTATGCTTGGAGAATTGATGCGTTTAGAGAAGTTTATAGTAATGATGAGAAGGTTTTTGAAGCAGGAGCCCTTGTAGAACCCTTTAGTGTAGCCTACAAAGCTATATTTATTAGAGCGGGTGGATTTCTACCAGGAAGTTATGTTATTGTATATGGTGCTGGACCCATAGGGTTGGCAGCAGTAATGTTGTCAAAGGCGGCTGGTGCAGGTAAAGTTGTAGTATTCGAAACGATTCAGGAAAGAATTGAATTGGCAAAATCAGTTGGAGCAGACCATGTATTTAATCCCATAGAGCTTGAAAGAAAAGGTACTTCAATACATGAAAAGATCATGGATGTAACAGGTGGTCAAGGTGCTGATCTGCAGGTAGAGGCAGCCGGATATCCTCCTTTAATTAGAGAGATGCAAAAAAGTATATCTATAGGAGGTAAGATAACATGGATAGGTAGAGCAGATAGGGAAGCACCTACATGGTTCGAATACTTCCAGATAAGGAGTGCGCAAATATATGGTTCTCAGGGACATGTCGATTACGCGCCATTTATGTGGGTGATAAGACTCATAGCTTCTGGAAGAATAGATCCAACAAAAATTATTACAGCTAGGTATAAACTATCAAATGTTATTGAAGCTATGGAGAGAGCAAAGCTTAGAAAGGATGCAAAAATTCACATAAAGCCGTAGATCCTTTATGGTGAATCTATATGACATCCTTAAGTGAAAGATGGGGAAAGCCCATATTAAATAAATGGGGGAAGAAGATATATCTCGATCAGATGACTATGAAGGAACTTGAAGAGAGGGTTAAGGAAAACGATATTATATTCCTACCTATAGGTTCAACAGAAGCTCATGGACCTTTTGCACCACTTGGTGAGGATACACTAATAGGTGTAAGCATAGCTGAAAAGGTATGCTATGAATGTGGGTGCACGGTTGCCCTACCAATAGCTTACGGTAGCCATCCAAGCCACCATTACGGTTTAAGGGGAACCATACCCGTAAGGGCAACTACATTGATAGAGTATGTGGCAGATGTGATTAAATGGCTCTCTAATGCAGGGTTCAAGAAGATAATTGTTTGGAATAGCCATGGTCAAGAGTATGTTCTTCCAATAGCAAAAGATATAGCCATAGTAGAGAAGCAGGTACATGCCTTAATACTGGTTACGAGTTGGTGGGCATGGATACAGGATGTTCTTAGAAAGGCGGGAACAGGTGAAGAAATAGCACCAGGTATAAGGATAGAAACACCGTTTATCCATGCAGATGAAGTTGAGTCTAGTGTAACCCTATACGTTGTACCTGAACTTGTAGATGTTGATATAATGAAAAAAGAAGGTGAATGGGGTGTGAAGAGACCTCTACCAAAGGAATATGTCAATACGGCAGGTAATGTATTCCCAGATAAACCATTTGGATGGTATGATGTCAGTGCACTTCCAGAGCTGTACTACTATCCAAAGGGATTTGTTGGATGGCCAAAGTATGCAGATTATGAAAAAGGGAAGGTACTGGTAGATAAGGTGGTGGAAAGAGTAACAGCATTTATAAATAGGTTGAAGGAGCTTTACCCACCAGGTGTAATACCAAGGACGTGGATAGACTATGAGGACATGAACTTTGACAAACCTAAAGAATATGCTGAGCCGAGGGGATAGCAAATCTTTAAGACACAAATACAATAATAATTTCGGGTTTTAAAAGAATGAAATTTTCTGCTGTATATGTTCTAGAGGAGGAGATACCGTTTAAAATAGGTATTCAGGCACCTATACAAGAGGTTTTAACTTTTTTAACAACACGTAGCTACAATGGTGTGGAATTACATATACCAAACCCATTTAATGTAAATATTGATACTCTAAAGAGAAATCTAAATGAATATGGACTAGAGGTTTCTGCAATATCTACTGGGCTATCATATGTGAAATACGGCTACAGCCTATCTAGTGAGAACGAAGATAATAGATTGAAGGCTATAGCATTCTTTAAAAAGTACATAGAGGTGGCATACCTTTTAGATAGCAAGGTTGTTGTCGTAGGAACGGCTAGAGGGAAATGTAGTATAGACTGCAGGGCTGCAAAGACAAGACTTACGGAGTCATTAAGCTTACTAGGATCTTATAGTAGAGATTTCGGTGTATGGCTGGTTTTGGAGCCAATGAATAGAAGGGAAACTGATCTAATAAATAGGATTGGCGAGGCTATGGAGGTTATTCAACAAGTGGATAATGTTTATCTGCTCCTGGACACCTACCATATATTGCTTGAGGAAGGCAATGTCTATGAAATTTTTCAAAAATATGGAGGATATGCTAAGCATATCCATGTAGCAGATACCCATAGGCTTCCACCAGGGTTAGGAGAACTGGATTGGAGTAAGATACTCAAAATTCTAGACAGCATTGGGTATGGCAATTACGTAAGTGTGGAAGCTCTAATGGAACCTGACTATGTTACAGCATTAGAAGTTGCTATAAAGACCCTTAGAACAAGCTTAAAGGGACATCACAGCTCCGCATCCACAAATCGGTGAACAATAAATGATGTAGATGGATTAAGTTGAATTAATAGATTTTTAAATAAATTGTACGCTAGAAAAACAGTGCCTAAAATTATTTTAATCGAAATTGAATTCCTATACATTGCCACTCCAGTGGGTAGCAACGGGGCCTGCAGTAGATTGAATGTCTGCAATTTAGAGCTTGACATGTCTTTCTAAAATAAGAGATGCAACCTCATTATATGATCTAGGACCTTCCATAGGACCCCTTCTACTAACCTTGATTGCCGCGGCGGCATTTGCGAAAATAAGAGTTTTTTCTAGATTCCAATTATTTAGATAGCCGTAGATGAAAGCTGCGTTAAATACATCTCCAGCACCTGTAGGGTCTACCTCACTAATGGGAAATGCGGAGGCTTCGATGATAACACCATCTCTTGTTAGCGTCGTTGACCCTTTTCTTCCTCTCTTAATAGCGATGAGCTTGGGTCCTAAATCAACTATTCTATAAGCAGCTTTCCTGACATCAGTAATGCCTGTAATTAATGCAAGTTCATCTTCGCTGATAAGTATAGCATCGCTGTTTTTGATTATGGGGTACAGCATCTCTCTGATTTCTTCAATAGATGCAAGTTCGACTCTAATATTAGGGTCGAGAAAGACCGTTATATTGTTGGCCTTGGCTATATCTATAGCTTTTTCGCACGCTCCTTTAGCGGAATTGCTTATGTATAGGGTTGACCCAGAAATGTGGAGAAGCCTAGCCTTTGATACATATTCTGGATCGATGTGTTCTGGTGAAAGTTTTGCAGAAGCAGAATACTTTAAATTAAATACGAATCTTCTACTGCCATCAGATCTATATGCTACAAAAGCCATACCAGTTACAGAATTTCTATCAACTCTAATTCTCGAAATATCAACACCATCGGATCTCAATCTCTCTATAACCATTTGTCCAAAGTCATCATCGCCTACAATACCTATAAAGCCTGTTCTTAGACCCAGACGAGCACAAGTATCAATGGTTATTGCAGGTGCACCGCTAGGGTAAGGTCCGACATAGTCCCCAGGTACTGTGTGCATAACATCCTGTTCTTTTCGGACGAACTCTACAAGTAATTCGCCAAGAGATACTACGTCAAAGTGGAGGGACATGTAAGCCACCTAAAGGTTGTATTTATAGAGGAGATTTAAAATCAGTTATGGTAAAACACGCATGTATTTCCTCTACCGTTAAAGTTAGAGGGTAACTTTAGAGGGATGTACAAACTAGGATCACGATCTGTATATGGTGTTGAATTCCTTAAATATGTTTACCAAGTTTTCAAGATTTAGCTGTATCAGATACCTCCTTACGGTATATTCTATTGATTCAATACATTTTCTAAAGAGATCGATACCTATTTCACGACTTATTAAATTAATAGTATCTCTAATTGAATTATTCGACCATATATATCTAGAGGCCAATCCAACTTTGTATTCCTCAATTTCTCCACTATTTGCAAAATATCTACCGAGCTTATCGCTGGAGATTATATTTCTTTCAATGTTTTCTTTAAATATTTTTAAAAGCGACTCTCTACCACTGGATGTAATAACCTCCTTAATAGTGGTATATTGTATGTGTGCAAACATAGGGCCAATATTGATGCCTCCAATACCATTTCTCGGCAACTCATCTAGGTTCTCCAAATAATCGCCTGAGTGAATCTTTAGGTAAATGCTGTAATCCTTTAGTGTATCGACAAATTTCAAAGCCAGCGGAGTGTTCATTATATTACCAGGTCTGACCCTTGTACCAACATCAGCTACGGCAAAGGTTATTTTAGATACATCTATTTTTCTAGACTTAAGCATACCTACGGCTAATGATAGAAATTTCCTAAAGTCCTCCACCTTATCCATGTTCCATCTATCACTACCTATCTCATATTCCATTATATCAATACCCCTGCTCTTAGCAACATCTTCAGCAAAACTAATCAATTCAACTGTTCTTTTAGCTGCTGTATCAATGTTTGCAAACCCTGCAGGGCTCTCTCTATCTAATGAAGTATCTATATGGAGAATACGAAATCCGGCATCAATAAAACCTTCAATAGATCTTATAACATTTTCTAAAGCTGTCTGATAATCGTAGTGACTAATGATATGCTCATCCTTTAACCAGGGACCACAGTGATCAACTTCAAAAAACACTATGCCATTGAAATTGATAGCTTCAGCTTCTTGATGGACAAATTCAACAAACCTCTTAGGGGTCCAGCCAGTATATCCACCATTGATATCAATTTGATTCAGAGATGCAGCAAAGATTATTGGTGCATTAATGCTCTTTGCAGCCCTTAGCGTAGCTACTACAGTTTCTCTTGAAATTGGTGAGATACATAGAAGTGTGATATTTCTTTTCAATACCTTGCAAGCAGCATCTAGTAAAGATTTAGCTGACTTCGCTTCCTTGAATGCGAAAGTATTATGGTTAAAGATATCCATATTACAGACACCTGTGGTCTGATTTTATTAAGGTATTCTATCCTATAAGTCGATTAGATAGATTATCTGTTGGAGTGTTATTTTTATGCTATCTAATTGCCCATTAATCGAAAAATTATACTCTCCGTAGAGGAAGTTAGAAGCTAGGATGGTATCTCAAATTCTATGTAGGCTGTAAAAATTCTTATTATTTTCGATCCATGTCTATTTATAAAAAGTATCGTATTAGAATTAGAATACCTTGGGTGTGATTATGAATGGTGCATCTAGAGTTGTTGGTGAAAAAACGCTACAGGATATAATGGAAATACCGAGATCTATAGATGCTATTAGAGAGAACTTCGATAGCCTAAAGGAGGTTGCCGCATCTATTGTTAATAGAAATTGTAGATGTCTATACCTTACTGGATGCGGATCTTCATATTACTCAGCAATGTTAATGTCGATTCCTCTTCAGATTCACCGACCAAAATTAAATGTACGTGTAATACCATCATCAGAAATTTTGATGTACCTAATCAACACACTTTCTGAAGAATGTTGCATAGTAGCTATTTCTAGATCGGGGGAGACAGCCGAGACTCTTGAGGTTATGAAGAGGGGTAGAGAGAGAGGGACGTATAACGTAATCATAACCATTAGTGAAAAAAGTGAAAGCATTAAATACGCAGATGAGTACCTCTATATTAATGTTGGGGTTGAGAGAGGCATAGTAATGACAAAAAGCTTCTATTCAATGTCACTAGCAGGATTGTTAATTACACTTAGCATGGTCGCAGGGAAAAGTAGTGATATGGATTTAGAGTTAGATAGGCTTAAAGAGCATGCCATTAATACAATTGAAAAAAGAAGCATAATATTTAGGCTTGCAGAGAATTATATCAACATGGGCATCAATAGATTTATAGTCTTAGGTTCAGGTCCATCATATCCAATAGCATTAGAGGCCTCCTTAAAACTAAAAGAGTCTTCATATGTAGCAGCAGAGGCTATGCATGCTCTCGAGTTCAGACACGGCCCCATAGCAACACTTGATAAAAACGTGCTTGTAGTTATTATAAACCAGGATGGAAAGAGCTACAGCTATGTCTATAAACTCTATGAAGAACTTAGAAATATAGGTGCTAATGTACTTAGACTAAGTAATAAAGATTTAGATGAGGATACATTGCCACTAAGTAAAACTAGCTATGAAGAACTCGATGCTCTTTCAGCTATATTGCTATTACAGCTTATTACATATGGCTATACATTAGCATCAGGTCTGGATATTGACAGTCCTAGAAGGTTGGTTAGGGTAGTTACACATTATTAGACTACCAAAATGCTAGTTTCGGCTCTTTCAACGTTTTTCAATACTTTTTCAACAATATCCTGGGTAATGTCCATACCTAGCCTTTGTAAAGCTATTATAATGGGACCTAATATAGCCCTGTATCCTACTATAGGCTCCTTTAATGTGGCTTTCCTTAGCAACTTTCTAACTCTGTTTTCAAAAACTCTGTTAACTATCTTTGATTTAAATACGCTACCGATACCCCCTACAATAATATCATCATCTACCATACCAAGTTTCTGTGCAACACTGTATACAGATAGTGCAAGTTCCAAACCAGCTTTTTCCATTATTTCTCTAGCTACTTCATCACCTTTTTCGGCCTCCTCATCTACGAGAACAGCTATGGCTGCTATCTTACCTATATCAAAAGGTTTCATCCTATAAATGTATGTTACGATATCCAGCAGGTCATCAACATTGTAGAATTCTCTTATCCTATTTATAAGTGAAGTATAGCGTCCTCTACCATCATATGCCCTCGAAACCGCATTTAGCGCCTGGAGAGCTATCCAAGAAGCACTACCTTCGTCACCTATGATCCAACCCCATCCACTTGACCTTGCCCTACGACCAAACCTATTCATACCAAATGCAATAGCGCCGGTGCCAGCTATAACAGCAATTCCAGGTTTGCCCCATGTAACAGCATAGAAAGCTGTTATAGCATCGTGCTCAATTATAATTTTTTCAAAAGGATAGCCGAGTTCTCTAACATAGTTCCAGGCAATATCTAGATCTCTTTTGGTATCTAAACCAGCCCAGCTAAATACAATCAAATCGACGTCTTCAATGGATGTGGTGGTCCGTCTAAGACACGTATCTATAGCATCTCGTATATTTGTTTTGACGATATTCTCCTCTAGAGTTATATCAGCGGGTCCACTAGAAACGCTACACAAAATATCTAGGTTTTCATTGAACATCATTGCAATACTTTTCGTTTTTCCTATATCAAGGGCTATAAATTTCATAACGACCACCATGCTGTACTCAGTGGTTCGGAATTATATAAATGACACTTAAAAATTGCCTAACGTAACTGTTTTGGTTTTCGTATAGGTTTAAGGGTTGATGTGGTTGTTTTACTGTGGTTTGAGCTTGTCCACGATGTGGTGTGTGGTGGAGACCTGGGTGGGTAGGGGCATACAATGCCGGGATGTGGGGGTTTCCCACAGCTGTGAACCGGAACCATATGAGGGGGAGCTGTGGGTAGGGGTTTCCCCAAAGGGGTGGAGGCCGATGATATGGGCTCCGATGAAGGGTGCCCCGAGGTCTGTGAAGCCAAGAGTTGACAACAAACAACATCAACCAATACAAAACCCAAACCCCAGTATGCTTAGTATAGTCTACTATAGGAGTAGCATATTTAATTTATTTCCCAATCTTTTTAATTACTACATCTACTGTCGTGTGATATTTGTGTGGTGCAACACCTCTAATGACATGTCCGCCAATGATCTCAGCAGAAGCTCCGTATTTCTCAATGAACTTCTTTACTGTTTCAGCTGACTTGATAAGAGCCTCTCGCTTATTCCTTGCTTCTATAAATAGATGGGGATGTACTATGCTCTCTTCTTTGACGATCATCATAGCAGCCTCAATAGCTTTTTCAAATAAATCTGGAAATGGCATTAGTATTCTATCAAATTTTCTTTGAAGCGATGGTACTATCAATAATGCATCCCCATGTATAATTTCGTTTAGAAATGCCACCTTATTTAGCTCTGCATTTTCTCTAGCATATTTAACTGCATGTTCATTGATGTCTATAGATAGTACATAGGAGGGCTTTCCATATTTAGAGGCTATTATACTATATGGTCCAAAGCCGGAGAACATATTTAATATTTTTTCGCTTTTCCTAATCTGCTTAGCTATTCTCATGTGATCATAACCCAGAACGGGTGAGATATAGACTTTAGTTACATCAAGTTTGAATATACATCCATGTTCTTTATAGACGGTTTCGCTTCTTTTTTCACCTGCTAAATGTACGTAGCTTCTAGTCCTTTCAATTCCATATACGGGTGTTATAGCAAGCCACACACTCTTAACATAGGATAGGGATTTTAAAAGTTCCTCGCCAATGACTTTAAAAATATCTTCAGATAGATTAAAGGGTTTTCTAATAATAGCAATATCGCCTACAATTTCAATACGTCTCCAAATCAGCTTAGCATAATCAGAGCCTAGAACTTTCTCAGCAATTCTCCTAAGTAAAGGTTCTTCGGACAAATACCTCCCCTACAGTAGCCCCATTCAATAATTCTGAATATTTGTGAAGTCAACTATTATCCGCTTTTTACATTTAAACCAATTGCATTCATCTTCATACTCCAACAAGGGGTTGTGTTGTATCTTCCTATTACAATTATTTGATAGAGGGGTGCCACCTAGAGTTGGAGAGGAGCTAGAATGCTATTTTAGGTCTAAATGGTATCAGATCGGCCATTGTTAATAGACCTGGTTTCTGCTCTCCTATTTTCTCTGCTATATTTAGAATTACAGCAGCTGTTGCCATATCACCTGGTGTTCCTGAGCTTCTCCAAGTTATAGTATAATCTTTACCATCAATTACAATCTCCTCATACTCCTCTGCTGCAACATACGCATAAAACTCTACTCTTATAACCTCTCTATCTCCTATATAAGCTATCCCGTAGCCTCTAATCCCTCTATTCATATTTTTCAAAACTTTCACTCCAGCAGATTCTACATCACGTTCAGCTACCACAACATTCTGTTCCTCAACTACTTTAGTTGGCTGTATACCAGCTGCATCAGCTATTATGAGTGTAGATTCAGCGTATCCTACATGTCCCGTTATTTCGCCTCTTCTAAGCCTTTCCTCAACGTTTCTCGGATCCTCTCCTATACCAATCTTCCTTCTAAACGATTCCCTTCTTTTAGCAGCATCAATACTTCTTATAGCCCTAATCTTTCTCACAATATTGAATGGTGCTGCAAGTACTATTGCTAGGGTATCTAGTAGAAAACCTGGATTTACACCCGTTCCAATTATTGCGATACCCCTAGATTTTGCTATCTCATCCAGTTTTCTAGCCAGTATTGGATAGCGGTAGTAGGGATAGGCTAAGGTCTCACATGTTGATAGAACGTCTATACCCATTTTAGCAACTATAGCAATTTGATCGAAAACTCTATCTAAATAGGAACCTGTAGCGTGGATAACAACATCTGCATTAGCTAAAACTGTAGGGTTGCTAGCAACCTCAATACCAAGCTTTTCACTAAGACCTATAGCTAGACCCACATCCTTTCCAACGAGATTTGGATCGATATCAACTGCGCCAACGATTTCATAATCCCTCTCAATAGCTGCCCTCGCTATAATCCTACCTATAGCACCAAATCCGTAGATACCAATCCTCATAAAATGCACCATAAACAAAAATAATAGTGCTTCTAAAAAATCTTTCTATTTCAATGCTACCCAGACATCTCTAATTACATATAACGAAACAGGATCTCGGTTAACATATCTCTAATGGATAGGAATATGGAATAGTTGCCTACCTAGATTCAACAAACTTAAATAAACGTTAGTCGAATACTGGACTGTATTAGAGGGATGAGATACTTGAGTAGCGGTTCGAATGGTAGTGACAGTGTACATAGCTACTTTATTGAAAAGGGAGAATACTTTAGGATAATAATGGATTCTCATGAAATGATTAGTCGGGGTAAAAAGATTGCTAGAGGTATAGCTAAGCAACTAATGTTGCTTGGAATCGACAAGGGGCGCATTCTCGATGTTGGATGTGGTACCGGGAGGATAGCACTTCCACTAGCCGAACTTGGATACAATGTTATAGGAATAGATATTTCACCAAATTATATTGAAATAGCCAGAGCAAGGATGGTCTCTAAAGGTTTAGAGAATAGAGCCGAGTTTATAGTGTGCGATGCGAGAGAACTGGATCAATGCACATCTAAGTACTCACCATTTAATGCGATACTATTTGTATGGTCCTCCGTCATAGGATACTATGACGAGGATACCGATATAAAGGTATTGACAAATGCCAGAAAGATCGTCGGCGAGAATGGCGTTCTAATAATTGTTGATTCAATAAATAGAGACTACATGCTGATGTTGCACAACATTGTTGGCGAGACGACCTGGTTCTATGACTATCACTTCTATGTTGTAGTTGAAAGGAGTCTATTCAATCCGGTAACAAGTGAAGTTATGATTAAGCACAGCTTCTATAGAAAGGATGGCAAGAATCTGATATTTTTGGACGAAGCGCACTTTAAAATGAGGATATACTCGCTGAATGAGCTGGTATATATAGCTAAAAAAGCTGGCTGGTGTCTTTACAGAGTGTTAAGAGATGTTGCTGGTGAAATTGGGTACTCCTTTACAAAACCTCTTAACATAATATTTAGTACATGTAGATGAAATGTATTAAAGCACTACATGGAAAAGCCGTTACGGTATTGTTGTCAGTAAAGGGAGGATCTAGTAAAAGAGCCCACCATTAAACTTTTTATAAAGAGTAGACCTGCTCTAAACTTTACCATAGAAATTTCAGCTAGGCTAGCAGTTTAAGTCCTTAATTCAAGAAAGCTCGATACTGCTTTTCATGGTATCGATGATATTGTGGACATTTTATAAATACTGTTTATACAAGTATTGACCCAGCTATGTCTAGAAATACATATTGTTAATACTCGCTATAAACGTAAACTGCTATACAATTTCTATAGCTTTAACTAATTTTTGCATCAAGCTCACCATCCTGGAGCATACTTGGTTACGAATGCTATGCATTTTCTTTTGCGCTTTCTCCACCGACAATAGAGCCTGTATTCCAGTATATACACCTTTCTTAGCAAGAACTGATTTTAATTGATTGGATGTAACCATTTTGGTTGGCGCCGCGGCCGGGATTTGAACCCGGGTCACGGGCTCGACAGGCCCGCATAATAGCCGGGCTATACTACCGCGGCTCGTATTTAGAAATATATTGCGTGGAGCTTAAAAGCTTAAATTGGGTACATCTTATGGAGTTCCTGTAGTGTTTGAATGAAATGCGTTGTTTGAAATGGGATGCGGTACTGGTGTTAGCATTGGGCTGTAAGGTTGTAGTGGTTGCTGATTGGGATGTTGATGGTGTTGTTTCAGCTGCACAGATAGTTTATTCACAGGAGGTTGTTGGAAGGTATCCTCTAGATGGTAAGCAGAAGGTGTATTTAGTCCCATCAACTTTGAGAACACTGAGTCAAGTTTTGGATGAGGTTAGCGGTTTGAAGGCATCCCATTTGGTACTACTTGATATTGCCTATAGTAAGGATACCGAGTCCTTTCTAAAAAAGATTAGGGAGTTGAATATGTACAGCATATATGTAGACCATCACATATCATCCCTTATCCATAGTTCCAGTGTAGAGAAGATTGTAGATGAATTCATTGTTGGTAAGGTTCCAACAGCATATCTGGTGTTTCAACTGATGAATTCTCTAAAGATAGCTCTAACTACAAGAATACGAGCTTTTGTTGAAGCTGCTTCTGCTATTGAGGGTAGAAGACAGGGTAGTGTAGATAGGAGATTCATTCAACTAGTTGTAGCAATGTCGAGAACTCTTGCTCATTCTAGAAATAGAGAGCTGTGGGAAAAGCTTGTGAGGTGGCTTAGCTCACCACTACCCCAGTCCTCAATGCCATTTACTGTAGATGTAGGCAGCTTCGTAAAGTTGCAATTAGGTGCTGGAGATGTAAATCTATTTGCAAGAGAGTTGGCTTTAAGAGCTGAAAGAATATTCAATGTTAGATTCATAGATGCTAGAAAGGAAAAGATAGTATACAGACCTTCAGCTGTAGCTTCCGCATTGTATAGAATATTTAGAAGCCCTGTCATACTCCTACTTACTAATAAGGAGGGCAGAAGCTATATCCTAATAAAATCAAGGGATCTAACTGCCTATACAATAGCCATAGAGCTATATAGAAGCGGTATAGCTATAGATATAATGGGCCATCAAACACTCTCATACAGTTTACTGAGGGATGATATCGATATTAATATCGTAAAGAACCTTATTAGAAATATAATCCTAAAAAAGCTTTAGCCAACCATGTAAAGTACTTAAATTAATCTGATCTAGTGGGCCCGCCGGGATTTGAACCCGGGATCACGGGGATCTCCGCCAGAGGTCCCGAGTCGGGCACCCTTAGGGTGTACCCCGCATCCTAGCCAAGCTAGACTACGGGCCCAACTTTCCCATCTCAATATTTAACATATATATTTCTCTCTTACTCTCTTAATGACTCTCAGAAAATTTAAGTTGTAGTTATCATCCTCAAATAGGTTACTTTGTCGAGAGTCGGTTAAGAAACACGGTGGTAGAGCTCGGTATAGTGTATTTTCTGCTCCAATTTAGTAAGATTATAGAAGGGATATCTTCAGAACCTCCTACCTCCTTCCTAAAGATTAAGGGATTCCTTCAAGAAGCTCACAGATCCTCTACATCTATAGAGCAATCAAGAGTCATCTGCTTTCTAGTTGTTTTAGGAGATATAGATTCTATTTCTATTAGATTCTAAATTGTTTAGAGCCCTAGGTCGTTGTAGGAGCTGTGCTTTAAAGTTATTTAGGTTTAAATCTAGATGAGAACCCTATTCCACTAGATTCAACAACCATACATGAACACATAGGATACTGAAATACCTATGGACTAGGTGGAAGTCCTTGAATACAGGTGAACATCAACTAACAAAGACAAACAGATCAAAGCTCTTTCCATTAAGGTTGAAAGCCCCATTTTAATGTCTAGCATAGTTATCGTATCTATACCCCCTCTGGGATGTTTTAAGCTATTCCACTAATCCGTACTACTAATTTATTTTAGTTGAATTGCGTATTCTGTACATCTCTATCTCTAACAATTGATATCAATTCTTAACAGTATCTCTAAACCTTTTGTAGAAGCAATCTATTTCCACATGATGCCCTCTCCAAGAACGGAAGGTAAGCTGGTCTTATTGTTTTTACAGCTCTCTGCGATTTTCAATTAAAACTCCTACAGTTAGATCTCTACGTACTTCTTGATAATTTTTTTGAATTCTTCGGCATCTTTTTTATTTAGTACGTGTATCTCTATCTTTGAATTTGGAACGAGTTTTCTTGCTTTATGTAGTACCTCGAGTCTATCGATATTATCCGGTATTTCTAGAAGCACATCTATATCGCTCAGAGCTATGGCTTCACCTCTGATGTAGGAGCCGAAGACATATAGCTTACCATTGTAGCCTATTGCAAGCTCTTTTAGCATTCTTAAATATCCATCTAGATTATTCTCTAAATCTTTTCTCCGTCTCCTTAGGTACTCTACATATTTAGACATTTGAACATTTCCTCAGTAAATTTCCTTGCCTCACTATACTCTTTCTCTCCATATCTCCTTATAAAATACCTAGAACCTATATATGCATCCTCGAGGATGTCTACAATATACCATTTATCTTCTGATAAGCGATTAAGACACTGATTATCAGCGATCTCGATCAGCTCTCTTAGAGAGTGTATTTTGGGGAAATCGCCTAGGGTATAGAGTAGATATGATTTTATAGCCAGTTGTACAGCTTGTTCAAGATGAAATAGTGCAATATCATATCTACCTAAAGAAACATCGTATTCGCTAATCCTGTAGAAATGCTTGGCTTTTTCAACCATTTCTCTATAGAGTCTACTACTCATGTAGATGCACTTTGCATTGAATCATAGATTTATTGTACTAATTAATAAGCTATTCGTAAAATAGCTGAACATGTATAGCATTAATAATGGGAGGAGGCATTCAATTTTGTAATTATTGTATAAAGTTTTGTAAAACTTTCTCTAAATGAGGTATTGCATCTATCATAAATATTAGGATGCTAAGTATTTTTAAGTGGTTTTAGAGAAATAGAAGGACGAAGATTAGAGGATTGATGTGTATGGCCAGGAGGAGGAGTAAATGGAGGAGAACAACTGCGATAGTTAAGAAAATGATGCAGGAGGCAAGAAAAGCCAGAGCATACGAAAGTTTGAGGCAGTGTCCTGTATGCGGTAATCCACACAGTCTTTCAATAGATGTAAATGAGGATAAAGTAAGTGGACGGAAAAGTGCCTTCATAAGATGTGCCTCATGTGGATTTGAATATACAATGGATAGCCTGCCACCCATTGCTGATGTGTTCTGGGTCTATTCAAAGCTACTCGATAACATCCATGGAGCATCCATCCAGAGCAGGCCGGTACACGAAGGTGTAACAGAGGGTGCTAAGGAAGAAGTAGGCGAAGAAGGAGAGGAATTGAATATAGAGATAGAAAAATATAGTGAATGAATCTTTTTATTTAACCACATTAACCATCTATACACGTTGTTGATGGTTATTTTTGAGATTTAGTTTTGTTAACATTCCAAGAATTCTTAGTACCTTGGACGCTACTGAGTGTGTTGATTTATAACATCTCTTTATAAAAATGTGTATTCGAAATCCTCATAATGCTGCTTCTTAACTTGCGATAGAATGTGTAATGGAAATGCTGTAGAATCTATGGGTATACAGATACATGCTAGCTTTACCCATAGGAAGTCCTCCTATATATGGATATGCTGTAGGAATTGACTGTAGTTTGTATGGTACAGCTCATCATATTTCTTAATAGATTTTTTAATCAATTCTTCAACATTTATTCCATGCAGTGCACTAATTAAAACGATATCACTGTATCCTTGTCCTTCTAACGCCTCTTTGTATTTTAATAGGTATTCTCTAGGTACCTTATCGATTTTATTAAAGACTACTATTACCTTTTCCTTACCTATTAACTGTTCAACTGTTTTAAGTGGAACTAGCTGTCTTTCAAATGTATAGTAGGCTTCTGGTGTAGGATCGAAGAGATATAGAGCTACGGAATTAAGGTGTTTTAGTGCAGCGATGGCCTTTCTTTCTATTTCATTCATCTCATCTATACCTCTATCTAGTAATCCAGGTGTATCAATTACCTGAATTTTAATGTATCCAAGGTCTATATGTCCCAGTATTATATTCTTAGTCGTGAATGGATACGGTGATACGAGTGGTTTAGCTGTTGAAATTCTTCCAACAAGTGTAGACTTGCCTACTTGCGGCATTCCAGAGACTATTATGATAGGATTTTCAAAATCTATACATGGAGTTACTTTAATGGTTTTGACGATATCATCCAAAATATTCAACATCCTCATTTTCCTCCTTATAGTGGAAAGGGTTCTACCCACAAATTCCTGTGCCAATTTTTTTGCCTCAGTTGGTGTGCTATTCAGTATAGCTCTCCTATACCTAGACCATAGATTAGTCAAAATCTTAATACTGATTGATGTGTTTACAATTAGCTCATCATACATATTCTTAGATGCGATATTTATAAGCTCAGCGTAAAAGCCATGCAGATTTTCCGTTTTCGGTAACCTTGCGATATATCCTAGATTTGTTGCGATATACTGGTATATCTTCTCGCACTTCAGTAGATAGACAAGTACTTTGCTCTTACTGGGATCGCCTCTTACAGATCTTGGCACCTCAACTCTTTTAGTAAATATGTTGAGCACCTCCCGCCTAAGACCATCATATGTTACAGCTCTGATCTTTACCAGATTAGATAAACACCTATGTTCACCATACATAATCCATACTACACCTTCTTAGATAATCAGAGGTCATGGTACTGTCATCCAATCCACACCGCGGGACTCATACATCATCTCTATCTATTTTTCTAATACAGTCTTTTTATGTTTATTACCAGAAATTCTGAATTGAGAACAATCAGAATAGCTCTATAGATACTAGATAGAAAACAAAATATGCATGAATATATAATTTGAATGGTTATGTGAAACTGTCATTTATATCACTCTTGTGATTACATATGGAGGTGGTGCTGTTACTGTAGTTGCTATGGGTACGAAGCCATGTCGACGATATCCATCAATACATCTAGGAGTATTCTTCGCAAGCTGCTCAAGCTCCTTTCCAAGCCCTGCTATAACTCTGTGGAGGTAGTGCTGTGGGATGGATCCAGCCATGCTCTATAATATAGTCACAGTCCTCCGGGTTCACAATCTTCTACTCAGCAACTTGCAAGATTAATAGCATCAGAACCGCTGAGCTTCTCATAGCTTCAATGTTGCACTTTAATGGATGTCCACGGATCCATACAGTGGTCAGCGATAAATATACCTAATATAGCTAGGGCGAAGTCCACCTATATTATGCTGTAGGTGATCTCTTAACAGGATCTAGCCTAATTGTATCTATAATAAGTTTTCTCTATCTCTATATACAATTCCACATTCTCGGTAAGCCTGTAACTACACGTTTGATATCCATCACATGCAATATACCATTATATGTGTTTTAAAAGAGTTGAGGACATTGTATTGTTTGGTGCCGCGGCCGGGATTTGAACCCGGGTCACGGGCTCGAAAGGCCCGCATACTTGACCGGGCTATACTACCGCGGCGCTGAAAAGGTTCTGTTTAGTCAAAGCTAAAAGCTTATATTATCATCGCTAATCATTTGAACCTTTTTATTGAGATTCTGTACGGAGTTTGAATTGTTAGAATTGGTAGTTGTATATACAAGATGTGCTGTTTACAATTCACCTTAATTGCTGTAGCTAGATTTTATTATCTATTGTGTTTTAGTATTTTTATTAATTTGTTTACGAAGTTCTTATCATAGTATTTTTCCAGATCTAGCATATTCATCACACTCTCTATATTTCCTAGCCTTTTTGAAAGCTCCTTCACAACTTCACCCACTTCCCATGGAAATACTATCCAGCTATTCGTTTCACCTACATAGTAATCAGGCATAGTTATTGACCACGGCTTTATGTATAGCGTTGCTGTTTTAATATGTCTAGCACCATGTAGTTTTACTACATCCATTGCTACCTGCAGCGTCCGCCCACTATCTGCTACATCATCTACTATAAGCACGTTTTTACCTCGTAGATCGTGTGTTATTGGACTTGATACCACAGGCTTTTCACCCCTTTCACCAATTCCCTTATAGAATTTTATCTCAATTGTCGATATATCATCTACGGCTAGGTAGTCGCCTACAAGTTTAGCAACAATGTATCCACCCCTCAATATTGCTACAATAACCTCTGGTACATATCCAGAGTCTCTAATCCTAATACAGAGCTCCATGGACAATTCAACAATGTCTTTCCAAGTCAATACAAGGAAATTCTGATCCATGCTACATCTACCTCTGAACTTCTTATTTAAAGTACCTATGTAGAATAAATTTAAGCTTGTTTCAGAGTCTATCAATTTCTTGTAATTTGCACTAGTTTAAAATGATGAATCGATGGTCGTATGTATCCTGAAAGAAATTCGCTAAATCGAGTAAAGGTGATGGAATTAGGAAAGAACACATTAGATATTCCCATCACGTACAGTAGATGTTTAAGTGGCTAAATATTCTTGAACTGAGGTGTGATTACAGATTCAAACATCTTTAGAAAACCTCGTGGAACTGTTTCGATTTTTGTATTATTTTATGTAGATTGATATTAATCTTTAGTTATCACTATTGCTCATACTTTTTCTTCTTTTCACGTGGCCGTCTCACTTTCTCCATACCGTCTTTCGGCAGTTAGATAAGATGGAAGCTTCATGTCTACTTAATGTAATATTTTTAAACTCTATAGATTGTATGTATGATAGGTGAATCGAAATGGAGAGATTAGGTATAGGTATACTTGGGGCAGGATTTGTAGCAAGATTCCATCTAAGAGCATTTGCAAACATTAGGAATATTGATGTGGTCGCCATATATTCTAGAACGTATGAAAAATCGAAAGAACTTGCACTCTATTCCGAACAACTTGGTCTTGGGAGACCTCGGGTATACGATAATGTATGGGATTTATTGAAGGATCCAAAGGTTAATGCCATATGGATTTTAACTCCAAACGATACTCATGTAATGTATGCCAAGTATGTAGCTGAAGAGGCTAGGCAGGGAAAGGGTAATCTAGTGGGAGTTGTTATTGAGAAACCCCTTGCTAGGAATATTAGAGAAGCTAAGGAGATGTTGGATGCTATCAAGAAAGCAAACCTTCTACATGGATATCTAGAGAATCAGGTTTTCATGCCTTCCGTAATACGAGGGAAGGAGGTTATATGGAGTATAGGTGCGCGATACTCTGGTAGACCATATTTAGCAAGAGCTGCAGAAGAGCACGCAGGTCCTCACAATGCATGGTTCTGGAGACCATCTATATCAGGTGGAGGGGTGCTCCTAGATATGATGTGCCATAGCCTAGAAGCTGCAAGGCACTTCCTCTACGATCCTAAGAAGAGTAAAGATAGCTTAAAGCCAAAGTATGTATATGGGGAAACGGCAATTCTAAAGTGGCTTAGAAAAGAGTATGTTGATGATCTTAGGAAACGCTTTGGAATAGACTTTTCGAAGGAACCTGCTGAAGACTATGCATTAGCGGTAGTAACATATGAAGATGATGAGGGCAATCTCGTATTATCGGAAACTAGAACATCATGGTCATTCGTAGGAGCAGGTCTAAGACTATCGTTTGAGGTATTGGGTCCTGAATACAGTCTCTACATAAATACACTGCAACCAGAGCTCTTTACATTTATTAGTAGAAATATAAAGATTCCACCATCTGAAGAATTCATTGAAAAACAAAATGCTGAACAAGGGCTGATGCCAATAATACCAGATGAAGCCATAACATATGGTTACCATGCTGAGGATAAGCATATGGTAGAATCATTCCTAGCAGGGAAAATGCCTACAGAGAACTGGTATGATGGATACCTAGTTGTAGAACTAATGATGCATACTTATTTATCTGCAGAAAAGGGAGTTAAAATAAGATTTGATCCTACACAAGTAGAGGACTACATACCTCCATATGCCAGAGGAAAAAGTTAGCAAATCCTGTACTTGCTTGTATACTACACCTCAGGCAACTCTATTTTTACCTCCCTACCTATAGTTGAAGAGGTGTATACTGCATCTATTATTGTATGCAATATTATACTCTGATACCCTGTTACAGGTGGTTCGTGATCCTCAGTAATGCTATGTATAAATGATTTGACCATTTCGAAAGCCATATCGGCAGATCTTAAAATTGGTTTCGCATCGTATAGAAACCTCTCTGATCTACTGTGGAACGATATATCCTTCATAGCTTCATCACCCTTAGCTTCAATACCACCCTTATCACCAAGGATTTTCATGTAGCCAACCTCTCCTACATGTGATACATTTGCAGCCCATGCGACTTCAAAAACCATTGTAAGTCCTCCCTCAAATCTTACAAAACCAGTAGCAAAATCATCTAATTTAAATTTTGAAGGATCCCAACTACCCCAATTGAATTTGATTTCATCAGCAACATTACCAAATTTGGTATAGACCGCACCAGTAACATACAGCGGCTTCCTATACCCTGTTGCCGCAAGGAGATTGTCAATTATATAGCATCCTATATCAAGCAGGGCGCCTCTACCGCCTGATAGTGTTTTATCGATGAACGTTGGTGATCCTGGGATACCACGTCTTCTAATGAGGTAGCCATAGGCATAGTAGGGATCTCCAAGAAGACCTCCACTATAGATATCGATTGCGTACTGCAATGCTGGTGAGAATCTACTCCAATATCCAACCATAATCTTTCTATTCATCTTTTTAGCCATTTTAACGACTTCGACAACTTCGTTTACGTTTACTCCAAGGGGCTTATCAACAAGTACATGAATACCATTCTTTAGCATATCTATAGCTATAGTTGCATGTAGACCTGTGGGGGTAACGATACTCGCAGCATCTACTTCCTCTTTACTAATCATATCCATATAATCTGTATAACACTTTGTATTATATTTAGAGGCAATCTCTTCACATCTAGACTTATTTATATCGGCAACAGCAACCAATTTAACATTTGAAACTCTGAGTAATGGAATTAGATGTCTGTTTACTCCATGTCCTCCAACACCAACAATAGCATATTTAACTGTAGCACTCATACAAAATCCCTACTGTTTTAGGCACTTCAGCTGTTCCCTAGCACAATCAATTAATTTATCTGGAACATCTATTCTAATCTCTCTACCACTTATTGAAGATTCATAGATAGTAGTAAGAATAATTACATCAATAGCGCCTTGTTCAGCCGTAGCGATAGGACATAGGGAAGCACTATCATTACGTTCAATAGCTGTTAGAAACCTTCTCCAAGCCTCCTTATGGCTGTTGACATGCGGTATCGATGGTGGTGTAGCTATGAGGAACTCTCTTTCAACTGAGGTCATATAGCTCAGACCGCTATTATCTATCTGGATACCACCTCTATCACCGAGGATAACATATTCAATTCTATTCTCTTTTACATATGAAGCCCAGCTGACCTCAACATACATGGTAATATTATTTTCGAATGATATGTATGCTGAACCGAAGTCCTCTACTTCAGATACCATGCCGGGTTGCGGTGGTTGAGGATAATTCATACCAAACTCTTCTATTCTTTCACCGAAAGCTCTATATACAAACCCCTTAACACCTACAGGTTTTGGATATCCAGATAAATAGAGTAGCATATCTACAGCATGTGAAGCAATATCATAGACTGCACCACCTTTTGCAAGATCCCTCTTTATAAATGTAGGAGCCGGAGGAATTCCACGCTGTCTAAGTATAAACCCTCTTGCATAATATATCCTCCCTATATTCCCCCTGTGAATGAATTTAGCTGCTGTAGAGCTTCTGTAATCAAATCGACCATTGTGTCCCACGACAGCGAATCTATCTCTGCTACGCATTGTTTCGACAATTTTTAGAGCCTCTTCACTACTTACTGACATAGGCTTCTCGATATAGACGTGGGCACCGTTTTCCAAGGCATCAATAGCTATTCTAGCGTGAAAGGCGTTGGGTGTAGCAACCAGTACAACATCAGGATTTTCATTTTTCAACATCTCCCTATAGTCACTGTAACCCTTGCATCCTGTTTTTTCAATAAATGATTTCACCTTGTACTCATCTACATCAACACATAAATCAACGTTGAATCCCAGCTCCTTTATAGCTGGTAAGTGTGCCTGTGAAGCTATGCCTCCCAAACCTACGAACGCTATGGTAATCTTGGGCATGTTTAAAGACCTCTATTAGTAAGTACTGTATGACATAAAAATGTGTGTTCAATGGACCTAATATACAGATGGTATGGATACTATATTATCACCATCTCAAATAATAAGTGATGCAATGCGCTGACAATATTAAATGCCCTAGCAATTCCGTTTCCAAGTATCATTGTCAAACCCATGTGATATTGGACCCTATAAATTACGTGGAGGGCAGCTATTCAGGTATCCAAATTGTTTTGATGCAAATTGTTGGTGTTTCCCTGCTAAACTAATCTAGGAGATCATGTATCCCTGCAGCTCTCCAGAACCTACCAACGATATTTTCAAGACCTTCGATCTTTCTTTCTCTGAGCCATAGATTAGAGTACTCTCTAGCTAACGCTATATATTCAGATACCTTTATATTTCCATTAATAGATTTCAATGTTGCTTCAAGAAAGCTACGGATAAAGTTGAGATCATCAGGAAGTACCAAATCCTTTACGTACTCTAGCGTTCTTTCAATGGCATTTCTTAAATTCGCAATTTCTTCGGCTGGTATGAATCTAGTAATTAGCTTTGAAATCTCTGTCTTCAGTAGAATATGCTTGGGAAGCCAGATTCCCCATCTCACATTCCATTTTGTTATAACAGTATCGACCTCGCCAAATAGCTTTCTAGCATTTACCACTCTAGGTTCTTCACCTATTAAACTTGCCCATTTATCTTCCCAATTACCGTTACCCTCGGCAAACTCTATCGCAGCTAGTATTAATGGATCTAGGAGTGAAAATAGACACTCCGAGCCATCGTCGCCCCATGCGGTTACTAGAAAGCCGCTAATACCCTCTTCTCTTGCTGCTTCTAGAAAATTCTTCAGATTTTCAAGTGCTGTTGGAAAGTCAGGGTAGTATCTATTCCAGTTCCAGAGTCCTGGAGCAACAATTTGTTCGATGTTCTTCTCTTTAAATAATCTTATCTTTTCTCTAAAATATTCTTTTGAATTTGGTGAGTAATCCCAGTTGACAACCACCACCTCTTTCCATATTGGACTATCTAAAAGTCTTTTCCACTGTTCCTTTTCACTCTCTCTAAGATATGCTGCAGTGATCATATCACCCCATACCATGGGTACCTTATTTCTAGTCTTCACAATTTTAATCATGTTGTAGTGATGCCTCTCATAGAGTTCAGGACCAATAAATTTCAATGATTTATCGAGACTCCTACCTCTACCAAGTGCCCACGTTTCATCACCTCCAATATGGATGTATCTGCTTGGGAAGAAGTCCACTACCTCCTTAAGTAGATTATATGCGAACTCCCTAGCCTCCTCATTATCAACATTCAGAACACCCTCTTTAGGATTATGCCACTCGCTATATCTATGAAATGGTGGAAGGATTAGGATATTCTCCATGTGACCGCATAGTTCAAGCGATGGAAAAACCTCGATACCGAGATTTGCACCATAGTCCACAATCTCTTTCAACTCATTCTCACTGTATCTACCTCTAAAGAAACCTATATCTGGATACCCCTTCCATGGGAATAGATCCTCTAAATAGATGGCAAAGTAGTTGTATTTCAATATATATAGCCATCGTAGAATCTTCTTTAGAGTATTTACGGTAGGAACTCCACCTCTGGCTACATCCAGATGAAAGCCTCTAAATTTGAATCTAAACGATTCAACAATCTTAGCCTCTGGTAGACGGGATTCATTTTGAAGAAGCAATTGAATTATGGTAGCATATGCAATCTTTTCATCACCCCATACCCTTACAGTACCCTTCGTTATCTCTATACCAGCATCGCCTTCACCAGTTACCTTAACTATTTCCCAATCACCTATAGGGATGCTGAACTCCTTTGTTAGGAATTCAGGAAAGTTAGAGAAGCCATTGAATTCGAACCATCTACCTGTGAATTCAATAATTTTAGGCTCAGGGACTATGTAGATACGTTTTTGGGACATCTAATACACCAGAATATGTACGGTGAGTAAAATATAATATAAATTGAGATGAAATAAGACGGTACAACCTAATTGTAAATAGCGGTTAATCGTGTTAGCTAATGCTGGACATCAAATCTATACCGATTTCTCCACTCCTCAAATATCTTATAGACCTTTGAATCCTTTACAAATATCGGAATAACGTCGAGCGCCACACTATATTCTATCCATTGACCACCACTATAGCTATCGCCAGTATTTGCATCAATCCATTCTACACCTCTCGGTAAATAGACACTTCTCTTTGTTGCACCCCTCTCTAGCACTGGAGCAACAAGAATTTCTGAACCAAACATGTATTCATCTTCAATGCTATACGTATTTAGATCGTGGGGGAAATCGAAGAATAATGGTCTTATAATTGGCAATCCTTCTTCATGAGCCCTTCTGACCTGTTCAAGAATATATTGTTTTAATAATTCTCTTAGAAATAAAAGGCTCCTTATGATTCGGTAAGCTTCGTCACCAAAACTCCATATCTCATTTGGACCACCAGTCAATTCATATACATCACATGTAGATCCGTCCCTTGGATACGGTTTTCTATAACCATGCAGTCTAAAAATTGGACAGAAGACACCGAATTGAAACCATCTAATGATCAGCTCCCTGAATTCGGGATCACTTGGATCACCCCCGTAGAAACCACCTATATCTGTAGTCCAGTAGACTATTCCAGACAATGCCATATTTAGTCCAGCCTTTACCTGTCTCTTTAACGAATCAAAGGTAGATGGAATATCGCCAGACCATACAACAATTGGGTATCTCTGTGAACCTATCCAAGCAGCTCTAATTAGTAAGACAAATTCTCTTTCACCCTCCGTCTCTAGTCCGTCATAGAAGGTTTTTGCATAGTAAAATGGATATAGATTTGAAACTTCGAGACCGTTACCAAGGTAGTACCTTACGTTATCGTAATGATAGGGTAGGATATTAAAGTAGTCAAAGCTCCAGCCGAACTCGGGCTCTGCTTCGTCCAGCCAGAACAGCCTAATTCCATGCTTACAGTAGTTTTCTCTAACCTTACTCCATACGAATAATCTTGCCTCTGGATTGGTAAAATCGACATATGTAGTAAGTCCTCTAAACGTTTGAAGTATTGGTATACCTTTCTCAGTTTTTACAAGAAGACCTCTTCTAACCATTTCATCGTAATTTTCACTAGACACGTCGACAGTAGGCCATATAGATACCATAACCTTTACTCCAAGCTCTTCGAGTTCTTTAACCATTCTCTCGGGATCAGGCCAATACCTAGAATCGAATTTCCAATCACCTTGGTTTGTCCAGTGAAAGAAATCTATAACAATTATGGATAGTGGTAATCTTCTTCTCTTGTATTCGTATGCTATATTTATTAGCTCCTCCTGACTTCTATACCTAAGCTTAGATTGCCAGAAGCCGAAAGCCCATTCTGGTAAAACAGGTGGATTTCCGGTTATCTCAAAATATCTTTTCAATACCTCAGCTGGTGAGCTACCATATATAACAAGATAGTCTATTTGTTTAGATGCCTTGCACATCCATACTGTTGAATTTTTAGCAAATATGGCCTTGCCTATACATGGGTTATTCCATACAAATCCATAAAATATCCCATCATGTGGACGAATGATTAAAGCAAATGGAATGCTTATCTGTGTGTTTCTATGGGCAAGCTCTAATGCACATCCTTTCAAATTCATATAGCCAATAGCATACTGTCCCATACCATATATATGGTCATCATCGTTAGCTTTAAGGTATAACTCGATTTCATACAGATCACCATGTATATGCCTATAGTTCCTAGCTTTTAGAAGATCAGCATTGTTAACTCTATAATCAATCCAGAGCTCCTCAAATAGCAGCTTGTCATTACCATAGTAGCCAACAGCACCATCATTGCTAACCTTGACGACAAGGTTTCCACACTCCATATAGGCCCCATTATCGTTAATAGATATGTTAATAGATGAGTGTAGCGAAGGTCTAAGCAAAGTCCAGTTTTCATCTACAATGCTTCCAGTAACTGATGACCTGAAACGTATAACGTTCTCATTCCATGGCTCAATCCTTATAATTTCTCCAGATCCTTTAGCAACTAGAGCATTACCATCTCTATAAAATAGATAGAGTGAAGTCTGTGGCAAAACTACCAGCCGTATATCTATATCTATGGGGTATGTTTATAAGATCAAGTTCTGCAATAAATGTATTGGAGCGGATTGAATGTTGCATCAAGTACCTTGTCATGTTATTTATATTACAATCGGTGGTTATTGCTATAAAGTGTATAACATCTCAATTCATAGATTAAACTCTCTCTAATAAGAATATTTTTAAACTTTTACCTCACAATATAGAGGTAATTTATACAGTGCACAGTATCATTTAAGATAGGTGGTACTGACTATGATTGTAGCAACTAGGTATGCTATGTTGAAGAGATTAGGAAAGTATATTGCAATACGGGGTACAGCCATTTTAGTAACCACCATTATAGCAATATATATTGTCATATTCATTGCAAATATGGGAGGATTTGTTGATGAGATAATAAAAAGTGAAATACAGTTTAGTGTATATGAGGCAATTAGGAACAATCCTGCATATAGAGGTATGAATAAAAGTGTTATCGAATTGATAGCACGGGATATGATTGAAATGGAGATAAAGAGGATAGGTCTTGACAAACCATTTATATATAGAAGCTTTAACTATCTTATAGATGCTCTCACCCTAAATCTTGGGAGAGCTATTAGAATAACGAGTGCTAGTGGGTCTAGGCAGGTAAGAATTATAATTCTTGAAAGGCTTCCTGCGTCAATACTTCTGTTTACTACAATACAGATTATGTTGTTCTTTTCAAGCTTGGTCACAGGTTTGTACCTCTCTAGACGGTATGGAAGTAAGATTGATAAGATTATTGTAGCTCTCTCACCACTATCCTCTATGCCAGGTTGGTTCTACGGATTATTCTTAATTATGATTTTTGCATCATGGCTTGGGATACTTCCATATGGCGGGCTTGTGGATGCTCCACCTCCAGAACATCCTCTACTCTATGCATTAAGTGTTCTAAAACATATGGTACTTCCTATGATGTCGTGGTTTATAGCATACTTTGCAATAAATACGTACTCTATGAGAACATTCTTCTTAATGTTCTCATCTGAAGATTATGTAGAGCTAGCAAAGGCTAAGGGGGTTCCTGCCAGAGAGATAGAAAGAAGATACATACTTAGACCAACACTTCCGCCAATAGTCACGCAGCTAGCGTTGCTTCTCATATCCTCGTGGATGGGTGCAATAGTAACTGAAAACATATTTAATTGGCCAGGTATAGGTACGTTAATATGGATGGCTATAGCAAATAACGATTCACCGGTTCTCATAGGTATAGTGACGATATATGCCTATTTACTTGCAATTACAGTACTTCTACTAGATATAATCTATGTATTGATAGATCCTAGAATCAAGATAGGAGGTGTAGGTACCTCATGATAAAGCAATTAACGGCATTTGCTAGGGAACTGCTAATCTACAGATCAGCCTTAGTTGGAATAATAATAATAAGTTCCCTAATACTACTTTCACTATATGCAGTAATTACAGTACCATACGAGGAAATTGTAAGAAAGTGGAATTCGATTGAGATTTGGGAGGATTTCCCTAGGAATGCAATGCCTAGCTGGATAAATATTTTTACACATAGAAAGCTTCCTGAGACAATAATATTAGATAGCCGAAGGAAGGAACTAGGCATAAATAAGACCATAATCACTATTGCAAGCGGAAAATATATTTTGAGAATCCTCTTTACATTCAATTATATATATGATGATTTTCCGAGCGAGATAATACTGAGACTATATTCGAATACCACAAAACAGACTACAACTCAGATAACATGGATAAAGCCTGGTGAAATAGAGTATATACTAGGTAGGAAGCTACTGAGAGGATATGAATCGTACTACATCTCTAGTGATGAGGAATTTCTTAAGAAATTCAATGCAAATCTTATATCTAAGCTAGGTTCGAAGCCCAACTATGATCTCAGCGTAAATATAGCACTATTCGCTAAAGAAGATCCATCCATACTTAGCAGAGATACTGTTGAAGTATCCAAAGGTGAATACAGGGTTATAGTTGATGCATTGATAGGAGAGGAGGATCTAGGCAGAGCTCAGGTAGATGCTAAATTAGTAGTCTATGGAAAAGTATATGGAGTTGCAGGTACTGATCATAGGAGACGCGATCTGGCACTCGCACTCATATGGGGAGCACCAATAGCGTTAGCCTTTGGACTGGTAGCCTCAATTACTATAACATTTGCACAGATGTTTATTGCGGCAATAAGTGCTTGGTATGGCAAAAGTCTCGATTTCGTCATTCAGAGGATAACTGAGATATTCATGGTATTACCATTTCTACCAATACTGTTGATGATCTCGTATTTCTACAAGATAACAATATGGACCTTGCTTGCAGTAGTTATACTTCTAAGTATCTTTGGATCAGGTGTGAAGAATTACCGGGCAATGTTTCTCCAAATAAAGGAGATACCATATATAGAAGCTGCTATAGCCTATGGTACTAGTAGCCTTAGAATAGTTTTTAGATACATGATACCCAAGATACTACCTACAATAATACCTACAATAGTTTTATCGGTACCGGATTTCGTATTTCTAGAGGCGGTTTTGGCACTACTTGGTGTAGGTGACCCACGAGCTGTAACATGGGGTAGGGTATTAGAGGATGCTGCAAGGGAAGCAGCCCTCTACAAGGGGTACTACTACTGGATCTTGGAACCATCAATACTATTACTACTTACAGCACTGGGATTCGCATTGCTTGGACTTACATTAGATAAAATACTCAATCCTAGACTAAGGGAGATGTAGATTGATGAAAACTATACTTAATATCAAGGATCTATATCTATATTATAGAGTTAGGGCAGGCCTTGTTAAAGCTGTTGATGGTGTATCCCTCGATCTGTATAATGATGAGTCGTTGGCCGTTCTTGGAGAATCAGGAAGTGGTAAAAGCTCTTTTGCGAGGGCAATACTAAGATTGCTTCCTAAGAATGTCTATAGATTTGAGGGGAGTATATACATAGATGGAGAGGATGTAATGAAACTTAGCGATGATGAGTTTAATGATAGGATTAGATGGAGTAAAATATCAATGGTTCCACAAGCCTCTATGAATGCATTGAATCCGGTAATAAAAATAGGTGAACAGCTGGCCGAACCTCTGGTAATTCATAGAAATATGAATAAGAGTGATGCTCTAGAAAGAGCTAGAGAAATGCTGAAATTTGTGGGAATACCACAAGAATTTGTAGATAGGTATCCATTTGAGCTATCAGGGGGTATGAGACAGAGAGTAGTCATAGCGATGGCTTTAATCACACAGCCTTCTATAGTTATACTGGATGAGCCGACATCAGCCTTGGATGTCCTTACACAGGCAAATATAATGAACCTACTGAAGAAGATTAAGATCGATAGGAAGGTTAGCTATGTATTCATAACACATGACATTGCTTTATCAAGTGAAATTTCTGACAGGATTGCCGTTATGTATGCAGGGCAGATAGTCGAATACAATCATGCAGATAAATTCTATAAAGAACCTCAGCATCCATATTCACAATTGTTACTTTCAAGTGTACCGACCCTTAGAGAGGATAAAAAGATAAAGTTTATTCCAGGTGAGCCTCCCAGTTTGTTAAGTCCGCCTCCTGGTTGTAGATTCCATCCCCGATGTCCCTATGCAATGGATATATGTAGAAGAGAAGAACCGCCCATTCTATATATGGACGGACACAGCTATGTGAGGTGCTGGCTATATGCAAAAAGGTGAATATACTAAACCATGTAATCCCAAAGATATTCTGTGTATTAGGGAGCTATGTGTTTGGCATCCCATAAGGAAGTTCCTAACAATTTCAGGATATGTAAGAGCGTTAGATGACGTTAATCTTGATTTGGAACGAGGCAGAATTCTTGCGGTAGTTGGTGAAAGTGGCTCAGGTAAGACTACGCTTGGTAAGACCATATTAAAGATTTATAATCCAACAAAGGGAAAGATTGTATATGAGAACAGAGATATAACATTTCTTAAAGGAAAGGAAATCAAGTGGTATAGAAGGGAGGTAGGCTACGTTCAGCAAGATCCCTATGGAGCACTACCACCATTTATGAATATTAGACAGATACTCGAAGAACCTCTAATTATACATGGAGTAAAGAAGAGTGAAAGAATACACAGAATTCGAGAAGCTCTTGAAGAGGTAAAGTTGATACCAGTAGAGGATTTTATAAATAAGTATCCCCATATGCTAAGTGGTGGACAACAGCAACGTGTTGTTATTGCTAGGGCTCTAATCTTAAGACCTAAATTAATTGTGGCAGACGAGCCTGTATCTATGCTCGATGCTTCCGTCAGAATAGAGATTCTTACACTATTTCGAGAACTTCAGAAAAAATACAATTTAAGTATAATATACATAACGCACGATCTCTCAACTGCAAAATACTTCTCAGATAGGATTGCCGTTATGTATGCAGGGCATATAGTTGAGATGGCTCAAACAGATGCAATGCTGTCCAAGCCATTACACCCCTATACACAATCATTAATTAAAGCGATACCAGATCCGGATCCAAGGAATAGGACTCTATTTAGAGAGGTACCTCCAGGTGAGCCTCCCAGTTTGTTAAGTCCGCCTCCTGGTTGTAGATTCCATCCCCGATGTCCCTATGCAATGGATATATGTAGAAGAGAAGAACCGCCTACAATAGAGATTAATGGAACACATAGTGTGAAGTGCTGGCTATATGGCTAAACCATCGTATATCGTCATCGGCGGGCTTTTCTTACTTATAGCATTTTTAATACCTTTTCTAATGGTTATAAGAGTGTTAGAATCTAGTTTAGTCGTACTAATTATAGCATATATAATGTCTGTGATTGGCTTAGTTTTAGGAATATATGGTGTAGTAGAAAAGTATTCAAAGCAAATCCGAGACTAAGAACACCACTCTTAAACAAATACATGTTCTATATGGCTAAAGTTATATCTCTTTATGATAGGGATGAAGAAAAATTCGTAGACTATTGCATTAGCGATGTACATCTTATTACTGGTTCTACATCTCGGAAACTACTTCTGAATAGGAGTAGTATTCGGCAGTACCCTTTGGTGGTACTATATTTCATACCTCTGGAATGTCTTCATGGGATAAGGAGTGTGGATGGAAATGGGCTACAATTGAATGTATAGGACTGGTATCCTGAGATATCCTTTCTCTTAGGACAGGAAGGCAAGCATGTGCATCGTGTTCTCATGTACAATAGAAGCTTTTTAGCTTAAAAACCGCTTCAAATATACTTATATTGTAAACTGATAGGTAATAGTAGTATCTTATACTAATAGGGAGAGTATGAGATGTCGATTGAGTACAGACATATAGTTAGGGTAGCAGAAACCGATATACCTGGTGAGTTGCCAGTAGCTTGGGGACTTGCAAGAATTAAGGGGGTAGGCTACAATTTTGCTATAGGAATATGTAGGGTGCTTAAACTGGATCCGAATATGCTAGTGGGCTACTTAAGTGATGAAGATGTTACAAGAATTGAGGAGTTGATTAAGGATCCCAAGAAGTTTGGATTTCCCACATGGGTTCTAAATCGAAGGAAAGACTACGAGACGGGTGAGGATCTGCATCTAGCTAGTTCCGATCTTATTTACTATGCTAGAGAAGATATAAATAGAGAGATTAGGATTAGGAGCTGGAGAGGTGTAAGACACTCACAAGGATACAAAGTTAGGGGTCAGAAAACACACACAACTGGAAGGCTTGGACCTATTGTTGGTGTACAGAGGAAGAAGGCTCAACAGCAGCAGCAGAAATAGGGTGAAACTCTATGGGTGATCCAAGGAAGTCGCGTAGAAAATGGGAATCGCCTGGGCATCCATGGATTAAGACACGGTTACAGAAAGAAATGGAGTTAATGGGGATATATGGACTTAGAAACAAACGGGAGCTATGGATTGCTGAAACATTACTAAGAAGGATAAAACATAGGGCCAGATCATTACTGGCTCTTCCAGTTGAAGAACAAAGAAAACAGCTTCAACAACTTTCTCTAAAGCTATATAGATTGGGGATAATAAATACGGAATCGGCAGAGATAAATGACATACTTAATCTCACCGTTGAGAATATATTAGAGAGAAGGCTACAAACAATCGTATTGAAGAGAGGACTTGCAAAAACGATTCATCAGGCAAGGCAGATTATAGTGCACGGTCATATAGCTATTAAAGGTAGGAGAGTTACATCACCAGGACACATAGTTACAAGAGACGAGGAACCCTACATCTCCATATACCCAATATCACCTTTATTAAGTAGTAGAGAAACTGCAGAGGAAACATAGCCTATAGGGGTGAGGTAGGGATGTCATTTGCAGCTAGAGAACTCAGATGGGGTATAGCTCATATATATGCATCATTTAACAATACAATAATCCATGTAACTGATCTAAGTGGTGCTGAAACCGTTGCTAGAGGCTCTGGAGGTATGGTTGTGAGAGCAGATAGAGAAAAACCAAGTCCATATGCAGCAATGATGGTTGCATATAGAGTTGCTCAAGAATCCATTGAAAAGGGGGTGACTGCAATACATATCAGGGTACGAGCTCCCGGTGGTCACGGTCCAAAGATACCTGGTCCAGGTGCACAGGCTGCAATAAGGGCTTTGGCAAGGGCTGGATTTATAATTGGCCGTATAGAGGATGCGACACCAATACCTCACGATACTACTAGAAGACCTGGTGGTAGGCGTGGTAGAAGGGTGTAGAGTAAATGGAGCTGATTGTGCGTAAATTAGATAGAGAGAGAATAGAATTTCTGGTAGAGGGTGCACCTCTTCCACTACTGAATGCTATACGCAGATATTCTCTAGCAAAGGTACCAACATACGCTATTGATGAAGTCATGATAATTGTAAATACGTCGGCCATGTTTGATGAAATTCTAGCCCACAGACTTGGTATGATTCCTTTAACAAGCGAGGAGGGGCTGAATAAATTAGGAGATATAGATCCGGATCTATGTTCTAAATGTAGTGAGGCAGAAGAAAAACCCTCTGCAGAATTTTGTGAAAAATGCTACGTCCACATGATATTAGAAGTTGAGGCTGGTAACGACGAAGTAACGGTATATTCAGGTGGTATAAAATCTGAAGATCCATATATTAGACCAGCTTATGATAACATACCTATAGTTATTTTAGCACCTGGACAGAAGATTTCCTTGGAACTTAAGGCAAGAATAGGTAGAGGTCTTGAACACGCCAAGTGGAGCCCCGCTACTGTGGCTGTTGTTAGACATGTACCAAATATATCAATAGACTGGTCTCTATGTAATCTATGTGGAAAATGTATCGAAGTGTGTCCCAAGAGGATCCTGAAAATAGATGATAGTAAAGTTACTGTTAATAATCCATATGAGTGTATAATATGTTGGCAGTGCGTGCATTCATGTCCACTAAAGGCGATAAATATAGCAATTGATGAAAATAGAAATATAGTTAAGATAGAAAGTAGTGGTTCACTAAATCCTGAGACCATAGTTCGCAAATCTGCTGAAATCCTCTTAAATGAACTTAAAATAATTTCCAAATCTATTACAGAGTTCAAAGTAGGTGGAGAGAAATGAAGCGTACCGGATCCACAAACTATATCTGGAGAAAGACAATTAGAATACTAAGAAAGGTTGCCAAGAATAATGACGCTAGAATATGGAGATACATAGCAGAGCTTCTTGAAAAACCGAGGAGGAAAAGAATAGCAGTTAATATAAGTAAAATAAGTAGGTATTCGAGGGATGGTGATATTATTGTTGTGCCCGGTAAGGTTTTGGGTGCAGGTTCTATAAATCACAGAATTATCGTAGTAGCCATGTCTTTCTCCAAACAGGCTGTCAGAAAGGTGAAGGGTGCAGGAGGAAGAGCTGTACATATACTCGAATTTTTGAATGAGAATCCAAAAGGGAGCAGGGTCAAGGTGATTATATGAGTACAGCACTTGAGATAAGTTCAAAGGATTTATACAGGTATTTAGCCACTTTGAAAAATAGAGAGATTGTAATAGATGCAGAAAATGCACTACTTGGACGGCTTGCAAGCAACGTTGCTAAACTGCTATTAATGGGATTCAAAGTTCATGTTATTAATATTGAGAAAGCGTTGGTTTCAGGTGATAGGAAAATGGTTATTGAGAGCTACAAGCTTCTACTTAATGTCAGAACGCATAGAAATCCGTACAGGCACTCCATGAAGAGGCCTAGAAATCCCATTGCAATATTTAAGAGCAGTGTAAAAAGAATGCTTCCAAAACATAATTGGAGGGGAGTTACCATTCTTAAGAATGTAAAGGCATACATTGGTACACCTAAGGAATTTGATGGAAGAGAACGTATAAAAATAGCAGATATCGATGCGGAGAATCTTAAGAGAAGAACCGTGGTAAGAGTTTCAGAGATAGCTGAAGCGTTAGGTTGGAGGCAGACGCCGTAGGTGAATGTCTAATGGAATCAGCCACATCTGAAGAAATTAAAATTGCAGGAGCATACCAGCAGATAGTTAGTGGTAAAAAGATTGTTGTAAGTGTTGGAAAAAGGAAAACAGCTGTTGCTCGAGCAATAATAAAGGCTGGAGGTGGTAGATGTAAGGTAAATGGCATCCCAGTAGAGATATGGCCAATAGAAGTAGCTAGACTCAAAATGATGGAGCCTCTAATGCTCTTAAATGATAAATTGCGAAATGCTATAGATATTGATGTTATTGTTGAAGGTGGTGGTGTAATGGCACAAGCATATGCTATTAGAAATGCTATAGCGAGAGGGATTATAGTATACTTCAACATCCCCATACTAAGAGATATATTTAAGGAATTCGATAGAACTATGATATCTGGTGATCCAAGAAGAACAGAATCTGAGAAATGGATGAGGTACAGTGCTAGGAGATTTAGACAGAAATCATATAGGTGATAAGGTATGATAATACCCGTAAGATGCTTTACATGCGGTTATCCAATTGGCGCGAAGTGGGAGGAATTCCACAGAAGAGTTATTAAGGGTGAGGATCCAAAAAAAGTATTAGACGACCTAGGTATAGATAGATACTGTTGTCGAAGGATGATGCTATCACATATTGAATTATTTAGAGAGACGATAAAATATGGTACAGTAAAGTAGGTGTGGAATATGGCAGAAGAACAGAAAATGGTCTCGCAACAAGTTGAACTTCTAGTTCCACTAGAAATGTACTTGCAAGCAGGGGTTCACATAGGGACACATACATGTACCAAGCATATGGAGAGATTTGTATTCAGGGTAAGACCAGATGGCCTATATATTTTAGATATAAAGAAAACTGATGAAAGACTTAGAATTGCGGGTAAGTTCTTGAGTAGATATGAACCATCGAAGATAATGGTTATCGCAACAAGGCAGTATGGTAAGCAACCAGTCTCAAAATTTTCTGAATTTGTTAAGGCAAAACCAGTTGTCGGTCGATTTGTTCCTGGAACATTAACAAATCCGAAACTTGAGTGGTACTATGAACCTGAGGTTATAGTATTGACAGATCCCAGAATAGATTCACAACCACTTGAGGAGGCATTGAAAGTCGGAATACCAATAGTGGCATTCGTAAGTACTGATAATAGGCTTGAAGGAATCGATTTGGCGATACCTGGTAATAATAAAGGTAGAAAATCTTTAGCATTACTATATTGGACTCTAGCAAGACAGATACTTAGGGAAAGAGGAGAATTAGGGCCTAATGATAACCTTCCGCTAGGACCAGAAGCTTTTGAAACCACAACATAGAGTTCAACACCGATTAATATCATCAACTCTGAGACTCTAAATTTCAACTAAATATACAATCAATTTTTTCTCGATACTTAGACGTTTCAACACTCTATAGTTTTTAAACCTATAAATTTAATGTGTTTCTACATATTATATAGTACTATATGTATGTGATAGATATAGGGATTGCAATGAATATTAGAACAAGGATCATGATGTATGTTATAATCTGTGGGTGGTGTAGATAAACATGGATAAAGTAGTATTGTTTAAGGAGGTTCGGATACCATTTCCATTAATTGGTATACCTATAGTTAATCATTTCAATACATATGTGTCTGCATTAACCAATTCAAAGTGTGTTATAAGGACTCGGTTAAGTTTAAGAAGACACTGTAATGACGAGAATGGTGATACGATTCACGAGTTAGACGATTTAAGGAAATATATTCTAAATAGATTTAACACAGTGTTAGGAAATATAGGGAAGGAATGCATTGAGGGGGACCTAGATGTACAATGCGATAATGACCTACCATTAATATTGGTACTCCCGGTGCTAGAGTGTGAAATATCCAGAAAGTTGCTGATGATAGGTGGTACTAGCTATACACATATACTTAACATTTTCTCAAATTTAGATACAGAAATGCTAAATGTAGATCCAGGTTATCTCAGATCACTTCGATGTTCATACCTCTTTAAAGCGATGTGTATTAGTAGAGGATATGAGGACATAGTACACAATGTCGATTTAGCATTGAGTATCGAAAATGTCAATAGATATAAATGTGATTCTAAAACATGCACATATATCAGTAATCCATATGATAATTACTTACTTTCTCTTCTATATAAGTTGACTACGCACACCATTTCTCAGTTTATACATAGTCTTGTTAATAATGGAACGGTGGAGCCATGGTTAAGAAATATGATTAGACTAGTCTACATTATAGAGAGTGAAATTATAAGAAACTCCCTAGGGATTAAAATGAATTACCCAATTGATGAAGCAAATCTATATAAGGTTATTGCAGATTTGAATCAAGTTGTAATTTACAGAATTACGCTATCGTAGAGGAATAGGAAATGAAAATTACAATTATATTAAAATTGGGAGGCGCACTTATAACTAATAAGGAAAAACCTTTTTCCTTGAACTATTCTGTGCTATACAGAATTTGTGACGAGATAAGCCAGGCATACAGAGAATGCAACAATAGGATCATAATAATACATGGAGGTGGCAGCTATGGTCATTACGTAGTAAAAGAGCATGAAGAGCATGGCAATATATATTCTACTGAAAGCATTGCACAAGTTGTGTGGTTCATGAGAGAATTAAATATGATTATTACCGATATGCTAAACTCGTATGGATTACCAGCGCTACCCGTAGATACGCATGCAATGTTTTTAAGGGTCAGCGATAGACTAGCTGTTTTTAGTAAACCTCTTATCGCAATGATTAATAATGGGCTTATACCCATCTTATATGGGGATATAATTTTCAATAGAATAGGTAAAGCAGAGATTCTATCTGGGGATGAAATCGCATGGTACTTTGCTTCACTACTAAAGCCCTCTAGATTACTATTCGCGACAGCAGTTGATGGCATTTTCGATAGGGATCCTGCAGATAGAAATGCTAGGTTACTACCTACCGTAAAACTGTCTGAATTAGATAGGTTAGATACTAAGGGTGTAAGGGGAATAGATGTTACAGGAGGTATGAGAACAAAGTTGCTATTAGGATTAAAGTATATGGGGGAGGGTATGGATGTCTACATATTTAATGGAGTAAAAACAGGAACCATATACCAGGCTATTTGCAACAATGAAATATTTGGCACAAGGGTTGTGATATGAGTATTGAGAATAGAAAGAGTGAACACATAGAGCATGCAGTGAACCAGATATCACAAGGACCTTTGACAACACTTTTAGAGAATGTGATAATAGTCCACCAGGCTTTTACAGAACTTTCAATGGATGAGATAGATCTATCTACGGAATTTCTCGGGTACAAACTACAAGCTCCAGTACTAATCTCAGGTATGACTGGGGGATTTGATGGAGCATTTAACATAAATAAAAAGTTGGCTGAATTAGCAGAGGAATACAGATTGGCAATAGGTGTTGGTAGCCAGAGGGCGATGATCTTAAAACCTGAGCTTAGCTATACCTATAGAGTGGTAAGAGATGTAGCACATAGTGTGCCAGTTATAGCGAACATAGGTATAGCACAGCTTTCTACAATTAACTATGAATCAATAGAATGGATTGTAGAATCGTTGGAAGCAGACGCTCTCGCAATACACTTGAACATGCTTCAAGAACTCATTCAGTGTGAGGGGGATAGGAGCTTCAAGGGGGCTATTAAATCGCTTGAGAAAATTATTGAGAAAATTGATGTTCCGATAATAATTAAGGAAGTCGGCAATGGACTGTCTCGCGAAGTAGCTAGCAAATTCTATAACTTAGGAATAAGAATATTCGATGTTGCAGGAGCTGGTGGAACTAACTGGGTTACGATAGAAATGTTAAGGATGGAGGGAAAACACAGTAAGATAGGAGAGGCATTTAGGACATGGGGGATACCTACAGCAGCATCGATAGTAGAGGCGTCATCTATAGGATCTGATGTTATAGTTATTGCCAGCGGTGGTATAAGAACAGGTGTTGATATTGCTAAGGCAATATCACTAGGTGCGGAGCTTGTGGGTATTGCACAACCATTTCTTAGGGCAGTATTATCGGGTAGAGAAAAAGAATACACAGATACATTGCTTAAACAGTTGAGAATAGCAATGATGTTGGCTGGTTGCAGAAATATTATGGAGCTTAAGAATATACACATAGTTGTACACGGTCTTCTAGCTCAATGGTTATGTGCGCGAAAACTTAAAATAAGAAATAACAACTCCTATATACCATGCTTCATTAACTAATAAGGTGCAGTGTAATGAAGTTTTTATCATATGCTACTGAAATATCTAAGAAGGTCGAAAGGTTTATATATGAAATAATAGAAGGAGAACCCAAGATCCTATACGAATCAGCACTTCATTATATAAAAGCTGGTGGGAAGAGAGTAAGACCCCTCATAACAGTACTATCTGCTAGACTCTGCGGTGGATCTGAAGATATAGCAATACCTGGAGCCGCCGCAGTAGAGGTTCTTCACACATTTACATTAGTTCATGATGATATCATAGATAGAGATGAGTTTAGAAGAGGGGTTCCTACAGTTCATAAAATATGGGGTAGCGATATGGCCATAATTTCAGGAGATCTGCTATTTGCATATGCATATAGGTGTCTAATTAAATCACTAAGCTATGGAATACCAAGTGATAGAGTTGTTAGGGCAGTGGATATACTTACTGATGCAACTATTACTGTAGCAGAGGGTCAAGCACTTGATATGCTACTGCCAACATTTAATGGAGTAGACGTCCATAGCTATATTGAGATGGTTAGAAAGAAGACAGCAGCTCTTTTTGCATCTTCAGCAGCTATAGGGGCTGTATTGGCTGGAGGGAATACGGAGATTATTGAAAAACTTAGAGAAGCTATGATTAATGCTGGCATAGCGTTCCAAATTAGGGATGATGTCCTAGGCCTGCTAGGTGATGAAAAGGTATTGGGAAAACCTGTTTATAGTGATATTAGAGAGGGTAAGATGACCATACTCGTAATCTATACTCTAAATAATGCTGATGAGAATAAGAGAAGGAGGCTGAAAAGCATTTTAGGTAATAGAAATGCAAATTTACAGGAATTAAGTGAAGCTGCAGAAATAATAAAATCAAGTGGAGCTATAGAGTATGCTGAAGATTTAGCTGAACATTATGCTATCAAAGCTATTAATATAAGCAGAAGTATTGAATCAAAAGATGACGAGGCCTTAAATATGTTTAGGGAAGTCGTAGAATTTATGGTGAAGAGAAATTACTAAGCGTGAAGCAGCCGAGCAGAGAGAGCTACTCTCTAATTCTCCACTAGCCTTCATAAATCTAAAGGATCTAAAAAAATTGAGATCTAGAATACAGAGAGAGTTGTCGGCAGTAGGTTCTGCTTCAGATACTCTAGATAAACTGTTGAATATGAGATCGAGAGTCTATGTGGATCTGGTGTCGGGCACTTTCTGTAGCCAAGCTATGGATAGTGGTAATGAAGAGTTTGTAGAAATAGTATACGAGAAGGTTCTTGGCTATATAATAGATATGGAATTGGGTAAGATAGTTACTGACACGGCCATATACTGTCCGAATAGGGATGTCCTCCTCTACATTAAAGCAGACAGCGATGTGAAGATTATTGAAGCAAAGGGAAAGAGGATCTATCCTCTAGTCTCTGAAGGGGACAGAGTTAGCTTTGGTAACAAGCTATTTTACATAGTTACAGGTAAGAATGAGGTACGCGTTATTAAATCAGATGTAAGGGGTGTTGTAGTGTTTATAGGCGAAGTTTTTTCTAATGGTATTCAGCAAGAGGTTATGACTATAATTGAGGAAGGTGAGGTGCGTGAGTTTACTAGGTGCCGATATTAAGGAAGAGGTAAAGAAAGTAGCATTAAGATACGCTCTTCAGAACAAGTTAAAGCATGGACAGGCAGCAATAGGACCTGTACTCAATAAGGTAATCGGACATTTTAAAGAACACAAGTCAGCGATTAAAGAAATAGGTGAAATAGTTAAGGATGTAGTAGATTACGTAAATACTCTAAGTATTGAAGAGGCTATGAAAAAAATTGAAGAGTATGGCATTAGTGAAAGTAAAAAGGAGGAAACGAGAGGAACGCTACCTCCTCTACCAAATGTTGATGTATGGAAAGTCATTGTAACTAGGTTTGCTCCAAATCCAGACTTTGTGATACATCTTGGTAATGCAAGAGCAGCACTACTCAGCTACGAATATGCAAGGCTGTATAATGGTAGGTTTATACTAAGATTTGAAGATACGGATCCTAGAATCAAGAGACCATTACCAGAGGCTTATGAACTTATTAGGGAGGACCTTAGGTGGCTTGGGATTAAATGGGATGAAGAGTACATACAGAGTTTAAGAATGGAACTATACTACAGCATAGCGAAAAAACTTCTCGAGATGGGAGCAGCATATGTAGATCTATGTAATTCTGATACATTTAAAAATTATAGAAATCTTGGAAAAGCCTGTCCACATAGAGATGAAGATCCAACCATCCATTTGGAAAGATTTGAGAAGATATTAATGGGTGAATATAGTGAAGGAGAAGCTGTAGTAAGAATAAAAACGGATCTAAATCATCCAGATCCAGCTATTAGAGACTGGGTAATGTTTAGAATTGTAGATACAGTAAAGTACCCCCATCCAATTACAGGAGATAGATATAGGCTTTGGCCAACATACAATTTCGCTGCTGCAGTAGATGACCATTTCATGAATATAAGTCATATATTTAGAGGTAGGGAACATACACTAAATACCCTAAAGCAACTATATCTATACAAGTACATGGGCTGGCGCTATCCAGAGGTTGTAAATTTTGGACGCGTAGGAATTGAGGGATTCATACTGAGTAAAAGCTGGGTAAAAACTCAACTTAAGAACAATCCAGAGAAATTTATGGGATTCGATGATATAAGGTTTGCAACACTTTCAGCTCTTAGAAGAAGAGGCATAGCATCAGAAACAATAAAACAGATAATGATGGAACTTGGCATAAGAGGTGTCGATGCAAAAATTAGTTGGGTTAACATCTCAGCGTTAAATAGGAAGATACTAGATCCAAAATCGAAAAGAATATTCATAGTTTGCAATCCAATCAAAATCCTACTAAAAGGATTAGAGGTTCCATTGAAGGTTACAATACCGTTCCACCCAGCTAGCAATCTCGGAGTGAGAACAATTATACTACGTAAGCCCGAGGTCTACATTTCAAATGACGATTTGCAGAATCTGATGAAAACTGGCTATATTAGATTGATGGAGTTTGCAAATATTCGCTATCTAAATACTATCAATGGTAATACAATAGAGGCTGAATATATTGGTAGAAGTTTGGAAGACGCAAAGAAACTAGGTTTACAGATTGTGCAGTGGGTACCGGTAGAGGATAACATCAGAGTTACGGTCTATAAAACATGTAATAGCAAGTTGAAAAGGATTGCATGTCTAGGCGAAAAGTCGTTACTCGAACTTCGTGTAGATGAAGTAATCCAGATGGTCAGGTTAGGTTTTGGTAGAATTGATAGTATTAAAAGGAATGGTGTTTCGATAATTTACGCACATGAATGACATTTTTCAAAATACCTTAAATACCAGTGCAAAAGCTTAGAACAGTGACAATCTAAAGAAAAGGTGATGGAAATGTCAAAACCATTTTATGTAAAGTTCGAGGTGCCCTCAGAGATATCTGAAAAAGCATACCAAGCATTAAAAAAGGCGAGGGAAACCGGTGGGAAAATAAGGAAAGGCACCAATGAGGTTACAAAGGGGGTTGAGAGAGGATTATGTAAAATAGTATTTATCGCAGAGGATGTGGATCCACCAGAAGTCGTGGCACACCTACCACTACTATGTGAAGAGAAAAAGGTACCATATCTGTACGTACCAAGTAAAAAGAGATTAGGAGAAGCTGCAGGGATAGAGGTTGCAGCAGCTTCTGCATGTATTGTTGAACCAGGAGAGGCTAAAGCCGATGTAGATGAACTTACATCTAGATTCCAAGAGCTTAGAGCAAAAGCGTGAATAAGATAATACTAGAAAGAATAAGATAATACTAGAAAGTTAGCATATCACAGTTCAAAGAGTTTTTAATCTGTTAAATATAATCCATCACTATTCAATCCTAATTACTTTATATTTTACTAGTCATACATCTACTCTTAGCTCCTATATTGTCTCTTCTGTATTGTCTACCTTCTCACACTTAACTTTCTGGCTTCCCGCTCTGTTTCCCTAAGAATGATGATATCGCCTACTCTTACAGGACCTCTAACATTTCTGGTTAGAATACGGCCCTTATCTCTACCTTCAAGTATTCTAACTCTAACTTGTGTAACCTCACCAGTTACACCAGTTCTTCCAATTATTTGGACAACTTCTGCTGGAAACCCTATTTTCTCTACAACATTTATTTCGTATTCCTTGCCTTTCTCTTCTACTACAGTATTTGACATCAGCACTGCACCCTATATCTCTGATTTTTTCGAAAGAAAGAGCTTATAAGCTTTAGCATGAAGTCTTATCTATATAAGCAGGTGAAATTTGTCATGGTCTCTAAACACATATGCAGCTATTGTGGAAACACTATAGAGCCTGGAAATGGCTTGATGTTTGTAAGAAATAATGGTACAATAATCTGGTTTTGTTCGAGTAAATGTTTTAAGAACTTCAAACTTGGAAGAGATCCAAAGAAATTGCCTTGGACAAAACTATATAGCGGAAGAGGATAGCATCATCTCATGCTACTTCTCTACCTATTTTTGTAGAGACTATTGTATTGGTAGATTTATTGGCTTCTAGCAGATTATGTAGCTCGGTAAGCCTAATATAATATAGTATCTACTTAATACACTCCTTTCTTTATCATAATAGTTAATGTGGAAATTTCAATATTTTTAGATGCATTGTAATTCCATTATGTATTCAATATTTTTAGAACAGTAGTGAGTATTTATGGGTATTTCGAAATTAAAATTGTGAAGCGAAAACTTGAAACCAATTATATCTGCGTTAAAAAGATGGTATATCCAATATCTATGGCCGACTTTATTTTGATTATCTCTCTTAACACATCTACGGCATCAGGCGAGAGCATGTCCTTAAATTTCGACAGTAATAACTTGATATGATCTAGAGGTATATCAGTATATAGAAGATCATTTTCCTTTATATGACGTCCTACCATTACATTCCCTTTAATTGATATAGCGACCTCTTGACCAGCCTTAGCATCCTTTATAGATTTCCCCATGTGTTGTATCTGCTGGATTTCTCCAACATATTTACCGTCCATCTTCATTAATGGTACACCAGATCTTATCATACCACCCACAACCTCTACACCTACAATTGCAGGATCGCTACGCCGAAATATATAGCCAGGTAAAATCCTTATCTTTCCAGGAGGTATTATTTTCTCAAACTCTTTTTGAAGTTCTCCAGACTTTTCTTTTTCTAACCATTCAATGTATTCTTCGATAAGTCTATATATTATATTGCTTCTAAACACGGGTACACCTTCTTTTTGAGCTAGTTCTTCGGCTTCCTGAATTGCCTTGACGTTGAATAGTAGTATTACACCTAGATATCTATCAATTTTTGCAACAATACTAGCTTCTATAACATCCCGTTTTGTAAGGGGGCCTACGTCAGCTATTCTTACCGGCACTGATTTCTTATTCAATGCATTTACAATAGCTTCCAATGTTCCAAGCGTATCAGCTTTAACTATCACACCATTTATTTCCCGTCTAAATCTTATAGTCTCAATTTCTTCGAGTAGTTTATTTCTGTACTCCTCTGCACGTTCTTCAGATGGAATAACATATAGTGGAGAGCCGGCCAAAGTCTCTTCAATATCAGGTGCTATTATTCTCACACCTGCAGCAGCTACAACTTCTTCGATGGGTCTAAGCTCTGTTTTTGCCACCCGAATATCAGTTAATGGTTTAGGTACCAGTATGGCCCTAACTCTTGTAAATATAGGGCCATTAATGCCCGCGACAATTATAGGATCATGCTGTTTTAGAATACCATCATATATTATGACATCTAGTGCAGTTCCATATCCAGGTTGCTCCTTAACCTCTAGAACAACCCCTCTAGCAGGACCTTCAGTATACATAATTTTTTCGCTCATATATCTCTGTGTAATGCCGGCCACCACGGCTAGTAATTCAGGTATACCCTCTCCAGTCTTAGCTGATAAGGGGATTATAGGGACAGTCTTGGTAAAATCACGCACACGATCAAATAAGTCAGAATTTATTCCATAATTTGATAACTGAGCTATTAATTTGTATATCTCCATTTCAACTTTTTTAACTATTTGAGGACTCTGATTTTTTAAACTAAATATTATCGGTTTGTCTTGATACGGCTTCCAGCCAGCTATCTTGTCTATTTTATTCGCAGCTACTACAAAGGGTACACCACGGGATTTTAGTATTTCTATGCATTCGATTGTCTGAGGCATAACACCCTCATTTATATCGATGACCAGAATGGCTATATCAGCTACACTTCCACCTCTTCTTCTAAGGTTTGAGAATAATTCGTGGCCGGGGGTATCTATAAATAACAATCCTGGGATTTCAAGTTTAAATGGTATTACTTTTTTCAATGGTTCTGCAATTCTTTCAATAACAGAAGCTGGAACGAGACTTGCACCTACATGTTGCGTCATCTCCCCTGCCTCCTTCCGTACAACAGCTGTACCCCTTATTTTATCTAATAGTGTGGTCTTTCCATGGTCAACATGCCCAAGGACCACGACTATAGGTTGGCGGAGTCGCTTTTGCCGTTGAACCATTCCTAGCCTACCTCATTTAATTAATTAAGTTATTAAAGTAGCATAGATGTGGATACTACAATATATAGTCTCAAAACAGCTTTTTAGGTTTACACGTTAGAAATAAAACCTACAGTCTAGGGGTGTACTAGCAAAGATGCCTGAGTTTAAGTTAGTGATCTCTGATCCTAGAGTTAAGAATCTGCGGATAGTACCAGTAAAGGTAGTAGGCTCTGAATCGCTGGAGTATACTGATGTACATAAGGAACAAAGAGAGTTGGCAAGAGTAAAACTTAATCCTGCTCTCATAAAATTGCTGAATCCCGAACTAGGTGTTGTAATAGTAAGGATATGGAAGAATAGAGCTAGCAGGGAGAAGGTTAATTTAACAGCTAGAGTAGTTGAGGATGCTTCAGTTGATACACAAACTGCTATGGTGCCCATGGCATTCATGAGAGAAAGATTAGGAGCTTCTGAAGCAATAGGGGAAGTTTTTAGAGCACCTGCATTTCAGATAAGAATAGCAGGATCAACATATCAGAGTCTGATTGGTCTAAAGATAGGTGAAAGAATTGATGGCAGAATCGTGGGTTTACCCAATATTAGGCTTGAGATTCGAGGGGGATCCGATCTAGCAGGCTTTCCTATGAGGGTGGATGTAGCTGGACCTGTTAAAAAATACGTTTTACTTTCACAGGGACCAGGCTTTAGACCTAAAGAGGATGGAGAAAAAAGGAGGAAACTCATAAGAGGCAATACGATATCTGAAGACATAGTACAGATAAATACTGTAATTGTATAAATTGTAAAGATATTTTTGCTATACTAAATAGTATTTATATATCGATAATACGGTGCGCAAGTTTATGAGCATGATTCCATCAATGAGTATAGGCGTTGTAGGGCACGTTGATCATGGTAAAACCACACTTGTACAAGCATTAACTGGTATTTGGACAGCTAGATACTCGGAAGAGTTGAAAAGATCCATGACTATAAAGCTAGGTTATGCTGAAGGATACATAGGCGTGTGTGAAGGTCTCGAAATACCAGAGGCCTATAATACAAGTGGGGTCTGTCCACAGGGTTCAAAGCTAAAAGTAATTAAATCGGTATCGTACGTTGATGCTCCAGGCCACGAGGTTCTAATGGCTACAATGTTATCAGGGGCTGCATTGATGGATGCAGCTATACTTGTTATTGCAGCCAATGAACCATGCCCGCAGCCTCAAACCCGGGAGCACCTCAAGTCATTGGAGATTATAGGTCTAGATCAGCTTATTGTTGTTCAAAATAAGATAGATATTGTTAGTTATGAGCAGGCTAAGGAGAACTATAGGCAGATAGTAGACTTTCTCGGTACTACAAGGTATTCTAAAGCACCCATAATACCTGTGAGCGCTCTTCATAAAGTTAATATAGATGTTCTCGCCATGGGTATGGCTAAAATGTTTAGAGAGCCTGAACGGGACTATAGTAAACCTGCTATGATGTTAATTGCAAGAAGTTTTGATGTTAACTTACCAGGTACAAAGCCTGATAAACTTGTAGGTGGTGTAGTCGGTGGTAGTATACTGAAGGGGGTGCTGAGGATTGGAGACGAGGTTGAGATAAAACCTGGTATAAGAATTGAATTAAAGGGAGGTAGGGTGAAGTACGAACCTTTGGTAACAAGAGTTTCAAGCATTAGGTATGGAAATATTAATGTAGATGAAGCAAAGCCAGGTGGTCTAGTAGCAATAGGAACACTACTCGATCCTTCTATAACTAAAGGTGATTCACTTATGGGTAACGTTCTAGGTCACAGTGTTCCTGATCCAGTATCTGACATTAGAGTGGAGTATAATTTATTTGAACGTGTATTAGGTAGTAGGACTCAGGAGGTAATAGAACCACTAAAGGTACGTGAAACAATATTTTTGATAATTAAAACAGCCTGGGCACGTGGTGTATTAACTAGGGTAACGAGGGATGAATTTGAAATTAAGCTGGAGAAGCCTGTTGTAACATTAGGAAAGGATAAGGTAGCTATAATTAGGCAGGTTCGAGGTAGATGGAGATTAGTAGGGTGGGGTCAAGTAAAAGGCTAGAGGAATTCAACTGTATAGCTATTGTGGATACCAGTGTAATACTCTTGATATCAGCAAGGGAGGCACACCTTGATGATATGATAGACTTGATACCTGGTTGCGCTGCGGTTGTGCTAACGCCTGTTATAAGTGAACTACAATTAATAGCTAGAAAGGGGAATTCAGAGAAATCACATATAGCAAAATGGGCCTTGGAGAACCTCCTACGTTTATTAAACGTTGTTGAGGTACCTGTAATGGAGCAGAGGAAGGTTGATGATCTGATAGTAGAATTTGCCGAAGAGATGAAAAAGGCAAAGAGGGTTCTAATTGTAACTGCTGATACGAAGTTGAAAAATGATGCAGTGCGAAGAGGCATTAATGTTCTATGGTATCGCAAGGAGAAAAAAGGATTTGAGATGTTAATAGATATAATATAAAGTGTTCTGTAGATGTAGGCTTACTAACAGCTTCATTCAGTTATTTGTAGCTATATGTACGTTAAATATTTAAAAGCTTTATTTTACAGTAGTGCTCTAGGGTTTTTCATTGTTTAGGATATATAGACTACGCGATATAGTGAGGATAGATCCATCGAAAATAGATAGACCATTAGAGGAGACAGCCTTTGATGAGATTAGAAAAAAGTATGAGGGATTGAGGGACAGGAATTTAGGGATAGTAGTAGCGATAACAAATATAAAAGTTGATCCAATGGGAGTACTGCCGCTTGGTGATGGTGCACCGCATTACAGAGTTGTATTTGATGCACTTACTTACATACCAGTAATTAATGAGGTAGTTGAGGGCCCTGTTGAAGTACTGGGGAGAATGGGACTTACTGTTAGAGTGGGTCCTATAGAGGGATTCATTCATATATCGCAAGTGGCTGATGACGAAGTTTCCTATGATCCCGCTAGAAATATGGTTATATGTAAGAATAGCAAGAGATTTGTAATGCAGGGCGACATGGTTAGAGCTAGAATAACATCGATTTCGCTGGGTACACCTCAAAGATTACCCAGAGTCAGTATGACTATGAGACAGCCATATTTAGGTAAAATTGAATGGCTGTCTAAATCTAAATAGTTAAAAAGCGGTAATGGACGGTGAACTATATGGAGTTTTTAAATCCCTGTATAGTGATGAGCCTTGTAAGGTCTGAGGATGAAAAGTGATGAAACAGGGGAACTGATTGGTCTGGCTCAGTAAGAGGGAGATAGCATACTACCTAATACTTAAAAAGAGATTTAATGGAAACGTATTCAATATTGGTGAAGCACTCGACGTGTTAATATTTTTTGGGTCAAAAAATATAGCCAAAAAAATTATAAAGAGATTAAAATCAAAGGGATTTTTAGAGAGTGTGGGGATTGCGAGTTACAGAATTAGGGATGGGGAGGAGGTGCTTGTGAAACTTCTATCTAACTACATCTCAGAAAGGCTGTATAGAAACCTAAAGTTGAGAGGATATGGTGTATCGCTCAATAAATTAGAAGGGTACAATGTTATAGAAGTAAATAAATGTGATAGCAATGTTTTTACAATGTTGGATGTAGTTAGAGAACTTGGCATAGAAATGAGATGTATCGATTGGAAAGGGTAAAAAACAGTAAAATCTATTTTATATCTATAGTCAGGTTCGCTACTTTACTCTTTTTTTGATATCACTATCTCTATTGTTGAAACTCTGCTTTGTCTACCATCACTGCTTGTTATTGATTGGCTTCCTATTGAAACTCCTCTAACTTCTACCCTTCCCGGTAGGAATCTGTTTCTAACTATTTCAATGGCATCAACGGCTTTGCTTATAGCTCTACCTCTAGCTTTTACTACTATCTCACTTACTCCTTGATTTAGTAATGTCAGTATTGCTAATACGTAGTTCATTACAGGCTTCTTACCTACTAGTACGGTATTTGCTGCAGATGGTGTTTGGGACATTTCTTACACCTTTTGCTGAGGTTTTAGTTTTCTAAGGATAGTGTAAAATGGGTCTAGAATAAAAGTTTATCGCATGCATATCTGATGAGTTTTACGTCTTTTGAATAATCTGCATAGCCATTTAAAGATTAAAGATGGGTAATAGTATAATGATTGTAGCATACAGACATGGATGCCCTGTGTGCGGAGGATATATAACTAATGAGGAGTTGGCTATCGGAAGGTGTAGTAGATGCAACTCCGATTTAGGCACAAGTAATATAGGCGAACGGCTATTACAGATTTTAATTAAGGAAGTGGAAAATTTTGAAAACTTCTTTACTGCGGTAACAGGTTTTAAGCCCTTACCTCTTCAAGTGTATTGGATTAAAAGACTCCTCTTTGGCGATTCCTTTGCATTAATAGCTCCTACGGGAATAGGCAAATCAACACTACTAGCTATATATGCATTATACCGTGCGTACTTCTATGGAAATAAAGTCTATATAATAACACCTACAAGAGAGATAGCAAAGCAATTCTATACAAGGATATGTGGCTATATTGAAAATATGCGCAGGTATGGATATATTTCAGATAAAATTAGAATTGTTTTCTACGACTCAACGGCAAAGAATACCTCTGAACTTAAGGATGCCGTTAAGGATGGTGTATTCGATATTTTAATAACCTCTGCAGCATTTTTATCGAGATACCATACTGTGATCACTGATAAGAAAATAGATATCGTTATAGCCGACGATCTAGATTCTATTCTAAAAAATTCTAAAAATATTGATAGACTGCTAAGATTGCTAGGATTTACTGATACCGTTATAGAAAAGTGTATAAAACTGGTAAAGATGAAGCAGAATCTGATTGTCGCTAAGGCATCAAAGAAGCCTGAAATTGTTGAAGAATTGAGAAATACCATTATGGGTCTTGAAGCTGAAGTAAAGAATGAGATATCAAAGAGGGCAACTCAGCTAGTAGTAGCATCTGCCACGGGTAGAGCAAGAGGATTGAAATCCCATGTTCTAAGAGAGCTGCTAGGATTTGACACGGGTGCTATGTTTGAATACTGGAGAAATATTGAGGATCTGTATTCGTACATTGATTCAGAAATGTATACAAGGATTCTGGAAATAGTGAAGAATGCTAATAGTGGAATAATATTCTATTCAAATATGTACAAAGAGTATGTTGACAATCTGTGCGAAGAATTTGCTAAAAATGGCATAAAATTCGCTATAGCGAAAAGCGGTAATAGAGCCGTTGATAAATTTCGTAGTGGAGAAATCAATGTAGTAGTCGGACCAGCATCATACTACGGCATACTTGTTAGAGGACTTGATGAACCTCTGAGAGTTAGGTTTACAATATTTATTGGTATTCCTCAAATAGTACGGGACCTCTATGAAAGTCTAAATAATATAAGATTTATGTATATCGTCCTTAGAAAGCTGGAAGAGATAGGGATAGAATTATCTACATTACGTAATCAGCTAATCGAAATTATCCAAAAGAGCACACCAGCACTCCTCATAGTCTATTCAAAACTTCTAAAAAATCCCATTAATATTCCTCAAGACCTTGCTAACAACATACGTGTGCTCCAGCATATAAAGGAACGTCTGTATGAGGAAGTAAGGAGACAGGTTAATGTAAACGGTAAACTAGTTATAGATGGGTATTGTATAATAGTAGAGCATGGAGGTAAATTAATGGTGGTGAAACCTGATCCATATACATATGTACAGGCAAGTGGAAGGGCTTCGAGACTTTTTAATGGCTATAAAACATTTGGTCTTTCCATAGTTTTTGAAAAGTATAAGGAACTCATAGATATTCTTGAATACAGATTGAAACGTTTAGTCAACTTTAATGGATTTAGAGAACTCGATATGAAAAATATTGAAGAATGCATTTGTAAAATAGTAGAGTCTAGAATTCACCGTAATAGTAGTGATATTAGAGGTGGCATCTCTACAGCACTTATAGTTGTTGAGTCGCCTACAAAAGCAAAGACTATAGCATCAATGTTCGGAAAGCCTGCAAAGAGAATCTTTAATGATGTAATTGTATATGAAACCATCGTTCCCATTGATATGGATAGGGTTTATATTGCTATGGTTACGGCAACACTTGGACACATGGTTGATCTGGTTACCGATGAAGGATTCCATGGTGTTAAAACCGAACAGGGTAAGTACATCCCTATATATGACTTTATAGCTAGGTGTAGAAATTGTGGATATCAACATGTTGGAGTATACGACTCATGTCCATACTGCGGTTCTCTGAATATATTTGTAAGTTCATCGGTATACAACGTTTTAAAGAAGCTAGCCCTGGAGGTTGATAAAATATTTATTGCTAGCGATCCCGATACTGAGGGTGAAAAGATAGCTTTTGATGTGAAATCACTCCTTCTACCATACAATAAAAATGTGTATAGAATAGAATTTAGAGAGGTTACAAGGAGCGCATTTCTAGAGAGTCTTAAGAATCATAGAGATGTAGATATCAAAAAAGTTGAGGCGCAAATAACGAGGAGGATAGCTGATAGGTGGATAGGATTTGAAGTAAGTTTATGGTTACAGAACTACTTTAATAAACCTTGGCTTGGTGCTGGCAGGGTACAAACCCCTATACTACTATGGAATGTAGATAGGTACAGGGAGTATAGAGAGAAGCTAGGATATGTAGTGAAATTTGATATAAATGGGTATACTGGAAGGCTATACCTAGGTAATATTGGTAGAGAGTATGTTGAGAGGATAGTGTCTATCATCAATGAAAAGGGATTTGAAGTAGAGAATGTTAAGGTATACGAGAAGATTATACCACCACCACCTCCATATACAACAGATACACTATTGAGTGATGCTAGCAACTTTCTAACCTTTTCAGCTTCGAAAACCATGTCGATAGCACAGACGCTATTTGAATTAGGTTTTATAACCTATCATAGAACCGATTCAACGAGGGTCTCGCCCATAGGGATAGCAATAGCCAGAGAGGTGCTTAGTAGGGCTGGTATGATACAGCAGTTCACTCCAAGGACCTGGGATAGGGCTATAGAGGGGGAGAATGCACACGAAGCTATAAGGCCAACCAATCCCTACACCCCTGATGAGCTTATAGAGATGGCGGTACGGGGCGAGGTGGGAATCATTGTAAATATTGGTAAGGAGCATATCAAACTCTATGACCTGATATTTAGACGTTTTATAGCGAGCCAAATGAGCCATGCAAAAATTAGATTTATGAGTGCTACTCTTAAGATTGATAGATATAGCGTGGATGTGGAGGTACCAGTAGAGATTATTGAAGAAGGATTCACTAAGGTATATAGAATAGTATACCTATTTCCTCAGTTAAAGGAATTATTAAATGTAGGAAGTATAAAACCTTCCTCAATTACTGTAACTAAGGGTTCTGATAGGGGATTGTACAGGGTTTCGGATTTGATTAGATTACTTAAGGAACATGGTATAGGGAGACCCAGTACTTATGCAAAAGCCATAGACAATAATATTAGACACGGTTATATAATACTAAGTAAGAGGAAGAAGGTAGCTATACCTACTAAACTTGGAATCGAAGTATCGGATATAATAAGGGAGCACTTCGAAAATATTGTTGGAGCTAATGCTACACGAGATCTTGAGAAACTCATAGACTATGTTGAAGAAGGATCGATGGAGATCTACGAGGCTCTTAACCGGATTAAAAGTGTCGTCGATGCTGTACAATCAGCAACTAGCATACAATCCTTAGCAGGATTGAATACCAGCACAGATTTAGCTTTAATTACCTCGGTACAGTGAACCTTAGTCCACAGTTGAAAGCCTGCCCTCTGAGGCTGGAGGAGATAGGATATAGGGGAACATTTCAATAACTATGATTTCTGTATGGATATTTTTATATATGAAATCCTGCGACCCTTAATTAGTTGGCTACCTATCTCAACATTTCTAAGTGTAATTCTATCTCCAAGTCTTGTTAGTAGTATGTTATAGAGTGTTACGGCTCTGGAGATGTGCCTCCCTCTTCCAAGAATTTCTATAGAATTAACATCTCTATTCAGATTAACTATTGCTTCAAGGAGATAATCTCTTAACGGTCTATTACCTAAAACTATAGTTCTCGTAGAGTCCTCAGATCGAAAGCTCAAATCCTTCAACCTCATAATAGATTTAGCTCTTCACTGACTATTAAGTAGATATGATAATATATGAGAATATAAGTGTTATGGACAGTGACGTAGATGATCTGGTAAAAGGATTGGCTGTGGTCATCTTCTAGGTGCAGTAAAATGGTAGGCATACTCAATTCTAGCCCTAGGTATACAATCAATGAGTACAGCATTTCTAGGGTATGCAGCTACCTAGTATTATAGTGACATCACATTATATATTTACAGCTACATTTGGGCAAAACTATGGTTAGATACATAGAGGGTAAGAAAATCTCGAGTAGATATAGTATTGATATGAGAATTTACAGGGAATATATTGTAGAACTCATAATCACTTTAGTAGTATTGATAGGTGAAACCTTAGCTATAGTATTGAATATAGATAGATTTAAAATTGCTTCACTATATGAATTGGCTTCAAATCCTGTTAAACTCATTGTTTATACAGCATACGTCTTGAGTATAGTTATCGTTCCTATCCTTGTGATGCTGAGTTTTAATGCTGCTAAAGAATTGGTAGAGATATATAGAAGATTTAGTTTAAAGAGTTTAAGTAATGTTAACGTTAATTGGATAAGAAGAAATATATGGCTGGTGCCGGTATTAACGGTACTGTCATTCACCTCAATTTTATTTGGTATCATCACAAATTACCGTTACATAGTACTATTCTCATTGATGCCTCTACTTCCACTCACTATAGTGATTTTGAAGCCTATTATAGAGGTGTACAACCATAGAAGATCAATCGATATTGAATTGAAATGGTTTCTAATAATGCTATCGATCATTGAGGGTATAGGTACTAATATAGGGTTTTTAATTGAGAAATTAAAAAGAGCTCCCATTTTAAAATCTATAGCAAAGGAAATGATTGTAATAGATAGAGATTCTAAGATCTACTTTCTATCCCACATAGATGCGATGCTATATAGGGCGAGAGCCACCCCCAATGAGAAGCTCGGAAGAATTTTCATGGGATATGCATCCAAAGTTAGAGAGGGTGGCAATGTGTCAGCATGGCTTAAAACTAGAATTGATGAAGAGATTCTAGGAAGCGAATTTAGTATGAAGCTATATGTTGAACGAATGGCCATAACTATAAGTCAGATAGCACTGGTTATCTATGTCATTCTTCCACTAATCATGGTCTCTACTTCAATGGTTCTAAACATTCAGTTTGCAATAGTAATTGCAGTTCTAGCGACTCCTTTCCTTATATCAATTACCTATTCAATAAGACCTAAGACACTGGATGTCATACCTATAAAATATATAGTGCAACCGGTAATAGTATACATAGTACTTTCAATTATTCTATATAACATCATACCAGGTTACTCCCTACTACTCTCATGGATTGTAGGGCTTGTGGTTGGCTATAGAACATATAGAATGGTGAAGGATGTAGAGGGTCTCGATAGAGATTCGCTGGAAATTTTAAAGAATGTTATAGAGCTTAGAAGAAGTGGATACAGCATTATAAAAGCATTGGAGTATATAAAGCAAAACAACATATTGGACAAGGCGACATTAAGGAATCTCGAAATAGTATTGAATAGAGTGGTCCAAGGAAACTCGTTGGCAGAGATAGGAGCAAAAATCCAATCACCATCATTTCTATTTCGATATGTAGTATTCATTTTAGGAGTTATCCACGAGTGTGGAGGAGGAGATGATGAAGTGCTTCGATCACTATATGAAAGCATTTACAGGATAAAAATCATGGAGAATAACGTTAAAAAATTATCACTATTCTTTGAGATACTGTCAATAGTGAATGTATTTATTATGGTATGGATCTGGAGAACAGTCTCCCCCCTAGTAATGGCATTAAATACATACTTGCTAGGAGATATAGGCGCTTCCTCGATTCCAATTCTCATACTTATATCGCTGATATGTTTCAAGTTCATCTCATCAGTTATTAAGAGGGGGTTGCCGATATTTGAACCGAGAGATTGTATAGCAATAGCTATAGGAGCTATAGCTGTAAATCTAATTTAAGTAAAACGTAATACATCTACACACTTTAAAAATCTAGGGATATCCTGGGGAGAAAATGGCAGAGTACATATCTTTGAAGAGAATTACTACTAGAGCGATGAGTGAGCTACTAGCTTTAGTACTAGGTATAGCAATAACGGTGGCTGTAGGAATGACGCTCTACACATTCATACCAAACTATCTAACTTCAATGCAGCAACAACAGAAAATAGCCCTAGTAGTCCACGACGTCTTTTCGGTAAGTAGCAGTGAAGCTATATTAACACTATCTATAAGAAATCTTGGTACAAAGGAGGTAAAGGCAGTAAATATAACCATGCTATCGCCCGTAAATTTAAATGTCGAGTTAATAGCGCCTAGCATCAAGTATAAGGTAGTAAACTCTACGCTAGGAATAGATAAGCTGGGTTTGCCTCCAGGACATGAAAGCATACTAACAATTCGATTGAAGGGAAGCGATATAAGCGTCGGATCCAAGGTTGTCATAACAGTCTCAGCCAACTATATAGATGGTAGTACAGCATCGGCATCGGTACAAGCTCTCATAGTCTAATCATGATAAAATATCTAGGTAGACCAATGTTTTTTTATATTACGGCATTGCTATATTTCATGTTCAAGAAAAGTTTATAAAACTAGATAGCCTCTTCCTACAATAGATCCCGCCGTAGCTCAGCGGCAGAGCGCCCGGCTGTAGTGGGGCAGGGCTGTAGATACCGGGTGGTCGGGGGTTCAAGTCCCCCCGGCGGGATTTTAAATCTCCATCGTATTTCACTCTGATCACCATGTTATTAGAAATTTGTTTAAAATCATTTCTGATCATATAACATTTCCAATTCTGAAAGAACTACCATTTCTTTGAATAATTTACTAGTAAACTATCTAAATGAAACTCAGTTATCAAGAGATTAAAATTTAGGAAGACAGATTATAATATACGAAGATTTAATGATGATGGAGGTGATCTCAGACCCTCCTAGGGATGATGGAAGATCAACCATCTGAGGTAATTAGTCGAGTATACATTAGGGTCGCATAGATGAATTGTAACGGTATTTTTCAGACCATGAAAGTGTCATCATGTATCAGCTCCTGCCAGTAACATCATAAAAGCTTACGATCCAATACATCTACTACAATCTTGTCACTGTATTTGGATTTAAAAATTTTGTGCGACATCTCTTTCGATAAACTTACAGAGTGTTTGAATTTATCTAAGGCATATTATCAATGGTGTGAAATAGCAAATATTTAGTTATCCAATTTAATAATATAAGCTAATCAGTTAAATAATATCTCTACCTATAGACCATGTGATATGGCATGTATAATATGTATAGGGGATGAGATGCTATCAGTATATAAGCCTCTTCTAAATAAAATATATCGTTGGTGATAGATGTGGGGCTCGTTAGGAGAACAGGTCCTGGAACAAAGTTGAAGGGTAGGAAGGTTGCTATAATAGTGGCAAATGAATTTGAAGATGTGGAGCTACTCTATCCATTTCTAAGACTTAGCGAGGAAGGGGCTGAGGTAATAATCATGCCTGTTAAAACGGGTCTCCATCCACGGCCAGCAATTTCTGAAAAGCCTGTAACTGGTAGATTTGGTACTCCGATACCGTTGATGGTGTTTGGAGAGGGTGAAAGGTATGTTATAAAGAGTTTGGATGAAGTTAAGCCTGGGGAAATAGACGCTCTAATAATACCAGGAGGGTTCTCACCCGATTCACTACGTATAAATGAGAAAGTTCTAAGATTTGTAAAGGACGTATATGATGCAGGCAAGATAATTGCAGCCATATGTCATGGACCGCAGGTACTAATTTCTGCAGGTCTTGTAAAGGGTAAGAAGGTTACTAGCTATAAGGCAGTAAAAGATGATCTAATAAATGCCGGTGCCATGTTCGTTGACGAGCCAGCTGTAAGGGATGGTAATATAATTACCGGTAGGGTTCCCGATGATCTACCTGAATTTTGTCAGCTAATAATAGAAGCACTATCTTCAAAGTAGATTGATGGTTGCTAACAACGTTTTTTAAATTATAATAATTCAAATTACGTTCTAGGTTATTGGTGTGACTAAAGAAGTTGAGAGGTATCCCCTACGTAACAAGCCATTCATATCGATAGCCATTCCATCATCATTTATATCAGAAGCGCCGGATCTGAGGGAGAAAACACGTAAAATCGGATACATTGGACGGGCATCGGCTATTTTCCGTGTAGAGGAGGTCATGATATATGTAGATGATAATGACGAAAATGCTGAAATTATCACAAAAATTTTAAGGTATCAGGAAATACCGCCGTATCTGAAAAAGAGAATGGTAAGCAGGGATCCTATACTTAAATATGCCGGAATTTTGCCTCCCCTTAAAACACCTCATCATATAAACCCAAAAATCTATGGTTTGAATATCCGTGAGGGAATTGTAGAGTATAGCAATAATATAAAGAGCATAGTCGATATAGGGATGGATAAGAAAGGCATTATGTATAACTCAATCCTGCCCATAAGGACTAGAATTACCGTGAGGATTGTTGAAGAAACGCAGGATTACTATATTGTAAAACCTATTGAGAAAAGTGATGTTGAGGTGTACTGGGGGTATACGGTTAAAAAATTCGGTTCGCTTCGAAATCTAATAGACTATTCTATATCTAAAAGCTATATGATTATAGGAGCATCTAAAAAAGGTTCGATGCTATACAGTATAGAGAGTGAATTGGGCAATGCTATGATAAGAGCAGGGAAGGTACTACTACTATTTGGAGGGCCTAGGCTTGATATAGATGAGATAGCCTTAAGTGAAGGCATAGATATAGATAGGTATTGTCACTATATAGTGAATTTCGTACCACGCCAGGGAGTAGAGAGTATACGTACAGAGGAAGCAGTATTCATAGTACTTTCTATAGTCAACTATCTTAAGGAAAAATTACTGCTGCAATAATGCACTAAAATGCGCTAAACCAATACTCGTATATTGAGGATTCAGATTTAATACTGTGTCACGTTATAGTAACGATAGCAGAAATGGGGTGTTTATTAAGGATGGATACAATTGAAAAGGTTGTAAATGGATTCAAAGAGAGATACAGTCAAGAACCAAACAGCATCGCCTCTGCTCCAGGACGATTAGATTTTCTAAATACACATCAAGACTATAAAGGGCTGCCTGTTGTAGCTGTTGGAGTAAATCTAAGAACATATGTAGCTATTAGAAAAAGTAATGAGAAATACTGTGAAATTTTTTCAGAGAATATAGGTCTTAAGGACGAATTTAATATAGACAATATTAGCCTTGTTAGAGGAAGATGGTTTGGCGACTATCTAAGGGCCTCCATAATTGCTCTGAGGAAACACGGATATGATGTAACGGGATTCAGGGCATATATCAATAGTGAAATACCCATAGCATCTGGTTTAGGTAGTAGTGCTGCATTAACCGTTGCCTTCATAAAAGCACTGGATTCTGAGTTCAATCTCAAGTTATCTAAAAAAGAGATTGCAGAGCTCGCCTTTGAAGCTGAGAATCAGATAATGGGAATACCATGTGGGAGGCTAGACCAATACGCCTCATCATATGGAGGAGTGGTATTAATTAATACAAGACCTCCATACAATGTTGATGAGCTAAGGTTTAGCAAAGGGCTATTCATAGTTGTCGACTCAGGAATAAGGCACTCAACAGCTGATATACATCCTAATAGGCAGAGGGAGATAGAAGAGGGTCTTAGAGAACTTCTGTCAATGGAGATACCCAATCACATTAGGAATAAACTCGGCTATAGATTTTGGGAACCGAAGTGGGAAGAGTTGTCAGAAGATGAGCTGAAGCCCTATCTTGCAAATATAAATAGAATTTCTCTAAATAGAATACTATTTACATTAAGAATGCATAGATCAACAATCATTGCTATAAAAATCATGAAAGGTGAGAAAATCAGTATCGATGAGATAAGTACTGCAATAGAAATTAGCAAAGGTGAAGTAGAGGGCATTCTAAATACTAGTGATTGGGATTTAAGGCTCCTAGGTATTGTGATGCTATATCAACACCGACTCCTAGGCGAACTCTACAATGTAAGTCTACCAGAGTTGGATAGGATAGTAATTGAAATAACAAATTCGGGTGCATATGGTGCAAAGCTATCAGGTGCAGGTCTAGGGGGTGCAGTCATAGGTTTGGTAAAGGATTCTAAAATAGGTAAAAAGGCACTCAGTAAAGTAATAGGTAGCTATGCTACTAACGGATACATCGTTAATGTAGATATAGGTGTAACAGCTCACTAAAAGGATGGTGAAGTCTATGGAGTATAGAAAGGTACAGGAGCTTAGATGGGATCCTACACTAGGTGAGTGGATAATGGTATCTAACATCAGGGATTTAAGACCATGGCAACCTGAGAACTTCTGCCCCTTTTGCCCCGGAGCACCTGAAACTGGATTTGGGTGGGATACACTAATATTGAAAAATAGGTATCCTATGCTAAGTGAAGAACCCATTCCACCTGGGAAGTACAACTTCTACTCTACAGCACCATCCTATGGAAAATGCTATGTTGTAATAGAGACTCCAAAACACGACGTTGATGACATAAGCGACCTGGACTATACTGAAATCTATAGAGTATTTGAAAATGTTAAGAGAAAAGAAGAGGAAGAAGCGAAGGATCCTAAGGCGGTATACTTCCTCTTCTTTAGGAATAAAGGTAGAGAGATAGGAGTTTCACTTACACATCCGCATTCACAGATATACGTTCTACCATTCATACCAATTAAAATACTGAGGGAATTGATAAATTCAAACAGGTACTACAGTAAAAAAGGACGATGTCTATTTTGTGATATACTGAACACTGAAAGAGAGTACAGAGAAAGAGTAGTCGCTACTACAAAGTATTGGACTGCCTTCATACCATTCTATGCCCATTGGCCATTTGAGGTACACATATATCCGACGATTCATACGCAATTATTGTTGCAACTAGATTCTGAAATAGTTGAGGATATGGCTAGAATAGTAAGGAAGGTGTTATGCGGAATTAAAAATATATTTGAAAAGCCTATGCCATATATGATGGTACTTCACCAAGCACCACTGAAAGGAAACTATAAATTCTATCATATGCATATAGAGATATACGGCATCTATAGAATGGTAGGGAAATTGAAGTATGCAGCAGGAATGGAAACGGGTGGAGGTAACTTTACATATGATAGTACACCAGAGGAAGCAGCACATATACTATACGGTGCTATAAGGACGAAATGTGAAGAATAAAAACTTACACGTTTTATCGCAAGTGCTAATGGATTTAATGCTTCCAAGATTTTCTAACTATTGAATGATATGACCATTAATTCTAATTTTTATCGAATCGTATTGATGGAGTTCCATAAGATACCTATAAACATCTTAAGAGATGAATGATGATAGATAGATTCTGCTAGTAAAATAGGATAAAACATTTATTAGCTAGAGATATACTTAATTATATGGTGGGATGGTGTTACGTAAAACTATAATACCCTTGGGAGGCCTGGGTACTAGGTTACGTCCACTTACGGTTGAGACTTCAAAGGCTCTAGTTAGATTTCTTAATAGACCACTTATAGAATTTACAATTGTTAAGTTAGCTAAACAGGGTGTAACAGAATTCTATATGGGGGTAAGTGGTTATTTTAATTATAGGGAAGTTTATGACTATTTCGGTGAGGGTCTAAAGATTAGAGTAAAGTATGATTTACCTAATGTTAGGATAAGGTATCAACCAAACGAGGAGAGTATAGGTAGTGCAGATTGTGTAAGGATAATCATGGATTACTATGATATTAGAGAACCGGTGCTAATTGTACAAGGTGATCTACTGTTTGACATAGATCTTCAAAGTATGTGGGCATTCCATATAAAAAATAACAGTTTTATGACTATAGCAGTAAAGTATCTTGAGAAGGAAGAGGAGTTATCACATTTTGGTGTAGCAGATATAGATTCTGAAAATAGAATTAGGAGATTCGTTGAGAAACCTAAAACATTAAAGGAGGCTCCAAGCAATTTCATAAATACGGGGATATATGTACTTTCAACTGGTTTTAGAGATTTTCTAAATAGCGATATAGTTAATTATATGAGGCAGAGAAACATGATGGATTTTGGGCAGCACATAATTCCATTGGTTATACAGATGTTTGGCAGTGTTTATGCATATGAGCTAAAAGGATACTGGTTTGACATTGGAACGCCAGAGAGATATTTAGAGGCAGTATTCTATCTTCTCCAACATATGACACCAGAGGAGCTGGAGGCAAAGCCATTAACACCCAATGTTAAGGTGCAAGGGAAGAGCCGAGAATCTAATATGCTACACCAGGAAATACTATCAAAGATTGTGAGAGGTGAGATAAAAACTGATGGCGAGATTCTTATAGGTAGGCATGTAAAAATAGGAAAGAATGTTTCACTATCGGATTCCGTAGTAGATAACTATACTATTATCGAAGACGAAGTAAACATCAACAGGAGTGTAGTCATGGATAGATGTAGAATAGGTGCTCGAACCTCTATATCAAATAGTATAATAGGAAGGCATGTCAGAATACAAAAAAATGTTAAAATAGTTAACAGTGTTATAGGTGATGACACGATAATCGGGGATAATGTTACTCTTGTGAATACAAGGGTATGGGCTCATAAAGAGATTTCTCCAAACGCCCATATAGAAAACATAATTTTTAGCTAGCCTTATTGAATTATATGATGAAGATGCAATTTAACTCTCTATTAAAATGCTCTACTAAATTGCAATCTTAGATAGAAGTGAATAAACACTTGCTAGCCACGATTTTATTGCCTTAGGATTCCAAAATTCAGCCCACCAATAATCGCTATCAAGTACGTGATAAAATGACCATAAAGTATTTCTCAGATTTATATCATTTTTCACAATCATTTTATAGAGTCTAATGAGGTCGTAAGCTTTAGAAACTTCGTACCATAGAGATTTCTGTTCGTATAGTTCCCCATCCCATTTATAGAAGCCGTTTAGCCATGATGTAGTTGGTATATACAGGAGTTTTCTAATTTGGGAGCAACTTTTGGTAACCTCATTTAGCGTAGATGTTTTCACAAATCCTTTCCTCTGAAGCACATCAAGATATCTATACATTGTGTAGAGGAAGGGGTATGTATTTCTAGGATATTTAGAGAAAATCATCCAGTTTTCACCGTCAAGCGCTATTGTAACAATACCTCTTCTTCTTAGAAGCTTCATTATAACGGATTGAGCACCTTTAATTGCATGAGATTCTGAAGGAAAGTTGTTATTAAAGCCTATCGTATCACTTATTTCCTGATCCCTAAACAAAACCTTCAGCTTATTGCCATCGTATACAACTTCATAGGGTTCATATATCGTACCCTTATCTCCAACAGCTCTATGGAAATGGCTTTTGCCACATAGTACAGTATACTCTATACCACTACTGTGGTAGATCTTTACAAGTCGATCATGCCAAGCCATTTCGGGAGTCCAAGCACCCTTAGCTGAAACCCCGAGAATTTCATAGGTTAGCCTAATCCCCAAATCAAGCTCCTCTCGAATTATATCCTCCATGCCAAATCTATCTATCAGATAGCCTAGAATTGTATGCGCATAAACAGATGTGAGGACCTCTATGTTATTTGTTGATACAAGATCCTTAAACATCTTTAGAGTTTCTTTTACCATTTCTATTTTCACATCACTACTTGGTATAGATATACCATCTTCAGTTGTATATCCATTCTCTATAGCAGATTTCCACTGGTATAATAAACTTGGAGATAAATGGACAACGGTCTTTACATTTGGAAATAGGGAGTATATCTTAGCATGGACATAGTAAGGGCCGCCTAGAGTGTATGGTTCAAAAAGATTGTACCACACCCATCTAAATGGATAATCCGCAAAATATTTTCCGTTTGGAAGATAGTTGGGTGGCTGATGATGATGCCATACGATAATAGCTTCTACCAGTCTTGATGGTCTCTCATGTAGTTCTACTGAAAGAGATTCCTCAGCTATATTATTACATGCTTCCACTCTAGACGTTATGGACATTTCTGCATTGCCATAAGTGTTGGATGGTAATGAAAATTGGAATAAGGCATAGGCAGTAGATCCATCTATTATTTTAGCAACCTTTTTCTCTCTATGTATATCAATTCCTCTATCTATTATTTTAGCCCTAAGCTCTACTTCAATATTATTACAGTTGGAAACGTTATATACATAAACTTCAGTAGCGACATCATCACCATGTGTGTATGCCATTGAATCTGGTACTATGGCCACATTCATTTCAGCACTCCTATGTAGTCTTATTTTACTAAGATAAATAAAAACAGTTATAGTTATGTAGTATACTGCAACAGCTTAAGCTTTAATGAACTAAGATACCTTAGATCCACGTAGAATTGAAATTACCATTTCTCGCAATTTTTCATAATCCTTAATACTGTTGACGTTCTGTGACAGTTCTTCTAATCTTGTTGCAATTTCATCTAACATGAAGAATGTTCTTATCCAGTTAGCTAAATCACCCCTACGGAGATGGTATATAATCGATTCTACTGGAACCTTCTCTAGCAATGTAATGAGTTCTGGGAGACTGCGTGCTTTTAAGCTTAGAGGTCTTCCAGGTGTTAAATAGAATTGAAATGAATAGAGAGATGGTAGGACAATATTATATGCATATTTGTATGGATTTTCAGCTATTTTACTAGATATAGCTGAGGCAAGAGCTGTTAATGCCTCAGTGTAAACTCTTAATGCAGTAAATAGGTTTTTGTATGGAGAGAAGTAGGTGTGAACCTCACCGGCAGCGCCACCTTTCATAGAGAGATAGTATAGATGATCACTAGAGCCAAGCATTCTCCAGACCCGTAGATGATCATTGCCAACTGCTTTGGCATACGGCTCTAGGAATGTATAGAATTCGAAGATAGTTTTCTGGATTTCGTTACCTAGCCAAGCAGATAGATCCCTCTCGTCAGCCCAACTTATTGTATTCCAAGGTGGTACATTATATACGTCTCGAATGGGGTACTTAAATGCTGCTGTAGAGGGAAATTCTGTAGCTATATTGTACTTTGCAATTTCTAGCGGAAGCCATCTTAGGAATTCGTGTATACCTGTATTGATACTATGATGTTCCCCAAATGTTTCGTAGTCTATGGCTACAAGTATTACATCGCCACTTGTTTGAGAAAGCCATTGAGCATACTTTTCGGCTGTAAGTGGATACTGATCCCATTTTTTATCTGAAAATCTAAAACCTATATCATCGCTAAGCCTATAGTTTCTGAGTAACACCCTTATATCTGAACCCCATGCTTTATATACATAATTAGGGCTTCTCCAACCTAGGACACAGTCTACACCCTCAGTTAGAATAACCCTATATCCCAGTTTATTAAGAAGGTGTGCAATATTGTTATTATATATAAATTCTGTGTTTTCCACCACAATAGGCTCGATGCCAAATATGTCACGGAGTAGACCTCTGTGCATGGCAATCTGCTCTATAAATTCATCATACTCAGGAAATAGGGATGCAAGGCTATGGTAATATGTTTGCTCAACAAGTTCTACAATACCATTAGAAACAGCTTCGGAAATCAACTCCACAACCATTCTATTCCATTTCAAAGCCTGTTCTATAAAAACACCGCTCATACTAAGTGAAAACTTAAAGTATTTGCCATATCCTTTGAGATCCTTATTTACATCAATTAAAATTTTTGTTGCCGGAATGTAGCAGTTTAGCGCCACTCTATTAAATATATTTCTATTCAAATCCTCATCAAATAAGGCAGTATACAGTAGTCTACTGTTTGACGATGATTTGAAGGAATTCTTAATTAGATGGAATACTATGTCGTCTCTTAACCTGTAAGGCTGATGAACTTCAAACATAAATACGATATCAGTCATCTATAACGCCTAGGATTATAAAAATGAATGATTATATAAATTTTTAATAATATTCTTAATGAGTCACAACTGGTGAGTGAATTGGAAAACTCCGACAATCCATATCTTATAGAGAGGTTAACTACTATAGAGATTCGGAAGAGGAGTATAAGTGAGCTTATAAGGGCAATGGCCGACACAGCATATCAAGGGCGCGCTCTAGGAGAAGTCCACAACATTATTATTGATATGTTGACCGATCCTGATGTAGTTATATTTATGGGTCTAGCAGGCTCTATGAGTACAGCTGGTATGTGGAAGATTATAAAGTGGTTTATTGAGAACAGATATGTAGATGTACTCGTTTCTACAGGAGCCAATATTTCAGAAGATATATATGAAGCAATGGGGTTTAGCTACTATAAGGGAAGCCCATATGTTGATGATGGTGAACTACTAAAATATAAAGTTGACAGATTCTATGATGTATTCGCCAGTGAGATTGCTTATAGAGAGATGGAGAATTTGATAAAAGACTTTATATGCACACTTCCAAGTGGCTCTATCTTTTCAACAGCAGAGTTTCTATATCTATTTGGGAGGTATCTAAACAATAAAAATATAGACGGCATTGTCTCCGCAGCGTATCGCGTTGGTGTGCCAGTATTTTCACCAGCTCTAGTAGATAGTGGATATGGTATTGCAGCAGTACTAGCATTAAGAGAATCTAACCATAGAGTAGTACTAGACATGGTTAAAGATTTTGACCAAATTGTTGAAATAGGTAGAAGAGCAACAAAGATGGCCGCAATTTATATTGGTGGGGGGGTTCCAAAAGATTATATTAATCTCGTTACTGTAGCACAGACACTAATAGCCGAAAAGGCGGGTTTAAAGGACTACTACAAATCACTCGAGTATGTAGTTCAGATAACAATGGATTCACCGCAGTGGGGAGGACTATCTGGTGCAACACTGGAAGAGGCTGTAAGTTGGGGTAAGGTTTCGCCGAGAGCAAGGAAACGGGTCGTCTACGTTGATGCTACAATAGCATTGCCATTAATTGCTCATGCAGTCTATGAAGAAAATATAAAAAGAAAGAATCCACCTGACTTTAAATGGTTCTTTAATCACCTGGCGTAGAAGCAACATAGTCGTATGTTCTAAGTATAAAAACTTATTTTCTCTGTTGTTTATGGTATGCATTAATTGCTGGTGTATGTGCTGAATGTTTAATAGTAAGGCAATTAAGAAGAGTGAAAAAATAAGAATTCTAAAGATGCTTAAAGCGCTAAACTTCTTCTACAGTTTGAGAGAATTAGAGGAAATGCTAAATATTCCTTTCCAAAGCCTTTGGAAATATGTGAATTTTATTGGAGTTCCAAGTGATGAGATAGCAAACGAAATTATAGAGAGAATATCTAAATCGAGGATCATTGAGAATACATTAGTAGAGATGGCCAAGAGCAATAGCAGCAATTACTATAGTTTAGTTAGAAATATAGGATTTATAGAACTATTTACACTAGTAGTAGAAGAGATGCTGAGGAAACTTAATATCGATATAGATTGCATATTTAGTTTGTCACAGGAAGGAGCACCGATAGCAACCTCTCTAGCATTGGAATTAGGATCAGAGATATGCTTTCCATTAACAAATAGAAATATTCGTGAAGATGTAGCAAAGATTGTATGGTACTATTCGTATAGTGAAAGGGAATATAAATATATGCTAATTCCAAGAGAGTGCATTCACAGAGACGAAAGGGTACATATAGTTGATGTAGCTATGGATGATTCTGAGAAACTAAAGCTAATCATATCATTGATGCGAACAAACGGTGTAGAGGTTGTAGGATTTTCAACTGTATATATATCTAGTGAGTGTCTAAAAGTTCTAGAGGAGAACAATACACAAATTCTTTACTATACACATATAATCTAATGCTATATGTATCTACAGATAATTGAATAAAGTTTTTTAATAACCATATAGTAGGTAATACTATGGTGAAAGAAGTGTCAAAGAAGCCGGAAAAGAAAGAAGCTAAGAAGGAGGAGGCTAAGAAGGAAGAAAAGAAGAAGAAATAATGCGACTGTTATATGGGTGAGAGGGCTGTTTCTAAATAGATAGTTGTTGTGGGAAGCTAATGAATTTTTAAAGGAAACACTACTGTGAGGCGTGAGGGGGAGGTTACCCAAGCAATATAATGGGTTGACCTACATTAACGTATGAACCATCCTTAACTAAAATCTTTTTTACAATACCGCTTCTAGGACTTTTAATTTCTATCTCCATTTTCATCGATTCAACTACTGCAATAGTATCACCCATGCTTACTCTATCACCTTCACTAACAAATATTTTTAGAATGCGTCCAGGTATTTCGGAGAAGATAACATTCTCTTCAAGGAGGCTAGACCCAATCTCTATAGATTTTTGGATCGTGCTAACATGTTCGTTAACCTTGTTATGGGTATTCCTACTTAATAGCTGTGTAGTATTATTGTTATTATTCTCAACTACATGTACTATATATTCTTTGGAACCTATTTTTATCCTAAGGGTATCCTTTTGCTCTTCAAATATTTCAACATCATATCTTTTATTATTCAATTCAATCAATAGTTTATGTCTAGACTTTATAGTGTATCACCACTTCAATCCCCAGTCTTCCATTAACTAGCTATATAGTTGAAGTAGGGGTTAGATAAGAGTTTTGTTTGTAATTATGGAATACGATTTTTATTAGAATTATTGTTAAGGTGACGCAACCCTTATTTAACTGAGGAGTCTTAGCTGAAGTAAGCACATAGTTTTTGAAATGGTGTTTTTGAAGATATAATCGATTTTGATAGGGTGATACAAGTGGTTATGGGGGAAAGGGAAGAGATTACGATGTTGAAGGAAAAGGTTAACATAGCTAAGCTTGGAGGTGGACAGGAAGCAATAAATCGACAGCATGCTGCAGGTAAGCTTACCGCTAGGGAACGTCTGGAGTTACTATTTGATGGTGGGATTTACACAGAAATTGATATGTTTGTAACCCATAGAGCCACAGAGTTTGGTATGAGTACAAGGAAAGCCTATGGTGATGGTGTTGTAACAGCATTTGGCAAGGTTAATGATAGGTTTATTGTAGCTATAGCACAGGATTTTACATTTATGGGTGGTTCCGTAGGCGAGATGCATGCAGCTAAAATTGTAAAAGCATTGAACTATGCAATGTCATCAGGTGTGCCAGTAGTTTTCTTTAACGATTCAGGTGGTGCTAGAATTCAGGAGGGTGTAGATTCGTTAAAGGGTTACGGCGATATATTCTACCTAAATGTTATGGCATCAGGTTCAGTACCACAAATAGCTGTAATAATGGGGCCATGCGCAGGTGGTGCTGTATATTCTCCTGCATTAATGGATTTCATAGTAATGGTTAGTAAAATATCGTATATGTTTATCACAGGACCAAAGGTTGTAAAAGCTGCAATCGGGGAAGAGGTTACTGAGATGGAGTTGGGTGGACCAGAGATCCACGTTACAAAGAGTGGTGTAGCGCATTTCCTAGCAGAGAATGAAAGGGAAGCTATAGATATTGTTAAGAAGCTATTGTCATACATACCATCAAATAGTTTAGAGCTCCCTCCAAGGATTCAAACAGATGACGACCCAGAGCGAAGAGCTCCGCTACTTAATGATATCATTCCAGAGGATCCTTCAAAACCTTATGATATGTATACAGTGGTTGAAAATGTTGTAGACCATGGAACATTTTTTGAGGTTCAGAAAGATTTTGCTAAAAATGCAATAATCGGTTTCGCTAGACTACACGGATATAGCGTTGGTGTTGTTGCTAACCAGCCTCTTTACTATATGGGTGCACTGGACATAGATGCCTCTGATAAAATTGCTAGATTTGTAAGATTTTGCAATGCTTTCAATATACCAATTGTAACATTTGTTGACGTACCTGGTTTTGTCCCAGGAACATTCCAAGAGTATAGAGGAATAATTAGACATGGAGCAAAGATACTCTACGCATATGCTGAGGCGGTAGTGCCGAAACTTACCGTAATAACTAGAAAGGCCTATGGAGGAGCATATATAGCTATGGGTTCAAGACATCTAGGTGCAGATTTTGTAATCGCATGGCCAACAGCAGAGATAGCTGTAATGGGGCCGGATGCCGCAGCCGAGATAATCTGGCGTAAAGAGCTTCAAGCAATTAAAGATGACGGTGAAAGGGAGAAGATGCTACGAAAACTGGCAGCTGAATATAGGGAGAAACTTACTACACCCTATTATGCAGCATCAAGAGGTTATGTAGATGCTATAGTAGAGCCTAGTGAAACTAGAAGTATTCTTATAAAAGCACTAGAGTTTCTAATAACGAAAAGGGAGATAAGAATTAGACCACCACCTAAAAAGCATGGTCTAATACCCCTTTAGTGCTATGATGGATAAATATGTTTTCAGTTTAAAGTCCATATTTTTCAAAAGTTTTTAATTCGAGTAACAATGGGAAGTCTTTTATGGAGGAGCATTGTTGAACGATAAAGTATCCGTAAATTATCATGAAATCTTAGAGGATCGATATATAGAGGATGTGGTAAGAAGGATAAGGTTACTATTCTACATTGAAGACTCAATTGAGTTTCGTATTAATGAAGAGGAACTACAGAATTTAGAGATTAGAATAGACGGATTGCTAAAAGAGGATATCGGTAGGATTACGGTCTACGGAGAGGGAATAGCTGGCAATTTTGAATATAGAGACATTTACGAGGGTGTTGAAATAATTTTTAAACGTGGCAAAGGAATCGGTTACACTATATCGGAAATATATAGAGTTTTGGGATTTAGGATTGCAAAAAATGCGGTTGGTAGATTAAGTAAGTATTTATCTCATGGTAGAGAATATCTAATGGCGATCCTACTTAATGGAATGACAATCATGCTTGAAGGATTTGAAAGATCTGTGGTCATTCCAGTATTGGAAAACACGATATTCATCGCTCACACTCATCCTAAAACATGGCAGACGGTTTTCTCTCGCAAAGACTTAATTGCTACATTGGATATTATATCAAAGAGAGGACTCGGGGCATGTGTAATTGCTATGGGGGCCGCTCTCTGTATTTTACGTGAAAAAGCTCTCACATTTGAAGAGTATGAGAAATTCGAGCTCCTCATCAATGACTATGGTATGGCGACAAAAGATGTGCTGGAGAGGGCTGAATTCAAATCACTATACATACTATATTCGATGCTCGATCTCTATAGCTATTCCTTTGGATAGTATCTTACCGATTTACCATCTACATCTATATATATATTGAGTAGATTTTCAAGTCCACTACTCTTGATCTTCGGCATGAGCACAGCTTCCAGTTGGAATAATCCAGCAGATTCACTCATATATACTATAATGTCTATGGGTCTTTTAAAATTCTGGCTTTTTTCAATATCAACTCTTTTTATGCTTAAAGCTGAAATGGCGTGCATATCCAATTTGCCTAATCTATATGGTATGCGCGCTCTTCCTTCAGCCATATCAAGGCCATCACTAATTTTTACAATACCACATTCTATTGATAAGCACTGGATATTGTAATCGGATGCATAGATATTGTGTAGTATTTCCTGTCGTATACTTATTGCTCTACGTCCATCAAATCCCAGTCTACTCAGTACCCTATCTATAATATCCTTTGCAATTACTACACCTAGCAATTCATGATTTACTCTGTGGATAGCGTTTCCAATATCGTGTAAATAGGAGGAAATAAGTACGATTATCTTTACTTCATCAATGTTTTTAGCCGTTCCATCCCTTATATACGTCATCTCGATACCGATGCCGTAAAGAATATCAATGAGTTCCAGCGATGTGCCTGCTACAATTCTGGCGTGTATAATACCATGGTCATTATATTTGAGCCTAGAAACAGCCATGATATTGCTCATCCTTAGTAACTCGATAATCTCAGAGTCATCCTCAAGTATCTGATGGACTTTCTTAATAATAGGAAAGGTATTTGAATGTTTGTATATTAGATCTGGGGAAACGGTAACCATGATTTCAACCATTTATATAGAATACATAGTTTGTGCAGCTTTTTAACCTATGATTTAAAAATGGTGAAAGCAATTGTAGATAACAAGGACGGTCTTCCTATGAGTTTGTAATCAGTATTTGTATTACGGTAAATGCAAGCTCTATGCTACTAGATTTAACAGCTGCCTATAATTGACATTAACATCATGTGGGCGGTGAACTATGTGGAAATACTTAGATACAATCACCAAAGATACAGCTACCAAATGGCCAGATATCAGAAATGAAAATCTAGGGGTAGATGGTAGAAATTTTCAACTTCAATTACATGTATAACTTATCGGGTTTGCGCAGGTGTTCCGACAATACCTTATTTAGTAGTTCAATACATTTTCGAACCTCACCTTTTACGGCATCCATGGTACCACTAAATAGAAATGTTGATGGAGATAGAATTATATCTGGGTTCGTTGCCCTTATACATCTGGCTATGTATACGTTTTTGTTTGATGTTTTTTGTATAGCTATATGGTAGTCCTTATTATTTACTATTGCTACAATTCTGTATGGATAGAGCATAGGCATTTTTTTCGCATTCGATGAACTGATCAATTCATTCAATCTATCGCTGGAAACTCTAAGATAAACCTTTAGATCTACTGTTAAAAAAATTTTCCCAAAATCCTCTAAACACGTAAATACTCTATCCAGATCTTCAGCCTCAAAATAAATATAGTTATCAATACTGCTAGCTCTTAAATTCTTAGCTCCACAAATAGATAGTCGTTTTACTGTTTTAGTGAATTCATAATGATCCCTAGTGGCTATTCTAATTGAAGCACGCATAATCATACAAACCATCTACGACGAGAAAGGCACTAAAAAGAGATTATCGCCTAGATCGATATAGTTTTGAACGCTGGGTTTGCCAATTTGCACCTCCTTGATCCTATGGAGGTACTTGATATCCCGAGCAAATATTGCAATCTCTTCAGGTATGTAAAGTATCGCTTCTAATTGTTGAGTAAGCTTAATGTTGTTGTCTTTCTTATATTTCCATATCAAGCTGTTTACTCTATATAGATATGGAAGTCTATGTTTTAAATCGGTCTTGGGTATTTCAATAGCTTTAGGCAAAGTTTCAAAGTGGATCGACTTTTCACTATATATCTTTCTCCATATATAGTCGGTAATAAACGGTAAGATAGGTGCTAGGAGAAGTAGTGCATTTTTTAGTAATGTGTGTAGTGTAAACCACGCACTCTTTTGCTCATTTTCATTAAATGTAGCCTCCAGATTGTATATCCGCGGTTTAACCATCTCAATATAATTGTCAGCTATCTCATCCCATATAAAATGGTACAGCGTGTGGATAGGTTTGTAGAAGTCCATCTCCTCGTAGCTCTTTCTAACATCTTCTATAATTTCATTCATTCTATTCAAAATCGCAAGATCGAGTGGGTATAGCTCGCTGACCTCTTCAATATATGGTATAGCTGAAATGAAACGGGCTATGTTTAGGAGCTTTGTAACAAATAAGGCCCCTGTCCTTAGAAGCTGTTCAGAGAATCTATAATCGCTACCAAGTTTAGCAGCAGCTGCGGACCAAAATCTAAAGGTGTCTGCACCATATTTTTCTATATACGGTTCCGGATAAACAACATTTCCTTTACTTTTATGCATTGCCTCACCTTTTTCATCTAAACCCATGCCATTTATTCTAATATAGTCAAAGGCGCATTTCCCAAGTAGCTGGTATATTCTTAGTAATGAATAGTAAAGCCATGTCCTAATGATTTCGTACCCTTGAGGTCTTAGAGTCTTGGCTCTATTACTAATGTAGAGTTCGAATATGTGCGGATATTTTGATATACCTGCAGCATATAAGACAGAGATTGAGGAGTCGAACCATGTGTCGAATACCTTTGTCTCTCCAACTAGGTATTCTTTTGGAGCTCCACAGTTTGGGCAGGAGTCCCATGGAGGAGGCTCCTTCCACGGTCTATAGTACCTCTTTGCTTCAGGTACTAAAATGGAGCCACACGATTTACATCTCCATATAGGAATCTCAGTTGCATAATATCTTGTCTTAGATATAGGCCAGTCCATAGTTATAGAATCTATCCAATCTAAAAGCTTCTTTCTATGCTCCTCTGGTATAAATTTAGAGTTCTTAGTGACTTCCTTAAGAAGGTCTTTGTATTCGAGTTGCCTTAGAAAGAATTCTTGAGTATGTATGAATTCTATCGGTGTGCCACAGCGCCAACATACAGGTACATTTCTCTCAATTCTATCAATTTTCACAAGTAAACCTCTATTCTTCAAAAGCTCAATAATATGTTTTCTCGCTTCACTAATCTTAAGATTTGCCAGAATATTTGCACCATCATCTATGGTACCATCCATCTTTACTATTAACCTAGGCTTAAGACCTAATTCCCTAATGATCCGAACATCGGTTTGATCGCCATAGCTACAAATCATCATTAAGCCGGTACCAAATGTGGGGTCAACTGATTTATGTTCTACAATATCAACACTATAGCTATAGAGTGGAACGACGATTTTTTTACCCTTTAAACGCTCATATCTCGCATCATTAGGATTGTATGCGACAGCTATGCATGCACCGAGAAGTTCAGGTCTTGTAGTAGCTATCGTGAGAATCTCTCCATCAGATGATTGGAAGTTTATGTAGTAGAGCTCAGCATTTTCATTTCTGTATTCAACTTCAGCTTCGGCTAACGACGTTTTACACCGGGGGCACCATATAACCGGTCTCTCCGCTTCATATATATACCCCCTTTTCCACATTTCTATAAAGGTACTTTGTGTGATTTTCCTATATTCTTCGCTATCCGTACCTTCACGCCAATATTCAAAGATACAGCCAAGCTTCCTCCATATGTTAATAAACTCCTTTTCAGTTTCATCGAGGTGGCTCTTACATAGTGTAAGAAATTTCTCTCTTCCTTCGATAGTTTTCGCAACTTCATGGGGATTTATTCCATACGTTCTCTCCACAAAAACTTCAACTGGCAATCCATTTCTATCTGCATAGAACGGTATTAGCACATTGTAGCCTAGCATTTTATATGCACGAGCAACCATATCTATTTGAACATAGTGAGCGGCTTGACCAACATGAGGTTTACCAGATATGTATGGAGGTGGGGTATCAATTATAAGCGTAGGATTTGCAGCATTGTAGCTAAATTTAAATAGACCCTCATTTTCCCATAACTTTACTAGTAATTCTTCATATTCATGCCTCCACCTAGTATCCTCAATCTTTGGTTTGAATTTTTGGCTCAGCATCATGTTTCACTCAAACCATTTTAAACTAAGGTTCTAAGACTAAAAGATACAGCTTATCAAATTATAAGCTATACTACACCTCTTGCAACCGAAAATTACCTTCCATGATAGAAGGGTTAACGATGTTATATAACATCACTTGGGTGGGCTAAGATCGATTAACTAATTAAAGAGATCCTCATTTAAGAATACAATGTTATAGGGCTCTTAGTTGGAGAGTTATTAAGATTTTTATGCCTAGTTTTTGGAGGATATCTATCTGAGGTGTAATTTCATGCTTCATTTTATCTGGGGAGTTTCTACAACCATAATAATGTTTTCATTTATCTATGGTATACCTTCTCTATACAGTATTCTACGAGATCTTAAAAGGGTTGTATGGATAAATATTAACTCATCTAGAAATAGTGGGAACCTCTATGATTTACCAATGATATTAATAATCCTACCCTTCTATAAGGAGGATAGAAATTCTATTGAGGAAACGTTTACCAGTATTGTGAGGCAGAAGTATCCTCATGAAAAAATTTATGTATTGCTAGTTCTAGAAAGAGATGATGAGCAGACGTATAGGCATGTTTTAGAACTTTCAAGTATTTTGTCAAGTGCTGGAATAGATTTCAAACTAGTTTCAAATTCTTCTGAGAGAAGGGGTAAAGCCTATGCAATTAATAGAGCAATAGAGTTATTTAAGGAGATGGCAGATATAATTGTTGTATTTGATGCAGGGGATAGAATAGTAGATGACATGTACTTGTATAAAGTTTCCTATCTAATATCAAATCATGGATACAGTGTTGTTGGGACTAAAGTCTACAGAGTGAGCAGCAATATTATCGGAAGGCTCTCGTACATCGATACACTTCTGTGGTACAATGTTGGTCTACCAGGACTTGTAAAAATTACGAAAATTCCTTTAGTTAGTGGTGAAGGTCTGGCATTTTCTAAGAAGTTTTTAGAGGAAATCGGGGGTCTACCAGAGGTGTTAGCCGAAGATGCTTACCTTACAATACTAGCTGTCTCGATCAATAAACCTATAGCACTTCTGGATAGCGTTATATTTGAGGGGGCACCATCGACTATAACTAGCTATGTAAAACAGAGGATGAGGTGGTACAGAGGCACGCTACAATGTTTTAAGGATGTCATTACTAAACATAGGCATCGAGTTAGGAGAAGGATGCTAATAACGCTTGCTATAGCTTATCTTCAGCCTATAGCGCTGATAGCACCATTTGTATCAACAGTAATTATAATAATGTCTGTATTCATAAATGTGCCATATATTACACTACTCGTAGCAAAAATAGAGCTCGTAACAATAGTCTTAGCTCCACTATATGTACTAGTGAACATGAGGTATTTCGATCCTGTAGCGTTTTTAGAACCATTCAATTGGATGTTACAGGGTATAGTGGCTCTCATTGCATTGATGCCGATAAGAATTCCGTGGTTCAGAACTTCATCCAGGGCCGGTATAAATATTAGTGATATGTATGTAAAGGTACGGAGAAATACTGTTGTAGATAGAGATTCACAAATTTAATCTAGTTAAATGTAGTTGAACAATTTTGAATTGCGTGGCTGGTATAGAATATTTGATTGAATTGAATAGTTCTGTTCTTTAAATATCTTAATTAATAGTGTGCTGGACAATCGAGGCCTATTCCTATATGTCAAAACCGCTTCTTAGCTAAGTAAAGGTTAAATATCCCTATCCTTGCTATCATTAATGCTGGTGTATAAAAATGGCTAAGGTACGTGTAGATAAAGATACCTGTATAGCCTGTGGGGTGTGCTGGGCTTTAGCACCAGACGTATTCGAACTGGACCCAGCTACTGGTAAAACAAGAATAAGGGAGCCGTACGTAAAGAGCGATGGCGAGAAGGAGAGCATTGGTGAAATACCTGATACTCTTGTAGAAACGGTAAAGAATGCAGCATCGTCATGTCCTACAGGTTCGATTGTTGTCGAATAGACCAGGTATATCGTAATGTAGTTATTTTTTATACTGCTTTTATATAGCAACACATATTGTAAGACAACAATACTAGCATACATATACTTTCGAAATCCTTGAAATACTTCTTAGACCATAGATGAGGCCACCATTTCTCAATTCAATAATAAGTTTTGCAATCTTCTCCTGTTCACACCACTCGCCATATGCCTTACCTAAACCTATGAGTTTTGCAATTGTTTTCCTCATTTTTTCATCGAGGAATTTAGTATTTAGGTCAGAATATGGTGTACCAGGTAATGGGATAAAGGTGTGTATATGGAATCTCACATTAAATTTGCCAATTTCTTGGATAAATTTTATGGTATCCGTGAGATCGTCTTCTTCTTCAAATGGAAAGCCGAATATTAAATCTACATCTACTGCGAATCCATATCTATTCAGTATCTCCACAGCAACTACGACATCCTCAACACTATGTTTTCTATGGATTATTTTGAGTATTCTATTTGAACCACTCTGTGCACCTACAATAACTCTGCTGTTATTAACATACCTTTTCATCTCTCTAATTATATCATCTGATACAGAATCGGGTCTTAATTCACTTGGGAAAGTTCCAAAGAAAATTCTTCCACCGTATTCCCTAATGCTTCGATGAAGCTTTTGTAGTAAAAGAAGCACTGCATTAAAATCTGGTTTTATACCATCTGGACTTCCATAGCCTAGCGAATTCGGTGCTATGAATCTAATATCTTTCAATCCCCTAGATACCATTAGTTTAGAGTATTCAGCTACGTTATCAACATCTCTATACCGTGGTCTACCAAAAACATAGGTAACTTGGCAGAAGTAACATGCAGATGAACACCCCCTCATAATTTCTATGGGATTAAACCGATTTCTCCAATATGGAAAAGGAGCATAGAGATTCAAATCCACATACCTACTTCTCCTCCTTATAACAAGTCTATCATCTTCGATAAAGGCTGTTCCACAGACCCTAAAGTCATTATTGCATGATATAGCATTGAGAAGTTCGGCCAAGGTCTCCTCTCCCTCACCAAATACTACTACATCAAATCCAAGCTTAGTTAATGTGCCGAGAGGATCCCCTGAAGCATGAGGACCTCCAGCTACAAAGATAGCATTATCTAAATAACTTCTTAGCAACCCTACAGCATTTTTGATTATGGGTAGCTGAGGAGTCATAAATGTAAAACCTATGACTATCTTTTTACATTTTCTACTAATATCAATTATATTATTGATAGGTAAACCGTGCGAATCCAGTTGAAATAAATAGAAGGCATAGTTATTTACAATAGGTTCGACTCCTGCCAGCAGGATATTTGCACTATATTTACTATCTTTACTAAAGATCAGTATGAAGCAATCCCTCATCTTTATACTAACCCGATTCCAAGTTTTTTAATTTAGACTTAACAGTACTTATGAGGGTTTGATATATATATACTTTGTAAAACAGCGTAGTACAGGGGGAGCCAATGTTATACGATAGATTCAATAGAGCACTAAGGAATTTAAGAATCAGTGTAACATATGATTGCAACTTCAACTGCATCTACTGTCATAAGGAGGGATGGGGTTACAGAGATGATGATATCCTCACAGCTGAGGAGATCGGAATTATAGCATCTGTTGCAAAATCTTTAAATATAGACGAATTTAAACTAACAGGTGGTGAGCCTCTTCTTAGGAAAGATATAGTTAAAATAGTTGAAATTCTTAGAAAGCTTAATCCTAGAGATATTTCAATGACTACAAATGGGTTTCTTCTCGATAGACTAGCAAGACCTCTCTGCGAAGCGGGTCTTATGAGACTTAATATCAATTTACCTACGCTTAATAGAGAAAAGTATAGAATGATTACCGGTGTAGACGGCTTAGAAAATATATTAAAGGGGATAGAGGTTGCACACGAATACCGACTACCTATAGCATTAAATGTCGTTCTCCTTAGAGATATTAATGACAATGAATATAGAGAATTCATAGAGTTTGCACAGCGTTATGAAGCTAAGGTAAGATTTATCGAATTGGAGCCCATTATGATTGATGCTGAGGTATTTAGGAAGCTGTACATCTCAGCTAGTAAAGTCATCGATTATCTAGAGGGGATAAGTATATCCAAAACCTATAGAGAACTTAACCATAGACCTGTGTATACCCTTAGCAATGGTGTTAAGGTCGAGGTTATTAAGTGGCTTGGAAATAGGTATTTCTGTTCATACTGTAATAGAATAAGGCTATCTCCTAATGGAGTTCTGAAACCGTGTGTAATGATTGAATATGGAGTCGATTTAAAACAGTTTCTAAGACCCACAGTAGATCTTGATGGATTAAGAAAAGCATTTGCTGAGGTAAATCAGATGAGAATACCATATAATATGGTGCTCCATAATAGAACTTTCATTACAAAATCTATGCAAAACTCTTAAGTCAGCTAGATCTAGTAGAAGCTTTACCTTATAGGGTTAAAATCTATGGTTATGGTGTATTTTGATCAAGTAAGATACCTTGAAGATACTCTAGAGATAGCATATAGGGATGGTTCTCTAGAGACCAATAGGCTAACTGCTTCAGTACATGGCTATAGATTTAATAGAGATGGATGCTGGTTTATTACATCAATTCAAAATAGCAGTCCAACGGATCTTAATATCATTAAGGCAAAGGCGATGAGATATTTAACTGATAGAAGTTGCGGAGGTTTTGCTGAGGCAGCTCTCTTTAAAGGATACATTGAAGTAGGGAGAGAATTGCCTCAAGAAGATGAGATAGTCGAACTAATTAAAAATCTATGTGATGAAGCGAAAGCATTGAATAGTATAAGATGTGAGATAATAGTTGATATGAAATCTATGGAAAGAGAAATCGTGAGAGAGAATGGCGAGATAGCTCGTGAGGTTAGAAAGGTAGTTGAAATTGAAGTTGGTCTTATGAAATTATATGAGGCCTCCTCACAAATTTTTGCAACAAACTATACAGCCATAATTCCATGGACAAAGGAGCACGTCACGAAAACCATAGATATGTTATTTCGGGAAACTATAAATAAATTCAATACGTATTCAAAGGCACGTTCATTAAAACCGTATCAGTATGGTAGGGCTAATGTTATACTAGGTTTTGAAGCGGCTGCTGCATTAATACATGAAGTATCTCATCTACTTGAGGCAGATTACCAGCATAGCCAGAGGTTGGTAGGTAGCATAATTGCATCGAAAGATTTTAATGTATATGATAGTCCGCACGACTATGACTCACCGACAATAAGGTTCTTTGATGATGAATCTGTTTCGACTAAGAAAAGAACGTTGGTTGAGGATGGTATTGTAAGGGATTTGCACCATACTAGAAACACTGCTGCGGTACATGGATCAGAACCTGGCTCAGCCTACGGATTATTTCAAAGACCAATACCATTTCATACTACATTGGTTCTCAGATCAGGAGATTGGAAAGAGATGGAAATGGTAAGTGAGACGAGGGAAGGTTTCTACATTGGGGGAATAGCCATGGCAACTTTAGAGAGAGGTTATATAAGAATGGTACCCGATAATAGCTTTATTATTGAAAATGGTGAATTCTCTGAGGCCGTGAAGATTCGTGAGGTTAAGGTACCATTAGCAAGTCTGAAAACAATAAGTGCAATATCTAGAACACCTCGGACCAGAGTATCGAGGGAGAGGGGATGGATCATAGCTGAGAAGGCACCATATGTAAAACTGGAAGTATTTGTTATGTAGTACATAAATCCATAGCAATCTTTCTTACATATAATGCTAGCACTAGGGAATCTAGTAATATTATGCCTAAGATTCGATTCATGAAGTGGCAACTATATTTAATTCTTATGGTATGACTATCAATAGGAATGTATAGCCTTACTTCATTTATATATTCTCCCGAACTCTTTGGATGGATATTTCTAAAGGATTCTATATACTCAATAACTCTATCTACTAATTCCCCTGCACTAGAATATTTCAAAATACCTTTAGCTGTTACTACGATAAAGCTATTTTCCCTATAGATGAGGGTAAGTATGGTAGATATGCTATTATCGAATTTCAATTTTATATTACAGAACGTTTTACTGACATATTTCTTCAACTCGTTGAGGTAATTATATAGCACACAATAGAGCAGGTCTGCCTCATAGAATTCAAAAACAATAAAGTTGTTATTAATATGTCTATATAGAGAACCTAGGCTACAGTCAATACCACTATAGTCACCACGTAGAATAGTTTCACTGGGAACAAAAGCATAGCAGAGATTTCCATACGTATAGAATCTTTCAGCAATCTTCATTGTCTTCTTTAGTGACATCTTTGTCATCACGTTTTAAAGTCTATGTACGGTCTCTGCTTTAAGATCTTTAAAGTAAAGAGACTGGGCAAAGCAGGAGGAGATCTCAAGTAGAGGTTTGCCCTAGGTAACGGGAGCTAGTGGTACGGTATGTGATGGGCAAATAGCAAAGGATTTTTATATGCCGATAAAATCCTATGGAACTCAACTATACTCACACTACTAGCTATGCATGGATCTATGTAATATCTTTAGCATCTAGACCAACATCCTTTAAGATAATTTCAGCAATTCTCTTTTTAATCTCCATATCATTTGTTGATGATAATATGAAACCTAGTGCAATTATCTTTGTACTCCTTCTAATTGCTGAAGTCAGGTTATCCATTGAGTCTCTAACTTCCCTAATACTTTGTATAACATGTATTAAGAGCTCCTGTATATGCTCAAGCTGGTGTACTACAGCATCAATTCTGGAAACTCCACCTTCCTCGCTAAGGCTATGCTGGTGAATACTCTTTTCAATTTCCTCACTTATTTTTCTTACATCCTCTTCACTCTTAGGAATCTCCATTCTACCGAATTTAATCACTATTGTCATCACCTAGATTTTCGATCTCTCACAGTGAATTTATTATATATAATAACTAATATTTTTATTTTAATATCGATCTAATTTATTTTAATAGATTTATCTTATACGATTTAACCTTTCCAGATCTTTGTGCAATATTTAATAGTAATGTTGTATCAATTAGTTGCTTTGTCATCTTATGTTATCTAGGTTTTCGTACTGGTAGCTACCTCGATAGGTAAAGCTTGTTTTTCTATCCATGTAAATGAATACAAGCTGGGCTATCTGAGCAGACGTCTCAATTTCTATTCCATTTGGATTGAAAACTACCATTAACCCCTCGCCTCTACCATTATATCCAGGATCCCATACAGCAGTATATATTGTTGCTCCTGCTCTTAATAGAGTTGATCTCGGTATTGCTAGAGCTATTGCATTGTTAGGAACCTCTATTACCTCTTTGTATCGTATTTTGTAGGGTCCAGGTCCGAGTATATAGAGATTCCTTTCATTAGGTTTAATTTCATCTACTTCAGGCAGATATTTATATTCGCGGTGTAGCTTACCTCTATCTTTAAAGACGAAGATTTTATCTAGATGTAGCTTTAGACCAGCACAATCAATATCGTTAACTCTAAGGTTGAATATTTCTAAGAGTGTTTCAGGAGATAATATCATTATACAGTTCCCGGTGAAGTGCTGTAGGTGTAGGAAATTTTATAAAACAGCATCCCTATCCATTAATGGGCCACGGTCTTTGTTAAATACCTTGGGCTATCTATAGGTCTTCCCAATAGTACACCAAGTCTATATGCCATAAATTGCAGTGGTATGGTCATGGCTATAGGAGTTAGATGTCTTTCAAAATATGGGATGCGTATTACGGTAGCCTGACTCAGACTATCTAGATACTGATCTGTATCAAATCCTATTACAACGGTTTTCGCACCTCTATCAATTGCAAGCCGAATGAGATCGTATGTAGGTAGTATAGCAGGCTTTTCAAAGGGTATGAGGAATATTGTGAATATTCCACTCTCTAATAAAGACTGCGGTCCATGTCTAAATTCACCAGCCTCTACACCCTCGGCATGAACATATGCTGTCTCCTTAAACTTTAGAGCCCCTTCTAACGCGATTGGATACGTTATTCCTCTTGAAGTTATATAACCACTCCTACAGTTCATTATGTATTCGGTAGCTTTTGATGCTTCCATATCTATTCTCCGCATATGGTTTAGTAATACTTCGCCGAAAGACCACAGCTTCTTAATACGCTCCCTATATTCCGAGTCGTGTAGTCTTCCATTATGGCGTGAGGCATGTAGTGATATTAGGTATAGAAGCGTAAGTGTTGATGTAAAGGTTTTTGTAGCAGGTATAGCAATTTCAGGACCGGCAGCGACAGGCAGGTAAAGATTTGATAGATTGGCAAGTCTGGATCCTATATAGTTTGTTATACCCATAATAGTTGCACCTCTCACCTTGGCTTCGAAAACAGATTGTATAACATCTTTGGTCTCACCAGATTGCGAAATGGCTATAATAACAGTACCTGGAGATACATTCTCTACATAATATAGTGGGAATTCAGCAGCGCTAACAACAATCGAATTTATTCCAGCAAGCTCAGAGAGGTAGTAAGAGGCTATTAGACCTGCATGGAGACTCGTACCATTACCTATGATAAATACATTCTTAGCATCGGAAACAAGTCTTGCTGCAAATGATAGATACTTTTCTTGTACTGATGATAGGGTTCTGAGAATAGAGTAAGGAATTTCATATATTTCTCTGAGCATGTGATGGGGATAACCATCTCTATCAATGTAATTGGGATCTATATCAAGTGCTCTGAAAGATTTCTGTCTCCTGCTCGAATCCAAAGTACTATAAACTTCAATGCCATCTCTAGTAACTAGTGCTACTTCATCCCTTTCCAGTACAGTGTATCTATTCACAACACTGTAGAGAGCTCCCCTATTTGATGAAATAACGAATAGATTATCTGAAATACCTATAAACATGGGCATCAATGATGTATAGACAGCAATACAATTGCATTTAGAATTCAATATAGCAAAGCTATGAAGACCTGAAACCTTCTTTACAACATCCATGATAACGTCTGGAAAGTTGGACAGACTTTGAAGCAAATCTTCAATTAGATGGGCAATGATCTCGAAATCGCAGCGCGATACAACTCTATGGCCTCTAAAAATAATTTCATCTTTCAATTTCTCATAGTTTGCAATAGCACCGTCTCCAACAACGGCTACAATACCATTACAGTCGGTATGGGGCTGGGTATTCTCAGCATGAGGTTTACCATGTGTAGCGTATCTGGTGTGGCCTAATGCAATCCAGCTATTCCATTCACCTAATCTATACTTTTCTGCTACCATATCAATTCTTGTAGCATCTTTGAATACCTTAATGCCTCCATTAATAGGTATTGCTATTCCACTACCATCGAAACCTCTATACTCAAGTGCTTTGATACCCTGAATTACAATACCAATAACATTACGCCCATTACGAGAAACAGCGCCGAAGATTCCACCCATAATTTTCCACCTGAATAATACTGTTCTGGTAGCTTAGTATATGGCAACTTTATATAAAATTTTAACTGTTAATTGTAATTTGTGGTATTAGATATCCAGATTGGTATCTGATAATACCCATAGCAACGGATCTTCTAATAGCATTCAATACGAACTCTCTATCGTATCCTAATGTTTTAACCATATATCTAAGTAGCTCTGAGGCCTTTATAGAACCAAATTCCTTTACATGATTTACAACCTCCCTATATATCAGTACAACATCCTCCGGTATCTCCAATTTATATATGGAGCAGCCTTTTACGCCCAATACAACAATATTACCCTCATGGGCATCCAATATACTGTATGTATTTGGGTTAATTTTTCTAACCTTGTATACATTCCATGCAGAATTTCCAAGCTTATGAATGCGGTGAAGCTTTTCTGCCAATACAAAAATCTTATTTGTGGTTGTGAGACAACTTAACAATTCATCTGCATCGATATTGTTAAGGATTATAATATGTGCATAGACATTATCTAGGCATTTAAAACTATCTATTAAGAGAATGTTATTACCATCTCTAATTATTTCTCTAATTAAATACGATGGAATTTTATATGAAGTCGCTATTACAATGTTTTTAGACGACAGATGTGACAATTCATTTGCAATATTCAAGCCTAACATAATATTAAAATTGATAAATGGTGAAATTATGATGGCTCTATCTTGATTAATAATATTAGTAAGCATAGTATATACCTATCTATACCTTATACATACTTCAGTGCTAAAAGGTTATAGCAATTTACTATAATGGTTTGGTAGAAGCAGGACATCTTTTCCATAGTTTCAGAGACACCATGTTAACTAAACTATGATTAACTAAAATGTGTGGTATTTTCGGCGATTCCCATGTTAAAAAGCTTATGGAGTCTTTCGAGTGCCTTTCTTTTAATTTTTATATCTATTCTTGCCTCCGCTATTGCTTCTTCAAGAAATGCTATAGTTTCTCTCATAACGCTTAGCTTTATAGGATAGGGCACACCATCTTTACCTCCGTGTGCATAGGAATATATGAATGGATCTAGTGGATGGGTAACGGGATCTTTGGATGAAGGTTCCTCTCCATATACTAGATTAGCAATAAGTGCTAGAGCTCTCATAGTTTCAGCTCCTACACCCTTTAATATTAGGAGCTCTTCAAAACTTGATGGTTTAATATCTGATAGAACGTGTAATGCTCGTTCTATTCGATTTATGTTGATAATAGGTTTGTAGAGTAGTGGGTTTTCCATAGGATCTACATCCTTAATAGAACTTAAATTATGTAGGCTATTTCCTTTGCTGATCCATGATTCAAGGGATAGGTTATTTTTAAGCATACGATTTATTTCAGCTATCTTTCTTACCAATATACTTGGCGAGGCTGAATTGATTAAATCTATAATAGTTCTTCTAATGCTTTTAGAAGAATGGTCAACAAGATTCAATGCTTTACCAATAGAGTTGCACGCAATACCACTATGTGGATCAGTCTCTGCTGTGACCATGTTATATATATGGTATCGGCGAGCCATTTTTAAATCGGTATTCATACCCTGTTGAATAACAGTCCATGTATTATTGCGTGACAATATAATGCTGTGAATGTATAGGGAGTATCCATCTTGCAGTGCAGCACTATCTATCTTTGCAGATAGCATACTTATGTATTTAAGATTATCAACATCAACATCACCACTTCTATCTAAAATGTCTGCCTCATCTAAAATATATCTAGAATCAATCCCCTTACCTCCTAGTACAGCTATACCCAAATCATTGAAGGTATATACGTTAGCAAAATCCTTAAGAACATAGAGAACAACTGTTGTAGAACCACTGCTATCCCAATCCATACCAATTACATTATTAAAGGCTTGAAACCATAGAGGATCCGATAATCTTTCAATAAGCTTATCAGGTCCAAAAACATCGATTATGTATAGGGCTATTGCTCTTCCAAGTTTCTTCATGTACTGTAGGAGTCCTGGTGGTACATGTCCAGTGTGAAGGGGCAGTTCAGCCGATCCCTTTACATGCATATCTATCAAGTTATTGCCTTACCTTTAGGACATTTATAAATACAGACCCTCTAGCAAAAGTGATTTGAACATCCAATGCTTACATAGGTTTATATCCTTAATTTGTAGCTAAATACTTGGTGATATCGTTGATTATAGCACCTATAAGGATTAGTGATGTATGGCTACTGACCTTTGAATACGATGGTATAGCATCTCTAGGTGGGCTTGGAAGGGCTGTTGCAATGTATGCAAGAGGACTTGTTAAAGAGGGATACAAGGTTACGGTTTTCATGCCTTCTCATGGAAGGCATCTCTCTCAGAATATACGGGGGCTGAGATCTGTTGAGGGGTTTACTGCCTGTGGACATAGGATTGGTATTGATGGTAATAGATATCGGTACTGTATGGGAGCTGATGAAGTTAATATTGATGGTGTTAGGGTAATACTATTTAAGGGGTTGGATAGCGCTACTGGTAAGTTTCTTGATGATTGGAGCATCTATGCAAATGTTGAAGAAAAAGTCTGTCTATATACTAGGGCACTTATACACTGGATAGATAGATTCAATGAAATTCCTCACATAATTCACTCAAATGATTGGACCACAGCATTGGCGGGAGCAGCATTGAAGGTGTTCTTCGAGATGAAGGGCTATTCTATTCCTTTTGTATATTCAATTCATCTACTATCATGGAAGTCTTTTCCTTGGCACTACGCTTCTAGTGACTGGTGTGGTATACCAGATGTTCTACACAGAATATGGAGATTTAATAGACATGAGACTGTAACTACGAGAGCTCTCTGGGACAGTGTTTATGGCAGTGTTGATCAGTATGCGGCAATAGAGTCTGATGTGCTAGTAACAAATAGCTGGAGCTATATGGATGAGATTCTGAGTCGATTTGGCAGGTGGATGGAGGAGAAGACATTTGTTATACATAACGTTACTGATTGGAAGGTTGAAGATGTTGAGAGTGAGGTGGAGAGAATGCTTGGTATGAAAAGCCGTATTGAGATTAGGAGAAGGGTGTTGAATATGTTAAGTAGAGAATTGTCTACGAGAAAAAGTGGTGAATTAAGTGATTGCAGATTTCTCATCTCTGCTGCGGGGAGGATTACGTGGAGTAAAGGTTTTGATCTCCTTATTAACGCGTTAGATCATGTCAATAGAGATGTTTGTGCCGTGATAATGGGTATACCAATAGGGGACTCGGAGTATGAAAGATTTCTCTCTAATATTGCTAGCAGTAGATGGGGTAGAGTGTTGGTTATTCTAGACCAAGTTGAACGGACGTTGCTAAAGCTCATAATATATGCATCAAACGTATTTGTAGTGCCATCAAGATATGAACCCTTTGGAATGGTGTCTATAGAGGCTCAAGCATTAGGAACGCCAGTAGTTGTTAGCGCTGTTGGCGGGCTCCCGGAGACAATTATAGATCTGAGATACGATCCTACTTATGGTAGTGGTATAGCTATACAATTAAACGATCTGTACAGCATGGGTGAGGCCATAAACGACCTATCGTGTCTGACAGAGTTTGCAGATACCAATGATAGGGGTGTTCTAGATCGCCTTAGAAGCTCATGGGCTATAAACGCTGTAAGAAGAAACCCACAGATTAATGTAAGGGATAATGCAATCAAATGGGTTGAAAGTAAATTTAGAGAGAATAGATTGAGAGAGTTGTTAAGATCTTGCTATGAAAAGGCGAGAAACTACGCTTACTATAGAGCCTTGACACCTCTATAGAAATGTGTCTGATATAGGTAAAGCTTTTTAGGTAAGGGGTCCTTCAGGCTATAGCTGAAGATGAGACTTGATGGTTTTAGCAATTGAAGTTCGGGATCTAGTTAAAATCTATCCGGGTGGAGTTAAAGCATTAAATGGTGTAAATCTAGATGTAGATGAAGGTAAAATCTATGCTCTTCTAGGTCCTAATGGAGCTGGTAAAACTACACTAATTAGAATTATAACTACGCAGATTAGACAGACAAAAGGTTATGTGAAAGTTTTTGGATATGATACATCTATCCAGGGATCTAGAGTTAGAGCATTAATAGGATATGTCCCGCAAGAAATGTCGCTATGGAATGATCTGACTGGATATGAAAATATGCTAATCTACTCCAAGATTTATGGAATACCATCTAGTAAGAGGAGAGGACTTATTGAGGAACTTTTAGAGTTCATGGATTTAGAGGAAGCCTCCAATAGAATTGTTAGAACATATTCAGGAGGAATGATTAGGAGATTGGAGATAGCGATAGCTTTAATGCATAAACCAAGGCTGTTGGTTCTCGATGAGCCAACAATAGGTTTAGACCCCGTGGCTAGAAAGCTTGTGTGGGAAAAGATTAGTGAGTATCGAAAAGAGTATGATATGACGATATTCTTTGCCACACACTATATGGATGAAGCTGATAGATATGCAGATTACATAGCACTTATGAATCGTGGAGTGGTGATAGCTAGAGGTAGAGCTGATGAGCTTAAACAGACCATTGAAGGTAATAGGGTGACGCTAAGGCTATCTACGAGTAGTACTGATATCATCAATATCGTTAGTAAAACAGAGGGTGTTGAGATCCTCAGTTTTAATGGTGACACAATAGAATTTACGGTGCAAAATATATCGTATGTTTTACCGAAGATTCTAGAGGAGCTGTTTCGAAACAATCTTAAAATCTGTGAAATAAAGATACATGAGGCAACGCTTGATGATGTTTTTATAAAGCTGACGGGTAGGAGAATATCCGAGGAAGAGCATGGTAGGTACAGAGAAGCCGTTACTGTGAGAAAAATGATTAGACGGGGTAGCTAAAGGTGTATGAAAGACTTCAAGCTATAGTACTATCCATTTTAGCAATGATTGAAATGGAGCTTAGAAGACTTAGACACGATCCACTAGAAATTATTACAAGGGCAATACAGCCTGTTCTCTGGGTATCGGTATTTGGTGTCGTAATGGCTAGGGTCAGAGCATTTCAAGGTGTTGGAGACTATATAACATTTATTACTCCTGGTGTGATACTTCAATCATCAACATTTATTGCATTAGCGTACGGAATATCGTTAGTGTTTGAAAGAGATTTAGGGATATTAAAGAAACTGGTTACATCCCCAATACCTAGAAGCTCTATAGTTATCGGAAGAGCTCTTGCTGGTGGGATAAGAGCCTCTACTCAATATATTATAGTTCTCGCATCTGCCATAGCTGTAGGAGCCAAAATTATTGTCAATCCAGTAAATCTACTATCGGGTTACATCTTCCTCATATATGGCTGTATGGGCTTTACATCGCTATCTATGATATTAGCAATAACTATGAAAACCCGTGAACGGTTTATGGGAATAATTGGTGCTATAACTATGCCATTATTTTTTGCAAGCAACGCTCTCTATCCAATTGATGTAATGCCTGGAATCATAAAGCACCTTGCTATCATAAATCCTCTGACCTACATTGTAGATATGCTCAGAAAACTGCTTGTATACAATTCATGTGAAATCCTAAACGATATAGTCATATTAACAGTATTTGTAGTCGGTGTAACAGGAATAGCCATAAAGATATTGAATAGAATAGTGGAATAGCAGCATCTAAAGTACAGTCTAGATAGAGAGTTCTATTTCAAACGCTTATAGGCTTCTCAGGATACATCATCTTTATTACATGCTTATTGTAATTGCTAGTTGTCTCTATGTATGTTGTACTATCCTTGGGTTACCACGATTAGAAGCTGTAGCTATAATTATAGACAAATATTTTACCTTTAAGCACAGTATATCTAAAGTGTAATACAATGGCGTTGGCCTATGAAGTTAAGGAATCTATTTAGTGCAGATGAAGGCGTTAGAGTAGCCGTTGAATTGGATAGTATAGAAAGAGCCGTATTGAATAATGTATATGGCGTTGATGTTTGCACATCTAAGTATAGAATTGTAAGGTTATTAGAGCTTTTCAACAGTTTGAGAGCACTATTGGCACTTTACAAATCGTCCACTAAGAAATTTGATAGTGGCTGTTTTATTGTTCTAAGTGAAGATGATTCTGGTTGGAATATGGTTAAGGCATTCTGTAGGGATAAAGGATTTGATGACAAGGAAAGCTGTGTTCACCATATTATTGATATTTTAACTGAGTTCCTCCACACTATTGCTGTATTTCAGCAAATGGAGTTGTCTAGGGGCGAGAACCGTTGAACATATATACACTTGTTATTCAAACCCTAATGATCTCACCATCAGGTGCTTTAAGCCCTGGTCCTCTAACCTTTGCTACAATGGCGTTGGGCATCAATGGTGGTTGGAGGAAAGGTGTATATGTTGCATTAGGTCATACATTTTTTGAACTGCCCTACATCGCATTAATAGCATTTTTCATGAATATTATTAGGGATATTCTTTCTGGTTCTATAGGAGATTTAATAACAATAGCTGGTGTAACAATAATACTATTCTTTGCACTATCGCTTATTAAAGACTCTATAAAGGGTTCCAACCCAGATGCTAGAAATGTTATTAGTGGAATAGGTAATGCTTTTGTCATGGGATTCCTATTTACTTCATTAAATGTGTTCTTTTTATTGTGGTGGTTAAGTATAGGATTTAGCTTAATACTACTAGCACTTGAGGCGGGCTTCGTGGGACTCTTAACAATGTATCTTGCTCATATTTGGATGGACTTTTTATGGCTTTCACTTGTCGCTGAAGCTGGAAAAAGAGGTACGGTAATATTCGGAAGGCGGGGCTATAGAATAATGCTAGCATTATTTGGTATACTACTCCTGTTTTTTGGCATAAATACAGTACTAAAGAGGTTTTTCTCCATATCATTACTATAAACTTTTTTAAATTCAGCAGATAATCAGTAATATTTGACATAGATGTATAGTCTGCAAAAAGGTGGTAGGCTTTTGTGGAACTAAATACAACACCTATCACACCGTGGGAAGCAGAAGCCTTTGTAGATTATGATAAGCTTATAAAGATATTCGGAGCAAAACCCCTTACGGATAATGAAGTGGATATGCTAAAAAGTGTTACCAACGATGTACACATAATGATTCATAGGAGGGTATTCTATTCCCATAGGGACTTCGATAAATTTCTAGAAGCATATAAATTTGGTAAAAAGTGTGCTCTATATACGGGTAGAGGACCCTCAGGAAATACGCATCTTGGTCACATACTTCCATGGATCTTCACTAAGTGGCTTCAAGATAGGCTCGGATTAGATCTATTCTTCCAGATGACTGATGATGAAAAGTTTTGGCATAGTGAAGAAAAGGATCTTGAAGACTTTAATAGTCTTGCGTATGAAAACATTCTCGACTTAGCTGCACTTGGCCTAGATTATAGGAAAACGCATGTAATAATTGATTCAGAGGATATAAGATACATGTATCCAATAGCCATAAAGGTAGCTAAAAAGATCACATTGTCCATTCAGAAGGCAACATTTGGCTTTACAGACTCTACAAATATCGGCATGATATTTTATCCAACTCTGCAAATGACTGTAGCATTCTTACCATCAGAGTTATTTGGAGAACCTGTTGTAACGCTCATACCTGCTGGTATTGATCAAGATCCGTACTGGAGAATTGCAAGGGATATCGCTACTTCATTAGGGTACCCAAAGCCTTCTCAAATTCACAGCAAACTTCTTCCCGGACTTGGTATAGGTGGTAAAATGTCTTCATCGAAACCTGAAACCGCTATATATACAACAGATCCTCCCGAGTTGGCGTATAGTAAGGTAATGAAGGCTTATACTGGTGGTCAGCCTACTGCTGAACTTCAACGAAAGCTCGGAGGGAATCCTGATGCATGTCCGGTATACAAGATGTATGAGATGATATTTGAAGAAAATGATATGAGGCTAAATGAGAGATACCATTTGTGTAGGGGAGGAGGTTTGTTATGTGGTGAATGTAAAGCTGAACTCGGTGATAGAATAGCTAGATTTTTGAAAGAGCATCAAAGTAGGAGGATTAAGGCTGTAGACTATATTGAGAAATACCTTATCAGAACCAAATTTGCACCACCGATGATAAAGAGAACCTAAAATCTATTGAAAGATGATGGAAAATATTGTATCGAGTTACAGCTTTCAGGTTTTAGAAGTTTTAAAGAATTCCATTTAATTTGATGCACCGATAATCCGTAATGAGATTGCAATGGCAAAGCTTATTAGAAAGGAATCATCCTTAAATACTAGTAACAAATCCCTTTAAGCAATGAGCTTTTTATACTCCACAGTGGGTAGAGAGTTTACATGTGAGAAACCATGCAGCTACAAATGAAAAGTGAAGAATACCTAAACTTTCTATTATCTAGAAGAAGCATTAGGAGATTTAAACCAACAGATGTAGACGCAAATCTCATTAAGAGAATTCTCGACGTTGCTCGGTATGCTCCTAGCGCAGGTAATAGACAGCCATGGATATTTATTGTTGTGACGGATCCTGAAGTAAAGAGTAGACTTGCCAAAATTCATAGATGGGCGTATCCGCTAGAAAATGCACCAGTTGGAATAGTAGTTGCATGCAATAGGGAAGTTTCACCGGAATCTTATCAAGTTGATTGTACGTGTGCAACCATGTATATAATGTTTGCGGCTCACGCCCTTGGACTAGGAACAGTATGGCTACAAACGCTTAGAAATATAGAAGATGTTCAGAAAATACTAGATCTTCCAAGTAACTATATACCTGTTGCAATGCTAGCTGTAGGTTATCCGGATGAACAGCCTGTAGCAAGATCGAGAAAAGAATTGAAGGACATAGCATTTCTAAACAGATATGGAACGACCATCCAGCTGTAGAATAGATGTAGCGGTATCCTAACTTTTTTATTACCGAATACATAGAAAAACGGTTTTTAGGTAAATTGCTATACGGCGATCAATCGGTACGGTAATTCTTTATATAAAGATTTATATCTGGGTTAAGAATTCTACATTATGGAAAAGTGGTGAATTGTGCCTATAGCGATTGCTATTGCTAATTATAAGGGAGGTGTTGGAAAGACCACATTAGCTAGCGTAATAGCTGCTACATTTGCTGAACGCTTTAGAAGAAAAACAATAATTATAGATGCGGATCCTCAATCTAATATTACTGAGGTTTTTGTCTCTTCTATAGATTTTGATAAGATTTCTTACTATGCTAAGAATCAAGGTAAGGTTTTTTCACTAGAGTGGATTATAGGTTCAGGGGAACCGTTGATATACAGTATAACCGATAATCTTGCCATAGTCCCATCGAAACCAGAGTATATAGGACTGGCAAAATTTTTAATTGTACCGGCAGAAAGGATTCAAGGGCTTAGAAGAGAAATCGATGAAAAACTGAGAGATTTCGACTTTATAATTCTAGACCTTCCACCCCAGATGTATGGACTTATAGGACCCCTCATAAAGATAGCAGATGCCCTTATAACACCTGTAACAAAAACTAGTTTTGCCCTTACGGCACTATATTACCTAATTAGGGATATCCGGAGTATCCCACCAAATGAACAACCTCCATTCCTAGGCGCAGTGCTAACAAGGTTTAGAAGGAATGAGACAATAAATATTGAATTGTATAGGAGAAGAATTAAAAGAATAGTAGATGAGGCATATAGGTCTATGGCAATGAAATGGGAACTTGAGGGAAAGATACACTCATATGCATTTGATAATGTATTCTATGCACATCCAAAGCTTGCGGATATAAGAGCACTACCATTTGATGAAAGTGATAATGTTAGAATGATAAGGGTTGTAAGAGGTAAGGTGAGATATTCGAGTCAAATACTGTCATTTGTAGAGCCTCTAGTATCTGAGCTTAAAGATAGAATTGAAGCAGCACTACAAGTACAACGTTAGCTATAGTTGTATTAGATGTATTAGATTTAGATTTAGAGAATATATTTAGCGGACCGACGTAACAGATGTAGCGTATTGCGCTCTCGCTCCTACTAAGGATGAAAACAGATGGATGTATAGCTCCACTGTTACTATATTTTCCTTTCCATTTGAAGGAAGATATCCTCAGCTATAAAGGATAAAGTTTAAAAATAGAAGGGTATATCTATTCACACTGGGTGATATCCATTACTAAAAAATTGATGAATAGACCTGAGGATATTGTTAGGGAAATGTTGGAGGGTATGGCACTCGCATTTCCTGATATAATAAGATTGGATCCTCAGTGGAACAATGTTTATAGGAGGTATAGAAAACCTACTAACAAGGTTGCTCTCGTATGTGGCGGAGGAAGTGGACATGAACCAGCGCAAGCTGGCTATGTAGGTTATGGAATGCTTGATGCAGTTGCAGCTGGACATGTATTTACAGCACCTCCTGCACCACAGGTATTTGCAGCAATAAATGAGGTAGCTAATGATGCAGGGGTTTTGGTTATAGTTACGAACTATACTGGAGATGTTATGAATTTTGGTATTGCTATAAAGATGGCTAGTGCAAAGGGTATCAAAGTCGATTACATTATCGTGAACGACGACGTTGCTATTCAAGATCCACCTAGGAGGAGAGGAACAACCATCACTATTCTCATTAATAAGATTGCAGGAGCGGCAGCTGAGGAAGGGAAAGATCTCGGTGAGGTTAAGAAGGTGGCGCAAAAAGTTCTTGATAATGGTAGGGATATAGGTGTAGCTTTAACACCATGTGTACTACCTACTACAGGAAAGCCGACATTCGAACTAGCATTAGATGAGATAGAGTTTGGTATAGGTGTACATGGAGAAGCGGGTGTAAGAAGGATAAAGTACATTCCATCGAAAGATTTAGCAAGAATGATGGTAGACGCCATAGTTGATGATCTAAAGTTGCAAAAAGGTGATGAATTAGCATTGGTTGTCCAGGGTACGGGTGGTACACCATATATGGAGAAGTTTGTATTTTATAGAGATGTGAGACTGTATGTCGAATCCCTAGGGTTTAAAGTATTTGCAAGTTGGGTTGGCGAGTTCTTCACTTCATTAGATATGCAGGGAGCGAGGGTGGCTATTTTAAGGCTTGATGAGGAATTGAAGAGGCTTCTCATGGCACCAGCATATACAATTGCTATTAGAACTCCTGGTGTGGTTATATCGTAGTATAAAAGGGGTTGGTATGGATAGACTGAGCTCGAGAGATATCTATAGCATTATTCTACTGGCCAAGCGATACATAGCAGAGAATAGAGAAGAGCTTTCGCGACTCGACTCTGTAATTGGGGACGGAGATTTCGGTATCAATATAAATAGAGGGTTTGAACTTGCTATAGAAAGGCTTAGTACAATAGATCCTGATAAAACAGATATTGGAACAATATTGATGACTGTTGCAAATGCATTGCTGGAGAGTGTTGGAGGAGCTTCAGGACCACTATTTGGTGGGCTGTTCATGAATATGGCCATGACCTCTTTAGGTAAATACGAAGTGGATTTGGCAACAATAGCCAACATGTTCAATGATGGTCTTAAAGGGGTGCGAGAAATAGGAGGGGGGACAATGCCTGGCGATAAAACACTTATTGATTCGCTGTACCCAGCTGTAGAAGCATTACAGCAAGCAGTTAGGGAAAATAGAGATATTGTAGCAGCATTTAAGGATGCATTAATAGCTGCTGAAAGAGGTGCTAAGGCAACAGCAAATATGGTTGCAAAAAGAGGTAGAGCTAGCTATCTTGGTGTGAGAAGTATAGGTCATCAAGATCCAGGAGCTACGGCAATATATCTAATAATTAAAGCATTCCATGACTATACCTCAGGTAAACGATGAAGCTCCTACCTAGATCATCTTATTTGCTTAAATTTCATCACTAGAAGATATTGAATATAGATTCATCAAAATCAAAAACTTCACATTTATTGATGAATGTTTAGCATCCTCTTCACATAAGCTTTCTCAGGAATTGTTTCAATCGTTATGTACATTGGTGCGCAGTGAGGCACCGTGAAGTTTCTAGCAATGAATGCTAAGAGCTTTCACAATCTATCCAAAACCATACCACTGTGAAATAGATGATAAAGAGTTGGATGCAGACATGGTTATAGCAATAGCATCCTGTATTTGGTAATATTGTTGGTGAAGCCTAGTGCCTTAGAGAATCTGTGTATTAGATTGTATACTTCAGCTTCGTATTTCCTTCTAATATCCTCATCGCTGTAGTACAGATTAATTAATTCATTTCTTAATCTCCTATAACCACTGCTATCTCTTATTGCTTGAAATAGATAGAAGTAGTGTCTAAATATGTCAGCTCTAGGACTCCTTTTATATAGGGGATCTTTATCTTTCTTCTCTTCGTACGCTTTTAAAAGTCTTTCAAGCTCCGGGGAATAGATACCGCTTTTGGTTTTTATTACAGAGTGTATGTGTTCAAGAACAGAGTCGTAGATTTCATCATAGATTCTTCTTGGCTTAGTTCCAGGTGCGGATTGGTGTAGGATTTCGAGTAGGAGCTGTATCAGCACCCCAGACATTTTGTACTTTACGAAACCGCCTGTTGCCATTTTTATAACTTCCCATACTCCACTACCTTTATCAGAGTATGGATTAGCACCGCTACCGGAGTGTATGGAAATGTATATGCCCAGTGATGAGAGTACCGTATGCAGGTTTTTAACGTGTTCATAGAGTTGATTTACATCTTCAGTGTAATCCTCCCTCTTTCTAAATCCTATGTTTGGTGCTAGAAAATCTATATTGATACCTCTGTGTAATAATTCCATTGAATAGAATAGAACATCCTTTATACCGGTTTTTAATGGAAGTTCATCTAGTGCCACTTCTAGTCCAAACTCTCTTTCACTGTATTTCTTAATGATATTCAGTATCCTTTCAATGTATTCGATGCTTCTACTGTACTTCAATGCAAGTTTAGCTACATCGATTTTGGTGAATTTAATGAATAGTATCCTATCGTCTGATACAAAGTTGAAATTTCGTAGGAATCTGTTCTCAAGCGATCTTCTGTAATCAGATTCAAACTGATTTTCATATCTATACAGAAGTTCTTCATTAGAAAGCATCTCAACTTTCGCGTCTACAAGTTCACAAGTGTCTATGGTTACAAAATCTACGCCTCCTGCTCTAGCTACTTCTTTGAATTCCTCCTCAATATAGTTTAAAGATTCGTCTATCTCTGTTGTACTTAAACCCTCCTCTATGGCTACACCTGCTATTCTCTTTAAAGCTCTTTCAACACTACCCATAATAGATACATGGTCGGCTTCAATCTCTATAGGTATTGAAAATTCTTTGGAGAATTCTTCTGCTTTAGTTATATACTCACTGATCGAGGTACCTGTGTGTCCTAAATAGAAGTGTTTTGGATCTAGAGAGGCTATGAATCTCTGTGGTGCTGTTTCTCTATTAAATGAAAGCATTAGAGTTCCAGTAATGTTTAGTTCCTTAAAGCTTCTAAGTATGGCAGGTACAACTATTTCCGGGATTCTAATTCCAAAGGCAGGTCTAGGTATTTTACCTAAATACATTTATTGATACCCATAAGGGGTAAAATTCAGCAGCTAAAAACTTTTAAGTATTTTGAAATTTGGAGAGTATAGATGGGAGATAGCCATGCTATATGGCTACACTGTCAGAAGAGGGCACGAAATTGTAGCAAGATTTCCATGGGATATAGGTATCGTTGCCTTTATGATATTTCCAGATTTGACACAATTAACTAAAGACTTTAGTGAGAGATTGAAACCCTTAATTGTAGACCCATTTTTCGATTTAATTGAAATGACACCCATAGTAGATGATGTAGAGTGGAATAAAGTCGCGAAACTAAATGAGGATTACGAAAAGAGATTTGCACTAGCACTTCAGCCACTTATAATAAATAGAGGTTTAAATGTTAATGCTCTAGATGAAGTGGAAAGAAGAAAAGCAGTTGAATTCATACTCAACGAGGTTCGTAGAGCAGGTTTGAGAGGAATGAAGGCTGTAGGTCTGTGCTCAGGACCCAATGTGGAGGGTCCTAATAGGGAAGTAGCTATGGAAGCCCTTGTCAAAAGCCTTACTGAAATTGGAAGCGAGGCCTCTAAATATGGTATGAAGGTATTCTTAGAGACGTTCGATATCATGTGGGATAGAAAAAGACTCGTTGGACCACTATCAGAGACGGTAAAGGTCGTAGAGAAGGTAAGGGAGGCTGTTAGAGATGTTTACATAATGTGGGATCTAAGCCATGCTCCATTATTAAATGAGGAACCCGAGGTGCTGAAATCCTATCCAGAGTTCGTAGGCCATATACACATAGGATGTGGAAAGAAAGTTGGTGATAAACTCCTAGATACACATCCAGGCTTCTATAGACCAGGAGCTCTCAATACAGAGGTGGATGTTGTAAGACTCCTCAGAGTGCTACACGATATTGGGTATAAGGGTGCTATCAGTTTTGAAATAAAACCAGAACAGGATCAGAATCCATTTGAAGCACTGAATGCTGGAAAGGGTGTTCTGCTAAGGGCATTTCAACTATATCTAGATTCAATACTCTAGCGAATCTGTATACAGTAACTTAGCCATAACGCTTTTAAACTAAATCTCTTTTTCTTTTTGGGGATGCATCTTGATAAATATAGTTACTTATAGAGAATTAAAAGATGTTGAAGCATTAGAATATTCTTGTAGAATACACAATGTAGCCTTTCCTTATGATAGCGTAGAGTGCGATATATACAAATCATTCATAGTGGATGATGAAAACTTTAATGAAGAGTTCACACTATTTGCGATTGATAAAGAGAATAGAATTAGAGGATTCTTAATAGGTGTTGAAATATCCAAGGAGCCTAGGGATGCAGTGAACAATTTTAGAGAGTATATTTGGATAAAGGATCTAGCCATAGATATAGCGCTTCCTTCTGATGAGTGGAGGAAGGTTTTCATAGGGTTACTCTCATCATTCGAGGAAATGGTAAAAAGATATGGAAAGAAGCATATTGTCCTCTATGCTTATGCACCGTACTATTTCATGCCAGGTATCAACATACTTTACGAAGATTATGTTGAGATGTTCGAAGTCTATGGATTTAAAAAACGTGAAGATTCTGTTAACTATGAGGTGAATCTATCAGAATTCTATTACCCAGATAGAGTTAGAAAAATCGAAAATACGTTAGTGTCTGAGGGGATACTATTTAGAAAAGGAAGGAACGGAGAAGCGCCATATGTAAGTGAATGGGTTGGTAAAACGTTTAACAACCCGTTCTGGCGTTTAGAAACCGAGTACTCCTTCAGAAGCAAACCTCCGACTATATGGATAGCAGAACAAGGTGGTGAGTTAATAGGATTCGCAGTATACCTCCGTATGAAACGAAATGAGTTTGGACCTGTAGGAGTGGATCCGAATAGAAGAAGACATGGTGTTGGTACGGTGTTGCTATTTAAAGCGTTATATGATTTAAAGCAGCTAGGATTTAAATACGCAGTTATACCATGGACATCGCACCTATTCTTCTATACGCAGGTACCGGGGATAGCTAGAATCAAACACTATTATATAATGACCAAAACTCTGTAGGTAAAATAGTGTAGACAGGTTTACAATCAGAAGTGCAGTTCCTTAGAGTAGAATGAAGTTAGAGCTCGTCTAGAATCTTTTTTATTATCCTAACCAACCCTGAATACGATTCCCTTGTTCCCTCCTCCTTGCTTCCAGATTGAGGTACGTAGTGTGTTTCCAGCGATAGAATAATGTCTCTATCTCTACTTATAACATCCCTTAACTGTCCCTCATAATCTATCATACCTTTGCCAATGGGTTTAAATACAAATTTACCATTTTCTACCGATGCATCTTTTAGATGAAGGTAAAGTATCTGATCCTTGATTTTACTGTAGCCGTATGGATAGGGTGTTTCTCTAGCAAAGAATGCATTGCCGGGATCCCATAGCACCTTCACATATCTACTCTTTAATTTATCCAGAAGCATCCGAAGCTCTGTGCCTGTGCCGATGAAGCACGAATATTCATTTTCAACTATTAAATGAACACCCTCTTCTTCGGCTAGTTCTATGGCAGGTTGAAATTTCTCTACTATTTTATCAATATACAGATCTAGCGAACCCTGCCACCAGAATGTAAATATCCTTGTATACCCAAGGTCGAAGAATTTCGATATCTCGATTGCTCTCCTTAGTATAGATAGATGGTCCCTATACCCTCTTTCATCATCAATGTAAATCTTGAATGTAGGGGAACACACATGTGAAACCTTGATACCATATCTATCTACAAGTTTTCTCACATCACGGAGCTGACCATCAGAAAGCTCAACAATATATCTATTCCATAGTGTTCTAAGCTCAACATAGCTGGCTCCAAGCTCTTTAATAACCTTTAAAGCGTGTTCAAAATCCTGTGAGATTTCATCAGATATTATTGATAGATTTGACAAGGGGTTGCACCCATATCGATACTCTGTAAACAGCTGTATTAAAAATTTATATATTTGAGTGATGGAATATAGCGGGGGTAGGCCATGCCCCATAGGATAGGTGTAGCCGTAGTTGGTCTCGGTGCTATTGGACGTGTTCACGTTGAAGCCATTAAAGATCTTGAGAGGTCCACGGATTACGTGAAACTTGTTGGTGTTACCTGTTTAAATCGGTCTCTTATCGATGGATTTGCATCTAGATATGGATGCAAAGGGTACTACTCATATGACGATGTTGTTAGGGATCCAGAGGTGGATGTTGTAACAATAGCAACTCCCCATTATCTGCATGCATGGCAGGCTATGTATGCTATGGAATTTGGTAAGCATGTTATTGTAGAGAAACCTATTGCAACAACAGTAACAGCTGCAAAGGAGATGATATTAAAGGCTAGGCGTAAAGGAATTAAGCTAGGCGTAATCTATCAGGGGAGGTATGCTGATGGTGTGAGGGAGCTTAAGAAACATCTAGATGGTGAGTCAATTGGTAAACCACTGCTGGTCATAGGTGAGATGATGTGGTTTAGAGATGAAGCGACGTATTATCTAAAGGATGAACTTGCTAGAAGTTGGAGAGGTATGTGGTCGACAGAAGGTGGAGGGGCATTAATAAATCAGGCAATACACACGATAGATTTAATGTTATGGTTTGGAGGCGAGGTTGATGAGGTAGTCGGATATATTGACAACCTTGTACACCAATCTATAGATGTTGAGGATATCGGTATAGGGTTGATGAAGTATAGAAGGGGAGGATACGGTGTTCTCACTGCAAATCTCTTTACAAAACCATCTACATATCAGTATAGAAAGATAAGGGTATTTGGTACAAAGGGGCAAGCTGAACTATGGGATAACGAGTTGGTTCTACTAAAGAGTGAAGAAGGTCTATCAATAGAGAGAAGTCCTGGATATTCAACTGAAACAATAAAGGTTCCAGGTGGACTACATAGGAGATTGTTTGAGGACTTCTTTATGGCACTACTTAACGACAGAGACTTTCCAATAACAGGTGAGGAAGGGTTAAAGAGCCTTGAGATAGTTAGAGCCATATACTATTCAAGTACAAGAAAAGTGCACGTAAAACTTCCATTAGAGGTTGATGGTATTCTATGAAATTTACATTTACAACTCTAGCATATCCGCATCTAAAACTTGAAGAGGTTCTCGAAAGAGCTAAGATATTTGGTTTAGATGCAATCGAACTCAGAGTAGCTGAAGATGGAATACACATTAAGCCGCACTATCCTATTGATAAAACATATCTGAGGATTATAGAGGAAAGTGGTGTGAAGATAGCATCCATCGCTGGATATGCCAGATTCTCCTCTATATCTGATGAAGAGAGGAAGAGGAATGAGGATCTACTCAGAACCCTCATTTTAATGGCTGAGGAACTTGGAGCAAAGGCTGTAAGGGTGTATGCAGGTAGGTTTCCAGATGATGTGGAGAACTCAATTAGGAGAATATCTGAGAGCTTAAATAGACTGGCAGAATACTCTTATAAACACAACGTCTACATAGCCATAGAAACACACGATGAGCTAACAAAACTTGAGGTACTACTAAAGCTTCTCGGAAAACTCCATCCAGAGATAAAAATACTGTACGATGTAGCTAACATGATTATGGTGGGAGAAAGACATGAGAAGGTATTTCCACACATAGCGGAGAGGATAGTGCATGTACATGTAAAGGACTTCGTTATAGTAGAGGGTAAGAGGGTCTTTGTAAGACCTGGAAGAGGTGTAGTACCCATCTGTAAAGTTCTAAATGATCTCAAATCAATAGGATACCGGGGCTACGTCTCTGTTGAGTGGGAGAAAATGTGGCATCCAGAGCTTGAGGATCCGGATACAGTAATACCGCTATACATAGATTTTATGAAGAGATGCTTAAACAATATTTAGATTTACTTAATTTTGCTTACCCTTTAACCAGTTTTCCAGTACGGCTATAGATAAGTTTTTAAAGAGAGGTCACGGACTTCTTTCTCTAGCCTCAGGATGTGGTGAAATAACTTTATGAAGATATCAAAAGAAAATGTAATCGATATTCTAAAAAGAGCTAAGGTAGACGCTCTCTCATTACCAATGGAACCACGCATAGATCATGCTGATCATATAATCAAAACGTCGTTAATGGGATGGACGAAACTCGCAGCTGATCATATTTTACATCCAGAAATGGGTAGTTGTTTGATAGATGTTGTAGGTTCCCTTATTAGGAGAATAGGTCTACTTATTAGAAGTGAAAGAATAGATGATGGATCAAGTGCCGAGGAAGGGATAGTTCGAAGAGCAAGACTATATGATACTATGTTTGAGATGGTATTCAATTTGGTTGGTGCTGAAAGTAGATGGGCAGGCTTTGCCTCAGAAATGGTTGAGCAGGTTGTGACGACCATCAAAAACGCATTTGATGAATGGGAGGATATTGAAAGAAGAGAGCTTGGTGAACCGATAGTTATTGAGGCCGTCATCGAACTTCAGCTCAGAGAGTTGATGAAGGTTAATAAAGGTAGGAGCCTTGTTGCAGAGATTGCACAAAGAGTTTCAAAGAAGGTATCGAAGTTAGGGTGTGCAAGAAGCTATATAGAGGCTATGATATATGAAATCAGAAATAACTTCTATAGAAAGGCATACGATTTAAACCTTTGCAAGTTTGGTAACGATTACGCACTTGGCTTGCGATTCTTGAGACATCTAGGATTTGTTCAAGTTTCGACAAATCCTGTATTAGCGGCTAGAGCCTACGATGATGATTCTGAGCTATGGAGTAGGTTTAGGAAATATGCAGAGGAAATTCTCGTGAAGGAGCATCCAGAATGGTTTAGAGAGCCTGAGAGATACGCTGACGATATAACCATGGAGGCAACCAGGTTTGCACTACTAGATAATTTCTACGTATTTAGGATACCATTTATACTATCAAAGTATCATGATGGTCTGGTGAGCTATCAATTAAATCCACTGATTGCACATGACGTTGAGAAGAGTGTGGAAGCTGTAAAAATATTTGCCACTAGATTGGAGAAAGATCTAGCAATATACGATGAATATCTCTGGTGGGGTTATAGTGTTCCTGAGAAGGGAAGACCGGATCTTGTTATAAAGGTAGCAGCAGCATATCCTGCAGCAATTGAAATTGCCGAGAGGATAAACGAAATGGGTGTAGGTCAGAATATTACGGTAAGCTACACTGTTAGTCAGGAGGTTCTGATAGGTGTTGCTGCTATGAAGGGTATGGCAAAGGCTATAAAGAAAGGAATTATGCCGACCCAAACCTACGATACAAACATGGGTGGTAGATTGGAGGATCACCTTAGGGAAGATATAGCTGCCAGACTTCTTCTAAAGGGGTTGGAGAAGGTAGAGGAGCATAGAAGGTGGGCTGTATTAGATAAATTAGCAAAAGGTCTAGGAGTAAAGGAGGATGTATGGGGTGAGGTGAAGAGAAAAGGTCTGAAGAGTGCTGTAGATCACCTATGTAGTCATAGGGTACTGGGCAGGAATATGGTAAGAGATCCATATATAGATGCGCTGGTGGAGCTGAATATCTATGGTACTAGAGAGGAGACGTTGAAAAATGTTAAGATGCTTGAAGAGGCTATAGAGCTTTCGGGAACCTTTGTAGCCCAGAGAGTATATGAGATACTATTCTCACCTTGGAATCGTGAAAAGTGGATAAACTACCTCATCAATGAAGTGGGTATTACCAGGGAACAGGCTGAAATAGTAATTGATAGAATAGATCTCCTTCCAGCATCTAAGAGAAAGCCTATCGACACCCTCTATACATTTGCTTCTAGGAATATGACAAATACTGAGTTCCCCGATCACCAACTAAAGGTTGTAAATGAGGTTGCGGAGAAAGGTATAGAGCTCGATGAAATTAGGGAGTCTATATACCAGACCCTGGAGAATCGATACCTAGAGATATTGATGCAGTATGAGGATTTTGTAAAAGCATACGAATCTTCTCCTGAGCTAAATGACCTCCTTAAGAAAGTTGGCATAGATAAAGACTATGGGAATAGAGGTGTAAGTCCTGCTGATTGGCCAAGGTACGGACCGTGTGTAAAGACTATGAATGAATTCACTAATGAGTACCTAGCATTTAGATCAAAGGTTGTAGAACTTATAAAAACTATATCATCTCCATAACCAGCTTTACAACAATTAACTTAGTATTGTTTGGTGGTCTACCCCCTTGTCCAAGTTGTATAGTGAGTTATTTGGGGAAATAAAGGATATACCAGTTATCGATGTACATCAACATCTGAACCCATTATCACTCTCGGCTAAGAGTATTGATGATATTGTGTTCTACCACTATATAGTAACAGAACTTGCATCCTCTGGTATGTCTAGAGAGCTTCTCGAAAGGTATAGAGGGGTTGAGAGGTTAAAGGTAGCAGCAAACTACATCAAGTACATAAGGAATACCTCTACCTTCTGGTGCTTAAAGTCTATACTCAGAGATCTCTATGGTTTCGAACTAAGAGGTTTAGAGCCAAGTAATGTAGAGGAGCTGGTTACCGCAGTTAGTCAGAAATTTAGCGATGAGACATGGGCTAAGCACATCTTAAGGGATAGAGTTCCCGTAGAAAAGTCGTTTCTAACAATAAATCCACTTGAAAGGATGGTACAATATGACAGGGAGCTGTTTACAGGAGCTCTAAGAATGGATCCAATACTACCTAACTTGACCCAGTCTGGTTTAAGGCATTTAGAGGGGATATTATCGCTAGAGATAGTAAATTCCAGTATACTTGAAGAGGCGATTATAGCCATCCTTAAGAGATTTATAGGAAGTATTGTGGCTGTTACAATAAATGTTCAGCCAGACGACGAATTCATCTCTCTAGCTACTAGTAGAAGCGATAAATCTACTGTAGATACTTACCTGAGTGTCTTAAGATCACAAGGTATACTAGATCCTCTAGCTAGAAGTACCATTGCATCATATATTCTTAGAATCGTACTTGGATTCTGTGAAGAACAGAAGTTAGCTGTTCAATTGATGCTAGGTGTAAAGAGACCTGTAGCAGGTGCCTCACCACCAGATTATGCTATAACTCTATTCAATCCCCGTCAGATTATTGATCTAGCGAAACTCTTTTCAGCATATCCAGCCGTAAAATTCGATGTATTTATAGCAGATGCTTTGATGAATCATCCAATGACAGTTATAGCCAAGAACTACCCCAACGTTTATCTAAGTGGATACTGGTGGTACTCTATGTATCCAGAATTGATTAGATCATACCTCCGTTTAAGACTTCAGATGCTACCATATAATAAAATAGGCGGATTCTTTAGCGATGCATATATAGCAGACTGGGTCTATGGAAAGGCAGTGCTAGCCAAGAGTCAGTTAGCACATATATTGACAAACTTTATTGAAGAGGGATTCATAGACAAGGAAACAGCACTTGAGATAGCAAGAGCACTTCTAAATGAAAATGCAAAGTCTCTATACAACCTGATATAGCATTTTTAAGATTCTTAAAAGGATTGTCTATTAGGGCAAACCTTATATATCTAATCCCTCTTCTATAGCATGCTGTGAACAGAGTTGAAATCGTGGTTCAGACCTAGAATACCTCTCGATGGTTTTTGGAAATTCAAAATGGATAGGGAACTGGTTGGCGATAGAGAGGAGTGGTATAGAGGGTTTAGCTCAGCTGATCTCATATATGTTCCATCATCTTGGAATGAACAAAATCCAGAATGGGATCAATTCACTGGTGTGGCTTGGTATCAGAGGGATTTCTATGTCGATGGTTCTCTAAAAGGTAAGCTAGCATGGATTATCTTCGATGGTGCTGGATACAGGGCTAGGGTATGGGTGAACGGCAATTTCATAGGGGAACACGAGGGGTCATTTACACAGTTTAGATTTGGTGTTGGCAGCATCAAATATGGTGATTTAAATAGAATTGTTGTTAGGATAGACAATACACCATCGGTATCCGACTTACCTCCAGCAAGGGAGCTTAATGTAACAGCTTTTGACTTCTTTCACTATGGGGGTATCCATAGACCTACATACTTAGAGTTTACAGATACGTGCTATGTTGACGACGTCACCATAAATGCGGGTGGCGATGGAAGCTTTAAGACATCCATTGATATAGTATGCAACAGACGTGTTGATGTAAAGCTTGCTTTAATGGATAAGGAGTTGTCAGAGGTATTGTTTGAGGAGATGATAAGAGATGTTGAACCTGGTCAATTCAGATATGAGAGGAGATTCGATGGTGTCAGGCCGTGGAGTCCTGAAGATCCGAATCTATATAACTTTGTTGTTGAGATCTATACAGATGGTGTTATGAGGGACTCGGTTTATGAACGTATAGGGTTTAGAACTATTGAAGTTAGAGGGGGGAAGATATATTTAAATGGACGACCAGTATTCCTCAAGGGGTTTGGCAGACATGAAGATTTCCCAGTACTGGGTAAGTACATGCATGGTGCAGTTCTCATAAGAGACTTCTACCTAATGAAGAAAATAGGTGCCAATTCCTTTAGAACCACACACTATCCATATTCAAATGAACATCTAGATCTAGCTGACGAATTTGGCTTTATGGTGATTCTAGAGCCCCCGCTATGCTACTCAGGTATGGATCGTATACTTAGTAGAGAGGAGATAGCGAAACTCTTTAGTAGTGAGGAATACTTCACGAAGGCAAGAAGATTTGTTGAGGAGATGGTGAAGCAACATAAGAATAGACCATCAGTAATAATGTATAGTGTAACAAACGAACCGCCAAGCGATATACCAGAGGTAGCAGAATTTATAAAAAGAATGGCTCATCTCTTTAAAGAGCTGGATCCTTCAAGGCCAACAACATTTGCCTCTCATAGATCCATCAGAGATCTCGCCCTAGGTCATGTAGATGTGATATCGCTTAACTATTATCGTGGCTGGTACTCCGAATGGGGTGATATAGCAAGGGGTACTGAAGTTATGCTAAAAGAGGTAGAGCAAATCCATCAGAGATTTCCAGAAAAACCGATAATTATAACAGAATTTGGAGCAGATGCCTATCTAGGACTACACAGCGATCCACCACAGATGTGGTCAGAGGAATACCAGGCAGAAATGATTAGAAGCTATGTTGAGGTGCTGAGTAAGAGGGATTATGTAGTAGGGTTACATATATGGAATTTCGCAGACTTTAGAACCCCGCAGAATCCACTAAGAACAATATTGAATAGAAAAGGAATCTACAGCAGAGATAGACAGCCAAAGCTATCAGCATTAATATTATCAAAACTATTTAAAAATATACCCACATTCATAGAATAGTTTTCTTTAACATAATAATCTCTGTAATACTATTACGCAGCATATCATCATAATAGTGCTAGAGACCGACTAAGACCATAAAGATTTATATAGCTGTTCTTTCCGTTACCATACTGGAATGGGTGCTGCAGATGATATTAGGTAGAACCCTCGCCTCTATACTTATAGCTACAATTATAATTTTATCACTTCTATCAACAGTCACCATACAGAATCTAAATGCACAGCTTGCGTTGCCACCAGGCGTTAAAAGAGAGGAAACCGTTATCTTCGATGTTCAGATAAGTAGCGTTGCCAATCCAGATAACTGGAATCCCTGGGTTATAGGCACACAGGCTACAGTTATAGGTATTAACCAAGTCTGTATGTCACCACTCTACTACACTGACTACAAGGATGGTGTGACAAAGCCGTGGGTTGCAGAAAGCCTACCCACCTACAGCCCTGACTTTAAGGAGCTAACAATAAAGATTGTAAAAGGCATATACTGGAGTGATGGAACACCATTTACAGCCAGGGATATCGTGTATGCTATAAATGTCTCTAAAGCAAATAGTAAGCTAAGTCCATATGCAACCCTAAATGCATGGGTGGAGTCTGCATGGGTTGTAGACGACTATACGCTTACCATAAGGCTCAAAACTCCAAATCCATACTTCCACTACATGGCCTTTACCTTGATAGGCCCCGGCATATACAACTACATGATGCCGAAACACTACTTTGATGCCAACGGTATTACCGCAGAAAATGCGCACACATTTCTCTACAACCCACCGCTGTGTATAGGACCATATGTACTCCACTCATACGACCCTGGCGGTACGTGGTTCCTGTGGAAGAGAAGGGATGACTGGGACAGGTCCTCAATTAAGCCACTCTACGATAAAAAGATTGTTCTATGGCCTGGCCCCAAGTATGTTATGTTTAGAGTGTTTAAGACCGAGACGGATAAGATTGTAGCAATGGCTAGAGGAGAACTCGATTGGATTTTTGATGCCACTTGGCAGGCATGGGAGTCTCTAAAGAGGATGCTTGGTGATAGGGTGCAGGCATGGTTACCGTATTATCCATATTTCTGGGGCTATGATACAACAGTTAGAGGTATATACTTTAACAATATGAGGTATCCATATAACATAACTATGGTTAGATGGGCACTCACACTAGCCATAAACATGACGGAGGTTATGACAATAGGGTATAAGGGTGTGCAGAGAATGACTGTAGTACCGAGTGCTGCTGCATGGCCAGCGGAGGCATTCCTAACATACACACTTTTACTAGACGATCTACTCAACATGGAGCTAACACTACCAAATGGATCAAAGATTAAGGTTTACGATCCATCACATCCAATTAGAGTATATCAATGGGCTAGAGCCACAGGTCTACTAACAAAGGACTTAACGGAATCTGAAATTAGGTGGAACTGGGGTGCTGGATGGTGGAGATACGCACCAGATGCAGCAGAACAGATATTAAGAAGTCTGGGATTCTCTAGAGGACCAGACAAAAAATGGAGGCTTCCAGATGGAACACCATGGAAAATGAAGTTAAATATACCTGCAGGTTTCGAATTTGATGCCATAGATCTAGGTCTAGCTGTTGCAGAACAGTGGAGGAAATTTGGAATAGATGTAGAGGTAATACCACTAGAGGCAGCAACATTCTGGACTCCTCAATTAAACTATGGAGCATTTGAAGTAGGTTCATACTGGGGTACAAGTGGAAATGATCCTAATGCAATACCAATACACCTCGAAGGATGGAGATGCGCCTACGTAAAGCCCATAGGGGAGTATTCACCAAATGGTGCGAGATACTGTAATCCAAAGTTTGATGAAGCACTACTAAAAGCTATGACCAATCCACCAGGAACCCCTGAAATGATAAATTCTCTGAAGGAGGCTATACTAACAATGATTAAAGATATGCCAGTTGCATGGGCTGGAAACTGTAAAAAGCTACTACCGGTCCTAACAGACTACTGGACCAACTGGCCATCAGCCTACAACTTCTATACAGGTATCAAACTATGGGGTAATCAAATGGCACAGCAGGTAATAGGCAACCTAATACCAGTTAAATCAACTATAGATACTCCAACAAGTAGACCTATAAATGAACCACCACCAGGCACGATAACATTCCCAGCACTTCCAGAAGAAGCGATGAAGAAACTAGCAGCAGCCTTGGTAAAGCCTACCCCTACCCCGACTCCAACGCCAACACCTACACCATCTCCTACTCCTAGGCCAACCCCGACACCTACCCCAACACCTACCCCAACCCCAACACCTACCCCAACACCTACTCCTTCGCCTACTCCTGTGCCTGGTGCTGTAACAGTTACCGTTACTAGAACAGAAACAGCAACAGTAACATCAACAGCAGTAGTAACATCAACAGCAGTATCAACAACAACAGCAACAAAAACAGAGACAGTAACAGAATGGACAACAACAACAGCACTAGCAATAGCACTACTAATAATAGGAATAGCAATAGGATGGTTCATAAAAAGAAAATAGAATAAAAAGAAATTTTTTTAAATTTCAAACTACTACTTTTTATTCATTAGGTGTTTTTAATGGTTATAGAGAGGCTTATGGATGGATTTAGAGTTAAGGTATTTTATGTTAATGATATTATTATTGGTATCGCATTGGATATCGGTCCTAGGATACTGTATCTAGCTCCTAAGGAAAGACCAGAGCTCAATCTATTTAGCATTTTACCTGATTTTGGTGTTAGTACTGAGGAAGGGTTTTGGAGAATATATGGAGGTCATAGGCTTTGGGTTTCACCTGAGGCGATGCCGAGATCCTATTCCCTTGATGACAAGGGTATCTCAGTCGAGGTTAAGGAGGATAATATTGTGGTGGTAGGTAATCCAGAACCGCAGAATTGTATTTTGAAAAGTATTGTAATAAAGCCCTCTTCTGTGAGTGGAGTTATTGAAGTTGTTCACAATATTACCAATATTGGTAGATGGCCTTTAGAGTTTTCTTGTTGGGCTCTCTCAGTTATGAAAAGGGGAGGATTTGCTATAGTACCTATAAAGCCTATGCCCGTTAATGGTAAGGGTCTTCTACCCGATAGAGTGCTATCTATATGGCCCTATACAAGGCTAACAGATGAAAGGTTCATTCTTTCAGATAATTACATATTTGTAGTTCAAAATCCGTCCATAGAAAGGCCGTTTAAAATAGGAGCCAGGGCGAATCCTCCATGGATAGGTTATTACGTAGATGGTTATGTCTTCGTAAAAATGTTTAGATATGAAAAAGAACTGTATCCTGATTTCAATGTCTCGGTAGAGGTTTATACAAATAATCTATTCCTAGAGCTTGAAACAATAGGACCCTTGAGGAGGATAGATCCAGGTGGAACCAATATACATACTGAGTTTTGGAAAATTGTAAAGGTAGGTGATCTAAAGCCCAACGAAAACGATATAGTGAATAAATTAGAGCCTATTTTAGGTTCACTGTTTTCTAACTCTTAGCTAATCCTAAGTTACCTTGGTTAAAAATAGAGGATTACAGAAAATACATCATTTACTGATCCATAGTTATGGTTATCTAATTCCACATTAGATTATGCTAATCTAGACAGGGTTTTCCTTTACTATTAAATATTCCAATCTCATTTTAGGTTTAGTACCACAGGTTCTACTACGACTTGAAGGTAGTAGTCGAGAATAAGACAGTAATACAGATTTATTTAAGATTAGCTTAGGGTATTTGCCGACGAACTCCTATAGATTATGTAATCAAATACATTATACCAGCTTTCCTTTAAATACTGTTAGGGATAATGGTATCGGTTTAGATTGTTGAAACGGTATTTATATTATGTTAATAAATTTACGAAGCGTTGTAGAAGTATTCTATGCTAAGTACAATGTATAATAGTATATACCAGAATTAGTGTTTTTAAATAGAGTCATAAAGCAGAAAATTTATACGTAGGTTTCAAATCTACCTAAGTTAGGTGGAGAGGATGGTTAAATACGAATCGCTGAGCAGATTGGATGAATTTACAGGATTTTTGGAGGGTGATATGATTGACGCATTCCTAGAGGTATTCCATGTAAAATTTGGTAGCGGGACATGGGCAGCGGGACCTTTTAGCGATAGATTTATGGCTAGAGGGTACTTCCCCGGGCTATCCTCAGATATACTTTCAAAGATTGAAAGAATAAAGAAAGCAGGGATAAAGGCCTTTGTTCCCATAAACATGGAGTTTTTCGATGAAAAATTCAATGTTCAGTGGGATCTTGTTGATAAAGTTAAGGGCTATGCCGAAGCTAACGGCATGATTATTGCTGGATTTGCTATAGATCTCTCTGGAGTTCCACAGCTTAGACTCGGTACCCTAGCTAACCCTGATCCATCTCTTAGGAGAAAATCCATGGAGATACTTATAGAGAGTATGGAGATAGCTAAGAAGTTTAATGTCGATGTAGTTTCATTTTGGCCCGGTCAAGATGGATGGGACTATAGCTTTGAGATCAACTATGGTAAGAAAATAGCGGTTTTCCTAGATGGATTAAGGGAACTTGCTTCTGAAGCTATTAAACGAAACATGATGCTATGTATTGAAGCTAAGCTTAAAGAACCTAAGGAGGGCAACATGATTATACCAACGACGCATGCTGCAATTGTTATGGCTAGGAAACTTAATGATGAACTTGGTAGAAAGGTTGTTGGTATAACAGTCGACTATGGTCACGAACTCATGTACGCTGTTGAGCCAGCCTATACAGTATACCTTTCCCATTACTTTGATGTACCTCTTCTGTCAATACATATAAATACAGCTAAAACCCATAGCAATGATGAGGATAGAGTTGTTGGAACGGGGGATGTATGGCAGCTTATAGACTTTCTATATGCAACCATAGATATTGGATACACAGGATGGTATATACTGGATCAATTCACATATAGAATGGATCCCGTAGATGGTATGAGACTATCCAAGGAATTCTTTGCTAATGCTATGAAGAAAGCTCTGGAAATCTATAGACATAGAGATGAACTTGAGAAAATCCGAGAAGCAGGAGATCAGGCAAAGGTACTCGACCTAGTTAAAAAGATACTATACAATTTCTAACCTATACAAACCATTTTTAATTTAACTTAATATAGATAAACATAACAATATCTTTGATTTAGATCGTTTGCATTTTGCATAGCGCACTACTAGATAAACATTATTAATCATAGTGTCCTCTATGATCCAGGAACAGACTAGAGGCAATTTAGCTTAAGCTCTAACTATGTTGATCAAATTAATATTAGATGTATTAGAAAACTGTGTAGAAAATCCAATTATAGTGGTCGAGGAACTGCATATGCATATAACTATGCCCTACTGCGTCCATATTCCATCTAGGAATTGAGTGTATAGATTTATAATTACCTCTAAAGGTATATACTTACTGGAGAGGATATATGGTGCATGAATTGGTGAAATATATTGAGGAATTTCTAAAGCTTTCTGAAGAAGAAGCTGTTAGAACACTTGTTAAGAAGGTTATGTATCCCGATTTTGATTTGGCATTTGAAAAAGCTAGAAGAATACTATGCATAGCACCACATCCTGATGATTGCGAGGTTGGTGCAGGTGGAACAATAGCATCGCTTTCAAAAATGGGTAAGGAGGTATTTCTCGCTATAGCTACCGATGGTTCATTAGGAACCTCGGATCCAAATCTAGCACCGCAACAGCTAGCATATATTCGTATGATGGAGCAGGAGGAGGCAGGTAGGATAATAGGTGTAAAAAAGGTTATATGGTTTGGATACAAGGATGGATACATGCCATATGATCGAGAGGCTAGATCAAAATTTGTTGAAGTGATAAGAGCTCTAAAACCAGATGTTGTACTTGCCCCAGATCCGTGGCTTTCCTATGAGGCACATCCAGATCACAGAAATACAGGACTTTTATCAGCTGAAGCGATTATGGTAACAGGTTTGCCACATTATGTTGAGGAGGGTTCGCTAATTGGTTTAGAGCCTTGGCATGTAAGGTATGTAGCATTCTACTATACATCAAAGCCAAACTACTACTACAATATAACGGATACAATTGATGTCAAAATGAGGGCTTTAAAAGCCCACAAGTCACAGTTTGAAGCTAATTGGAATGAATTTGAAACTCTAATAAAATTTATAGCAACCCTATACGGCAAGAGAGTTGGCGTAGGTTATGCAGAGGCTTTTAAACTACTTCCAACGCAGCTGATTCATGCTATACCATTTGCAGAAATAATATAAAGTACCGTTCTATGGCCATCACGATAGCGGAACATGATACATTAATTGATGAGTTGAAGATCGAGAAAGAGATATAATGATTACTTAGATGATTAAGATGAGATCTATTTATACATCCTCTAAGCATCTTCAAGATAGACAGAAGGAAGGTCTATGATACAGTAATTCAATTTATCAAGGCGAAAATGGGATGGCTACAATCGAGGCACTATATAGTTTATGGAGATTCACGGGTATCGTAGCAGCTGTTTTAGCATGGTTTATTATACTACTCTCTATATTACAGAATCCGTGGTTCAACGTATATAGGCATGCCCTTAGTGATTTAGGGGATTCCAGAGCCAATAAACCATGGATCTACAATATCGGATTGATAGTTATAGGTTTAATAATCTGTGTATACTCCCTCTATCTTACATATATAGCAAATAGTAAGGCTCACATTTATGCTTCAGCTCTACTCTTTATAGCAGGGATATTTCTAGCATTGATAGGGGTCTATCCAAGTGGAACGAGACCTCATACCTTTGTCTCAACATGGTTCTTCATACAGATGTGGCTAGCCTTATTAGCAACAACAATCGGTATGGTAATAGATGGGAGGACAATTTATGCTATAGTTCTTGGAACTATGGCCATTATAGGACCGCTAGGAGCGATATTCATTAAATGGCCCTCAGTAGCTCTACAGGAGATTTTTGGAATCGTAATCATCGATATTTACATTATAATTTTAACAATGGTTTTTTAAATAGAATTATACTACAACATTTCATGTCGGATACGCAATTAGAATATGCCACTGCCAGTCACTACATTCATAAGAATAAAAGTATAAATTTTTAGAAGGGTAAAGTTCTTCGGTGATGCTATGGATTATAAACCGAGTTGGGAAAGCATCAGAAGACATTATGAAATTTTCAACAGAGAATTCAGACCATCATGGTTTCATGATGTGAAAATAGGTGTTATTATCCACTGGGGTTTATACTCTGTACCAGGCTGGGCTCCTCCACTTGGTGAACTTAGTTACATTCCGGAGGTATATGGTTGGGATTTCTGGTTTAGGTACAATCCATACGCAGAATGGTATTACAATACACTAAGGATATCCGGAAGTGCCACGGCCATATTTCACGAACTTGTCTATGGTAGAGATTTTCGCTATGAAATGTTTGCCAAGATATTTGAAGAGGAGTCAAGCAAGTGGAGGTCATCTGAATGGGTTAAGCTATTTACTAAAAGTGGTATAGGATATGTGGTCTTTGTTACCAAGCACCATGATGGTTATCTTCTTTGGCCAAGTAGTGTAGTAAATCCTAGAAAGCCGAATTGGTTTTCTACAAGGGATTTTGTAGGTGAACTAGAGAGGGACTGCAGATCTTCGGGTATAAAATTTGCAACATATTATTCAAGTGGTATTGACTGGACATTCAACACTACTATTATAGATGGCCATGAATCGTTTAAAAAAGCAGTTGTATTTGGTGACGATTATAGAGACTATCTTAGAAAGCATTGGTATGAGCTTATAGAAAAATACAAACCCGATATACTATGGAGTGATATAGGGTATCCATTTGAGGAAGATCTACCAGAGCTATTTTCATACTACTACAATACTGTTGAGAATGGTCTTGTAAATGATAGATTTACAAAGAAGTACTACGATTTTATTACACCTGAATATAGACTCGTTACCAAGATCTCTGATGTAAAGTGGGAGACTGTTAGAGGATTGGGCTATTCATTTGGATATAATAGAGCTGAGGGATCCGAACACAGTCTATCCTATGAAAAGCTTGTACACCTATTAATAGATGTTATTAGCAAGAATGGCAATCTACTCTTAGGTGTTACACCAAAAGTAGATGGAACGATACCTGAACATCAAGTAGAAACACTTCTAAGACTTGGACAGTGGTTAAAGATCTATGGCGAAGCTATATATGGGACAAGACCATGGTTGCAAGCTGAAGGTATTGCAATAGGATCTGAAGATGCTATTTCACTTAGATTTGTTAAAAAAGAGGATAAGCTATATGTATTCCTACTAGGAAAACCAAAATCTAGGAAAATAATCATAAAACCATTTGATGGTACAATAAGGGGTGGGAGCGATACACATATTGAAATGATTGGCGAGGAACCTATTAGCTGGAAGCAGACAGCTTATGGAATTGAAATTGAAATTCCAAGATATCTCTACCCAACACCAGCCTATGTCATAAAGATAGAGCCGATACCACATATAGAGAAATAAGAAGTACATCCAATTCTACGTTTTTAAAGTTGTTATTTGTGGATTAAAAGGCCTCTATCCCAAGGTGGAGATAAAGGCTTCCAAATTAACGTGTATCTAGCTGTATTCTTAGGATGGTTAGGTAAGGTAAGGATAGAGCATGTTATCTTAATCCAACTCCCTAGCTAGGAGTGTGCTGTCTGGGACTGGATGTAGTATCAGATTCTCATTAAAGATAGTGCAATTTAAATTGAGTAGGAGTTGTACAGAGATTCGATTAAATTTCTACTTAATTTAACTAGATGGATTGGAGTTGATTATAGAATTGATCTGATACACGTTTTACATCCTCTATCGATGCAGTGATTTTCTTTATATTCAGTTTAAGTCTCCTTATTATCAGTGGATTTTTATACCTTCTATCGGCAAGGATTATAAGAGCATGATCATTTTCAGATCTTATTGCTCTTCCTATCGCTTGCATAACCCTAGTTATAGCCACTTCCGTATAGTAATCTACTTTTAAGTCTTCCCTATCTTTTGTATTCCTTAAAATCGTTTTTATATAATCATCAGGCTGAGGATAGGGCATGCCTATTGCAATAACGCATTTTATTATACTTTCACCATCCTTTACAAGTTCAACGCCTTCTGCAAGCCTTCCACCAGCAATTGTATGGAGTATGGCATCTTCCTTCGAAAATAGCAGATTTCTTATGATTGGAAGAGGTTCTCCACCATCGATAACCGAATTATTAGAACGGTTAAGATATTTCAGTATACTCCACATAACCTCATAGCTTGGGTAGATAACCATGGTAACCCACCTTTTGTTATTACCGTGAACCTTCTCAATGAGTTCAGCATACACTCTATACATGTATTCATCTCTGGCTCTATAGCTTGTAGTAGAACCTGCGAATATCAATGTATATGAATTTTCACGAATATAGTTTGGAGCTCCAAATTCTTCAACATCGATATCCGCAATATCTCCTCTGACAGAGACTACATGGCTGAGAAATTCCTTTGAAGGAGGAGTGCCACTCATCATGATAACAAGTTTGAACTGTTCAAGCATTTTTCTGAGAGGATCGAAAGAAACCGGCAATGCATGCAGCTCTACTTCAGCATTAAATGATGTTAAGGCAAATAAGTCAAAGTCTTCTTGGAAGAGGGTCTCTAGAAATTTTGAAGTATACAAAATCTTTAAATCCGTAGCCATAACCTTATCTACAGAGCTTCCAATGGTAGATACTATCTCCATAGCTATATCAGTTGCAATTGATGAAATTCTCTCTACCAGCGATTTCTCTAATCCAATTCCATCCTTACCAATGTATTTAAAGCCTCTACCATCAACTCTAATCATTCCTAGCATACTTAATATATCAATAACGTCTTTTTCGTCAGATCTGTATTTTAGAATCTCTTCAATAGCATTTCTAATTGAATTGAGTTTGATGGAATCACCCATGATGCCTCCAATATTGTGGATATTATGGGCTTCATCAATTATAAGGAGTGTCTTCTGGGGATTTATATGGGAGAGGGTTGATAGCAATATACGTTCTTTGAATAGATATGGATAGGTTGCTATTGTTAGATATGTATGGTTTGAAAGTGATAATAGGGAGAAGTAGGGACATACACCAGCTTTGCTTGATAGGTTTCTAGCTATTGTAAAGTGGTCTTCAGAGGCATTGACGATTCTCTTAATAACCTCTATAGACGATCCAATCGCTCTACTATAGTATTGGCACCTACCTTGAATTCTAAGAATGGAGCAGAACGTCCAGAAGCCTTCATTAGATACGGCTTTATCTACAGCATATGGACACATTCTTCTACCACTGTAGAGTACTGTAAACTCTACACCAATATTCCTAGCTTCCCTTATAACAGGGTCGAGCTCATTTCTAGTTCTAACCAAATACAGAATTCTATCAACATCACCCCTTTCAACTATTTTAATAGCTGAGTAGAGTACCGATACCGTCTTTCCAAAACCAGTTGGAGCACAAATGTTGATAATGGACATCCTTTTACTAGAATTTAGTATAGCATTCACCAACTCGAGTTGGCCAATCCTTGCTATCTTATATGGAAAAGTATAGATCTTTTCATAATCCATGGGATACAGCATCCCTGGAATGCTGTCGATTTATCGCTATGAAATACTGATGCCAAGTTCCCTTTTCAAATGCTTGAGAGCTTCGATAACAACACTGAGTTTTTCTAAGGCTACTCTATACTCCTTTTCTTCATCTCCTAACAATCCTCTTAAGCCTCCGAAACCACAGTCTCCGGAGACCAAATCTATTCTACTACCTATCTTTTCATATAGCCTTTTAAGTATATTAAGTGATTCCTCAATGCTTTCCACAGTAGGTTTAGATGCGCTTACTATACCAGGTGATATTATCTTGTCATACTTTTCTAAGAGAGTTTTATCGAGAATGTCCATGTTTTTTGGATTTGAATAGAATTCAAAGCTATAGTATTTGATTCCATCAATCTGAACTATAAGGTCGAAAAGCCTTTTATTTAGAGGACCACATATATGAATGCCAACCTCGGATCCAGATGCCTTCTTAGCCAAATTGCTGAGAATTTCTATAATCGTATCTTCCGTCCATCCAAATAGTATTCTCTTACCAACTAAAAGGATAAGGCTTGGTTCATCAAAAAATACTATACTGTAACCAATATCTTTGATAAAGTCTATAATCTTAGAAACATACCTTTTAAAGAAGTTCTCTACAATATACACATTCGCCATACCGGTTGCATATAATCCTCTTGAGGTATCCTCAGAGAGGTAAACCCTTGAGGCTAGTGTAAAGGCACCTGTTATAGGGGCTCTAAAACCTTTAAAAACCAATCCACTATCCTTTACAATAGACATGGCTATGTAGGCATCAGGTATTTCGATGCTAAAATTAAAATTCTGCGTCATCTGAAGCTTTTCGTATGAAGAGAAATATACGCCCTTTCTATTTTCGACTATGCCAAGGTTTTCGAGAGGCTTTAAATATATGTCGATAAAGCTTCTAAGTTGTGGAAAGGTGGGAACATCGATACCGATATCGAATAGATCAAAAAGTACGCGTCTAATGTTATTAAAATTGTAACTTAGAGGGAAGCTACCAACATGGCTAGACCTCATAGAGACCCCTTCAGCTACTGGGGTAAACTTAATTCAGGAGGTTATATATCTAGGAGAAAGCAAATCTTTGACGGATTTTTACATCCAAATCATATTCTATGTTTCAACTTTTAAGTATTGCTAAAATTGATGTAACTTTATAGTCATGCTATATACTTTTTACCTGCTCGGTAAACCACATAATATTGTATCTTTAGCGGTGTCGTCTTCTTTAGGTCCTAGAATTTGATAGGGTTTTTAAGTAGGTATACAGTGGGATAGTATATCGAGTGCATTCAGCTAGCTCTATTATTTGCTAGTAATGGTATAGTGGCTAGTGTGGAGCCTATTAATATCCATATGGGCGAGGGTAGCGAAAATAGCAGAGGAGTTGTCAATGCTTTTGAAAATCCATAGATCACTACTGTGTATGCTAGGATAAGTTCGCCAACTACTATGGATAGCAATGGATATACAAAGCCATTCCTTTTCCTCCGTATTGTGTTTCTCCTAGCTATACCCACAATCGTTATTGGTGCTAGAGGAAGTAGTCCTGCAGATGATATTACCGAGAGTTCTACTATGTATCCTACCCTCATTATACTTGCTAGTGAAGCTAGTGTAAGGAGTAGAAGTACGGCTACTACTGATATTGCTTTTGAGGTTTTTTCGTTTGGATTAGTAGAGACCTTCTCATAAAGATCCCTAACAATCGAGCTTGATACAGTTAGAACAATAGAGTTTGCTGTTGATATGGCAGCTGCTGTTATACCTACGTATGCTATAGCTGCTAGAATTGGATGCGAAAGTGTTAACATAAATGGTGTTACTAAATCTCTATTTCCTAGAAGTACACTCTCCATATCTTTTCTATTTAGAGATACATAGCTCCTAAATAACATTCCTAAGAGTACGCATATGATAGTATATACAAAGCCGTACAGCGCAAAATATTTAACAGTCCTCATATACGCTCTTTCATCTCTAGGTATATAAAGCCTCTGTACAACCTGTGGGTTAGTTAATGCGAAGAATATCCATGGAACCGTAAGACCTATGAACATCTGGGGGCTCCACGTAAATGAAAGCAGGTTACCATTAGAGCTACTGGTAAGACTCCTAATGAAAGTATGGTAATCTATACCACCAATTGGTAGTAGGAATGATACTATCCATATAATAATTGCAATACTCGATCCTAGCATCCATATCCCCTGAAATGCATCTGTTGTAGCAACACTCCATAGACCCGCTATAAGTATCCAGAATGCAATTGCAGTAAATGCAAATAGTATCCCATATTCGTATCCTAGAGCAATAGAGCCGAATATCTCTCCAATACCCTTAAGCTGTGCTGCGGTATACGGCACTAATGTAAATAGATATACGAGAGCAACGGCTATACCAATAGCTTTGGAACCGTATAGATCTGATATCATTTCGGATGGACTTACCCACCCCCTTCTCCTGGCCTCATACCAGATTTTAGGTCCTATAGACCCCAATATAATAACGGTTGAAGCTAGATATACTAATTCAAAGCCTAGAGCAGCAACACCTCCTACAAATGTTAATCCAACTAAACCAACCATCATAAAAGCACTGTAGGTTGTTGCCGCATATGTCATCGCGGATAGAAATCCCCCGACCCTATAGCCTCCTACAAAGAATTCTCTAGCACCTCTACCGAGATACCTTCTGCTAAGCCATGCTACTATAGATCCTACAATAAAAAATAGTGCTAAGATAGCTACGTATAATTCCTTCATCCTACTTCACCTTTTAAAGTTCTTTCCAAAATCTTAAATCCAATAATTATCGCAAGTAGCGTCAAAACTATCCAGTACAGAAACATCCCAAGCTCGATGGTACTTACCATCATTTCTGAAAGCCATTTAAACATTGGAATATAGAATAGCACTACGATAACTATAGCTAAGGCTATCAAGGTTTTCACTCTCAATTCACCGTTAAACGTTTGTTTAAATGAGAACAGTTTATAAGCCTTATATACAAAATCTATGTATATGTAATATATGGTGGAAGTGGCTGGAATGGCTCCAGAGCTTTCCCAAAGAATTCTAGATCTACTCTCTAGTAACCCCAGTGGTATTCCACAGTCACATATACACAGAGCGCTGGGTGTTTCAAAGGCATATGTAAGTATCATTTTAAAGGATATGGAGAGACGCGGCGTTATTTATAGAGATAAGGTCGGAAATTCATATATAGTTAAACTAGCTACTAAACCTAGCCAGATTGGTAGAAAATTAAAGCTTGGCATAGTATGGTCAAGCGAGTATCTATTTCTAGGACACTTCGCTAAAGCTCTTAGAAATGTACTTGGTTTAGATCTTGCTATTACTGTATATCCCAGTGCATTACAAGCAACATCAGCTATTATTAGAGGTGAGATTGATGCTGTTCTCAGTCCATTGGTAACCCAGCTGTATGCGTATATTTCAACAAAGAGTATAGTAATAGTTGGTGGTGGTGCTGGTGGTGGTGCGATGATATACGAATTCCCTAGAAGTAGATCAAATATTTTAATATCGAGTGAAGCATCATCAATGGATTTATGTAGAGTGGCTGCTTTGAAAAAGGGAGCAATAGAGCAGGAGGATGTAAGATACTTTGCCACACCTAGCGAAGCAATAGAGACCATTAGAAGGGGTAAAGCAAGGTACGCAGTTTTATGGCATCCTTTAACAGAATACGTCAAATCTATAGATCACAGTAAGGTGGTAGAGTGTAGTGAATTTGAAGAATTAAAATACTGCTGCACTCTAGCAACATCAGGGAATATGGATATAGAGACTGTTAAAAAAATTTCAATTGTATATAGAGATTCTATAGAGGAATTCCTAAAGCAACCTTTGAGATATTTAGACTGGTACTCGTCAATAACAGGAATAGATACGACCTTACTTAAAAAAGCACTAAATGTCTATACATATACACCGGAAATTGATGCCAGGAGCGTCTGGAGGGTTATAGAGACATTAAATTTAAATGTTCCGCAAAAAAGTAGCGTGATCAAGGCCATTCTATCGCATTTCTAATGTTAAACTGCATCCTGCATGTCGGTACTATTTTCAATTATTTTTCATAGAGCCAGCACTTAACCTTTACACTATTGGCTATAAAATCTGGTGGCACGTTCTCAAGACACTTCTTCGTAGCATAGGGACATCTGGCAGCATATTTACATCCCTTGGCTAGAAACTCTTTCTCCTCTATAGTCCCCGTTAATTTTATTGCCTTCAACCATTTTTCTCTCCATTTGGGATCTGGCATAGGTGCTGATAGAAGTAGTGTTTGAGTATATGGGTGTTTAGGCTCGGTGAGTACCTTATCTACAGGACCCTGTTCTACAACCCATCCTCTGTACATAATGGCTATGTAGTCACTTATATAGTAAGCTGTTGAAAGATCGTGTGTTATGTATATAAATGATATCTTGAGATCATCCTTGAATTCCTTAAATAGATTCACTATAGTTACCCTAAGTGATGCATCTAGCATTGAAACCGGTTCATCTGCTAATATAAGTCTCGGTCTCGTAATTAGTGCTCTAGCAATTGAAACCCTCTGTAGCTCTCCCCCAGAGAATTCTGATGGATACTTTCCCTTAACCTTCTCTAAGCTTAGTCCAACCCTCTTGAGAACCTCCTCTATATGAGCATCAATTTCGTCTGCTTTAATTTTTGCGACGTTTTTGGCTGTTTCATAGAGGTAGTTGTAGACCTTTTTCAGTGGATTGAAAGATGCATAGGGATCCTGAAATACAGCCTGTACTTCTTTCCTAAACCATACTAGATCCTCACCTTTAAGCTTATGTATATTCCTACCTTTATATAGAACCTCACCATATTCTGGTACGTGTACTCCTAGAATTATCCTTGCTAAGGTAGTTTTTCCAGAACCACTTTCACCTGCGATAGTAAATATGAATGGTTTATCCTCAAGGGATATCGATACATCATCTATAGCTCTGAATTCAAAGCCAAACAAGCCATATCTGAAGATCTTTACAACATTCTTTAACTCAAGCAATGCTTCACCCACATTTCATCACCTTTTCACGTATAGCCAACATGAAACAAATCTTTCTTTACCGATATCTATTATAGGCGGTTCCTCCCTTCTACACACATCCATTGCATAGGGACATCGGGGATGGAATCTGCAGCCAGGTGGAGGACTAGTGAGATCAGGTGGTTGTCCCGCTAGACCTTTTCTAAGTGTTTTATCACCTATTCTAGGTAGAGACTCTATCAATGCTCTAGTATATGGATGTAGAGGATTCTCAAAGATATCTTCAGTTGCTCCAAGTTCAACGCCTTTTCCAGCATACATTATCAGTATTCTATTTGTAACCATTGCTTGTACACCCATGTCATGCGTCACTAGTATCAAGGTATTTTTCAATTCTCTCTGTTTATCTAGTAACATCTGTAGCACACCTCTCTGGACAACAACATCTACAGCTGTTGTTGGTTCATCAGCCAATATCACCCTTGGTTTAAGCATAAGGGCGAGTGCTATAACTACCCTCTGTCTCATACCACCAGAAAGCTGATGAGGATAGGCATTCAAAACCTCTTTACTAAGCCCAAGACTTTCTATATAGTCTCGGGCAGTCTTATACGCCTCATCCTTATCAACATCCATATGCGTTCTAATGGTTTCAATAAAATGGTCACGTAACCTCTGTAGAGGATTCAACACATTCATAGAGTTCTGTGGTATATAGGATATGTGCTTCCACCACACTAATGTTCTATCCTTCAACGATAAAATATCTATACTCTGGTCATTAATACGAAGAGTAACGCTTCCCCTTTGTACAACAAGTGGAGGTCTTATATAACCATACAGAATTTTAAGAAGCGTAGACTTTCCACAACCAGACTCGCCAGCAATTCCCAGAACTTCGTTATTCTTTGCATAAAAATTTACATTGCTTACTGCATCCACATATACCATGTTATCATTAATCATAACATTATATCCTCCAGCTAGATTAACCGTATTCAGCACTATATCTGGATCAGACAACACCCTCACCACTACTTTCCATTTTCACCATCCGAAATCCTACCGCTATTGGATATAGGATGTACAGTTTAAAAAACTTATCGTTACCTAAAGTAGCCGATCTTTTAAATGATCCATCAAGACCATAATATTCTGTCCTATCTAACCATGAATTCTCTAGTGGCAGTTACCCGTATATAATCCATCTCTAATATTCTGTATTGTATGGAATAGAAATGATGCATCTAAAGTTCATTTTACCAACTGCTTTAACTCTTCAACTAAAGTTAAAACTTGATGTCCGAATTTTAATAGTATATCGGTGCTGGTATGGCTATACCTATTGTACTAACTGGTGTAGCTGTATGTGATATTATAATCGCTAACCTTGAACGAATAGCAGAACCTGGCGATATAGTATATGTCTCAGGTTCATCATCGATTGAAATTGGTGGTCACCCGTGTAATATAGCTATAGATCTGGCTAAAATGGGTTACAAATCAAATGATATTATTGCTATTAGCTCTATTGGTAGGGATCTCTGTGGCGAATTTATTCTAAGTACTCTAAAGAAATACGGTATTGTAGTCGAATTTCAGATCGAAAGAAATTCGAATAGTAACAAGAATATAATTCTAGTTGTTAAGGATGAAGATAGAAGATTTCATGTTGATGTAGATGCGACAACAAAGTTATCCGTAGACCACGTTACTAATGTTATTAAAAGGTACAGACCCGGAATATTCTACATAGCGCCCGGTTTACTTGGCAATGTAGATGATAATTTAAGGAATATTTTCAGAGCATCAAAGGAGGTCGGCGCGATAAATATTACCGATATAGCTGCTGCTAAACCTTTTGGCAAGGATACCTGGACTTTTCTTATAAACTCACTAGAGGTTGTTGATGTATTTCATGCAAATCTTTATGAGGCTAGGAGGGTTTTTGGTGTAGATAGCATTACCGAGATTATGAAGAGGATTCTCGGATTAGGTGTTAAAATAGCACTAATAACTAATGGTGAGAAAGGTGCATATCTTGCTAAAGACAACTATATAGTATATCAACCCGCATTTAAAGTAGAGGTTGTGGACCCTACCGGAGCTGGGGATGCTTTCCAAGCTGGCTTTATATATAAATTAGTTGATACTTTGAAAAACGACCTCAATCCAAACAAATTAGACAATTTAGAATTAGAAGAATTGAAGTATATACTTCTATGGGCTCAAGCTGCCGGAGCCTCGTGTGTAACAGGAATAGGTACTACATCATCAGTTTCGCGACAAAACATTGAACACCTTATTTTAAGCCAAGGGGATAGCATATTGAAGGCTACAAAGGTAGATGTACTAGAATAGAATGTAGACCTTAATAATATACGGGATTATCAATTTAGATATCGTAAAGCTCTCAAATCGTGGCTTAGATACACATTTGGAAGTTATAGACGAATAAGCTGGTTCCATCTAATAATGGTATTCACTAATCCTCAGCCACTATTTTCCTTTCTAACAAATTCTTCTAATTCATTCCTTTTTGGAAAGGCTGTTACGGCACCCCGTTTAAGGCATTTAAGTGCTCCAGCAGCATTCGCATATTTTACTGATGTTCTTAAGCTGTTTTTCTCTAGGATGTAGTATACTATAAATGTAGCAGTCCACGCATCTCCTGCACCAGTTGTGTCTATTGGTATTATTTTGTATGCAGGTGCATATATTTCCTCTTCTCTAGTGATTACGTACGAGCCCATTGAGCCAAGTCTTATGGCAACAATTTGAATAGATGGGTATCTTTCCATAACTTTTCTAGCAACATATTTATAATCTCTAGAGCCGAACATATTTTCAATTTCATCATATCCCATTGTAATCATCGTTGCTATCCTTAGATATCTATCCATGCTTTCTAGTGCTCTACTACCACTACCCCATACATCCCGTCTATAGTTCGGGTCTATGGATACATAAATACCATCCTCAAAGGCTCTTCTCATAACCATATACACACTTTCACTAAGAGGTGGGTAAGCGATTGCAACCCCAGAGATGTGGATAATCCTAGCCTTTGAAATCCCCTCGAGATCAATATCACTAACATCAAGCATAGTATCTGCGGTTTTCACCCAAGGCTCTCTATAGAAAAAGAAATCCCGTTCACCACCTCTATATAGAGTAACAAATGCTAAACTGGTCCTTGCTCTCTTTCTCACAAGCCATCTAGTGTCAACCCCCTCCTGATTAAGGAATTCCTTTAACATGTCACCAAAAGGATCATCGCCAATAGCACCAATGAAGGCCGATCTATGTCCCAGCCGAGCTATACCTACAGCAACATTAGCTGGAGCCCCACCAAAATGTATTTCAAATCCCAACCCATCTCTATAAACACTGGCTTCTGTAGGTATTATATCAACAAGTATTTCACCCATGCAAATAGCTTCAACGGTCATTGAATACCCCCATAAACCTCTATATTTAGGTCTAGCTTAAAACTCTTATCCAATTCAATTATTCATAAATATTGTATGGTTAAAAAGAGCATAGGTCAATGTATTACATTATACATAGTTTTCAGAGAGGTGCTGTGCCGTAAGGGGTCATTGAATTAATATGTTGTAAAATATTAGATTATATTAGCAACTCCTCCATCAAATAGATCGTTTTTCATATATTCAAAATTATTATATGTTTTTAAGTTAAGAATTGATAAATATTACCCAGTGTAGATTTTACATCTCTAGGTAGCTTTTAATTTTAGCTTAATATCATACTAATTCTGGTGTAAGACTTTGAGCTTTATAAAGAACAGGCCTGTATTAGAAAGGGGAGATCTACATAGAATAGCTCTAGATATTATAGAATATGGCTTAGAGTCTGCAGATCCATACAGAGCTGTGGTTGCTTCTCTTAGGATCAGCGATAATATAATTTATGTAAGGGATACTATGGTTAAGGTTAGAGGAAGGATACACGTTATTGGCTTCGGTAAAGCATCTAGAAGAATGGCTGATGCAATGTACAATGTTTTAGGTAATAGGATTGCCGGTGGTATTGTTATTTCCCCAGAAGGCTCAGGCTACATAGGTCCAATAGAGATTGTCAAGGGAGATCACCCAATACCTGGAAATAATACCTTGAAATCGTCGCAGAGGGTATTGGAGTATCTTCAGAATAATGTATATGAAGACGATACAGTATTCATACTCATCTCAGGGGGAGGTTCAGCTCTTTTCGAGGTTCCAGAGCGCAACGTTTCATTGGATGATGTAGGTAGGTTGGCAAAGGAGCTTATGAGAAGAGGTGCTGATATATTTGAGCTAAATACTGTTAGAAAGAGATTTTCAAGAGTTAAAGGAGGTAAGCTTCTTAGATATATAAGAGCTAGAAATATAGTATCTCTAATTATAAGTGATGTTATTGGAGATAGATTAGACACTATTGCATCAGGACCTACAGCACCTGATGAAACAAGCTATGGAGATGTCTATAGTATTCTCACTAGACGTGGACTATGGAATGAGATGCCAGAAACCATGAGAAGTATAATAGAGGCTGGATTGCGTGGAGAGCTTCCAGATACACCTAAATCTGGAGATCCTATATTTTCAAATGTTCACAACATTATAATCGCTAGTAATGCGATAGCACTAGAATCAATGGCTAGAAAGGCAGAGGAGTATGGCTTTAAATCACTGATACTAACATCTATGGTTGAGGGGGAGGCTAGGGAAGTAGGAAAAGTAATTGCATCAATAATAAAGAATATTTTAGCGTATTCAAGACCTGTAGAGAAACCTGTTGCCATACTTATTGGTGGGGAAACGGTAGTTACTGTAAGGGGTAAAGGAGTTGGTGGAAGAAACCAAGAGCTATGTCTATCCCTAGCTGTATCAATAAAGGGTCTAGAGACCGTGGCTGTGTGTATGGGAACCGATGGAATAGATGGTATAAGTCCAGCTGCAGGAGCCATAGTAGATGGATATACTATTGATGAAGGCTATAGGCTAGGGCTAGATCCAATAGCATATCTTGAAAATAATGATAGCTATACCTATTTCTCAAAGATAAATAGAGCCATTATAACAGGCTATACTGGAACAAACGTAAATGATGTATTCCTAGCATTAATAAGATGATGATATGTTACTCAATGTTTGAATTAAATGTTTCAACGACATTCTACGTTTTTAAGAGATTGAAACGCTTTTTCAATAAAAGATATTGGATGTAATCTCCTTGTCAATACCTTTCTTAAAACTACTATAAGTACTGTAGCTGTTATAATGAAAAACACGTAGGACAACACATCCACTGTTTGGGTAGCATTTGCGTGCTCCTGGATAAACTCTATTGCTGTTCTATTTAGCGAATAGATGGCCCACGCTTCATTTGCTGGTCTTGGCTCAAGTGTTGCATACTCTGATGCTGCTACATATATGCTATTTGTATCTATCTTTATATCACCCGTCCACAGAATCCATGGCGAATTTGTGGATATTGTTATGTTTGCAACTATATCAAGATCATCGTTGAATACGAGTAGGCTATTCATTGTTATGTAGTGTGGAGCAATTATTCGAGAGGCAAATGCTACTATTCTATCACGATCTAGGATGGCAAGTCGAAATATTATATTGCCACCTAGTTTTCTCTCCTTCAAAATATTACCGTTACTATCTATCTTTACAATACCCATAGAACCGCCTATATAGACATGATTCTGGGCATGTGCTATGGCATATGGATAGGCTCTGATATCCTTTAAATCAATCGTCTTTATATGATTCAAATTATCATTGAATATGTCAATCCTAGGCATTTCAAAATCTCTTAAGTCTACATATAAATAGAGTAGCCATATCAGATTATTACTCTGATCTTTGATAATCCTAGGTAAAGCATAGGGCCACCTCCATGATAGCTGAACCTGTATAGCATGGACAGCTTTAAGATCCAAACCATCTGCAGTTCTTTTTTCAACTCTATATCCACTAAAAGTAGAACCGTTAACTATACCCGCTATATAGATGTGTATGCTATCGCTATATACAGATGTAGCTACATCCATACCATCTGAAGGATTGGATATATTCAAGGAGACGACATTTAAATCCCAATCAAACGCTAGTATGATCCATCCAAAGTCAGTATCAGAAATCTTTACGGTGCCAACAGCATATATACCATTATTTACGGCACAATCGTATAGTGTGCCAACGCCACCTCTCCATACCTTTAAAAGAGCCCCACTACTACTATTCCTAACCTCAACCCTCATGATAGGCACACCATCAACTTCATCAAAACCAGCAACATAGATTTTGCCGCTATATGTGCAAAGAGATAGTGCAACATCCCTACCAGGACTATAATCATCTACAACAATCCATTGAAAAACACTCTGCATGGATAGTAGTAAAGCTATAACTTTAAGTATAGCCACTGTATGCAAATTATCTACCCCAGATATCTATTTGAGTACATTTATAAAAGCATTTGTAGAAGCAATCATTGCACCATCTCCTAGTAATCCTATACTGATAATACCTAGAGGATTTCCTATATGTATACACGGTTTATCGATAACCTTCCGTAACACACTATTTGCAATTTAATAATATTGTTAATGTAGCTACATTTGGATTCGCAGATTTAATAGCAATAGCTATATAGGTATTGAAAACTTGAAGTTTTCTAAGCTATTGCTGTAAATTCATAGCAATACTTTCCCTTTTATAATGGCATCTATGTTGGAGCCCTATTAGGATATTTACCTGCATTGTATACATTCGCTATGGTTGCTGTAATCGAGTTTGTGTTGTAAATCGTAGCTCGGCTATTATCCACCTATTCTTTATATACCCTATCTATAGATTCATAAGTTGTATTGTAGGTGTCTGTGGTGGAGGCTAAGGTGTTTGAGTATACCATAGATGGTAAAATACCATATTATGTAAAGGAGCAAAGCGATTTTATTGAAATATCATTTAGAGTCGATAGTAATGTCGATGTACTCTTCATAGAGTTTTCTAGCCCAGAGGCTGGATGCAAACTCGGTATAGGTGTTGCTGACTCTACTGGTTATTTAAGAGGGTGGAGTGCTGAAAGAAGGTCAAAGATATATATTGCTAAGGGTACTGCGACCCCTGGATATTTACCAGGTGATATTCCCATAGGAATATGGAAGGTTATTGTAAGGCTCGACAGCATGGTTAATGGTGGCTGTAGATATAGGTTAAGGATAATAGGTTATAGAACTGTATTAGGTGGAATAACGTTTGATGATGTATTCAGGACCCTTGCATACTTAACTAAAAATACTAATCTGATTGAACTTGTGAAAGGTTATTCTGAGCTCATTTCTATAATGAACTATACATATCCATGTAGAGACTATTCTGGTACATATAAGGGATCTAAATATGTCGAGGATAACCCTACTTGGTACAGAGGCGATCTTCATGTACATTCAATACATAGTGATGGTAGAAATACCGTGTGTGAGGTAATTACGTTAGCACGTAATAGAGGTCTTAATTTCATAGCTCTAACAGACCACAATACAGTTAGCCAAAATTACGAGCTCAATATAGACAGCTATAGGGATCCTATAGTCATTCCAGGAATGGAGGTGACCACCTTCTATGGGCATATGAATATATTCAATATTAAGAGATGCGTAGATTTTAGAAGAAAAAGTAGGGAAGATTTTGAAAAACTCATTGAAGAGGTACATAGTGATGGAGGTCTCATATCTGTTAATCACCCTGATTTATCCAGAGAACCTATGTGTAGAGATTGTCCATTTAGATACAGAGATATAAAGGGTTTTGATGCTATTGAGATCTGGAATGGTCCATGGCATATATTAAATAGCGAATCACTTCTATGGTGGCACCATCTTCTTACAGAAGGCTTTAGGGTTACGGCAATTGGAGGTAGCGATTACCATGGTGTTGATCTGACAAGACTTGGTGAACCAACCACATGGGTATATGCGAATAGCTGTACTATTGAAGGCATACTCAATGGCATTAAAATGGGTAGGGTGTATATAACATACACCCCTGAGGAGCCACTAATAGATGTAAAAGCCATCACTAACAGTGGCAATTCCTATATGATTGGAGATAGCATTAGAAGGGCGGACTCTAGCTCTATAGAACTCACTATAGATATTAAAAAGGCTAAGGGGTTCACTCTTAGAATTATAACATCGCGGGATGTATATAGAGCTGTGGAGATACCTGAACATAGTTTTAGATATAGAGAAAAAATAGAGGCTAAAGATCATAACTTTATAAGAGTTGAAGTTGGCAGATATAGTGATCCCTACAAACTCATACCACATAACTATGACGACATTATAGCACTTACCAATCCAATGTATATAGAATAAGTGGCATCCATAGAGATTTGGCACCTCTACTGCTCCACTTATAGTGACTCAGTGGATAGAATATTATTGCTTCATTATCACTGGGTAAGCATATGGTCGTCAGCTACTTTAGGTATGCAATATTTATCTGGTTTTATAGAGCATTTCATATTAGTGGTTGAGTATTTAGCTAGGTGGGGACTGTGGTCTTTCTGAGGAATGGACTGGTGATTCTAGATTTAAGGTATTCCATTCAGCTTAAACGATGTCCGTGAACTCTATGTAAAGTGATCTCTATTGGATGCTGCGGAACAAAGGTGTAGCTCACTCTAGCAAATCTATAACAACCCAGGATAAGAAATAGCTTTAAGATGCAAGCATAGTTCATGTAAGTTAACAAGCGGATTTTTACCATCTTATCTCAATGGTGTATAGGTATGATTCTTCTTAATTTTAGCTAAAATGTTTAAAATATCACAGTTTTAGACGATTTCATATAGAAAGAATTTCTTGATAAATTCTACTATTTGTGGTGGGAAATGTTTCGTCTTGTCTTATACTTAATTTTGATGGGCTGTATCATAGAAAGTGTATATCATTTACGACTAGACCGTACTTAGAGCAGCATAATAGGATAGTATATTTTGAAGAGGTTCTATAACTTTCTGGAAGCAGTGCTGTAACATAAATAAGCTTTTTAATCATATTCATCTATACCTTTTAATGGTGTTCTTATTGTCGGTAAAGATGATTGATGTTAGCAGCAAGGATGAGATTCACCGAGAGGCTGTAGCGAGAGGCTGTATAAAACTTAGGAAGGAGACTGTTAGTAGGATAAAGAGTGGAGCTATTGAAAAAGGTGATGTATTCACGGCTTCAGCCTTAGCTGCTATACAAGCTGCTAAACAGACTTCCCTGCTACTACCATTCTGCCATGTTATAAGGATAGACCTTGTTAGACCTAGTATATGGATTGAAGATGATGAAAAGGTTTGTGTAGAGGTTTCTGTTAAAGCACGTGAACGAACCGGTGTTGAGATGGAGGCATTGACAGCTGTATCTCTCGCTCTTCTAAATATATGGGATATGGTTAAAGCATATGAAAAGGATGAGAATGGTCAATATCCACATACAGCTATTGAAAATATACATATTGTGAGGAAAACTAAGGTTACATTAAGTTAGTAATCTAATGTGCGGTATGTTATTTAGAGGTGATGGTTCTATAATTTATTTGGCTCTTCTCGTAGGGCTTCTCGTAGGGCTCCTATCCAAGTTCAGGTTTAGAAGGATGAATATTAGTAGAATTGTAAATAGATTTGTAATCGTCACAGTATTTATTCTAGTATTGCTAATAGGTATTGTGGCAGGCTATACTATTATGGCTAGGCTTTCTATTATCGGTATTCAAGCTCTTCTCATATTGGTAACGGAACTTGCACTCCTAACGGTTTTACCAATAGTAATAGGTTTTTGTCTATCTTTACTAATTACGAGAATTGGTAGAGGAAAATGATAGGCAAATTAGCTGTAGTTGTACTGTTTGTTATAGGTTTTGGGATAGGTGTAGTACTCTATCTCATCAATATATCAATATATATACTATCCAAAGCAGTAGAGCTATTTCTATACATACTCATAGCATCAATAGGTATTGTAGTGGCTTATGAAGCTAAATCCATTAAAGAAGTTATGGCTGGTATAGATCTATCCGTAAGACTCGTTATAGCCACAATCCTAGGCTCTATATTAGGTGGCATCCTTACAGCGTTAATACTTCATAGTGATGTAATAGTATACCTAGCTATAGCCCTTGGAATGGGATGGTATACATTCACAGGTTCGTACCTGGCAACTATCGATAGCTACCTAGGTCTTCTAGGATTCACAGCAAATATGTTTAGAGAAATAGCTACAATACTCCTCTATCCAATTCTATCAAAGAAATACCCTATTGAGGCTATATCCATTGGCGGGGCAACAACTATGGATACCACACTACCTATTATAGCTAGATTTACAAACACTAGTGTAACTATAATTGCATTTATACACGGACTTATACTCACACTATTGATACCCATAATAATTCCAGCAATAATGGCTACGAATCCAAAAACTTTTATCCCTAGCAATAGGTAGTATCAGCTAACATTGTTAGAGGCCTGGATACAATGTATGAGATTAGAAAGGAATCTCTATACAATCTATTGAAGAGGCTTGTAGAGGCTGTAGGTCCATCGGGTTTCGAAGATCCTGTAAGAGATATTGTTATAGATGAACTTAAAGGTTATGCAGATTCCCTATGGGTTGATTCTCTCGGTAATGTTATTGCCGTTAAGAAGGGATCTAGAGGATCGGCTAAGCTCATGATTGCTGGACACATGGATGAAATAGGGCTTATTATTAGCTATATTGATGAAAGAGGCTTCTTGAGATTTCAACCAATTGGTGGTGTTTCTGAACGTACACTAATTGGTCAAAGAGTTATTATAAGGTCATCTAGTGGTGGTATTGTTAGAGGAGTTATAGGATCAAAGCCTCCTCACATAATGAAGCCTGAGGAGACAAAGCAGATTCCAGAGATTAAGGATCTCTACATAGATATAGGCGCTAGCAGTAGAGCTGAGGTCGAAAAACTAGGTATCACGATTGGTAGTGTAGCGGTATTTGAAAGGGATTTGAATACCCTAGGTACATCTGATGTTGTAGCTGGTAAGGCCCTAGATGATAGGGTTGGCGTTGTTGCTATGATAGAAGCGTTCAAAGCTATCGATGGTAATGATGTTGATGTATATGCTGTAGCAACCGTTCAAGAGGAAGTCGGTTTAAAAGGTGCAAGAGTAGCAGCATATTCTATAACACCACATATTGCGCTTGCCCTAGATGTCACAATAGCTAGTGATGTGGCCGGCGTCTCTGAGCAGGACTGGATAACACAGCTAGGTAAAGGACCAGCCATAAAAGTTGTTGATGGTAGAGCAGCTTCCGGGCTTATAGCACATCCTGCTATTAGAGATAAGCTTATAGAGATTGCAAAACAGTATGGAATACCATATCAGCTTGAAGTACTACATGGAGGAACAACAGATGCCTCCATAATAGCACTGAATAAAGAGGGAGTACCAGCTGCAACAATATCGATTCCTACAAGATACATACATTCACCTGTAGAGGTTGTGAATCTAAATGATATTGTAATGTCATCTAGACTCACAATGCTATTTGCAACTAAGATATCATCAGAATGGGTTTTAACGATCATACGTAGAAATCTGAAGTAGATTAATACACTGTTAGATGACTCTATCAATTGTGTGCAACAATATAGATTATTTTTATATAAATCAACATCCATTACCGTAGATGGAAACAGTTTCGGAGGGCTCTATAGAAAAATATATAAATGCTCTTCGGTGAATAGTGCCCGGGAGAAATGTGAAGCACCATGCCTGGCGAAAATGGGCTATTCATGGGGGCGTCCATACTAATTGTAGTTACAGCTATCATAGGTGTTGCATTCATTCAATGGGTAGTAAGCTCAATCAATTCATTTGAGGTAGCTCAGCTATATATACTTGATGGTAGCTATATCGATACTTCAAGTAGAATTCTATTTCTGCATATCAGAAATCCCAGTAATGTACCGATAGCTATTCAAATGATTGAAATAGTTGGTTTTGAAAAGGTAGATAGATTTACTAGATTTAATGAAGGACCGTATCTAATGCCAATAATTGTGGATCCTAATTCCGATCGTGTTATACGTGTACCACTATCACGTAACTATATTAATGGTGTGATATATCAAGTCAAGGTATATACTGCTACGGGTAGAGAATACACAACGATAGTTCAAGCAGAATAGAACCTTTTCACATCCATTACGATTCTACGTACATACCAATCGCATTGCTTATATATTATTGGAAGTAGAATTCCTTAAATATTCTATAGGTACATTTTACAATACTAGAGAGTTGGTGTGAAACGATGGTTTTTCCTGGTAAACGGGTTATAGTAGGCTCCGATGATGTATACCCAATTGTAAATACTGTTATCAAATACCTTACGGAGAAGGGATTTGAAGTTGTAACTGTAGGTGCTGCAAAGAGTAACAAACTAGAACCCTGGCCTATAGTTGGTTACGAAGTTGGTAAAGCCGTAGCTAGTGGTGAGGTTGACTGGGGTATTGCTATATGCTATACAGGTACTGGGGTGTCGATAGCTGCTAATAAGGTTAGAGGTGTTAGAGCAGCTTTATGTAATGATCCTGGAACCGCTAGAGGTGCAAGGCTTTGGAATGATGCTAATGTTCTCGTTATGAGTGGAAGGTTGGTTAGCGAGTATCTAGCTAAGGAAATTCTAGATGCATGGATCTCAACCACTGAAATAGATGAAAGTGAAGCAAAAAATATAGAAATGCTAAAAAACCTCGATAGAGGTCTACAGATAGAGCAGTAGAAGCATCTCATAGCAGATTTCCAAGGGATAAAGTATGTACAGATACCTTCATCTGGAGAAACAAGTATTAAACAAGATGAAAGGCGAAATGAATTTGTATTGGATGCCGTGTCTCCTAGTGAAATTTCCCGAGTGTAAACCTAAAGATACATTTATATCTGATTGTTTTCTTAGAACATATATCGATAATCCATATCTAGGACTACTGCTCTTAAAGAAGGCACCTAAAAATATAAAGGTAGTCGACGAGCCTCCCATAGAGGCTCAAAGAATTAGTGTCGAGAAATGTAGTGGCGTTAATTTAGTTAATGAACTGAATGAAGTAAGCAACGAAATCTACCGAGGGGAGTATACGAGACTCTATGAACTTGTAGATAAGCTTACCGAATATGATGATATCGAAGTTAAGATGAGAGTATTTTTAAGAACAAGAAAATATGTAATACCTGCTGAGAGGGTTAGAGAAGTTGGAAAGAAAATAGCTGTAGAATCCATAAAATCAGCATTGAAAACCCTATGTATAAAAAATATTGAGGAAAGCTATAGAACACCAACAGCGGTCACCGAACCCATATACATATTATTCTATATAGATTCAAGATATACCTTAGCAGGTTTCATAGTGGGCAAAAAGATTATTGAAAGCAATTCCCATGCAAAAATAATATCAAAATTTAAGGAGAATATGAAGGAAGTTTTTAGATGAAAATTAAACATAAAAAGTAATAATTTATATAATTTATATATTATCCAAAAACTTCCTACACTTTGCTACTATCAGATGACCCTTATAGTACCATCCTCCCTATACTCATAGCATAGAAAGCCATATAGCACTGTAGCATGGCATTCTATACTATTCTTTCCTCTCCTTCTGTTATCAGCTACATAGCGCACTGTCTCATTTCTCCATACGCTATCTTTATCAGCACTTTGTTTGCTACCATTACCGAATCCGCTAATTAGGGCTTTTATTTCTCTACCTACTATCTTTATACCAGATATATTGAGTTTAAACATATTTCGCACACCGAGTATAGTATATATGATAACACCCTTATATACTATACGTATATATTAGGTATACTCAGTATACCTAATAATACTTGTCTATACATTCTACAAGCAAGTTTAAAGAAAGGATACATGTATCCATAGAAACAATTTCAGCCCTTTATCCACCTATAATGAGCATTGCTCCGGATCGCCAAGGCTATATGTAGGTAAAAATATGCTTTATTTAGCAGTAATTCATAAAATCATGGTAATTACATCTATGAATCGTTTTCTCAATTCAAGGGTGGTTGGTTTGCTTTAACCGAGAAACTACGTAGATTATGTAAGGATGGGAGTGGAGTTGCTCCTAAGACTTCTATTACATGTTTTGAGGATTTCGCCACTTGGTATATACCAAAGTAGAGAGAATACGGTTGTTGTTATAAGTGATGGTACAGTGATTTTTGGGTATAGGTAATATAGAACCTTTTACAGGACTAGTTGCTATGGAGAGTAAGTGTCTTCTCTCTAAATATCCTGATGGGACTATCTATGTATCTATAGCTGTTCGCAAGAAGGATCCGGGAATATGGTCATGGAGGGCTAGAGCAAGAATTTGTAGCTATGGGTGGAGCAGTTTTCCAAACCAGATAATCAATGGTTTTAGATTTTCGGTAGTATTTAGAGGAACTTTTACTATTTTAGAGTTAGAGAGCTAACTGATGAAATGTCTATAGCAACTATCCATGCCATAGCAAAATATGGAGAGGAAACCAGTATCTATGGAGATAGGATTATTGGGACTGTGCAGGGAATAGAATTGTATGTAAGGAAGTCTATGACTGTTGCTGAAAAAGCTATGGAGCTCGAATATGAAATAAGGGAATTGATAGAAAGGTTCGGGAAGTACATGGAGGTACTAATAGGGAAGAACTTATATAGAACCTATACCATGAGTATAGAGAGCTTAAGGTGTAGAGAAGGCTATGGGTATCAAAATGCTAGAGGAGGCTATAGAGAGAGCTGCTGTAGAGGCTATAACAAGAGCTGTAATCTACATACCACCAGATGTTAAAGAAGCCCTTAGAAAAGTATATCGTGAAGAGGAAAGTGAAGCAAGTAGATCTCAACTAGAGGCAATACTAAAAAACATTGAATTGGCTGAAAAGATGAAGAGACCAATATGTCAGGATACAGGGGTCATACTATACTATGTAAAGGTAGGCTACGAGTTCCCATCATTCAAAACAGTTGAGAAAAGTCTAGTAAATGCCGTTAGGACAGCTACAAGGACCATCCCCCTAAGACCCAATACCGTCCACCCATTTACTGGGAAAAACCCTGGCGATAACACTGGGAGATACATGCCATATCTCAACATAGAGTTCATCGATGGAAATGAACTAGAGATTACAGTAGTACCCAAAGGTGGAGGCTCTGAGTATGTCTCTGTTCTAGAAATGCCTCCCCCTGGAGAGGGTATTAAAGCAATAAAGAGAGCCGTAGTCGATGCCGTACTGAGGGCCGGTTCTATGCCTTGTCCACCTACAGTTGTTGGTGTAGGAATCGGTGGGGGTTCGGACATAGCTCTTCATCTTGCTAAGAAAGCTGCATGTCTTAGAAAGCTAGGTTCATCAAATCCGGATCCAGAGTTAGATAAGTTGGAAAAGGAACTGTATACAGCATTGAATGAGCTTGGCATAGGTACAATGGGTATGGGAGGGAAGTCTACAGTGCTTGCTGTACACATGGACTATGCATACAGACATCCAGCTGTCCTACCCATAGGTATAGTCTTTCAGTGCTGGGCTGTAAGAAGAGCTACTGCTAGGGTTAAGCCGGATGGAAGCTACGAGGTTTTTCAGTAATTCGGGAGGGGTTCAGCTCTTGTATAGGTTTATATTGGTTGGTTTCATCGCCTCATACTTTTTCCTCTGCATTCTGCTCGGGTTCTCATTGGGCTTGGGGGTATTCAGGGGCACCCCTAGACATCCACATCTTGGGTATCTCGGGGAGAGCTACTATCTAGAGCATCTCAGCGGCTCTCGAACCCCTCATCCAGCTACCTCCACACATATCGCTGTACAAGGTGTTTATAGGCGTTTCTATCAATATCAATCAATGAACAGATATGAAAAACGAAACAATTGCACAAGGCGGTTAATATGGCAATCTACTACTTGAGAACACCTCTCCAGGAAGAGGATGTCAGAAAGTTAAAAGTTGGTGATGCGATATACCTTACTGGTATCGTCGTCACGGCCAGGGATGCCGCACATAGAAGAATGATTGAGTATTTAAGGGAGGGCAAACCCCTTCCCATAGATTTAAAGGGAGGTGCGATATATCATTGCGGTCCAGTAGTTGAAAAGATCAATGATGAATGGAGGGTGGTTTCTGGAGGACCTACAACTAGTACTAGAATGGAGCTATACGAAGCTGATATAATAAAACACTTTGGTGTAAGACTTATTATAGGTAAGGGTGGCATGGGCTCAAAAACAGCTCAAGCATGTAAGGAATTTGGAGCTGTCTATACAACTTTTACAGGAGGTGCAGGGGTTCTTGTGGCAAATGCAATTAAACGTGTTATAAGGGTTGAATGGTTAGATCTCGGGATCCCAGAGGCTTTATGGGTTCTTGATGTAGAGAATTTCGGACCTCTACTTGTAACGATTGACACTACGGGAAGAAATCTGACCGAAGAAGTTATAGAGGGAGCAAAGCGTAAACGTGAAGAGATACTTAAAAAGCTTGGGGTAATTTGAATAAACAATATTAGTATTTAAAATGCATATTTGGGCCATTAAACATGCTGCACTCCCCAGCAAAGTGTTTAAAGTAGTGTACAGTACTGATTATTAATCTATAATACTATCTATTGCATTAAAAGCTTGAGAGGAAATATTACGATATTCCTTCATATATTCAATCAATTACTTAATATGGAAAAATCTAGTGGAATTTTAAGAGCTTCTGAACATCGTTAACCATTCAAATTGTATAGATTATTGCTAATAGTGCCTACATCTACATAAGCCTCTAACAACTAAGGATTTTACAATAAGAGTCTGTAGAGAGTCTTCAGTAACATTCGATACGAGCTCGATATATGTGGCTGTAAAAGATAGGATGAAATAAATTTAATTTGAACTCAAAAGGTAGTCAATTTAGCCATATTCATGCTATTCCCATTTATTAAAATTCGTTAAATATTATTTAGGTGTAGGTTATGGTATTTAGATATTGTCTACTCTTTCATATGGTTAGATTACATGTTTAGAGACTTTGACATTTCTTACCAATACATACGGTATTTTCGATGGTGTTGAAATTTCCCACCACTGTACATTGTATGCATCTCTACCAACATGTTCTATGTTGTTCAGTATGTTGGGAAAGCTATCAGCCACCCTAATCTTATTCACAGGTTTCACGATCCTGCCGTTCTCTATGTAGAATACGGCATCTCTAGCTATTGTTGAAAATAATCCTTCAACATAGCTCTGCAACCTTGTATACCAGTTGTTAGTTATGAGTAGACCTCTTTTTACATCCGATACAATTTCATCTAGCTTGGCATCACCAGATCTAACAACTATATTCCATGGACTAGGTCTTATCCAACCTGCATTAGCCGTGGATTTTGTGTTCATAATTTTTGCTGTTTTGGTATTGTGAAGGATTGTTCTAAGTATTCCATCTTCAATAATAGGTTTGTCGAAGGTTTCTAAGCTCTCATAGTCGAAACTTGAGGCATTTGGAAGTTCATGGTTTCTAGGTTCGTCGTAGACTGTAAGTTTTTCTGATGCGACTCTATCACCTATTCTATTCTTCATAAATATTGATAGGCCCATGATCACAGAGAATGCTGAAGCCATATCAATTATATAATCGAGTAGGTTCCCAAAGACCATGGGGCTAAATACAATGTCGTAGGTCCCTGGTTCAATATCTTCCCGCTTTCTGGAATCGACGGCATATCTGGCTGCTATAGAGGCCATTTCCTCTAATCCATCTATATCATATTTTGTTGATGTGAAGCACCACTGTCCGCTTCCATCGGGTTCTGCAAATGCTCTAATATATCCCTGCAGAGCTGTTTTATCCTCTGAAAGTTGTACGCCCTTTGAAGATACTAGTGCTATCCTCATATAGCTTAGCTGTAGCATGCCTGCAACGCTATCTATTCTCTCCCTATGTGCTACTTCTATAATGTGTTCGGATATCTTTTCAACTTCACCCATAGCCTTTAAAATCCTATTATCAGCGAGACCACCAATATATCTTATAGGTGTAGGCTCTGGTAGAGGTGCGTAGAGCTGTGATTCAGCTACCTTTAGAGTCATCGTAGATATTCTATCCATACCATTTAGAAGCTCTTCTACGGATTTTGGTTCATAGCTACCCACAAATATCCTTTTATCCTTAGTCAAGTATAGTTCAACAATTATTGGTGTCCACTGCTGCAAAACAGTAGGTTCACTATTAGCTATCTTCACCATAACCCTCCTAGATGCTGTAACCACTGCTACCGCTTCATCAAACCCTCTTCTAATAGCTTCATCAACAATCCTCTGTGCAATCTCAATCTCGCTATCCATTTTATATCACCCCAAGTTTTATTTTAGATAATCTGACGTCAGGTCCACCAAACCACACTGGCACTCCTTGCATGGGTTCACCCTTACCACAGGTTCCAGCATAAAATCTAAGATCCTTTCCCACAGCATCTATTAAGCTATAGAAGGCTCTAGTTGTTAGCTCAAGTACAGGGTTTCTAATGAATTTAGTGGTTTCACCATTTTCTATGAGATAGGCTTCTAAACCAACGTATCTCTGGCTCCACCTCTCATCATCTATATTCCACTCCATGTAACTCTTTATATATACACCTAGCCTTACATCCTCTAGTAATTCATCAAAGCCGTGGTCACCAGGCTTAAGGTAGGTATTGGCCATTCTGATTATGGGTTCGCTTCCATAGTGCATAGCTCTTGCGGCAGCATTGCTATCAACATTAAATACCTTTGCTGTCCATCTATTGTGTAGAAATTCGTTTATCACACCCTCCTTATAGAGATATCTAGGTCTCGCTGCAACGCCTTCATCATCATATAGGTAGAATCCGTAGCTATTGGGTATGGTCGGATCATCTATGACTGTTGCATATCGATTACCAATTCTTTCACCAATCATATTAGGCTTAATGAAGCTTTTACCAGCCTGTGCAGCTTCCCTTCCGAGTATTCTATCAGCTTCGCTAGGATGTCCGCAACTCTCATGAACTATGAGAGCAACTATTTCACTTCCTACAATCACAGGTACCTCTTCCTTAGGAGGTTCAACGGCTGTAAGAAGTATTTTTTCAAGAGTTTTTGCCTCACTTACAATGGTATTCTCTAAGTCCCACTGTGCAATCTGTTCGAGACCTCCACTACCACCAAATTGTTCAACTCTCTGGACTGTACCCTTCTGGGGATGTGATACAACAACATTGTAAAACATCGATAATCTAGGTATTCTGCTTTTAATATAGGCTCCATCAGTATTGATCACTATCTTATCTTCTATAAATTCGGTGTAGTTTAGCATAAATACCTCTACCTTTGCTTCGGTAGCGCTCTTTGATACGCTATTCCAGAGCTCTTTATGCAATGAAACCTTCTGATCAACATCGATAGAATCGAAACTCTTCTGCTCAATAACATTATAGCTAGCTCTACCAACTCTTGCAGGTACAAACTCTATAGGTCTTTTCATAAGCCTTGAATGGGTTTTCGCTAATCTATACGCATCCTCGACAGCCCTTCTAATAGATTCCCTATCAAGGTTATTAGTAGACGAAAAACCCAGCGCCCCATCAACTAGCACCCGTATACCAACACCGTCACTGACTTCAAAACCCGTTGCTATAACCGAACCATTTCTTGAGACGATACCAAAGCCTTCTATTCTATGATATCTAACCTCAGCATAGTCTGCAGCAAGACTCTCTGCAACCTTTAAAGCATACAAAGCTATATCTTCATCCAAAATCCACACCAAGTAATTTTTGCATGGAAACCACTTAAAAGTTGTTGATATGTAGTGATAGAATTCTAAACTTACTACACATTTCTATACATAAACATATGTAGAGCTTATCACACATATACATTGGGACCAAATATTTCATAGATTACGAGATCCTCTCTACCATCATTTACTATTACATGATCTCTGGCAGCTTCGTATGAAACAAATATCTCATCCCTATACGGATCTCCTCCAACAATCTCTACACCATTTATTTTCCCCTTACCTTTCCAAACAAATAGTAGAAAAGCACCCTTTCTATCCATATGTAGCCTGGTATTTGGTGCTATTCTTAGTTCAATTCCACTAAATTTCTTTGTCATACGAGGACTGAAAATCCATTTTTCAGAAAACTCTTTATTACCATCTATAACCTCCGGAACAATATGGTACTTTCTATAGAACCTAGGATCCCTACATGTATTCCAATCTATAAGTTTCAGAACCTCCTCTTCATTTCTAGGTCCATTTAGAAGGTATTGATCCTTAGATATAATTCTATCGTACACCTTTGCCTGAAGGATTGTACCTACATCGGATTCCTCTTGAACCTCTAGTGTAAGTAGAGTGCACGGTGCATGAACGACACCTGCTAGAACGTGAAATCCTTCACCAACATTACATCTGTATGCTGGTGATAAATCGAGTATTTTATCGCTGTTCCACTTCTTTAGAAGCTCCAAAACCTCATCCTCAGTAACATCTATATGAAATCCTAAATGGATATAGGGGGTAGACCCTTTATTAGTGTGATCTAGGTAATGGTAGGCCTCTTCTTTTGGATTGGAGTTCCAATATCTTCTCGCATATTCCTCACTAGCATGGAGGTGTAATGGAATCTGTATACCTGGATCTAGAATCTTTGTTAGAGCACCAAATCTATTGCCAGATATCTTAGCATAGCTCTTTCCTAAAAGCCTTTCAGGAACCGCCTTTAAAGCATCTCTAAAAAAGATCTTCGCATCTTTTATATTCACCTCTGAAAGTCCCTCATATTCTGTACCAAGGACACTTACAGCTGAAGCAAGCCACCTTTCACTAATCCAACCCTTATCCTCAATATAAGTCTTTTCTAAACCCAGTCTTCCACCAGCTGGATAAAGGGGTCTTGCTATATAGTTAGGTTTAAGTCTCAGAATACCGTTGCTATTATCGAGCTCCCTATTCAAAATCTTTTCCGAATCCATTAAATTGCCACCAAGGAAGAGTGAATCGAGTGCTTAAATAAATATAGATGCTCTGGGAACCTTGGCCAGCAACGTTAATATGTATGTAATGTTATCAAATTCTCTTCATCCTATCTCGTTTATAATGTTAATCTACTGGTATACTATGACTGGTAAATGTTTATTACCGTAGACATAGGCACTGTATATCGATGGTTGATAAACATGTTTGAAAATCTTAAGACAAGTATCATAGTATGTATCAATAAAGTTTTGGACTACCTTAGATCAGGTAGGGCTTCTGATATTATAGTAGGATCCAATGTTTCTGGAGATGTATCGAAGGAGTTTGATATCGTTGCTGAGGATATTTTGACCCACTGCATCACTAGTGTGCTTGATGATGTTGTTGTAGTTGGTGAGGAAAGGGGTATTAGAAGATATGGTAGTGGTAAATGGATTGCAGTTATAGATCCTGTTGATGGTAGTAGCAATTTCGATGCTGGAATTCCATGGTCATCGGTATCGGTAGCTGTAGCTAGAAGGACATCTAACAATCGTACGACATTGGAGAACGTTGTACTAGCTATTGTTGCAGAGATTTTCAGAGATAGAATGTATATATATAGGGATGGAAGCATAGAATTTACCGGCAACGGCATCTCTAGAAAGAGTTTTCCAAAATCCATACTACTTGGATACTTTGAAACACCAGAAGCATACAGACCAGTAGAGAGGTACATTTCACAGCGAGGAAGAGTTGCTCTAAGATCATTAGGTAGCGCAGCCCTGGATATAGTATACGTTGCTCTAGGAAATGCTGAGGGATTCATTGATGTAAGGTCAAAGCTGAGGAATGTTGATATTGCTGCAGCACTAAAAATAGCTCTAACAATGGGTGCTAAAGCCTATGTATGCAATTTTACAGACGCTATGAGTATACCATTAGATGACTTAGTCAAGATAGCATGTATAGCTGTTGGATATGATGAAGTGCACCTACTTAAACTAGTTGACGCTATAGAAGGTACTATACAGCACGGACGCACTTAATGGAATTCCTAGGAGGAAGGGAGAATAGGTACGGTCTATTTAAATTTAACGATCTGACGTAGCTAACGACTTAACATAAGATGCAATAACTATAAACTGGTACTTTACACTATTCTTCTACATATTGTTTTGACCCAAGTATCTTGCTAGATTTACTATACTGCTAGCTAAGCCCTTTAAGAGATCCGTCTCCCCCCTGTATTGATTAATATATGCTGCGGCATCTCTAGGAATATCATCGCTATATCTACTTAGAAGTTCGATAAATTCCTCAGTAGCTACATAGATTATGGGTTCTACTGGCACCCTCCAGACCCCACTTTTTTGAGCATTTATCAGAGCTTCGATGATTTCTTTATCTGATGCATTCTCACTCAGATTATTCAGTGCAGCATAATGTGAATCTATGTAGTGTACAGCTATATATGCAATTACCCTACCACTCTTTTTACAAATCAGTAATGTGTATTCAGAGGAATCAGGGAGTACTATATGACCATACTCATCAACATCTATATTAAAATTGTTTAAGTAGTCGATAAATTTGTTCAAGTCATTTACTTTGATAAATGATAGTACGATCATGCTGTCCACATCAAATTATACTCTATTTTCGAGGTAAATAAATGTGGCGTAGCCACTTCCTATATAGCCAGTAATATTTATAAGAGATGCTAACTATGGGGATACTGTATGTCATAGGGTGATGTTTTTGAAATATGTATCCTCCTCTATATGCGGTATTAAGGTGTCCACAATATCGCTTGGTACATGGTATCTCCCTAGATTGAATGAAAAGGACGAATACGGTATCTATAAAATTGATGTTGATGAGACTAAGAGAGTTTTTAGATATGCATATGATGTTGGTATAAACTTTATAGATACTGCTAATAGATACCACGGTGCCGTATCTCCCGTTCCCTTAACACACGTAGGTTATGCCGAGAAGCTCATCGGTAGAATCCTATCTGAATTGGGATTGGAGAGAGAATCAATTGTTATAGCCACTAAGGTTGCTGGGGAAATGGCCAGCTGGCCAAATGCTTCTGGTCTTAGTAGAAAACACATTATGTGGCAAGTTAGAGAAAGTTTGAAAAGACTACAAGTAGAGTACATTGATGTATACTATGCACATAGATTTGATCCAGAGGTTCCTAAAAGGGAGACCATATCAACCTTTAATGATCTTATTAGACTCGGCTACATAAGATATATAGGTATGAGTAATATTCCTGCGCACGAGCTCGTGGAATACCAGATGATCGCAGATAGATATGGTTATGAACCTATTGCATTTCTTCAATATAAATACAACTGGATTGAAAGAGATATAGAGAGAGATATAATACCCATCGCAAGGAGATTTGGAATGTTTCTCACAGTATACTCTCCACTTGCACAAGGTCTGTTAACCGGGAAATATATAGATGCTTCAAAGAAGCAATGGATCATACCACCTATGTCGAGAGGGGAAATTTCTGAAGGGTTGAGGAAGATGTTCACAGATGAAAATCTAAAAAGGATAGCACTATTTATAGAGTTTGCAAAGAGCAAAGATATAACACCGACTCAACTGGCGCTGGCATGGATACTACATAGATCCAACTACTTAGGTGTACCAATAATACCGATTATAAGTGTCTCAAATGTTAAACAGCTAGAGGAAATAGTGATTTCCCTAGATGTTAAGCTGAGTAGCGATGATATGAAGCATCTTGATGATATTGCTAAATAGAATAAGTACAGTTTAACACGTAACTATGGTACAGCTTTTTAGTATCCTAAGATAGCAGTAGAGATATGAAGATGGTTAAGGATGGTAAAGCCATCGAAGATGTTTGTGGTAATTATTTCGTTAAGTATAGTTGGAGGTATCTTTAAGATTTTAGGAGGCTTCGTGGGTGGATCTAAATCTGTATTTGTAGATGCTCTTACATCTATTGCAAATACCCTAGCCATCATAATAATGTATAGGTTCTTTAGTACAAGTGTAGAGCCTCCTGATGAAGATCACCACTATGGTCACCATAGGATAGGGTTGGGAGGTCCTATATCAACGCTGATGTTGTATTCATTTGTAGGTGGGGTTATAGTTGTTGATCTGTATGAGACTTTTGGTAGCTCGTATACGGTAAGTCTCTTAGCCCCTATATTTGCATTTGCAGGTCTCTTGCCATATACTATAGCTATAGTCCTAGCAAAGCACATTGGTGGTACAACCATATACTATGCAAAATTTACAGTTGTTGAAATAATTGAAAGTCTTGTTACAGTAGCAGCCGCATTTGCAGGTGCTCTGGTAAGCTACTTAATAGACTTCATAGGTGCCATAACACTGTCATGTTATCTATTCATAGAACTTACGAAAAGCTTTAGAGAAATTTTAGAGTTTGTAAGCGATGCTGCGCCAAAGGAGATTATCAAAGATCTAAAGAATATTATAGGTAACTACGGAATCTCTGTTGAGAGAATTAGAGTTAGAAGGGTTGCTGAAAATCTCCACCAGGGAGATATTGTGGTGAAGTTGCCATCCAGTATAAGTGTTGAGAAGGCACATCAAATAATAGATTCTATAGAAAGAGATGTGAGGGATAAACTCAATACAGAGATTATAATACATGTTGAACCTGAGGGTAAGAGTAGAAGACCAGAAGATTAACTCCACATACAATAGTATATAATTCAGTGCAAATTGGAAAATATCATCTTCTTTGCCTAAGTTTTATCCAAGGACGATAGCATATTGCACTCCACACCTCTTTAATTTTACGATGATTAGTTTTATCCAATACTGTATCTAGAAACTGTTTTACAGAGTTATTAGAACTCTTTATGTAAATGATCTCATCCTCATAGGCACAGGTAAGCTCCTCTATGATTTTACGAACATTAATATCAATTTTTTCTAACAATATTCCAGTATAGTTAAGCTCCTCTAGCATTTTCCTAGATGCTATATTGTTTAATCGGGTTGTTGCTACATAGAATCCTACACCCCGCATATTCATCAGTTCCTCTATAGATGCTACAATAGCTTTACCAATACCATACCCTCTAAAGCGTCTCTCTACAGCAACATAGTATACTACCCCTATTGATATAGGTTTTACATCTATGACATAGAATACCCCTACACCAACAACATCATTATCATTTCTACATCTTACTGCACTACATTTACCTAACTCTATACATATAGAAGCATAATATGCGTGAAATTGCGATAGAGAGTCTCCCACAATTTGCTTAACATCATCTATACACTCTATACTGCATTCCTCTATAATCATTGTTACACCTATACGATCTAATATTTTCACCCATCTCTCTCCTATATAAACTTCCACTCAGTTAAATAATAGCAGGTAATTTTAGAGTGTTACCACTACCAAGGTAAATATGTATGCTCACACAAGCACTGGACGTTGCAGTATCGGTATTCGGATCCCTTAGAAGTAAAATAGACGAGGTTTTAGCTATAGATAACGTTGCAAAGGTCAAGAGTCTATGGATTCCATACAAAGGTTCTAGAAATCCCTATCTCAGACCGCTTACGATTGCAGCTATAGATAGCGGCTACAACTATAATGAATACAGAGGCTATGCATTGTATGCTATAAATGTTGTTAACGTTATTCTCGATGTTCTTACAGGTGAAAAGGTAGATGGTTTCGTTGATATAGATGTTGTAAGCTGTAATAATATAGAGAACGAATTATCACTCCTCTCCATCTCTATGGAGGTAAAATCCATGGTCAAGATTCTAAATAATGCTGATATAATTCTAATGGATGGAAGTCTTATAGCAGTATTCTCGAAGCTTAGAAGAGCCTTGTTAGAAGACGGCCACGAACTTCTAGAAGCCAAAGGCATAAATCTCTCTCATCTAATTAAGGAATTGATATATGCGATCTCCATATATCCGAAGAAGATAGTATTCATATCAAAGAACTCCAATGCTAAAGATGTTTTTGGATTTGTAAAGGGAGATATTTACTACTTTGAGAGATACACTAATGGTCTACCGGGGTATTCTAAACCAATACCTCTTACACAATCAAAACATCTAGGTATGGCGACGGCAAATAAAGTATTTAGACATACGGTAAAGAATATTGCTGGTACTGATATGTCTATAGCCGTTACCTATGTAAGATTCGAACCCTTTTCAAGAATATATAGACTTGAGATACCTATAGAATTTGGTGAAGATGCTGATGCTAGAATTAGATATATTATAGACATTGTATCGGATTTTATCATATCCGGTTATCCGTATCCACTAATGAGAGCTGATCAGATCGCAAGAGTAGGACTTGATGATATCAACAGAATAGCAGGAATACTTGGAATCTCTTATGATCCGAGAGCTAGGGAACCTCTATAGAGTTGATGCAGAAATGTCTGTTTTCCAAACAGGAAGCACTGAGACACTGAATCTTCAGCTCGATGTAGTTGGCTACATAGTTGGAGAATCAAAGCCCTATAAAGCTGATATTATAGCATTTAGACCGCTTGCAATTGGAGAATACCTCTACATGGAGTACTACAACTATAGAGTTCTAGCAATGGTTAGTACATCGATAACAGGCAGTTCTGTAATAACGGATAGCCTTATTGATCCGAGAGATATCGAACGGCTTATTAAGACCATTAGGTATGGTGAAAGAATTTACTACTATAGAGGTACGATAAAAATTCTGGGAAGTATCGACGGTTCTAATTCCAAACTATACATGCCTCCTATACCTCCTCCACCGGGCACGGAGGTGTACAAGGCACCAAAATCGGTGTTAGCAAGGGTTTTTAGCCCAGGTGGAAGAGAGTTTGTCAGGGTGGGTACACTACTAAGAGAATTAGATGTGGAGGTAAGGGTAAACATCAATAAGATTGTTTCTAAACATCTTGGAGTACTTGCTATGACAGGAATGGGTAAAAGTAATCTAGTAGCTCTTATTGCTAAAAAGATAGCTGAACTTGGTGGTACAATAGTAATTTTCGATTACCATGGGGAGTACTCATCTATGAAACTAGTAGATACGATTGTAAATGTTATTAGACCAAAGATAAATCCGCTGAGCCTAGATTTGGAGGAGATGTCGAGACTTCTAAATATACCTAAAAATGCAACTAGGCAGAGAATGGCTTTAAGAGAGTGTCTTGAAAATACAGATGATGGTGAATTTTTTGCAAAGCTTAGAAAATGTTTGCAGAGTAGAATAGGTAGATATGGTGTATCTGCTCAGAAGGTTTTAGATGCTGTAATGGCATATGAAGGTTTTTTAAAGAAGATTGTAGATGAAAAAATGGAGGATGTTATAAATAGTATTATTCTCGGTGCTATAAATATTGTTGATCTAAGTGATTTGCATTTAAATCAAGCTGATGCAATAGTTTCTCACTGGCTTAATAGGATTTTAGAGGCTAGAAAGATATGTGTATGGAGTAGGGGTTCCCATGGGATACCCTCACCTCTCGCCTTGGTCATTGAAGAAGCACATGTATTCATATCTGCCGACTCTGATACTGCTACGAGAAGGAGTGCAGAGTCCATTGTGAGAGAGGGTAGAAAATTTGGTATAGGTCTTGTAATAGTTTCACAAAGACCCAGAGGCTTAGATCCAACCATACTAAGCCAGTTAGGCAATCTAGCAATTTTGAGAATCGTCCATCCAGAGGATCAACAGTATGTTGCTAAACACTGTGAACCTATAACCCAGGATATTGTTGAAGAGCTTCCAGGTCTCAATATCGGTGAAGCTATACTTCTCGGTGAATGGGTTTCTGTTCCCACAATAGTCAAAATAGATCTTGTAAAGGAAAAATTATCTGGTGGGGATATAGATGCAGTCTCCCACTGGAGTAAGATATATTCAACTAGAACTGGAAATCTTGATATGTAAGCTTCTTTTTACTCTTTAGAAAGTCGACTGTTTCTAATTCCTCACTAAGTATTTCCTCCTCAACCTTAATCTCTCTCAGACAGCCTAATTCCTTTAGCTTTAGAAATACATTTCTAACTGATAGGAAGACCTCATCCTCACTTTTAGCTCCTGTTATGACCATCTTACCACTACTGAATATTAGTAAAACCACATGCGGATCTGTCAGTCTATATATTAATCCTGGGAATTGCTCTGGTTCGTACATGGTGTTCTCCAGGAGAAATGCAACTTTTTCGAGCATTATCTCAGCACCAAGATTTGCAGATGCTACAATATTCTGTATCTGTATTCTTGGTTTAGATGTTATAGGCACATCGTATTTTATCAACATTCTCACAATCTTTTTAACAGCCTTTATAAGATCTGGAGTACTTTTAGCTCCTGTTACAACCATTCTACCCGATCTGAATACTAGTGCTGTAACCTTTGGATTGTCTAGCCTTAGTACGAGGCCGGGGAATTGATCAGGATCGTATTCGACATTTGGCAATACCTTATCTAGATAGTCCAGATCTATATTCTGTTCTATGGATACCGTGGCCACTATGTTTTCAACTTTTACTCCTATGTATGGATTGTTTAACTCAGCTAGATACTTTTTGTAAAATGCTTTGTAGTAGGAATCAAGTGATTGAATAGTCCCACACTCTTATTTAAATCTCTACACGGTTTATAAAGGTATATTTAAGCCTATTTATAAGCTCTATTTATATCAACTATGTAAATCCTCTTTCTACAAGAGTGCAAGCAGATCCTCTATAGCCGATAGCTTTGGAAGCTCATAAACTCCATCGTTTTCAACTATAGCATAGGGTTTTGCATCAGCTAATAGAGCTCTGTTTTTTAGAATTGGCGAAAGATACCCTTCAGGGGAGGTTGTTACAGGTGTACCACTCTGATAAAGCCCTGCTGCAGGCAGTACCATAGCTTTTATACCATTCTTTAACGGTGTTAATAGATAGCATGGAAACTTTGTGCTATAAGTAGTAACCGGATCTCTCAGTGAGATACTCGGATGCTCGTGTGCCATAATGAGAAGCTCTATATCCTTTTCCTCCAAAACATCCTTATGACCATGAATTAACAGTATATTCTCTATCTTAAGCTTCTCATGAACTTCAATACCATATCTCTTAGAAATAGAGTATACAAATGTATCATGATTTCCTCTAATAAGTGCTACCTTAGAAAATCTCTTTGTAGTATATGTAAAGAATTCTCCTAGATCTCTAGACTCTTTCCTTCCAAGTCTATCAAATAGATGCTTCACATCTCCTACAATTATGAGGGTATCTGCTTTAACTGTATTGAGACATCTCTCTATGTATTCCAAAACTTTTCTTAGTTGCATTCTAGGTAGATATATACCTTTCTCAGCCATATATTCTTCAAACCCTAGGTGGATATCGGCAATAGCAATGGCTCTAAACTTCTCTAGATATACAGCAGGTATATCACTAATGGCGAAGATACCTGGATAAAGTTCGTAGAGCATCTCAAAACACTTCTACTTATAGTAGAAACTCTATAGAGATTTTAAAATTGTAATGTTTATGAAAATAATATCTGCTGTACACCATTAGAGTCAAAATTACTCCACTGGTATACCATAAATGGCCAGGGCATATCTATATTCAATGAAAATTCTTTTTTCATTGTCAACCTCAGCAACTATACCCCGTTCATCAAAATCCAGTATCTTCATCTTTTTTCCAATATCTATTCCAAGATCATAGATATCTGCAACAACCTCACCACCAGCTGTACACAGTATCCTAGCTATTCTAACAGTCGAACCTGGTTGGAATTTCGTTAAGGGTTTTGCTTCAAGGGCTTCAGTAGATAGTGGTGCACCTGGAATTGGATTCCCATGCGGGCATGTGGATGGTTTCCCCAGAAACTCATACAACCTTTCAAAAAATTCCTCTGGAAGATGTTCCATCATGTGAGCGTACCTATGTGCCTTCACCGAATCCATATTCAAAAACTTGACTAAAAAATATTCTGATATTCTGTGTCTTCTAACTATTCTTTCAGCTATTATCCTACCTCTTTCAGATAGCTTAACACCTCTATACGGCTCCCACATAATGAGATTCCTTTCAGCTAATCTCGAAATCATCTTAGATACTGTAGCAGGCTTTACACCAAGCTCATTAGTTAGTATGGTTGTTCTAGCTTCACCGAAGAGTTCCTCAAGTCTATATATAGCCATTAAATAATCTTCTAAAGCTCTCATACTTTTATCAATACTGCTTCTCACTATCACTTTCAATCACATATAATATGTTTAGACGTATCTAAGCTTATAAATTTAGATGTATCTAAACATACCTACGGTAAATAGTGATGAACAATCGCTGTATCTATTGCCCTGGCTGTAGCTACCCTGCATATCATACAAATCTAAATGAAGTTGTAAAAAGGGTCCAGGGGTGTGATATTGTTGTCTCTATTATTGCACAACCGAATATCGGAAAGTCAACGCTATTTACTAGAATTACTGGTAAAATTTCTCATGTAGCTAATTTCCCTGGTACAACAGTTGATATTAGAATAGGAGAGATCACCCACAAGGGGAAGAATATATGTTTTGTAGATCTTCCAGGAATATACGGACTTTCAACTACAAGTATCGATGAAACTATAGCTAGGGAATTTATAGCTAGTGGTATTGCCGATGTACATCTGGTTCTACTAGATCCTTTAAATCTAGATAGATCCCTCTACCTAGCACTACAAGTTCTAGAAATAACACCTAGGGTTATCATAGCTATAACGAAGTGGGATATTGTCCACTCAAAAGGAGTACACATACATCTAGAGGGTATACAGAGAGCTCTTGGAGTACCTATAGTTGCAGTTTCAAGTATAACTGGTGAGGGTATTCAAAATCTTCTGAACACTATATTAGATGTTATAGATGGACGTTCTATACATAGAGATAAACCTATCGAAATCGACTACGGTGTGTTAGAAACATACATTGGGAGGATCAGCTCAATAATTAAGGAGCTAGGTATAGCCAGCGACCCTATCGCTAGATGGCTTGCCATAAGAGCTCTTGAGGATGATACCGTGGTTTTAGGCTATCTTAAGAGCTTTGATATGCTTTATAGAGCTATTGAATTGAGTAAAGAAGAGATCCGGCTAAAGTTTAATAGAGATAGCAGTGAATTGATTGTTGAAAGGAGATACCAACTCTGTGAAGAGATTGCCAAGGCTACAAGTGTTAGAGTAAGCATAGCTGCAAGAACCAACCTTATTGATAAAATATTTCAGCATCCCATAACAGGATTTACAGCAAGCATCTTAATCCTTTTTGCAACATTCATGGTGGCTTTCATCATAAATACTGGCTTTCCATTAAACATGTTTTTCTCACTAATGGGTTTTGAAGACATTGCTAAATTGCTTCAGGAATATACTCTAAGCGGTTTAATAGCAAGATTATTTAGTGTGCTATCGCAATTGTTGGAGAGTTACCTACCACATGGTACGTTTTTAGTAAGCTTCCTTGTAGATGGTATAATCGCTGGAGTTGGTGCAGTAATAACATTTTTACCACTAGTCTTCCTTGTAATATTTTTACAATCAGCTTTAGAAGACTCTGGAATTGGTCCTAGAATGGCCCTAGCACTTCACAGTCTATTTGCAAAATTTGGTCTATCAGGAAGAGCTGTCTATCCAATGCTTATAGCTGTAGGCTGTAATGTTCCAGCAGTACTTTCCTCTAGAGTTGCCATAGACAGTTCAGAGAGGCTCGAAATTGCTATGAACATTTCATTTATACCATGTCAAGCAAGATTACTAGTTCTCCTCGCATTTACATCCGTACTCTTTAGAAATAATCCCCTTCTCCAAGCACTTGCAATTACCACAGTTTATGGTATTGGAATACTACTCTACCTCACTATGTCAAAGCTTTTTAGAATCGCTGTGTTTAAGAGAAAAGATGATCCAGAACTTTTGCTCGAGATACCTCCCCTACACAGACCGAGTATAAGGGTTATGATGTGGAATTCGTGGGATTTAACAAAGCACTTCCTTTATAAAGCTGCGGTTGTAATCCTAATACTAAGTATAGTAATGTGGATGTTGTTAAATTTTGGACCCCAAGGATATACTAACGGAGATATTACCAGAAGTTATGGTGTTTACATTGGTGGATTGATAGCTCCCTTATTCTCATCGCTATTCAACATTGAGATGGAGGCAGCGTGGAGATTAGGGCTAGCACTTTTTGCAGGCTTTATAGCTAAAGAAGGTCTTATTTCAACATTGGCAGTGATGAGCAGTGTTGAAGAGAGTAGAGCTATAGAAACGCTGGGACTCACACTTCCTCAAGGATTTTCAATACTACTTCTATTTATGTTTTACATTCCATGTGTAGCAACCACTGTAGCTATATATAGCGAGACTAAAAGCTATAGATATAGCATATTAGTAGTGCTTTACCTATTTACAACATCTATATTTATTTCACTAATAGCGTATACAATCATGCATATGGTTTAAAGTATTGGAGTGGCAAATGCTGAAAGATAGGATCTAGGGTAGCTTATATATGCCTGAACTTGTGATAAATATTAGCAGCATCATATCTTCCCTCTGCCATTCTCTACTTCGTCTAGAGTCATATACGATATGTCCATACAAATGTCTATATTGCTACTCTAAATGGTATATGACTTCGCCAGCAACGATTGTTTATCCAAGAAGATTTATTCTGGATCAATTTAACACCGTAATGAGGAAGATATATAGAAGGGGGTTGAAATACATTCCATTCAGGCTTTCTACATTAGTAGATCCTTTTCCGCACCACGAGGAGCTCTACAGATTTACAGAAAAACTACTTAAAATTGCAAGTATATATGAGTACCCTTTAATTATAAATACAAAGAGTAGTCTGATAGCTAGGAAGCCATGGATAGACCTCATTATAAAACTCGCTAAGGGAAATGCCATCCTTATTCAAATTTCTGTATCTACTTTAAAAGATGAAATAGGTAGAAAGCTAGAACCATCAGCCCCACCACCCTCACAAAGACTTATCGTAGCCAAAAAACTTTCTGAATTAGGAATTCCAATATCTATACGGTTATCACCATTCATACCATTTGTATCACCAACCCTACAGGAGGAGATTAGAGAAGCTGTAGATACGTTTAAGGAATGTGGTGTTAAACATGTAATTTTTGAAGGTCTTAGAATAGAACCTGAGAACTATAGCCAATTGGTGGAAGTAGCTTCAGGTATTGCTACAGACTTTGAAGACTATAGCATTAGAAAGGTTAAGGGCTTAAAGTCTATAGTAAGGATATCCCGAGATATTCTAGAGCCTATTTATAGAACGTATGCTAGGCTACTATCAAAGAATAGCATAGCTTTTGCTACATGTAAAGAAGGTCTTTTCAATCTACATACATCTGAAGATTGCTGTGGCTTCTATATTCTCAAGAACTGTGTTAGAAGGCCTACTCTATGGGATGTATATAAATTTGTTTTAGAATATGGTGCTCTAGAACCTGATAGAATAATTCACAGTATTTGTAAAGAGGGTAAGCTTATATGTAGCAGTAATCTAGATGGCTATCCAAAGGAGATATCAAAGCCCCTTAAATACCATGAGAGAAGGCTACTAAAGATTCTACATAATAAAGATATTTTAGAACACCTAACACCTGTGCTAGGCATCGATGATGGGAAAGTAGTTATAAAAATGAAATAGGGTACCATGTTCATAGCTAAGAAATGTGCCATTGATTGTATACTCTGTCTCCATCTATTTTTCAATGCATTGGATATTTATCATTAGAGTTTGAAATGGTTGTAGCTGTCTATAAACACTATTTAGTATTTGTTAAATATGCTTCAGATCTTTAGAAACAACTTCAGCTATCTTCTTACCCGACAATAACATTGAGCTAAAGATAGGACCCATCCTTGGAAGTCCATGGAGTGCTGCTACAGCCATCCCAGCTACATATAGCCCTGGTATAACTCTACCTGTGTATTCAACAACTGTTTTTTCTGATAATTCTGAATATGCAGATTTTTCTCCAGCTAGCAATATTTTTGCCTCAGGTAACTTTCTAGCTATAATCTGAAGCACTTCTGCGTCATGTCCTGTAGCATCGATAACAGCTTTACTTAATATAAAGAGTGGATCTACATGTAAACCTGACATGATTACAGAGCTCCACTGTATTACAATACCCTCTATTCTAGTAGGATTCTCTCTATATATAACATCCTCAATATGTATACCATGGATTATCTTAGCTCCTGAATCTATAGCACCTGCAGCTAGTTTAGCCATAAGCTCTGATGCATCAACAACATAAAGATCCTCTTCATCATCATAGAGGTGCTTAATCTTAAAATCCTTTAATATTGGAATCGCAGTCTCATCAACAACAATCTTATGTAGTAGCATACCACCTCCACCAATGCCACCACCAAAGCTCAATCTTCTTTCAAAAACTACAACCTTGAAGCCTTCATCAGCTAGATACCTAGCTGCTGTCATACCAGCGGGACCAGCTCCAACGATAATAACATCTACGTTAGATATGTCTAACCAGTCTCTAGATGTCTGTCTCCAAATAGCTCTAGATATCCTCTCTTCGAGTGGTCTCATGGCTACTCGTAGAGACTGTAGATAGCATCCAGTATATAAGCTATTAGAGCTTGACTATTGCAATGCTTCTAGCCAGGCTACAGGCTTAATATAGTCCTTACCTCTCGCTTCAAAGGTGCCTATAGCTACCTGTAGATATTCCTCTGATTGTCTAACATCCTCAACCATCTCTAGCTTACCATATGCGATAATTTCATCACCATCTCTGGCGAGATCCATATACAACCCTTCATAGCTGATAACATATCTTATAGGCTTTGGTGGAACAACTCCTTCAATAACCTTTGCATTCTCTATACTGTATATAGCTGGCATAAAGATGGAGTTCCGAGAATCTGCAATCCTAGCTCTAATCTTTACCAGCCCCAGAGGTTTTACAATCTTATCCTCCCATTTTTCGCTTACTTCATCTTCTGTTTTGACTGGATGTATAGAGAACTGTCTTCCTTTATAAAAAGCTCTATTCCATTTATATTTACTGTACAGTAGCCTAGCCTCTTCAATTGATAGTGGATGTATCTTTACAATATCTCTAGCCCACTCTTCAAGAGCTTCTCCCACAGGTCTATAGAAGCCGCTATTGGGAGTATTGAGAAGATTTTTAATAGTTTCTCTAACTCTGTAGCTATTCTCAATACCATATACAATCAAATCTATATCCGAATATGTTAGATTGTGAATTTTCAGTAGGATAGAACCTGTTATGCCAAAGTTATTCAAGGAAACACCGCTCTCCTCAGATATCCTGGTTACCAATTCGACTACCTGTTCTTCCAGTAGGTCTCTAGATCCACTTAGTAGCTCGCGCAGTCTCTCCTCCGGTCTATAGTGTCTATTGATATGGCTCCTCGGAACCTCTATAAGCTCTATCGATCTGTACTTGTCAAAAACTATATAATGGGGATAGTTTCTTCTAAGAAAATCCATTGTTTGGGCAACACCTATAGCGCTATAGTATGGTAGTATTCTTCCAAATTGTACGCCATTTCTACTCCATTTAACCCTTATATTCGATTGGTATCCAGGTATGTATTTAAGATAGGCAATGATTCTATCGACTGGATGAGTATTTCCGATAACTGCAAATAGCAGTCCTTCCCTAGACTCTATGAAATCTCTATCCCTAAATCCTCTCAATCTAATCACCTTAGGTTGCCGGGTATAGGTTTCTAAGTATTTTAAACTCTAATAATTTTTCTACCTCTAGATAGTGCATATAGTGATATTGCTGAGGCAACTATATCAGCAGTAGAACCAGGGTTTATATTTTCTCTATGAAGTTCATCATCGAAACTTTTTAGACTATCTATACAGAGATTCCAATCCTCTTTGCAGAGTTTATACAAATCCTTTGCACTACTCATTACGTATTTAGCAATTTCAACACCGTTTTTTCTAACAATGAGTGTATCCATCTCTTTGGAGAGAAGGTATAGGTATGTTTCGACGATTGCTCTATTCCAATCACCGTGGACAGCAATTCTATCACTTATGTGTTTCATCAATTCTAAAGCTCTCGAATACCCCTCTACAATTTCTCTAGCAACCATATCGTATCGAGAGCTATATGCTAGTATATCCCAGAGTCTATAGTTTCCCTCAATAATCTCCCTTCTATATGAAGGACTCCATACATCCGGGTAGATAGTATCGGTAGGTTTATGCCTTTTAATATAGCTTGGCGAGGCACATCTAACGGCTCTATACATCATTATAGAATCGTATACCGTACTATAACTTTCAATAAGATCTTTAGCTACTTCCGCTACCAGCTTAGCATCCAGCTCTATAGCTCTATAACGCTCTTTTAAAAACCCTACTGATAGTGAAAGAGGAGATATCAGAAGTGCTGTACCTAAAGAGGTATTTCCACCACCACTAAGATACATAGAGTTTTTCACAATACCATAGATAACATCACCAACGGTATTCTTCAGTAAGGAACCTTTTGAAAGTCTAAGCCCCCTACGGATACCTCTATATAGATGATGGACTGCAAAAACCCCTGCTATAAGAAAGTCTTCAAATCTCGTATCGCTAAAATCCCTAAGTCTGTGAATATTCCCAGGTTTAGGATAGGCAGAGACTTCGAGTACAAACCCCAAGCTAAGTAGGACAGCATAGCGAATTAAGGTAGTCATTGTTATCTTCACTGAGCCGCAATTTTAGGAGAACTGAAGGTAAAAAGATTTAAGGTAATAAAAATAAATATCTTTTGCTACTAATTTTACTGAAATTGCTTGATCAACTCTTTTCTATGACTTTGTACTGAAGTATTTTAAGAACCCTACCCTCTTCAATATTGACTAACACCACTGTTATTCCCTCACCCTTTTTGCAAAGGGTTACAGATGCTTGGACTGCTTTCAATACTACGCTACCATCTCCCTGAACATACATCTTGATCAATGGCTTTACTACAGTTATATTGTATCCATTTTCAAGCAGCTTCTTTACATCTGGATCTGTTTTAAGTATCTCTATAATCTTTGCTTTATACTCATCACTTACTATAACATGGTGCTGCAGTTTTGCTGTATTGGAAAACCATCCAAATCTCCAGAGATGTCTATATTGCTGTACCACTGTATTCTTTGTTACATTGTTTAAAGTACAGCTCCACTGTCTTCTAAGAGGCTCTGCGACACTTCCAAGACCTTGTTGGGCATATACTATTGTAGCTACCATAGCTACTATAATCATCGTTGTAGCTACTCCAACCGCTAACGTACCTCTTGTTATTTTTATCATATTTTACACCTGGAGACTAAGGAGGCACATCTACATTTTTTAGGTTACCTCACGAACTGTGTGTTTCTATAGATAGAATTGATAATGAAACACATCTCTGACCGGTTCAACAACACATTGCACTACTAATACCATACACTATCCATACATTACTGTAACATCATTCACACAGCATACTTCCACTCTAGGTTGTTTGATCAGCCTAGACGGTTCCTTATGGTTTTCCTAAGTCCCTTTCCATGATTTCCGCAGGTCTTCAGAAATCCAGACCGCTGATAGAATTATAGGAAATTGTATGCATGGTAATGCATCCTATCTAGTTACAATAAGAGTACTAGAAACACGTAGAGATTTGGATCACCAAACTCTATAGCGAATTTTCATAAGTAGTGAGTAAGAATCTGGATTTATGCTAAGAGCTGTGTAAAGATATGAGGATGTGCTCAGAAATATATTCTTTAATGAGGGTATCATAGGTATGGTTAGCTAGATTAGAAAAGTATATCAACCAGTAGCTATAGTATTTTTGAGTAGTTGTTGGAGGTAGTACTCCTTATGCCTAGGCTTATATACTGTCCCTTTACTGGCTGCTGTCCTCTTAGGATTGTTGCGTATACCAATACCGTAGCGAGTAGGCTTATTAATATATACATTATACCTTTTGTACGGGAGGTATTCTCCATTAACATCGATTATGCTGGACTTGTAGGAGAATTATTTCAGATTATCAATGAATATTGTGAGAGGGAGTTGGAAAATATTAAGAGGATTTTTAATCGTATGGATATCGTGGTTGTGAAAGCATGCGACGCTCTACCAAGGATTAGTGAATCAGTAAATGTTGATAAATACCGTGATACTATCTTCGTATCACTTAAAAAAATACCGATTATGTGTTCAGATGAACTTCCAAATAGCTATGTGAAGTATAGAATAAACTATAGATTTAGCGAAGCTGCGGCAAGAACACTACTAATATATAGTGCTATTTACATTATTTATAGAATTAAAGGAGTAGAACCTGTAATAAATGGAGAACATATAGTTGATATATTTTCAAAACAGCTTAGTAATACATGGAGAAGTAAAATGAAGCTAATACCTATTGTTATCAATGATGTGGAACTCTATCTTGATTGGAATAAAAAAGATTTTATAGCACAGCTGAAGAAACTATTAATTAACATAGCTAAACAGAAAGCTGTGTCACAGCGATAGATAATTTGAATGAAAATGCCTAGGATGTAGTGTTTAGACTATAGATCGAATGCAGTTTCTCAGCAAATGGTAGTTTATGGTTTTTGTATTCTATTGATATACAGAACTTTCTTCGGGTAAGGGCTTCGGAAGCTCCATAGCTACCATTCCACATCTAAGAAGTGTCGAAGCTAGCAATAATAAAAATAGAAAATAGCCTCTAAGCTATGCGTTCTACTGATGGAGTTAATAATACCATGTTGAGATCGGTTTACTAATCGAATCTTCAAGTTAACTACAGTTATCATCGAGTAGCATTGGTAGGAAATGTTTGAATCCAAATCTATTTCTTTAAGGTCACATCCCAGCCGACTCTAAAACTCTAAGATTTATTACAAATAGTTATCCCTCTAAAATACAGATAGATGAACTATAATGTGTAGAAATGCTGTCTTTATTCTTTACATAGCTTGGTCTAAAAACTGGTTCACTAGAAACTCAAAAATAAACAGTGTCTCTCACAATTTATTGAAACTGGATATGTACCCTTTAATTCCTGTCCTAGAGGCTATGCTTTTGGATATCATTCTAGGTATCTATTGGTATTCTACTCTGTTGCTACAAAGTTAAACTATATATTTTTCTTTTTATAAGGCTAGACTAGAGATACAGTACTCCCTGGGTCGTAGGTTATGGATTGGTATGAACTGCAAGCTGAGAATATGATATCCAAATACCTTAAAATATATGATGATTTTGCTAGTAAGAATAGGGAGGTTTTTGAAAGAGCTAGCAAGGTCTTACCCGGTGGTGCAGTGTATCACATCAGGTTTTTCCATCCCTATCCCACATATATAGTTAGAGCTAAGGATACCTATGTATGGGATGTTAGTGGAAATAGATACGATGATTATTGGATGGGTCACGGAACCCATATTCTTGGTCACGCACCTGATTTCATTATTGATAGGGTTTACGAAGTTTCTCGGTATGGTACGCATTTCGGTTTTGAAAATATCTATGCAATTGAATATGCAGAGCTATTAACGAGGATTGTGCCAAACTGTGATATGATTAAGTTTACTAACAGCGGTACCGAAGCCAATATGTATGCAATAAGGCTTGCAAGAGCATATACAAAGAAGAGATTCATTATTAAAATTAGAGGAGGTTGGCATGGAGGCTTGGATCAGATTCACACAGGTGTCTCACCGCCATTTTCAGGACCTGAGTCAGCTGGTCTACCAGAGGATCTAATTAAATACACCTTGCTAGTTTCATATAATGATCTGAATGAAATGGAAAAAGCACTGAAGATGTACGATGTGGCAGCTGTTATTATAGAACCCGTTCCTGGAGCGGGTGGGTGTATAGAACCTATGGATGGTTATCTAAAGGGTGTTAGAGAACTTACGGATAGATACGGATCGCTACTGATATTCGATGAAGTGATTACAGGTTTTAGGCTAGCCTTGGGCGGAGCCCAGGAATACTTTAATGTGAAGGCAGATATCATTACCATGGGCAAGATAGTTGGTGGAGGGATGCCAGGTGCAGGTGCTTTTGGTGGAAGAAGAGATATAATGGAACTGCTCAATCATGTAAAGTATCCAGAGCCTAGGGCTAGGAGTTTCCATGGTGGAACATTTGCTGGAAATCCGGTAACCATCGTAGCGGGTCTTACAATGATTAACTACCTTAGTAGAAATAGGGAAAGGTATGGTAGTTTTAATGAAATGTGGAGTAGTGTTGCTAGGAAACTGGATAGACTATGTGAAGAATACGATAGAGTTTGCTGGATTACAAATGTTGGTAGCATTATCGGTGTACACTTCACAAAATCAAAGCCTAGAAATATAGAGGACGCTTATTATCTAAGATATGGTAGCAAAATCTATGAGGCACTTCATCTATTTATGAGAGTTAATAGAATACTTTACCTTTCTGAAAAGATGCCCCACTTCATGCCATCGATGATACACACAAGAGAACAGTCAGAAAAACTTGTTGAAACATTTGCAAAATTCTTGGATGAATTAAAATTACAGAGGTAGTCCACTACCTTCAATACACAGAGAGCTATGGTAAAAGCGCCATCAACATTTTCTACACTACGATACTACAATAAAGTACTCAACAAAATTTATAATCTTTGGTAGGAAGAGTAGTAGGTGGTGTAACCCTATGGTGAGGGTAGATAAGGTAGTGGCAGTTAAGGATGAGACGGCCTTTCTAGCAAAAGGTATAAAGGCACTGAGATATTCATCGTGTGCAAAACTTCTCAGAGTATTTAAGAGTCCACAGCTAGGAACAGAGCTTGCGGAATGCATGGACAAAGGCCCTGCATATATAATTAAATTCAAGAACTATACGGTGGTACTGCTACCCGATCATACACATGTTGTAGAGGCTAAGAGTAAGGAAGAGGCAGAAGGTGTGGTAACAGATCTAGCAAAAGCCATAGCATAGAGGGGTATATCTTCACACTACATCTATCTATACTAGGTCAAATCATTTTTCACAATATAGTTGTCATCAAATTCTCTTTAACAGAACTAGTGATGCAAATCCGACCATAGATAGCATGAATACAAGCTCAGGAACACTAAGCATATCGGCTAATACACCACCTAGGTTTATAGCTAAGGCTGGTACTAGATTCTGAATGGTAAAGACTCTAGCTATGTAGCTAATTCTACGGCCAGCATCAACATCTTTCACAAGATAGTTGAATAGCGTTACCCATATTCCGATACCAGCTACACCAGCTAGGAATCCTCTTATGATCTGCAGATGAAGCGTTGACATATATGGAAATAGCACATTTACAATTATGGCTAGAGCTACAGCAATTTTAGTTGCATTAAGAGAGCCCATGGACTCTACAACCATACTCCACATCATTGGAGCCAACAGACTAGCCATCAAATTAGCACCGTTGATCAGAGTTATCCAGATTTCATCGCCTCCAAATCTATGGATTATATAAGGTGGCATTATGGACGTTGGGAGATTTATTGAGAGATACACTATGATTATTGCAATATAGAAATGTTTAGCAGATTTCCCAGAATAGCTCTGTTGTACATTTGCATATTCTGTAAGGGTATTTGTGAACTCCTTTACAAATACTGTAAGGAATGGTATATTTGTTAGAAGTATTGCTGAAACTACCATGAAGAGTTTGCCGTAGCTTAAAATACTATGGGTCTCGTATAGAATTACACCAGCAATAGATGTACCAATTAAAGCGCCTACCGTACCGAGGATGCTATCTAGAGCGATATACCTAGATTTAAAGTTTGGGGGTATGTTATCAGCTATATAGTCAGCCCAGGCTATTCCAGCTAGAGATGAAATTGAATTTGCAATTGTGAAACCTACTGTAGCTATATAGAGGAGCTTTAAACCATCGAATAAATTGGAGAGAATGGTGTAGGATGTCAATAGATATACTGCTCTTGAAATCACTATGGCTATTTTGAACAATACAACCCTAGATCTTCGTATAAAATCTTCATAAAAACTAGATATAATATATATAATTGAAGCGGCAGCTAGTGGCATGGCTGTAGAGACAGCGATATGGGTATAGCTATCCGTTAATCTTGCAGCAAATACTGAACGGTATGACCACATTCCACCAAACCATATTCCCCACATGATGGAATCTGTAAGTAGTATAATTACTGTGTTCTTTAGAGATGTATTCATCACAGGATGGACACCATAGGTAGTGATGGAGATGCTGTGTAGCTACACCATAAACCTTTTAATTTCCAATAATCTAGCTACTAGAGATCTAATAGTGTGATAGTATATGTGTGAGGAGATGTTTAAAAGCATTATCCAGATTGCTATAGTTGTAAAGGATTTAGATAAGGCCATCGACGCATGGTCTAGTGTATTGGGGGTGAGGCCATCAAGGGTGACTGAAACTGGTGAATTGGAAGAGACAAGGATGAGGTTTATGGGATCTCCCTCTAGGGGGAGAGCAAAACTTGCATTCTTTAACTTAAACAATATTGTATTAGAGCTTATAGAGCCTATAGATGGCCCCAGTACATGGAGTGAATTTCTTGGGAAGTATGGACAGGGATTGCACCATATAGCCTTTGATATCAGTGATAAGCCTGAGTGTATAGATAGGATTATAGAGGGTGGAGGTAGTATTCAACAAGAAGGGATATTCAAAGGAGGGAGATATATCTACATCGATGCAAGAGAATCTCTTGGTGCTATTATTGAGCTTCTCGAGCACTATAAATAGAGTAGGTGTATATATTGAATGATCTTAGAGCTATACTTGAATCTCTAGCGAGAGGGGATATAGATGTTGAGGAAGCAGTAAGGAGAATTAGACTATTTGCCATAGAGAATATAGATGGTATTGTTAACTATGATTTGGGGAGGTTTATTAGAAGAGATGTACCGGAGATAGTATTTGGTGAGGGTAAAGATACGGCAACCCTAGAGAGCATTATAAGGAAAATTACACCTACCATTGGAAGGCTTATCATATCTAGGCTTAGAGATGATCAGATTGAATTTCTAAAAAATCTAGCAGTAAACGGGATAACAATTGATATAAATGATGTTGGCAGGATAGCTGTTGTAAGACTAGAGGGTACTAGGGTTCCAGAGTACGGTTGTAGAGTAGGTATTGTCACGGGAGGTACAGCAGATATAAGGGTGGCAGAGGAGGCAAAGACTATTGTTATGGAGATGGGATGCAGGGTCATAACACTGTATGATGTTGGAATCGCAGGACTCCATAGAGTATTAGAAGCGGTTAAAAGGCTTAAGGAAGAGGATGTTGATGTAGCGATAGTTGTAGCTGGTATGGAGGGAGCTCTGCCATCGATAGTTGCTTCACTATTAGATGTACCAGTTATTGGAGTACCTACATCTGTAGGCTATGGTATTGGTGGCGGTGGTGTATCTGCACTATACTCAATGTTACAAGCGTGTCCATTAGGTCTAGCTGTTGTAAATATAGATAATGGAATAAATGCAGGTATTGTGGCAAGCTTAATCGGTAGAAGAGTCTCCCTATATAGGTCAAAGAGGCAACTATGATAAGAGTAGAAATGATACCACATATTTTAATATTTTATTTAAAAATTTAGGAAGGTGATGGTTTTATTATCTTGTTATCGGTCTAATCTGTCTAACTATGTGGAGTACGGGTTTAGGTCTATAAGGTTCTTCCATATACCTTATTTCATCGTCTGTAAGCTTTATTTTTAGCGCTTCGGTAGCCTCCTCAAGGTGTTCTACCTTACTCGTACCTATTATGGGGGCTGTAACACCTTTATGGAATAGCCAAGCTATTGCAATCTGGGTAGGGGTTACACCCTTATTCTTTGCTACTTCCATAACCCTCTTAACTATTTCAGCATTCTCTGGAGGTTCTATATATGCCTTATATGCGTAGAATCCTATCTCAGGTCTCAAGCGATCGGGAGCATCAGGTCCTACTACAAGCTTTCCATCTCTATAGTATTTACCTGAGAGCACTCCCACAGCTGTAGGGCTATATGCTAAATAGGCAATATTGTGTGCCATGCAAAATGGTATCATCTCTCTTTCCTCCTCCCTATAGAGTAGATTATACGGTGTTTGGGTACTTACAAACTTTTCATAACCTTTGGCCTCTGCTATGAAGAAGGCTTTAGCAAATTGCCATGTCCACATACTTGAAGCTCCAATATATCTCACCTTACCGTGGTGTACTAAATCTGTAAGTGTTGATAATGTTTCCTCGATAGGTGTTTCGTCGTCCCATCTATGGATCTGGTATAGGTCAACGTAATCGGTTCTGAGCCTACGTAGAGAATCGTTTATCTGTTTCATTACATGTTTCCTTGATAGCCCTCTATCATTAGGTTTATCGCTCATTGGGAAGTAGACCTTTGTTGCTACAACAGCATCGTCTCTCCTACCCTGGAGAAACTCCCCTAAGATTTCCTCGGATTTACCCATAGAGTAGACGTTAGCAGTGTCAAAGAAGTTTATTCCCAGATCCCAAGCTCTATTCAAAACCTTGAAAGCTTCTTCCTTCCCAACAATCCATCCACCACCACCATATGGTTGCAGCCTAGGGTCGCCAAAAGACATTGTACCTAAGCATATTCTCGAAACTTTGAGACCGGACCATCCAAGACGTACGTATTCCATGATAGTACACCATAATGTATACCTAGATCATTTAAATTTAAAATCTTTTGTGTGCTATTGCTATAAAAATAGTGCAATTATATAATCGTACCTATTATACTACTGCTTTACATTGATATGACTCTATTATTTGATTAATCTAGAACATTTTAGTTGTATTGAAATAGTATCTATCGCCGTCCCTAATTTAAGTAATCTTTAAACTTATACATTTCTTGCAAGATTAGCATTACCATGTAGATAGATCGTTACCGTGGATAGCAAATTATTAAGGCATCCTACTATGATGTTCAACTGTATAAACCTTTCAAATTAGATAACGGTTTTACGTATGGCTACGTAAACTGTTTTAGAGGTAGTGATTGTATGGATTCCACAGCTTTAGTGTAAACATAGATACTCTTATTAGCTATACTGATCATAACACGTAGCTGTACATACTAGCTAAATGGTGTAAAGCTATGGGGAAAATTGTCATAGTAGATCCAAGTGTGGCTGGCATCTCAGGAGATATGTTCCTCTCATCCTTAATTTCATTAGGAGCTGATGAAAGGAGCATTAAAGATCTCGGAGATACAGTATTGAGGTGTATCGATGGAGTATCCCATATAGAGATAGGGTTTACTGATGTTATTAGAGGTGGAGTAAAGGCTAAGAAACTTGAGGTAAAAATCGAGGAAGAACATACCCATAGGCGTGGTGCTGAACTAATCAGAGCAATAGAGTGTATAGCAAAGGGGGTGGAGCTCGGTGAAGAAGCTCTCAGATTTTCTTTCAATACTCTAAAAATGCTTCTAGAGATCGAGGCGTATGTTCACGGTAGGGATATGAATGAGATTGAGCTTCACGAAATTGGTTCAGTGGATACCATTATAGATATTGTTGGATCGGCTCTGGCACTTCAAAGTCTCAACCTGTTCAATGCATACACTATTTCAATGCCCGTCGCCCTTGGAGGAGGATATGTAAAGTTCTCCCATGGAGTATATCCAGTACCAGCACCAGCAACCATAGAAATACTCAAGAGAGGTAAAGCTATAGTTGTTGGAGGAATGGTGAATGGAGAACTCACAACTCCAACCGGTGCTGCCCTACTCACAAACTTTGTTAAAAAATTCGATTACCGATATCCACTGTTTGAATTAGAGGCGATAGGATATGGTGCAGGTGAAAAGAACTTTGATGCTATACCAAATATATTGAGGATCGTCACTGGAAGGAAGATTGATGAAGTAATAAACTATAGAATTGAAGATATAGTAGTTCTCGAAACCGATATCGATGATACTACAGGTGAAGTTGTAGGCTATACCTTTGAAAAACTGTTGAATTCTGGCGCAAGGGATGTCTCTATAATTCCTATATACATGAAGAAGAATAGACCAGGGTATACAGTAAGGGTCATAGCTGATATGAAAAACTATAAAGAGTTAGCAAGAATTCTAATAGAAGAGACAGGAACTCTTGGAGTTAGGTACAGTGTATATAGCAGGATAGCTGTTCCAGATAGAGAAATAGTTCCGATAGAGCTGGAGATCAACGGGCACAAAAGGAAGATCATGTTAAAAATTAGCAGAGATGGAAGAGGTAATATAGTAAATGTAAAACCGGAATATGAAAGCGTGAAAGAAGTTGCACATGAACTTGGAATATCACTAAGAGAAGTTTTAAATATTGTGTATAGAACAATAGATAGAATAACGCAATCAAAATCGCAAGACAACAAACTTCAAACATAAATATGGAATAGACTCTATTACTGATAACAGCGAATGTTCCATACCCTTCCATCTCTAAATATGTAACCCTTGGTATCACCTTAATACGGACTGTTTCTCAGTAGATGGCGGTTCATCTATTCATATCAATTTTCAGTCTCTCCACCATTTGCTTCTTAACGGTATCTCTTGAGTGAGCTACAAGAGCTCCTTCAGCTCCTGTCACTATGGAGGTTTCACCTACTCCTCATATATTCAAGAGACACTAGCAGATATATGGGTCCTGGGGATTTACTAGACACAGAGATCCGCAAGAACTATAAACATATCCCTGGAAAATCAGAGAAGAAAAGCCCAAGTCATATACATTTAAAAATTTACACGTATCTTCTTATATATCGTTTTTACGAATCTGGATATAGATGTACTGACCTCATCAATAACTAAAAGACTTTTTATGTTATGCAGTTTACAATAATGTGGTGTGCTAAATATGCTGTTCTGTTGCAATAGTTGTGGTACAGTGTACAAATCCGAGGATGTTTTACATGGTTTTAGATGCCGTGTATGTGGTGCTCCCCTTGAGATATGCAATTTTATTGGAAATTGGCATCCTAGAGGATTTGGATTATCGAGATACCAGTCAATGCTTCCCCTAAAGCTTGTAAAGAGCTTAGGGGAAGGTTCAACACCAATAGTATCTGCGGAGCTATATGGTGTTAAGGTTTACTTTAAGTTGGAGTATCTAAATCCTAGTGGAAGTTTTAAGGATCGAGGTTCAGCTGTTTCATTATCCCATGCATTTTCGGTTAAAGCCTTATGTTCCATTGAGGATTCATCAGGGAATGCAGGTTTTTCAGTAGCACTATATTCAAGGGTATTAGGTATAGAGCCGTATATAGTAGTGCCATCGAGTATTGCGTATGGAAAGAGGTTAGCTATAGAAGTAGTTGGAGGAAATATTGTAGAGGTTTCCAGTAGAGAGGAAGCATCAGATGTAGCTAAGAAGATCTCACTAGAGAAAAACTGCTACTATATTGACCATCTTTCAAGCCCACTCTATATTGAGGGGTACAAAACAATATCATATGAAGTATTTGAAGAGATAGGGGAAGTCGATGCTATAATATCACCCGTAGGGTCTGGTGGACTATTCATAGGTATATATAGAGGCTTTAGTAAACTTTATGAAATGGGGTTAATCAAGAAGAAGCCTAGAATGATTGCTGTTCAAGGAGTGGATGTAGCACCCGTATATGAGAGATTATATGGCTTTAAATATCTAGATGGAACTTCTTCATTAGCAGATGGTATAAGAATAGCATCACCTCCGAGAATAGATGAGGTTGTTAAAATCATTATAGAGAGCAAAGGTACGGTGGTGCTAGTCAATGATAGCGAGATCATATCATCTATTAAAGAATTGATAGATATGGGGTTCATAGTAGAGCCGACGTCAGCTACGGCATATGCAGCATTGAAAAAGCTTATAGGAAAATTAATGGAGATGGGCGCAGAAACTATAGTTATTCCATTAACTGGTGCAGGCATAAAAATGTTGCAACAACTCAAGCAACTATTAAGGTGATAATAGAAAAAGTTGGATGTAGTATTACGGATTTGCCATAAAAATTCGATACTAAGGTGTAGTGGGGAAACTTCAATACCTAGATTACGATACTATTTATAGTTACAGAATGCTGAGTAATAGATAGGATTAAAAGATATTGAATGTACTGTGCTAGTCGATATTATATTCTATTAAATACTATATATCCATCGATTATTGTCATAACAACTTCTAGCTCTCTATTTAACACAACTAGGTCGGCTCTATATCCAGGTCTAATTAATCCTATTCTTTCTCTTTCTACGGCACCTATAGATGCTGCAGGGTTTGTGCTTACCATTCTAAACGCGTCTCCTATGCTATATCCAAGAGAGATAATATTTCTAAATGCTCTATCCATTGTTAGAGTGCTTCCAGCTAGACCACCACCTTCCGCAAGCTTTGATATTCCATTTTCTACTTTAATTTTTAAGCCACCGAGTTCGTAGATGCCATCAGGCATGCCAGTAGCTGATACAGCATCTGTTATAAGGATGATTCTATCAACTCCAGCATAATCTATTGTGAACTTTAGCATTTCTCTTGACACATGGATTAGATCAGCTATTAGCTCTATGTATACAGTCGGGGTAGAGAGTAGGGCTATGACAACGCCTGGTTCTCTGTGGTGTACCTCTCTCATACCATTATATAGATGTGTAGCCTTTGAAGCACCAGCTAAAATAGCTTGAACAGTTTCTCTATATGTTGCATCTGTATGGCCTATCTGAACAGCTATATCCATTTTGGAGACCATTTGTATAAAATCGATGGCCCCTTCAATTTCGGGAGCGATGGTTACTTCTCTTATGAGACCTCTGCATATACTATAGTATTCTTTGAATTCCTCTATACATGGGCTCCTTATGAACTGCTTATTTTGGGCACCGGCACGCTTACTACTTATATATGGACCCTCCAGATGGAGTCCTAGAAGTCTAGAGCCAACTAAGGGCGTCCATTGACTATAGGCTTCTACAAATGCTTTGCAGACCTCGATGATAGTGTTATGCGGAGCGGTTACAGTTGTTGGTATAAAGCTCGTTACACCATATCTTGAAAGGGCTCTGGACATGGATAGAAAAGAGCTTGGCCTAGCATCCATAACATCCACTCCTAGAATACCATGTATATGGGTATCTATAAAACCAGGACCAACTACATAATTATGTAAATCAATTGCTTTCATATCCGTGGAAGCACAGGGCTCCATGTCAACTTCAGAGATGTATCCATCTTCAATGTATATACAGCCCCTATCAATCGTAAAATACGGTGTGTATATGGTGACATTTCTTAAAACATATCTATTCAATGCTTTCACCAAAACACTGTGCTACCTAGTTGTCTCTCTTCATATTATACCATGTTAAGAAACGGAATATAAATTTCCAATGAAATATCAGCATCCTATGGTAACGTATATTAAAGTTATGCAGAGAAAGCAGATCGTTTCTAGGTAGATGGCGGTTCACAGATTTTCATTTTCTGATATCCAGCTTCTCCACCATCTGCTTCTCAATGGTTCTTCTCTTCTCCAATCTATTCTGTAGAAGCTTCTCAGACTCTCTTACTAGAGGCTTTATACAATTCCACTTGGCTAAGCCAGGTACAGAGTGATTCATTTCGCTAAGCTCATTAAGCCTATCCCTTTCCCCTAATACTGGTAAAATCTTATAGAACTTTCACTAGAAATCTGTAAAGACCGTGAACAGCTCTTCTAAAATTAGAAAGAAAACAGCTATTGACAGAATTGAAATAGCTATGTAGAGAGATAATTATCGCTATTCTAATTCTTCATTTAAATTTATTTTCAGGGTATAGTTTTTGGAGTTGTTAGCGATAAAAATGGTAGCTACATTAATACTGTTTTTAATCTCAATTGCAATTGCATTTATACTTATCGTTAGGAAGTTCAATATAGCATTAGCATTGGGATTAGCGTTGCTTATCTATTCTCTGCCTCTCCTTGGATCAGATACTGTGAAGGTTTTTGTGGAAACTTTTACTAGAACTCTTTTAGAGACAATAGCGTCCCTTGTGCTAGCTATGTTTCTAGCCGATCTATATAGATCAACATATATAGCAGATAGTGTTGTAAAATCTTTAGAGATGCTGAGCCCAAGAGTTGCAGCAATCTCCATACCAGCAATAATTGGGCTTCTTCCAATGCCAGCAGGAGCATACATTTCAGCAACTATAATAAATCCCCTGTATACGGAGTGTAGGTTAACCTCGCAAGAGAAAACATTCTTAAACTACTGGTTTAGACATATATGGGTTACTATATGGCCTCTATACCAATCAATAATACTAGCCTCAGCTATACTTAATATGAGCTTTGATGCAATTATACTCCACAACTGGCCGATATTCATAGCCTCTATATTTAGCGGTATTATTGTATCGAGGACAATCATATACAGGATTAACAGTAATTGCATAGGATGTAGAGACAGGGATTTTAAGGGTTTAGTGCATCTGTGGCCATTTATGGCTATAGTTATAATGTCAATGGTGCTAAAACTGTCGCTACCACTAACCCTAGCCATAATAATCATGATGCTTATAGCTGTCTACAGACCATCGATGGACATGATTAAAAGTAGTTTTAGATACTCTCTAGATCCAACGATAATAACCCTTATAATTGAGTCAATGATTTTTAGTAGAACAATAGTGGAGACGGGGTTGGCACATCAGCTAGCAGTATATCTAGCACCATACGCAGATATAGCCGTATTTATGATACCATTTATAATGGTTACTGCAACAGGATTTGAATTCACATTTGTAACCATTGCATTTCCAGCAGTATTACCTCTACTTACGGACTATAGAATAACACTAGCGTTCCTGGGAGGTTATATGGGTGCCATGCTTTCACCTGCACATGCATGCTTTGTACTTACAGCAAAATTCTTTAGATCAGATCTGGGGAGTGTGTATAGGCGATACCTCATTTTAGCAGCAGGTCTGACTATAGCAATAGTTATTGCTATAGTTGCTATTATAAACAGTACGATATTTTATTTGCAGAAACTAGAAGTATAGGAAGACGTTCTTTAGGTAGATCAGTGATATAGATATGAAAAAGTGTAGATTGGTTACTATATTTGGATCGCTCCTGAAGATATTTTGCTCTCTATACTTCTAGTTTCTACAAATGTTAGTATCCAAGCAATGAACTGTGTTATTCCTATAAATATGCCTATTATCAATAGTATTGCAGCTACCAGAAATATCGTTGAGTTGAATACATCTTTAAGCTTGAAGAAGTATATTATGTTCCCTATATAGCCTATTAGGAAGAGTATCCCACCTATAACAGCGATTGCTAAGCCACCGAATGCAATACCAAGGTTTAGCGAAACTGCACCGGCAATTATAGCTAATAGCGCTAAAATAAGTATAGCGACTCCCCAGATATAACCTATTCTTAGAAGCTTTGATGCAGTTGAAAATTCCGTAGGTCTCCATGTAGCAAACTGCTTTGCGGATGGAAGTAGAAATACATACACACCTACAACAATTAGTACTAGTCCGATTAAGATCGCTACAAGAACCCCTGCTCCCATGGTAAGCATGGCTACTATGTTAAATGTGAATAGGGTAGTCAGTAGTGAAAGGGATGAAGCTACAGTAATTAGAGTAGCGATCACCAGTAGTAGTGAGGCAATCCTTAGCTTGCTTAGAGCACTTAGTACTTCCTCCCTCTGTTTTAGAGTAGGTACTGCTTCCGTCACAGTACCTTTCCCCAAATTTTAGATTCGCATCCCCTATTTATAATTCTTTCTCTCAGTATATCACTTCAGAGCTTCTATATGGAGGAGCATATATATTTAAAATCGATGATCATTGTACAGGATGCTGAGTACTATTGAATGGTGAAGGTCGGATCTGCAATGCTGAGTCATAGGACATACGTAGGTGTAATGGTAGCTATGCTTATTGCTACTACAGTAGGTTCGCTCTCTGTATTTGTTATAGGAACAGTTGCAAGGCCTATTATGGATGATCTAGAGTTGGGCTACGGCACCATGGGTGTGGTAATATCTATGCAGAGAGTAGCATCAACATTGACAGCACCTTTCATAGGATATGCAATAGATCGGATAGGACCCTTCAAAGTGCTTACTATAGCTATGGTTTTTTCAACTTTTTCACTGTTTCTAACACCATTATCTAGCAAATTGTGGATGCTTTTATTAACAAGGATAATAGCTGGACTAGTCTTTCCTGCATACTGGCCCTCGTGCACAAAGATAGCGGCAGTCTCTATACCGAAAAATAGAATAGGATTTGCTACAGCAGTGTTTGAATCGGGTTCCGTTATTGGTGTTGTACTGACGTATATACTGATACCATATGCAAGATCGTGGAGGTTTCTATTCATTATAGTAGCCGTGATAGCTCTACTTTCACTCATTATGGTATCACTGCTACTGCCGAGAAATCCAAAGGTTGAGTATAGGTATTTAGAGAGGAACCGAGGCAGCGTGGTTAAGGATATAGGATACAGTAAACTATTTAGAAACACTATTATAATATTCTTTGCATTTCTGTTTGCCCTTCAGCCTTGGGCTTTCTATACGTCATGGCTTTCAACCTTCTTGGTAGAGAAATTTGTAGTCGAATTAGAGGATATCTGGATTCCCATATCGATATTCCTAGTGATTGGAATGGCATTTGGTATACTATCGTCAATCCTATCTGATAAAATACATAGTTTAAAGGGAAGAAAGACTATTCTTGTCCTTACCTTGGTAGCCACATCCATAGCATTATTCATGCTTACAGTAGTAGAGCCTGGTATATACACATGGATTTTCTTAGCAGTATCGATCATTTCACATAGAACATTTCTACCACTTGCATGGACAATAATAAACGATACAACACCAGATAAATTTGTAGGATTAGTAAGTGGTGTAAATGCTCTAGCAGGACAGATATCCATGATGATAACGCCGATTATAATAGCGTATACTAGAGAGAGCCTAGGAACATTTAACATCTCCATATTAGTGCTATCAATATTTACAGCGACATCCATACCTCTATATCTACAGCTAAAACGCATTGAGACAACACAATAGCTGTTTAAAACAATAAGTTTTTAAATACTGTCATAATATCTCCTAACTATTTTAAAGATGAGGTGTTACCAATATGGTAAATACGAAAATAGTAGCGATAGCCATAGCTATAATAGCTATACTAGGCATAGTGTACTACACGTTAGCTGGATTCCAAAAACCATCTCCACAAACACCTACACCCTATCCATCGCAATCACAAACTCCTACACATTCGCCTACTCCTAGCCCAACACCTACAACCCAAGTACCTGGAATTCCACAGGCAAGCAAATACATAGTTATAGCATACAGAGATCCGCAACCTATCGATAGAGAACAGCTAGTTCCCTATTCTAACATAAATCCTGGATTCCTTAGAGATCCCGTAATGGATGTCCTCATTAAGGCAGGAAGGATAACCACTGATGCAGAAATTAGGAGGATCATATACAATGCTATTCAAAAACTTTCAAATGATAGACTATCACTTATATGGCTCGCACAGGCAAGGGAGGTTAGAGTATACTGGAATTGGATAAAGAATATATACTTCCATCCAACTTTTGTATATCGGGTTGATGACCTGTATAAAGAATCCTATGCACCGAATCCAAATAAGCTTGTTATTGGAGAATCTGAGGAGGGACACAGCTTAGATCCTGCGGTTACCTACTGGGGCTTTGACTGGTTTATAATACATCAGATATATGAGAGGCTGGTAGCGTATGAAAGAGATAATGTAGAGTACGTCTCACCTAGTTTAGCAGTTGCCTGGGCACATAATGAAGAGAGTGATGAGTGGTACTTTGTGATAAGAGGAGATGTAGTATTCTATGATCCATGGGAAAATAGAACCATACCACTTACACCAAATGATGTGGTCTATTCATTTAGACGTGTTGCTACAATGCATCTGGATCCATCGTGGCTCATAGAAGAGTTCATAAATGTGAATGAGACTACGGTTTTAAGTGAGGAAGAGTTTAGAACTATTCTAGCAAATGGCTTATATACTGAATTCAAGGGAGCAAGCAAAAAAGTTTCTTCATTAGAAGAGCTACTCTCATTCTTTGGATATAGTGGTAATGTAGCTGGATTTGTAAAGGTAAAGCTGAACTTTCCATATGCACCAATTCTATCTGTGCTAGCGACTATACCGGCAAGCATTGTTAGTACGGAAGTTGTTGAAGCTCACGGAGGCGTTAGACCAGGTGAGGAAAATCCGTATCTATATGACCATCCAGTTGGTACAGGACCCTACTACTTGGTTGAATGGGCACATAGGCAGTACTATAGGCTGAAAGCCAACCCATATTACTGGAAGGGTAGGCCGGCTATAGAGGAAATTGAGCTAAGACTTGTACCCGAAGATTCAACAAGAATTATGATGCTGAAGAAGGGTGATATAGATATCGCACTAGTACCGCCATCGCTTGTAGATCAGGTTAGAGATGTTACGCTAGATAGTAGCAAACTTATAGTCGATGTTGCACCATCATTTTGGATTTACCATGCTACTCTTAACTGTGAGAGGCATCCATTCAATAATACACTATTTAGAAAGGCGCTGGCATGGGCAATACCATATGATATAATAATATCGACAGCATTTAATGGTCTTGCGGATCAGGCTTATGGAGTTATACCTCGTGGAATGTTTGGCTTCCAAGACGATGAAGTAACTAGATACACATACAATGAAGATGTAGCTAGAAAATTGTTAAAGGAGTCCGGTATTGATCCAAAGTCTGTTAGCATAACAATCATAGTTCCACAGGGGTATAGTGAGCAGGAGCAGATTGCTACGATACTACAATCATCCTGGAGTAAGGCACTAGGCATTGATGTAAAGGTCCAAGTACTATCAAGGCCTGTATTTAATGAGAAGCTTATGAGTGGCGATTTTGATGTTCAAGTACTTGCATGGGGACCCGACTACGTGGATCCTGATGACTATGCAGGACCTTTGCAAGCAGGAGGATATACATTTGCAGATGTAACACTACATGTTATAACATCGGCCAGCGACATCTCTAAGTACGTAGATACTAGTGACATTACTGTGGTTACCTATAGGGATATAGCCATAGTTATTAGTAAGGCAAAGTAGTAAAGAATATATATTTTTTATTTCGGTTGATGATTGATGGGGGATATAAAGAGATATATTATTAGAAGAGCATTATCATTTCTACCTACAATCTTAGGTGTATTGATACTTACATTTATAATCAGCCATGTTATTCCTGCAGATCCTGTTCGGGTTTGGGCAGGTGGATACAAAGCACGACCTGAAATCATTGAGGAGATTAGAAGAAAGTATCATCTGGATAAACCACTATATGAACAGCTGATACTTTATCTCAGAGATGTATTTAGTGGTGACTGGGGGACGTCTCCTATGAGTAAGAGACCTGTTCTAGTCGATATAGCAGAGTACTTTCCTGCAACTGTCGAGCTTGCAATAGTATCTAGCATTCTTCTAACCATTATCGGCATTCCTCTAGGCTTAATAGCAGCTCTTAAGAAGGATAGCACTATTGATCATTTCATAAGGGTGGTAGCCCTTATAGGTACTTCTGCTCCTGCTTTCTGGATTGCTATAGTTCTTCAATGGATCTTCTATTATTACCTAGGGTTGCTTCCGGCAACGGGTAGGGGTATTCCACCTATCATAAGGTATACAGGTATGTACGTTTTTGATAGTCTTTTAAATGGTAGCTTAGAGCTCTTTATAGAGAACTTGAAGCACATACTACTACCGAGTATAACTTTAGCTTTTACAGGGCTGGGAATAATAGCCAGAGTTGTAAGGAATACCGCTCTTGATGTTCTATCTTCAGAGTTTATAGATTTTGCTAGAGCTAGAGGTTTATGGGGATTGCAACTATATAGACACGTATTAAAGAATGCACTAATTCCGGTAATCACTATCTTGGCTCTTGAAATTGGATATATACTCAGTGGAGCTATTGTCATAGAAACAGTCTTCTCCTGGCCTGGTATAGGGCTGTATGCAGTTAATGCTATAAATAGCCTCGATTATCCGGCAATCATGGGAATAACGCTATTGATAGGCCTCGTTTTTATATTCATAAACTTTGTTACAGATATTGCATATGCTATAATAGATCCTAGGGTAAGGCTATGACACAGGGTTGGAAGAACCATAAGATTCTCGGTATCTCAAGACCTATTTCACAATTTATAAATGAGTGGAAGCTGATTTTTGCAGTTATTAGAAAGAGTCCCATAACCACTATAGGTCTTGCAATAGTTATGGGATTCGTAATATTGGGTATTGTAGGACCGTACATAACCCCGTACGATCCGATGACAATAGGTGTTACTGGCACTCTGAAAAGGTTACATCCTCCATGTCTAGAACACCCATTCGGAACCGATGAGTATGGAAGGGATTTACTTAGTAGAGTACTATATGGTGCCAGAATTTCACTAATAGCAGCACTATGTGTAATGACTCTAGCAGTCCCCATAGGTATTGTACTCGGCCTAGTTTCTGGATACTATGGAGGCATCATAGACGAGATTATCATGAGGGTAACAGATATATTTCTCTCATTTCCAGGGCTAGTTCTCGCAATTGCATTCAGTGCTTCACTTGGTGCAGGATTGACTTCAGCAATAATAGCACTTGCAGCTGTATGGTGGCCAGGCTATGTAAGGGTGATTAGAGCACAAGTTCTTGTAGTTAAGGAGATGCTATTTGTAGAGGCCGCCAAAGCTATTGGTGTAAAGACTAGTAGAATATTGTTTAGACATATTCTTCCAAACTCTATAACACCACTACTTGTTCTAATAACATTCGACTTTGGTTCTGTAATACTAGCAACTTCGGCACTATCATTTATAGGATTAGGTGCACAGCCACCAATACCGGAGTGGGGTAGGCTTATAGCGGATGGTAGAAAGTGGTTTCCGGAAAAGTGGTGGTATTCATTCTTTCCGGGCTTAGCTATACTGGTAACCGTTCTAGGCTTTAACCTTCTTGGTGATGGAATTAGAGATGTTATGGATCCAAGATATAGGAGGAGTATAGAGATAAAGGGATAGGCATATGAAGAAGATACTTGAGGTTGAGGATCTAAGAGTGTACTTCTATACCTATAATGGTGTTGTTAGAGCAGTCGATGGAGTATCCTTTGAGGTTTACGAAGGTGAAGCAATGTGTATAGTTGGTGAAACAGGCTGTGGTAAGTCTGTTACAGCTAGAGCTATAACAAAGATGATTAGACCGCCTGGTAGGATTGTAAGTGGGAAAGTACTATTCAATGGCATCGATATAATGAAGTTACGTGAAGATGAGCTAAGCAAAATTAGGGGTCAGGATATAACGTACATCTATCAAGACCCATCAGCAGCTCTAGACCCACTCTATACGGCAGGTTACCATGTTGCAGAGACGATTACATCACATAACACATGGATTAAGATTAGGGAAGCACTTAAAAGAGCTATAGAGCTATTTCGTGAAATTCTCATACCAGATCCTGAAGCGAGGATAAAGAGCTATCCCCATGAACTATCAGGAGGTATGAAACAGAGAGTCGTTATTGCTACTGCAGTTAGCAATTTTCCAAAGCTTATAATAGCTGACGAACCTACAACAGCGCTTGACGTAACTATACAGGCCCAGATACTAGATCTATTGAAGGAGTTGAGGAGAAAGTACAATTCATCTATCCTAATGATAACTCATAATCTCGGTATAGTAGCAGAGGTGTGTGATAGAGTAATGGTAATGTATGCAGGAAAAGTAGTTGAAAAAGCATACACAGAGAGACTATTTGAAAATCCCTTTCATCCATATACAAGAGGGCTACTCAATGCTGTTCCAAATCCATATAAAAAGGTTACACGTTTAGAGACTATCCCTGGATCAGTTCCAGATATGATTAACATTCCGGAGGGCTGTAGATTCCGTCCAAGATGTCCCTACGCCACAAATAGATGTTTTAAGGAACCAGATCTAGTTGAAGTTGAAGATAACCACTACGTATCATGCTGGCTTACCCCAAGGTGTAAGTGATATGGATGAGGCTATACTTGTTGTAAGAAACCTTAGGAAGTACTTCCCTGTAAAAGGGATATTTTTTACAAAAGGCTATATCAGGGCTGTTGATAAAATATCATTCACAGTTCCGAAGGGATCGACACTTGCACTTGTTGGTGAAAGTGGTAGTGGGAAGTCGACGGTTGGAAGACTTGTGCTAAGATTGATTGAGCCCGATGACGGTGAGATACTATTTGATGGTGTAGACGTAAGGAAGTTAAAGAATACAAAACTTCTCGAATTTAGAAGAAGAACGTCTATAGTATTTCAGGATCCATATAGTAGCTTGAATCCTAGAATGACCATATACGATATCATGAAGGAGCCTATAGAGACACACGGTATAGATGTAGGAGATGAAGAAGAGTACATTGTAAAGTTACTTGAAAGGGTAGGTCTTGGAAGAGAGCACCTACATAGATTTCCACACGAGTTTAGCGGTGGTCAAAGGCAGAGAATAGCAATTGCAAGGGCACTAGCACTCAAACCCGACCTCATAGTACTTGATGAACCTACCTCCTCACTTGATGTATCCGTACAGGCTCAGATACTAAATATCCTCAGAGAATTACAGGAATATTACAAGCTTACCTATCTATTCATAACACATGATCTAGGCGTTGTTAGATACATAGCTAGCAGAGTAGCTGTAATGTACCTGGGCAAGATAGTAGAGATCTCAGATACAGAAAGTATATTTAACAACAGCTATCATCCATATACAAAAATGCTCTTATCGTCGATACCAGTACCTGATCCAAAGATAGCTAAAGTAAGAGAAAAAATAAAACTTGTGGGTGAACCACCAAGTCCACTGAATCCTCCACCGGGTTGTAGGTTTCACCCCAGGTGTCCCTATGCCATAGATGTGTGTAGGAAGGAGGAACCACCAATAATAGATATTGAAAAGAATCATGTTGTATCGTGCTGGCTATATACTAAGAGATAGAGAGATTAGCTTGTTTCATAAGGAATCTATAGACAGATCCCCATATTCTACCATCGTTTCTCATTTTATTCTCAAAATTATTTATACCCATCCAGAGCTCTAAGGCCTTTATTGTATCTTCATTGAGTACCCCATTTACCTCGCCCTTATAGTGTCCTAACCTCATCAATGCTAACTGAATATTGTATGCAACTTCACTAAGGCTATATACATCGGATGGATCTTCCCTTTCAAGTATTGTCAGCTCCCAAATTTCAAAAAGTCTGATAAGCTCGTTAACGGGATCGGGATGGTCATCTACTCTAAGATCTACATACTTATCAACACCCTCTAAACATCCACCATAGCCACCGCATGGCCTTAGGACGATGATTGCAGCACTCTGCTTACCCCGTCTATCACCTCCGGCACTATCACCAGCTTTGAGAGCGGCTAGCAGCTTATCAACAAGTTCCCCCTTGGTAGTTTCATATGCTTTAGCCATAGCTTCTAAAATCTCTTCACCTACAAGTATATTACCTTGAACAGTAAAGTTGTCGCCAATAATATGACCTGCATAGGGGATACAACTGGCGCCTGTATATGCATATGCTTCACCCTTTATACTCACAACACCTACCTGTCTATGCTCTCTTCTAGGATCACTTGACAATACAAATTCTACAGCTTGTTTGGGTGTATAGTGGTTCTCAAGAAGATAGAGTATGGTAGGACCAAACTTGACATTAGCCCAGGCTTGTGTTGCTACCGCACCGATACCTACCTTAACCCATGGCACAACGGAGCCTACAGATATAAACTTAGATGCTACAGCGACGCCTACATCTCCTTTCTCCTTATCTACTGCTACTATCGAAAATGTCATAGATGGCACCAGACACATCTAACAACAAATAGAGGTTAAAAAACGTAGTGATATATTGTAGACTATATTGAACTGCTGTGTAAACGCTATATCTGTAGCTTTTCATACATCTGAAAAATCTTGGTATTCTAGATAAAGAGGAGGTATATATATTAGATCTCAAAGGATACGCTGTAGAAAATATTGAGATTAACAAGACGACATTCCATATGTGCATCCTTATATGGCTTACTATAATAAGAGGAGCAAGAATATGTGGAGGATATCTATAGATTCTATAGATGTAAAAACCCTTCTATATGTATATTTCCTAACAAAACTTGATCTAGGGGAACATCGAGGGTGTCGAGACGAAATTACGGGTCTACAATGTGTAGAAACTTTCGTTAGACCTTTAATTTTAGCATAGCATTTTGCATCTTGACATAAGGCTAAAGAGCTATTCCGGAAAGTATTAGGTGCTGTGTCAATATGACGGGTTTGGTAGCTGTTTCTTTTCTCTAGGTTTTTGTATGTCTCTCTAGGGTGTTTAGAGCTCTTGGTGTGATTGGGTTAGGCAAGGTTTATAAACCAATGGGTGCATATAGATGCTCTGGTGACCCTGGGTTTCCGAGACCCATGGCAGACCGTGGGGAGGGGGCTCAGGGAAACCGTGATGACCCGCCCTAGGAAAACCTACAGAAACCTTGGGACGGGAAACGGTGCTGAATCTTCAGAACTACTTATAACCCCTAATAATAGGGTTATTTTAGATGGAGAAGCCAACTTTAAATATATTGGTGGATATTAAATGTATTTAGAGAAATTGGGATTCATACTCATACTAATAGGAATAGTCATAGCATTTATAGCCATTCTAATTCCTTTATTTACAATACCGCTTACTGGAGATATTAAGATATCAGGTGGAGGTTGTATAATACTATTCTTTATACCAATATGTTTTGGCTATGGAGAATTTGCAATACAGCTAATAATGCTAGCTATAGCCCTAGCTATAGTATTAGCTATAGTATACCTTGTCATTTATAAAACATCTATAGGTGCACTTAAACGAGAGAAAGCTGAGTATATATAGTATATATAATAGGGTATGGGATTGCCTTATAGAATGCGTAAATCTGTGAAACAGTCTCGTAAAGATTTAGTATAGGTATGGAGGTGTATAGAAATGCATAGATGTATTCATTTAAGAGGTAGAGTATTTTCTGGAATTGGCGAAGGTAGGATATACGTTGGATTGTACAGAGATTTGATAAAGCAGGTCCTTGGTATAGATCCGTATCCAGGGACATTGAATATAGCACTAGATAACGCTTACATTACTGTAGCAGCAAAGCTGTTTAAATCAAATCCACACTTCATTATAGAACCCCCTGCACCATCTCTTGGAAAGGGATTTGTGTGGAAGGCGTATATAGAAGATGTAGAGTGTTTTATTGTTAGACCATCTATAACGATATACAGCTTTGATGTTATTGAGGTTATTTCTAGTAAGATGCTGAGGAAATATCTTGGACTCGTTGACGGATCTTCCATTGAAATCAAGGTACCTCTTAATGCTAATGATGGATGTTGGAATCTGTAGGGGTATCAACCTATAAATAGGTTATTCTAATTTATCGTAAATGTGACAAGGTGTTTGGAAATGAAGAGTATTTTAGATACCATTGGTAACACCCCTCTTGTTAGACTACAGAAGATCAACCCATTTACAGAAGTTGAAATTTTTGCTAAACTGGAGTTCTTCAATCCTACGGGTAGTCATAAAGATAGGATAGCACTTTATATGATTAAGGATGCGATTCAGAGATTTGGTTTAAAGCCTGGTGATGTTGTTGTTGAGGCTTCCAGCGGTAATACAGCCATATCCGTTGCCTTTATTGCTCAGAGATTTGGTTTAAAGCCTTTGATAGTTATTCCTAGAGGTACAAGCAGGAGTAAAGTTGTTGTACTGAAAATGTTGGGAGCTGAAATTATTGAGGGCAGCGACAACCCCTCTTCTGAGGACTACTACATAAAGCTTGCAGAAAAACTCGCAAAGAAATACGGTTGGGTGTTCCTAAACCAATATTCAAATCCGGCAAACGCTCTTGCTCACTATGAAACTACAGCTGTTGAAATCTGGAACTCATTGAACGGAGCTATCGATGCATTTGTAATGGGTGTAGGAACGGGTGGTACTATTACAGGTGTTGGAAGATTTCTAAAAGAGAGGAAAAGAGGTAGTGTGCTTATAGTTGCCGTAACACCTAAAGGCTCACCGCTTGCTGGAGGTTCTATTGGTGATAGAATAGAAGGTCTTCTCTATACAGACATACCACAATTACTGGATAGGAAAATTATAGATAGAGTTATCGAGGTATCATATAGAGAGGCAATGGATATGTGCATAAAACTGGCAAAGGAGGAGGGTATACTAGCTGGATTATCATCAGCAGCAAATGTTGTTGGAGCATTGAAAATTGCAGAAGAGATTAAGAAAGGGAATATAGTTACTGTGTTTGCAGATTCGGCATTTAGATATATGGACGACATTGCTAGGCAATTTGGATAGTATTAAAATTAAATGATCCTCATTTCCTTTCCTAATTGCATTAGAAGTATACGAATTTTACAGAAATCATCCAGTTTTTGGTAGTGATGGGAATAGCGTTTCGATATCTATTAATTGAATTCAATATAAAATGTCCGATTTTGCTATCGTTTCAGATATATTGCTAGGGCTCTCACTATATCTGCAGCATCTTCCTCGTAATCGGTTACGCTCTCTATGGATTCTATAAAATCTTTTAGAAAGATTATGGTAATCTGATTCTGAATCTTATTGCTATACGTAATTAGATTCTTTCTTACATTATGTAGCAATTCATCGGCCTTTTCCTCCAGAGATTCGACCTCTTTACATGCCTCGACAGTTGAACCGTATTCTTCTCTCTTAATAAAATCCAAGGCCTCTACTATTTTTTCAACTCCTTTTACAGATATCTTAACCATTTCCTGTATATAGCTTCTAATCGAAGCCGGTATCTCCATATATGGAATGAGATCGAGGTATCTAATACTTTCCTTAGCCCATTCAGAAACTCTATCAAGCATTCTTAATATGTTTAGTATATATCCCCTAGCTATAGAATCTTTAATGGCTACAAGCGTATTTTCTATGAGCTCTCTTCTATATCTATCCGCTTCGGTATCGATACTTATGGCCTTTGCAAGCTCAATCCTGGCTTCACCGGGTCTTAGCGAATCTATGTAGTTAAGAGAATTTGATATACATTTAACTATATTGCTAACCATAGAACTGTATCTATGTACGCTATCAAGCATTTGCTGCAGTTCTTCACTCATTTGGAATTCCTCAGTAGGATGTATTACGCTAACTGCATATAACCTTAATTAATACATATCTATACTAGTCTGATACATATTTATATAGGTAGAGTATAGAGTAGTATAACTATACTGTATCATTAGATGCGATGATAGATGGTGATGTTATGGATTGGTCTTTAACAGCTCTAGTACCTCTCGCAGTAGTTTTAGCTATAATGGATGGACTAAACAATGCAGCAAATGCAATAGGCTGGGCTATTGGAGGTGGTGTGGTTGGATTAAAGAAAGCACTATTAATAGCATCTGTATTTGAAGTTATTGGAGGCATTGCATTCGGATTCTATATAATTGATACGGTTAGTTATAGACTTATAACGGATCCGGTGGTGTTAAACAACATGATACCACCATTAGCAGTATACATTTCATCAATTATATGGAGTGCTCTTGCATCAATTGTTAAGATCCCAATATCGTTTTCAATGGCTATAATTGGTAGTATTATAGGCACCATAGCTACTCATAGTACAGCTTATATAGATTGGAATATGGTTCTGCATATATTCACTGGATGGGTTGCTGCATTCATGGTATCAACCATATTGACAGCTCTTTTTCTCGGAATTAGTGACATTATTGGGAGGTACCGGGGTGTAAATACATATTTTGAAGGAGTTTTTATAGCGTTATTGTTCACTCTACTTATCTCAAAACCGCTGCAACCCTACATCTCTAATAGATCCATTCTAATGTTAGTTATTTTTATAGTTCTATATGTGGTGCTATATGTCACGTATAGATGTAGTAGAGGTGCACAAATATTAGTCTCAGTAATCCTAGTGTCGATAATGCATGGTGCTAATGATTCAGCTCTCATATCGTCAATCCTTATACTATATGGTATAGATGGATATGGTGGTATACCGATGCTCATCTCTTCCCTAGGGATAGCTATAGGCATTTTATTATGGGGACACCGAGTAGTCAATACCTTTGCAAGCAGTATATCGTTTCTAGATATACGCTATATTAGTAAAATATACACCTCTGAATTCATTGCAATAGCACTCCTGTTAAGATTAGGTCTTCCAACACCTATTTCAATAGTAACTATAGGTGCTCTAATAGGATTTGGTGCGTACAGAGGTGTGGATATTATTAGACTGGACTATATTGTAAGGTGCATATTTATAACACTTGCCTCAATACCGGTTTGCATACTACTATCACATGTAGTTACAATCATAGCAAGATACTATCTGGTCTACCAAATATTTTGAATACCAATAGAGGTGCAACTATGTAGTTGACCATTTCGAGTAGTGTGTCGGTGAAAAAATGTTTTGGATAAAAATCTGTAATCTGCCACAATTCTAGCTTACAATGCTATCCTTATAATTGAATCTAGAACTATTTTACCTGCCCTTTCTACATATCCTCTGAGTTCTTCGGCAGATGCAAAACCTAGTTCTTCAACAAGGGAGTCGCTTACCATAAGCAGCGCTCCAACTTTTACTCCCCTCATACTTCCAAGCATAAACAGCCCAGCACACTCCATTTCAACAGCTGTGATTCCTCTAGAAGTCCATTTTTTAGTAAATTCAGGATCTTCAGCATAGAATGCATCACTACTTACAATAGGGCCTATAACATAGTTGACACCCGATTTCTGCACCTCTTCAACTAATGTTTTCAAGACTTCAAAATGCGGTGCTGTAGCTGTACATATGGATTCCTTTAGATACTGGTAAAAAGCACCACCAGGATAATAGGCTGCAGCAGTTGGTATAACTACATCACCTATCCTGAGACCTTTAACCATGGCACCACAGGTACCAAACCTAATGATAATTCTCGCACCAAGCATTACAAGTTCTTCAAATACTAACATTGATGATGGGTGTCCAACTCCATGTACAGCTATTGATACTGGTACCCCTTTATAGGCTCCTGTGTATACAGTAAATCCTCTATTAGTATTGACGAGCCTCGGATTTTCAATCATCTTTATAAGCTGTTCAACTCTAGCAGGATCTCCAGCTACAACAACCCTCTCAGCAACATCTCCCCTCTTAGCCTTTATATGTATAGGTCCAATCAAATTCAGCACCAAATTAAACATTATAGAGCAAGTATATAAAACCTCTTTTTAGCACAAACGAGGAGAATGGAAATCGCCTCTATAGTATATAAAGGATGTATATAGCACTACTTATTAAGTAACAGTAGACAGAATAGTATAAGGTGTATTGAAGATGGCGCAGTACCTTATTATAAAATGTGAAAAGTGTGGAAACTTTATTGCTATTAAAGAGAATAGTAAATCATTTAGATGTCCCTACTGTGGAGTTAGAAGCACCGTTGTTGACAGTTTTGGAAAAATGAGGTTTAAAATATATGCTGTTGCTGATGGAAGGGAGGTGCCGAAGAAACTGGCAGAACTTAAGAGGTTAGAGAAGATCTAGAATAGCAATAAGTATGAAGATGGATCCGGATTTTAAAGAAGTCTATTAAATATAAATACCTGCAAATCTAGTAGTAGAATACTTTCAAATACCGCTACCCTTTTATTAGAAGGTAATTATCTAGTGAGAAATCTATGAATCTAGACATCATTTGGTGAATTTGAAAATGGATATTCCAGAAAAGCTTAGAGAGCTACTATTCGGTAATGTTGTAGAAGGTTTACAGTACTTCTGTCTAGAGAGGTGGCAAAGTCTCCATGAAAATAGGGCATCGATTGTACTTAGCGAGAGTGGTGTACATCCACTTACACTTTTAGAGTTAGAGGAATATGGTGTAGATATCCATGCTGTTCTAGAGCGTGAAATCGGCTATGGCTGGACTAGGGGATCCCCCGAACTACGGGAGAGGATATCCGAACTATATGGAGGAGCTGTAGGGATCGAAGATGTTGTTATAACTAACGGTTCAGCAGAGGCTAATTTTATTACGGTACTTAGCACTATTTCGAGAGACGGTACCGTAGTTGTTGATGTTCCAAACTACATGCAGGTACCAGGGCTGTTGAAATGGATCGGTGCAAAGGTTATTTATCTTTGGAGAGAGCCTCCAGATTGGAGATTCCCTGTAGAAAAAGCTATAGAACTTATGGAGAGATACAGACCTAAAGCAGTCTTTGTAACAGATCCTAATAATCCAACAGGATCGTATATGGATGCAAAGGAGCTAAAGATGCTGGTGGAAGAGGCTGAGAGAAGAGGAACCCTTCTAATATTCGATGAGGTTTACTGGGGATCTGAGAGAAGTGGATCAAGGAGTAGCGCTATACAGGTTTCAGATGGAGAGAACACAATCTCCATCTCAGGACTCTCTAAAGTGTATGGTCTACCAGGTCTAAGAATAGGATGGATAGCAACAAGGTGCCAAAGGTGTGTTGAGAAGATGTTGGGTTTGAAGGATTACACAAGCATAGCACCTTCAATTTTAAGTGATTATATAGCTTCTAAAATCCTTACTCAAAATAATGTAGACAGGTTAAGAAGGAGGGCTAGGTGGATAGTTGAAAAGAACATAGAGATTCTAAAGAATGAACTTACACATAGAGGGAACATTATAGAGGTCTACTGGCCATCTGCAGGAGCATTTATATGGGCAAAAACTCCATGGACTAAACACACCCTTGAACTCGCATATACACTATATGAAAGATATGGTGTGTTGATCAATCCTGGAGAGTGTTTTGAAATAAAGGGCTATCTTAGAATAGGTATAGGACAAAAACCAGAAGTATTCGGTAGAAATATCAGATATACACTCAATTCGATTGAAGAATTCCAAAGGAAATACTACAATCGAAATATCTGCTGATGAATCAATTAACAGTGCTCTCACATACTACAGAGAATTAGTTTTAAACCTTTATTCGCCTCCCAGATTCCAATATACATATCCCAGCAGTTTAGCAGTGACAAATGTAGCAAAAGAAAAATCTGTATACAATGCATACATGTTGGTAAATAGTTTTCCTCTAAATTTATGGGAATTCTCTTTAGAACTTGGAGTGGGAAGTATCTAATTAATGCAGTAAAATTCAGGAGTATAACTTGGGTAGTAGAAAACTATTGTTGTTTGAATTCCATTTGCTTAGTCTCCGGTAGTTCTATTTTCGAGAATTTTTCAATTATTTTATTTATATATTCGCCCTTTACATACCACCGAACAGGATTGTCTTCAATCCTATCCACTATACCATATTCCATTAATTTGTAAAGTCTCTTCCATATTTGTAGATACTTCGCACTTCTATCAATTTTTATTTTTATAGTTCTATGGATATCGGGCGTTGGTAGTGCATGGTTCTGGTCAAATGCTCTATTCTTTAATAAAACTAGCAGAATTGCTTTACATAGATCATCGTTCAGTACTGTCTCTAAAACACTGTAGTTCTCTATCTCTTCTCTATCTATATCAATCTCAAACTCCATATAGTAAAACACCTACTACTCGAGAACAGTTTTTGGAGTCTGTAGCTAGATAACATGTTACACAAATTCACAGCGATAAGGGTATTAAAGCATATTCAATCCTATACAGTGATGCAGATTAAGCTACGTAGAATATTGAGTTGAATTAGAAAACAATGTATACTACTTTTTTGACTATAGATAACGGCTAAGCTATTGGTACCTCCGTTACCCAACTTCTATATTTTTCAATTCTACCAAGAGTGATTCTGCTATAGAGTTCTTGAATCTTTCTCGTGAGCTCACCTGGTTTACCATTGCCAATAACTCTACCATCTATTTCAACAACAGGTGCTATTTCAGCTGCTGTACCTGTTAAGAATACTTCATCTGCTGTATACAGTTCAGCTCTCCTTATTCTCCTTTCGATAACCTCTACACCGAGAATCTCCTTTGCAACCCTGATAACAGTATCCCTCGTAATCCCCTCGAGAATGCTACTATATACGGGTGGTGTTAGCAATCTATCCTCCTTTACGATAAATATATTTTCTCCAGAACCCTCAGAGACGTATCCTTCAGCATCAAGTAGTATAGCTTCATCAAAGCCGTGGATAGCAGCTTCAATTGATGATAGGTGGTACAGTAGATAATTTGCGGTAGCCTTAACCTCCACGGGAAGGGAATCACCTGCAGGTTTTCTCCATGAGGATACAACACATCTTATTCCATCTGGTTTAAGATACTTTCCAAACTCTATTGCAATAATAGCTACATCAACAGGGTTTCTGGCTCGTAAACCAAAGCTTCCCAAACCCCTAAATGCTATTGGTCTAATATATATATCGCTTCTAAAGCCATTAATCTGGACAAGTTCCTTAGTTGCATTAATTAGCTGTTCAATAGTGTATGGCATCTCCATATAAATCATTTTAGCAGATCTAAAAAGTCTCTTCATATGGTCTTCGAGTCTAAAGATCTTTACAACACCATTATCGTAATAGCCTCTAATACCTTCAAAAACACCTGTACCGTAGTGAAGACCGTGTACAAATACATGCACCTTTGCATTACTCCACTCAACAATAGAGCCATTCAACCATGCATACCTGGGCCATGTGGGCTGGATTTCCGAACTCTTAGACACATCTCTACACCTACAGTAGGAATATTCTTCTATTGGCCGAAATTATAAACTTTATTATTAGATATAAACAGAATAAAGATATATAAATAGATACTAATAGAGAGGGTCTAGATTTGCATACAGGCTCTATTTCAATCTCAAATGGTTGGAGTATCCTAATTTAGCTTTACTGTTCCTAGCAAATACCTCTAGCTGATCGAAAAAGTGCTATGCAATATATATTTAAACTAGCTACCTTCTATATAGTGTATTGTATTGTGTTAGCTATGTCCGAAGAAGATCTACAGCTTATAAAAAATTATTTGGATAGAATTGAAGCTGCCAGAGAACATTTGATTAAACAGAGTAGGGACATCATAGGTTTATGTAAAAGGGCGATTCACGTATGTGTACGTGGTGGAGATGCATCTAAGTTGGTTTCAGATCTTAAATACAGATTTACAGAGCTGTATAATTCTGTTAAGAATATACCAGAGCTTTTCTATTCCAATCTGCTACAGTCTATCGCCATAGAATATGTTGAAGCTCTTCAATTTTATAATGTTGTTAAAGAATCGAGGTTTGCAACACTTAATGAGCTTGGTGTACATCCTGTTGCATACATACTCGGACTACTTGATGTTATTGGTGAGCTTAAGAGGTACTCGCTCGAACTTATAAAGAATAATAAAATTGATGATAGCTTTAGCATTCTAGAAAAAGCTGAATCCATATATGATTTGCTTAGTACTTTAAACTATACAGATGCTATAGTACCTGGTTTTAGGAGAAAGCTAGATATATATAGAAAGGTGATAGATGATTGGAGGGAGCTTCTAATAGATTTGAGATCGAGAAAGGATCTTATAGATAGAATAGAAAGGATAGCTATATAGGAGCACCAGTATATAAATGGTTGGGGTGTAGCTGAACGTAAAAATCGTGTTGTTTAAGGATCTACACCAGTTTACAGCTTTAGTTTACCTATAACCTTTACACGTATTTTCACAGCATTTCCCGGTAGATACGGCATAGCTATCTCCTCTACCTCAGCTACATCAAGTGTAGACGAATCGGCACCCGCTTCTACTGCTCTTCTCTTAGCCTCATCAACTACAGTAGCTATGGCCTTTTCTCTCGGGGTTGATTCATATGAGAAGGCTTTTTCTACAGAAGCGCCGATCAATGCTGTAGCTGCACCAACAGCGTTTGCATACTGAGCAAATTCAGGTCTTATAACCTCTTTGGCACCGGTTAGCTTACGTGGCCACATAGCCGAACCTCCACCAACTAATATAATCGTCTCTGGTTCAGGACTGGTCTTCACCCTATCTATAGAATCTTCGAGCATTCTAACCATTTTTTCATACACCTTTTCAACTAGTATTGGATCTATTTTCTGCCTAGCTAATTCAGGTTTGCAACGAGGATCATCTATCGACATGACACCCTTAGCTAATGCTATATCCGTTGCTGTAATAGTGTTTCCTCCCCAGGCTATTCCCTCCTCAATAAGCCTATAGCCAACACTTTCCGGACCTATCGCAATTTCATCTCTAGATACCTTGATGATGCTTCCTCCAGCAAGACCAACGGCAACAACATCAGGAGATCTTATATTCGTTCTTACACCAGCTATTTCTATCTCTAGAGCTTCCCTTGGATATCCCTTTCTCAATACACCTATATTAGATGTAGTCCCACCAGTATCAACAACTATTGCATTAGGTATTTTTGTAAGAACGTATGCACCTCTAATGCTATTGGATATAGGAGCTACTACAGTAAATATAGGGTATTTCGCTATATACTCTTTTGTAGCTATGGTCCCATCGTTTTGAGCAAAGAACATCCTTGCATGATCTAGATTTAGATCATGGAGAGACTTCTCAAGAGCTGTAATTGCTCTCTGCATAACTCCTAGAACAGCTGCATTAAGTATTGTAGCATTCTCTCTTTCGAGTAGACCTATGGATCCTATTTCATACGATAAGACTATGGGGGTCCCGGGCATTATTTCCATAGCCTTCTCTTTAACAAATAGTTCGTGTTCTGGGTTCACAATTGAGAAAACAGATGTAACCGCTATTGCATCAACCTTCATATCCTTAAATGCATGTAAGGCTTTGGTAATACCATCTCTATCCAATTCAACTATATGCTCACCAGTATATTCATGGCCTCCTCTAATAATAGTATAGCCAGCTATTACAGCTCTTTTAAGATCTTCAGGCCAGTCAAGACCTGGGTCGACTGATCTTGTTGCAGGGGCACCGATCCTAATTACACCAACTCTTCCAAGGTTTTTACGCTGTACAATTGCATTAATTATATGTGTTGTTCCAAAGGATACGGAGGCGATCTCATCCCTATTAATAGCAGTTTTTTCAAGTACAAGCTTCATTGAATTGATAATACCTGTTGTAACATCAGGAGTTGTAATAGTCTTTGCTCCACCAATGAAGTTCCCATTTTCATCAACAATAACGGCATCGGTATGCGTGCTGCCAACATCTACTCCAAGTATATATTTGGTCATGGAGCTACACCTTTTTCACACGCACCTCTATAGGTACGTAATCAACATCGTAGCCAAAGTATCTAGGACCCACGGTTTTTATTCCTTCTTCGGTCCTCCACTTGCTATCACATGGAATACCTATAACTGCTACTCTGAGTCCGTATCTAAGCCTTTCAGTGGTTATAGGTCTCGCAGATTCAAGATCTAGAACTGATATTATATCTGGTGTTGAGGCTATGATCTCTCCATCCTTTATAGCTACAAGGTTTTCATTCTGAAACCTTATGACCATTTTAGAGTTTCTATATTCGTCAAAACCTTCAATAACCATTTCACCTCTAGCAAAACCACCTAGATTGAATCTCGCTACATCAACTATCTTACCCCTGAATATCATGAAGCCCTTTGCAACATCTAGTATAGCATCGAATACGTTAACTCCTCTTCTCTTAGCTTCTCTAATAGTTCTGCCGAGCTCTAGTGCAAGCGAAGGTGTGTATTTAACTACACCTCGCCTATAGTTCTTTCCATTCATAGCGTATATAGCTATGTACGCGGAACCTCCAAACTTTATGGTAATGGCTCTGGCTATCTTTTCAGCCCAGAAGTTATCAATAGTATCAAGCACTACAGAGTTTCCCCTTTCATCAGAGAGAACCATGGGTGTGGCCTTTACGCCAATTAGATGAAAAGTAACCATTTGGAGCTCTGGAAATGCTCTACCCATTCCATCGCCATTGAGAAGGGGCTTACCGGTATAGGCGGCAGCTACAATTGGAATCATGGAGTTAACTCCACCAGCCTCGATCTGAGTTACATACCTAGCCTCCTTACCATAGTATTTCTCAATGCTACGTAAAACCCATATAACCTCATCACCACCAGGAATTTTCTCTATCAATACTGTTGGTGTACCCATCATAGCTACGGGGACTATGAAATCATCGTCGTCAACGGTGTCAGGATCCACTAACTCAACCTTTTTACCCTTTTCAATAGCTTGAATAGCCATTAACATACCTATATACGGATCTCCACCTCCGCCAGCTCCAAGTATGGCAGCGCCTAACGCCATATCCCTTACATCTTGTGGTGATAGTATCATTGTGGATACACAGATGTTTAAAGCAAACGCAGGTGTTTATAAATTTATATAGCAATTATATTTTTATTATTTTGATAAATATTTATATAGTTCAGCATTTGCAAATCTATTTATACAAGTATATAGAATCGTGTATGGGTGGTTTTAATGTCACAAGGAAAAGATGTATACGGAGACTACGCTACGCTACCCGTACCTAAGGAGGAACTTAGGTCGACATTAAATATATTCATGGTTTACATGGGTGTACTGGCCGTTATAGCAGCCATATTTGCTGGATCTGGATTGGCTCAGATGTACGACCTTAGAACAACAATAGTTGTAGCACTCATTGGAAATATTCTCCTAGCTATATTTGGAGGGCTAATTGCATATATAGGTGGAGTTACCAGGGCAAACACGTATATGCTGCTAAGATATCCACTAGGTAAGATTGGAGCTGCTATTGGAAGTCTTATAGTCTCAGCCCTTCCCTTAATTATATGGTTTGCCGTAGAGACGTGGCTATTTGCAATAACTGTAAATGTCATCTACCCTGGACATCCATTGACGACAATAGTAGCCTCCTCTATATGGGGAGGTATTCTCATGATGATAACGGCCTATATTGGTTACAAAGCCCTTGCTGTACTAAGCTACATAACAGTACCATTCTGGTATACATTAATTGTAATAGGATTTGCGGCAGCTGTTGACCTAAACGGTGGATTCGAATCTCTTTGGAGAGTCGGCCCATCAAGCATAGCACCTCTAGGTATTGGAATAACATATGTGTTTGGTCTATATGCAGCAGGATGTGTTATAACATCTGATGTTTCTAGATACGGCATTAAGAGATGGTCTGGTAGTGTAGCATGGGCACTTCATGTAGCAATATTTATGACAGCACTACTGTTTGCAGGAGCAGCCATGACGCTGCTAACAGGAGCTCCTAATGTTATTGTAGCTATTGCACAGATAGGTCTTGGTGTAGGTGCTCTCCTATTAGCAATTCTAGGGCAATGGACAACCAATGATAACAATCTATGGAGTGCAGCACTAGCGTGGATAAATATAACTGGCAAATTCCAAAAAAAGGTATGGGTCTTGATAACAGGTATCATAGGAACTATAATCTCAGCTCTCTGGGGAGGGCTATGGGGCATGAGCTTAGATCCATTCATATCATTCGGCACACTGCTTGGAAACTTTATACCACCTGTTGGAGCTGTCTTAATAGCAGACTACTACATAGTGAGTAAATACATCGTTAAAAGAGACTACAGATTTTCACCAGGAACGAAGATCAGCTTAGTAAACATACCTGGAATACTGTCAATGTTTATCGGAGGTTTCATAGGCTGGATATCAACTACATATGGAGTACATCTCCCAACAGGGGTAGGTGTTGCAGATTCTATAATAACATCGTTTATACTATACCTTCTATTGGTAGTAGCCATGCATAAACTCAATGTAAAGTTTGAAGTAGGTGGATGGATAGTAGGTGAAACGGGTATATAGGTGGTGAAATATGGAGGAAACATTAGATATTAAAAGATTTGCACTAACATCACTTTACCTAATGCTAGTATTTGGTATTATAACAATCGTCTTAGGCTACATGACCAACAACTATAGGGGCTTTTACCTCTCACTAACGCTAGGTCTGATTATCATAATAACAACTATTGTATACATACCACTAATACATAGACGCAGAGATGATGATGCAAAGAATATCGCCGTACCAACACTCCAAGCACTATGGGTTACAACATCGATGGCTTTGGGATATGTAGTTACAGCATATGCACCCTACTTCAATATACCAATCGCTATAGCAACAGCTCTATTTATAATAGGCTTCATAGTAATGGTTTATGGAGTATATGCTATGTTAAAAATTAGTAGAGTAGCTAAAGTACCGCTTGCAGTATAATACATCATATCATTTAACAATTTTAGATATCCTACCCGATTCAATTTTTTATTTATATTTAAAGTATATCTTTTGGTTCTATCTATGATTTTAGATAAGTGATTAAATAATACTAGAGTGAATAAAAGTATATTTATAGCTAACAATTTATTATATTAGGTTGCGTGAATTATGTCTATATCCTTAGATTTTGGAAGAGAGATTGTTGATAGAGTATTGGAAAAGGGTGTAGATGATGTTGTTGTTAGGCTTCAGGAGAGGGTGTATGAGCTAATACTATTTGATAGTGGTGTGCTTAGAAGCTTTAATGTAACAAAGGGTAGTGGAGTTGGTATAAAGGTGTCACTCGGTGGATCAACAGGCTACAGCTACACATCATCTCTTGATAGAGAAAGTATTGCTGTAGCTATTGAGAAGGCTATTTCAGCTGCAAAGTCTTTGAGCAGACACGGTGTTTCTAAAAAATTCTGTAGCTATAGAGGGTTGAGGGGTGCTTACCAAGCTTTAGTTAAAGTTAGTCCTCTAGATGTAGATCCTGAGAGGAAAACTACTCTCGTTAGAGAATTGAATATAGAGTCTATGAAGAGAAGCGGAATTGTATCAGCAGTTACCAGATACGGATGCGAAATAGATAGAAGGATTGTAGTTACATCCTATGGTTCTGAAATAGATATGTGTGTTACAGCTGTTGGTATTTCACACATGGCTGTAGCTAAAAGTGGTGATGTTATGGAGAGGGCGCATGATCAGAAAACATTTATTGGAGGTTTTGAATACATAGATTCCTTTGACTGGACGAATTTTACAGAAGAAATTGATAAACTAGCTATAGAGGCATCGCAATCAAAAACACCTTCCCCAGGTGTCTATACAGCTGTTGTAGATAATAGACTCATCGGACTGTTGCTCCATGAAGCATTTGGACATGCTACTGAAGGTGACACTGTAGTAGCTGGAGCATCTATTCTTAGAGGTAGAATTGGTGAAAGTATCGCCAGCAATGCTGTGACAATAGTTGACGATGGACTCATTGATGGTGGCTATCCAGTTCCGTACGACGATGAAGGTATTAAAAAGGGTAGAACAGTGGTTGTCGAGAACGGTATACTTAGAAGCTTCCTTAGTAGTAGGGATACAGCTGTAGATCTGAACCAAGGACTAACCGGAAATGCAAGAGCACAGGATATAACATTTGATGCAATTGTTCGGCAGACAAACTTCTATATGCTTCCTGGAGAATCTAAAGTAGAGGAGCTATTCGATGGTATTTCAACGGGTTTCTACCTATTGGGTAGAGGTGCTATGGGTGGTCAAGTAGACCCCTCCGTAGGTACATTCACATTTAGCATAGGACCATCCTATATAATAAGGAATGGCGAGCCCTCAGAGCTTGTTAGGGGTACTATTGTAAGTGGGAATATCATTGAAACTCTAAAGGAGGTTGATCTTATTGCAAAAGATCTTAGGGTGGATACATCGGTTTTTGGTGGATGTGGTAAAGGTGGACAGATGGTTAGAGTAGGTACAGGAGGTCCACATATAAGGGTTAGAAGGATTGTTATTGGAGGTGCATAGAAATGGATATAGTTAACATTGTAGAGAGAGGTTTGAAAAAAGCATGTCTGCTAGGTGCATCAGAAGCAGAGGTGTTTGTGGTTAAAGAAAGCTCCACGTCTATACTTGGTACTGTCAAGGGTTTGGAAAATATTGAATGTGGAGAGTCTATATCGGTCTCCATACGCCTTGCCATCGGCAAGAGAATCACTATTCAGACTGGTGTCTTATCTAGGGAGGAGGATATTAATAAAATGGTTGAAGATGCTATAAAGATTGTTAGGGTAGTTCCTGAGGATAAGGACTGGGTTTCGCTACCGAAATCCTTGGCTAAAACACCCGTATATGATGTAATTGATGGTAGGATTAAGGAGCCCAATCTAGATGTATTTGTAGATTTTGTCAAGAGAGGTCTTGAACAGCCTAAGGAGATCGATAGAAGGGTCTACACCACTATGGCTAGAGCCGGCTTATCATATATTACGAAGGCTATTGGAAATACCAATTACAGCCCCATATTATCTGAAAAAACACTATTTAGCTATATAGTTATGGTAAAGGCTGTTGGGGATGGTGAGGAAACAGGCTACTATAACTACTATACAGCACCTACATTAAATGAATTCAGATTAGAGAAAGTGGTTGAAGATGCTGTAAGGATTGCTATAGCTACCCTAAAGGCAAGAGCTATTGAAACAGGTAGGTACCAGATTCTATTTACACCAAGAGTATTTGCAACCATTCTGACATCACTTATAGTACCTGCAGTAAGAGCGGACACTGTTATCAAAAATAGATCTCCACTCAAGGGTAAACTGTATAGCGAAGTCCTATCGGAGAAATTAACAATTATAGATGATGGTGGAGCTCCTAATATGCCAGCTTCATCAGAATTCGATGATGAGGGTGTTGCAACAGCAAGGAAGACTGTATTCGATAGAGGAGTTCTAGTTACGTACCTATACGATACATACACAGCCAATATAGATGGAAAAAACTCTACAGGAAATGCTAGAAGAACAAGTTCCCTGGTATACCCAGATGCTACAAATACAATAGTACTACCAGGAACGGAATCTATAGAGTCTATAGCTAGGGATATCAAACGGGGAGTGGTTGTATATGGGACTATAGGTGAGTGGCTGTCGAACCCTGTAAGCGGCTATCTCAATGCAACAGTAACCAACGGTGTGTATATCGAAAATGGCGAGGAAAAACACGCTGTTAAAGGAACCGTGATTTCTGGTAATATATATGTGTTATTAGGTAAGGAGATTATAGCAGTTTCAAAAGAGTATGAGCACATAGGAAATGCAATCACACCATCAATACTAGTAGACAGGGTCTCAGTTGCAGGTAAATAATATCATACACATACTCTAAAAATCTCATATACATCGATCGAAAATAGTATAGCATATTCTAATACAATAAGTGTTGTACACCATGAGATTAAGGACGCACAACATATTCAGCTTTGCAATAGCGCTTTTGGTGCTTAGGACATGGCTTTACAAGCACCTTCTCCTAACAGTATTTTCATCTATATTTCTTTCACTTTCTATTAACTGGTTTATAGACCATGTAGCTGGGCATAAAGGCTATAGAAGAACACCATATACACACTCATTTGTAACATCTGCAATTATAGCTGTGATCATTACGCTACTCTATCTCTATGCCCTAAGACTTCTTGGAGTCTATATCCCAATGGAGTTGCTATATGGAGCAGTAGCTATAGCCGTTTCACATATACTTCTAGATATGGTGACGAAGGATGGTGTATATCCACTGTGGCCATTTAGTAGGGGGAGAGTATCGGTTCTGGGGATTAGGTACGACAATCCTATAGTAAACATATTCTTTGTAATAGTTTCAATAGCTATTGTAGCTGTTATACTTCTTGATATGGCTAGATACTACCTATAGATATTACACCGATAATAATGTCTATACTATTTTAGGTATATACCTTTCGATAATGTAGTTAGGGTTATTCCTTAGTATCTTTACGGCATGGGGTAGATAGCTTAGTATATCATCAGGTGTTACACCATCTTCACCAATGGCATCTGCAGCAAGATCGCCAGCTAAACCGTGTACCAACACACCCATTCTAAGGGCATTTCCAAGATCTCTATAGCCTATGCCATACATAGCAGCTATTGTGCCCGTAAGGACATCTCCACTACCAGCCTTTGCCATTCCAGGATTTCCAGTCATATTGATGTATATATAACCATCCGGATAGCCAATTATGCTATGGGCACCCTTTAAAACAATATAGATGTTCAACTCTCTGGCAATATTTCTTACTATATTAATCGGATCCTCCTGAATATCCTTAATATCAATACCTGAAACTCTTGAAAATTCAACTAGATGTGGTGTAAGTATTGGCGGCACTTTTCTTCTCTTTAATACATCTAGATTTCTAGCGATAGCTGTAATGCCATCGCCATCTATAATAACCGGTCTATCAATACTTTCAGTAAGCTCTATAATGAGTTGCTGAGTCTCCTCATTAAGTGAAGTTCCAGGACCTAAGGCTACTATATCTATATCGAACCGATCTATAATCTCCATTATATAGCTGTAGTTGGTTTTCGAAATACTTCCCTCTGAAGTTTCCTCAAGTGGAATGTATACGACTTCATTGCATTTAGCAGCTATAGTTGGCACTATAGACTTTGGTGTAGCTAGTCTCGAGTATCCTCCACCAGCTCTTAGAAATGAATAAGAAACATAGTATGGCGCACCGTAGTAGTATCTAGAACCTGCAATTGCGAGAAACTTTCCAAAGGTACCCTTATGACCCCATCTAATCCTTTCTGGTAGTGGTATGGGTGTGTTAAATTCAGCTTTTATGGAACTATAGAGTTGTGGCGGGTATGAAAGGTGTGAGATATATAGCTTTCCACAGTAGCTGTATCCAGGGTAGAGAATATTTCCATACTTTGGAAGACCGAATGTCACAGTATAGGCGGATCTGATAGCAACACCGTAAATCTTACCGTTATCACCACCAATACCAGATGGGATATCCACACTAACTACAGGCTTACCAGAGCCGTTTATAGTCTCTATTACGCTTCTATGAATTCCTTTTACCTCATCCTTTAGGCCTATACCTATAATGCCAACGACAAGAGCGTCACACCACTTTAAACCATCAATAAGTTTTTGTAGATCGTTCTGATCTCTAATAAAATCTATGGGTATACCAAAATTTTTGATTATTTCAAAATTGATTTTCGTAAGTTCTGTGAACTTAGATGGATCTCCGACTATAAAGACTCTAACACTACCCCCACCAGAGAATATTCTTCTAGCAGCAACGAGAGCGTCACCACCATTATTACCAGTTCCAGCAACTACCAGAAACTTCTTTCCATGTACACCAATATTCTCTAAGATCACACTATATATAGCAGTTCCAGCATCTTCCATAAGCAGACGGTGGTCTACACCGAATATGCGGAGAGCATCTTCATCAATTTTCCTCATTTCAGCAACACTACATATCTTAATACAATAGCGATTCACTGTACACACCATGGTAGATCTATGTTTAGAGGCTAAATAACCTAGATATCTGTTGAAGGTTTATTAAGAATTTTAGCTGAACTACTTCCATAGTGATTGGATGGGATAATGTTTTCCAGATACATAGCTATAATCGTTCTACTACTAATTGTTGTAGCCATAGGTATTACTGCGGTAGCGAATGTTCTCATCACAAGGTTTTCAGATATAGAAAAAGAGAAAGTACCTATCAGCGTATCTGATAAGGATAAAGCTGCTACCCCAGTGAAAGTGAATATATCTATTATGGATGGTGTTATTCTGCTACCCTATCCTATGATAAGAAAAAATGTTCTATCTACTGAGGAGGCAATCGCATTTAGGAGAAGTGTTAGAGAATACCAGAATATGCCTATATCGATAGAACAGCTCTCGCAACTTCTATGGGCTACATATGGAGTTTCAGAAACTAGACATGGTTTGAAAACCACACCCAGTGCAGGGGCTACATATCCGTTGGAGATGTACATTGTTGTTGGTGAGGAAAAGGTTACTCTACCGGATGCCAGTACTCTTCAAGCTGGTGTATACAAATACGATCCATATACACACAGTCTCAGATTGGTAAGGGTTGGGAATTTTATGGAAGAACTTTCCAAAGCTGCAGTAAATCAAAGGTGGGTTAAGGAGGCGGCCGTCAACATAGTTATATGTGCTGTGTACGAAAGGACTACAAGGGTATATGGTGAGAGAGGCTATAGATACGTATATATGGAAGTTGGACATGCAGGACAGAACATATATCTAGAGGCTACGGCATTAAATTTGGGGGCTGTAGTAATTGGTGCTTTTCATGATGATTGGGTGAAAAGCATTGTGAATGCTGATGAAAATGAGCATCCACTTTACATAGTATCTGTAGGAGTTCCTAGGGAAATCTATAGGATTTCCGAGGATGAGATAGCGAAATATATTGATAGCAGGAGAAGAGAAAAGGGTTTGGTGCAGTAAACTGGTATTGGATAAAAATATCTAGGTCTTTGGTTTATAGAATGGATGTGTTACTCTATCCTTTTGTGCAAGAATATCGTCTATCTTTGGTTCTCCAGCCATCGCTCTCTTCAATGCCAGTTTTGTCGCTTCGTAATTAAATTTGAATACCTTATCAGCATCTCTAGCAGCTGGATGTATAAATACACCACATATTATAACAACGTCATCAACAATATCCTTTGGTATAATACCTTCTGCAACAGCATCTGAAACAGCCTTTGCAACAGCATACTGAGCAGCACCAAAGATAAGCTCGGCTTGCTCCATCTTCTTAATTGTAACCTTTGGAACTATAAGAGTAACAGGCTTTGCTAGGAGATTGGGTGTTAGAACAGCGAATAGTTTTGTATGACCATACGTTTGATGAGCCAGCCCAAAGGTAAAACCTATACCCGCAGGACCATCCTTATCCCCAATTATTAGATCAATATGTGCAACCTCATTGCCTTCACCCACCAAAGCTTCTCCAAATCTAATACCTATTTTTCCCATTCCAACCACCACACTATTTTTAGCGCAGCTCCTATATAAAGCTTAGTTTACATTGAATAGTACAGCTTGCTTAGTTTAATTGGGATCAGCTGCCACTGAACATATCATCAATCAAAACCGGAGTACATTCATCATCCTATTCCACAGATGTATGCTGGTAATTAAGTATCTTTATGATGTCGACACTTATTTTGTAAATAATTGATCGTAGGAAATAGTATCGAATTTAATTAAATACGGGTTTAGAGATAGAAGACCGGTTAGCTACTTCATAGTAGAAGTCCTACAATAATCTTTGGCATAATTCCGAGTAGCACTAGTACTGCGGTAGTAACCATCATTAGTGCTACATCGATTTCTTTTATCGAGAATTGAATATTCAGTTCAGGTATTCCATACATATATACAGCTTCAGCTACATCTCTGCCGTAATTAATAGAGTAGATTATAAGTGGTTTTACAGCTTTTTGCAATACCTTACCACCGTACTTCAATCTTATGGTTGTTAGAGCCTCTGAATATGCTACTAGTATAGGTGAGAGTTGTGTTAATGTTATTGTAACTAGTGTAGCTATATTTGTCAATCCCATCTTCTTTAGAAACCAGCTATACTCACTAATTTTTATCCATTGAAAGGCTATAGTTATTGCGAGGAAAAATTCTACAACTCTTATGGTTGATACCACCATATCCTCAAGGTTTGCAGGTTCATAGCCGAGAATTATAGAGAGCGTTCTTGTAATTAAGCCCAGTACTATAAATATTGCTATAAATACGATGGCTGAGGCGACATTCTTTAGGCTACCTATGTATAGTAGTATTGAGAGTTCAATAGCAAGTATAGCTACAAGTTGTATTGATGCTAACAGTATGTGATTCGGATTGATGGCAAGGATTAGAAAGAGCATAATGGTTACCGGTATGTAGAGTTTTGTTGTAAGAGACAATCCGGTATCGACCCTGTATGTAAAGAGGTATGCCAGTTGCCTTAGCATGTCAATCACTATATATCGTGGTTATGGTATCGAGATCTATACTGTGAAGTGCTTTGCTACTAGATGTATACTCTATTAGAGAACCGTTGTCTAATTTGTATAGCTTAAACCCTTTCAAAAGTGGAATTGAGTCGCTACTGCTGATGGTTACTATCTTTGCTCCTGGTACCGTTTCCAAGTACTCTATTAGAGCAATACGATCAGTATATGTTAGTCCTGAAAATGGTTCATCGAGAAGGAAAATATTGAAGCCTGCAGCCAGCGATAGTGCTACAGCTAGTTTTTCCTGCTGTCCCCAAGATAAGGTGAATGGAGTCTGCATTAAGTCGTCAAATCCGTACTTCTTAAGAATTGAATAGCCGCTCGAATAGCATTTCTTTGAATCTTTACTATTTCTACATATATTCTTCAATTCCAGTTCTACGGATTCTTCAGTAAAGAATAGCGATACGAGTTGGGGTATGTATATAGCTTTTCCAAATCTCTTTACAGATCCCTTCTGAGGCTTTAGATAGCCAGCTATAATTTTCAACAGGGTGGATTTCCCTGAACCATTATAGCCGTAGATGGCAATAGCATCATTTTCATTAATACGTATGGAAATGTTTTTCAAAACAGTATTACTGTCGTATCTGAACCAGACACTATCTATAATAGCAACCTCTCTACCACCAGGGGTGCTCCTACCTATAGATGCTACTCTATTCTCGGATTGGATAAGGTATGATTTTCTAAAGGTATCTAGAGGTACCTCCTTAATAGATCCATTTGAGAATTTCTGCACCCTGTCAACAAAGTTCATCAATGGTATAAACCTATGTTCGAATATCACTATGGTTATTCCACTACTCTTTAGCCTAGCTAGAGTATCTAGAAAATCCTTAACACCTATATCATCGAGCCACATGAGGGGCTCATCAAAAATTATGATCTTCGGTTTTGAGAGCATCGCCTTAGCTATAGCAACTCTTCTAAGTTCACCTCCAGAGAGTTCAAAGTAGAGTCTGTTAAGGATGTGTTTAATCTTTAGAGAGCTGGAAACAGTATCTAGTGCTTCCTCTGCCTTTTTTCTATCTCCATATATTTGAAGAGAGTAGCTGTAGAGATCTTCATAGACATGTGGATATATGAAGTGTGTTCTAGGATCCTGGTTAACAATTTGGATAACCTTTCTAAGTTCTTCAATGCTATAATCTTCAAGCATCTTGCCATCTATTGCTATAGTGCCTCTAATTTCACCACCATAGATGTTAGTTCCTATACCCATTATAGCTCTAATTAGTGTCGTTTTTCCACAGCCACTTCTTCCAATGACTAGGAGGGTTTCACCTTCGTATACATCTAGATCTAGGGATCTTAAAATCCAGCTACTATTCGGATATCTAAACCATAGACTTTTAGCTTCTAGCACCTTCTTTTTCGCCAACTAGTGTGACACCCATCGCTTTAACAATTCTTATCAATGGTATAGAGAGTAGCGCTACATATACTGCAGCTACAGTATTGAATACAGCTATATGTGGAAGTATAAATATTGTGAAGCTCCATGCCTGCTCCCACGATTTTACCCATCCCATAATCTGTAACCAATAAGGTGTAACAGCTAGGTTTATCAAGCACATTACGGATACTCTACTTACTGCTGCAATAGCAACCAATGGTAGTAAGCTCCTTAAACCTGCTGTAGAGGGTTTAACCCTTCTGTACATAGCAACCACGGGAAGGAATGTTGAGAGTTCTGCTAAAACCTTCATCGAGGGTCCTATCGGATCCATGGCACCTCCAAGAGCAAATATACCTAAATAGAAAACTGGAAGTCCGAGTACAGTTGTTTCAATCAGTGCTATGAAGGCAGATACCATTAGAGGGATACCACATAGGTCAAACTTTAGAAACGTTGCTGGAGGATATGGAATTTTAAATATATGTAGCACTATTGCTGAACCTATGAGGCCTGCTATAACAGCTATCTTCCAACTCTTTGTAGTTGGATTAGCACTCTTTACCATCATATAACACACTATCTATATGCATTTAATAGTTTGAACTTTAAAGCTTTAACTACATAAAATAATATATCGTATTATTTGACTGGGATTGCAACTAGTTCAAAACACCAGGGTTTATAGATACTGGTACACGCTATCCTATAGAGACATATCTACATAGGAATGCTCGAGAAATTCTAAATGGAGAAAACATATATATTAGCTATCAAACAATATGTTATTAAAGTACCTCTAGATCTACCTTTAAAATGGTAAAATCCGATAGGTGTGGCACAATTGAATATGGTGGAGGGTTTCTACCTTAGACTCTACGATGGTAACATATTTTATGTAAAGGGAGTTTCTCATCCAATAGATAGAGTTGTTGCATTTCCGAAATATGTAAAGTCTATGGATGGCAATAGAATTGCACTTGATGGAAGTCGGTATGTTAAGGTTGCAGGTATAGAGTCGGAGTATAGAATTGTTTTTGAACAGTATAGCCGTTATTTAGTCTATGATGAGTATTTTGGTAGAAGGGTGGTACTTGTACCATTGGAGGACATTGCCGAGGTCTACAATCCTATTGATAAAGCATTGAAGATTATTAGGGGTACAGTTGAAGGAGTTCTAGTGGATGTTAGAGACATGTTGATGGATATAATTAATGCCACTGGTGTTAAAAATATTGGTGTCTCCGGATCCATCCTGGTAGATCTATATAGAGAGGACTCTGATATAGACATTGTTGTTTTTGGTGATGCTGATTGTAGGAAGGTCTACAGCTTTCTTAGCGAAGTTATAGATAAACCAGATTCAAGGATCAGGAGATATGATAAGGATAGCATTGCAAATCTCTACTTGAGTAGAGCTACCGAAACTCCTATTGGATTTGAAGAGCTTGTTGCCCAGGAGAGGAGAAGGGTATTAGAGGGTCTGTATAGGGATAGGGAGTACTTTATTCGACTCATAGATACAAGCCATGCTGATGATGTATATGGTGTATATAGGTGTAGAAAGCTCGGCACCTCAACTATGAAGCTTAGAATAGTGGATGCTAAAAGATCCATATATACACCGTGTAGATATGGTGTAGAGGTTCTAGAAGTTTTGGAAGGCATTGAGATTGATGTTGAGGAGGTGTACAGTCTTAGGGGCAGATTTAATGAAATAGCTTACGAGGGTGAAATTGTTATTGCTAGAGGCACTATTGAGCTACTCGAGTATAGAAATGGGGGTAGAAAATGTAGGCTGTATCTCGGAGATCCAGGAGACTACATGTATTTAGCTAGAGTGGCTTGATTTCCTCTATATACTTCTCAATATATAGTTTATTCCTCTCGATACCACCTGGTATATTGGAACTCATCCATACCTCAGGCTTTATACCTCTTTCCAGCAACTTTTCAATAGTTCTAATTGTCAGTATCTGAACTATAAAGGAGTTAATAATAGTTGAAACCGGAGCTACCCTTGCATCAAGACCGTCGATTTCTATAACAGCATCGCCCTCAGGAACCCTATTATCTATAACAACATCCACGACCTCATACAGCTTCTTACCAAAGGGATTCTCAGGAGGAACCCCTTTCGAGAATCTAAGCGATGTTATTCCAACGGTTTTCAATCCCATCGATCTAGCCTCTAGAGCTAGCTCAACGGGAAGGGCATTCTTACCAGAATTGGATACTATTATCAATGCAGATCCGGATTTTATGGGTGTTGAAGCTAAAAGAGCCTTTGCATAACCTGGTAGCCTCTCTAGGAAGGTACTCTTTAATGCACCATTTAGCGCAGAGAGCGATATATCTATTAGTGGAAATATTCTTACGAGACCGCCAGCTCTATAAAACATTTCAAGAGCGATTAGCATAGAGTGGCCTGTTCCAAACACATATATGAAGCCACCCCGTGTTATTGCATTACTTAGAACTTCTGCTGCTTTATCTATGTTATTCCTTTCCTCACTTAGCAGTTCATCTATTATTCTAGAAATCGTTTCCTTAAACACTCTACAGTAATCCATAGCTTAGAGCACCTATTGCCATATAGTAATAGTATCTCTACAGATTATTAAAGACTTTACTAAGCTGTAGTTATATGCTATATATTATTGTGATAGGATGGTTTGCAGTAATTATGGATGATGTTTTTCTAGCCACAGTTTCTTTTTCTTTATATAGTACAGATAGTTCTGATACGATACATCTGGAGGTACTCTATGGTCTACCGTTGGTATATATCCTCCCTCTTCTAGAAGAGGTGTTAACCGCTCTAGTTCTCTATCAATAGCCTCAGGTCCAGATATTAAAGCTCTCTTATCTACACCACCCATAAGTAGTACCCTTCTACCAAATCTCTCTCTAAGTTTATATGGATCTACATATCGCGCCTCAAGAGGAAACATGCAGTTTACCCCAGCATCAAGCCAACCAGGTACTAGGGCATCTATATTTCCATCGCAATCAACAACAACTATATTAACACCGTGTTCATGGAGTATTTCCGTAATCTTCTTGTACCTAGGCACCATATGCTTTTCAAATAGCTTTGGTGAGAGCAGTGGTCCCTTGCTATATGCCATGTCCTCCCAGAACCAGGCGAAATCTACTTTGACATCCCTAAGAACTATTCTAAGGATTGTAGTCACTAGGTTAACTATGGTATCCATCATTTCTTCAATCCAGTCTAGCTCTCTATAGAATGCTATGGATATTTTTTCAACACCCATGAGGTTTCTTAGCCATCCATATAGACTTCCCACAAATACGCCTACCGGATAATTCCTATCCCTATACTTTTCAACAATATCGTTCCAGTTTAGAGGAATTCGACCAGGAGTCTCGGGATTAAAGAACGGTTTTAGCCTTTTCCAATCATCTCTATTCCTTATTGGATGCCTGATGTACTGTGGTATTGTGGAGGTAGAGACTTTCTTTACAAATATACCTCCAAGACCATCGGCGACCATCTCTCTATCGTTTTCCTTCTTTAGAGAAATCGAGGGTGGGTTAGGCCATATACCTATAGCAATAGGTAGAAATTCTAGACTTTCTATACCTTCTAAACCAAGGTATTGCTCTATATCATTACTAGTTTTTACTTCAATAGGCAGACCCTCTCTATGCCACCTATCAATAGTTTCATTCCAATATCCAAATTCGTAATTAGGTACTCTATCAACGCTTCTAAACTCAAATGTTCTTAGAAAACGCTCTCTGTGATTTAAATCCATTAGAATCCCTCTAGAAGTTTCCTTTCCTCAATCCACTTCTTACATATCAGAGCACCTTCATATGCATCTACACCACCAGCATCAGCACCAATTTCTTTTGCAAACTCCTTTGTTACGGCAGCTCCGCCTACAATAATCTTCACCCTATCCCTTAACCCAACTTCCTCTAATGCTTTAATAACCTCTTTCATATTCACAATTGTTGTTGTTAATAGTGCGGACATTCCGACTATATCGGGGCTGTATCTCTTAACAGCCTCTACAAATTTCTGTGGAGGTACATCAACACCGAGATCAATAACATCAAAACCCATTGATCTTAGGAACATTATAAATAGATTCTTACCTATATCATGGAGGTCTCCCTCAACAGTGCCAACAACAGCTCTTCCAATAAAAACATTACTTTCTCTAAATAGAGGGTCTAGCACCTTAAAACACTCCTTTACACACTCACCAGCTACTATAAGCTCGGAGAGAAAGTACTCACCTTCCTCATATTTCCTTCCAACAACCTCCATAGCTCTAGCAACAGTGTTAACAATGTCTTGAATACCGATACCCAGCTCTACTGCGTTTCTACACAGTATTGAGATGCTATCCAGATCAAGATTGACAATAGCATTCAATACATTGTCTAAAGCGTTTATCTTAGAACCTAGATCCATATACATAGCCCAATAATGGCTATACAGTAGTAATTTCAGTCAAATATAATATAAGCTTTAATTATAGCTACACACCATTTAATGCATTGAAATACATCAATCTTCAGTGATAGACATCTACATCCATCGGTAGTCGTAGCAATGTGTGTTGCATGTAAAATGTATTACCATGGAGGGACAAGGAGTGGTGTTACCAGATAGTCATTCGATGTTTACGACTTTTAGTACTGTTAACCATAAATACTTTTATTGTTCAATGTTGCATTTACTGTATAATAGTTCTATGTTTCGGTGATTTATTGGAATGTATAGAAGGATATGGATATATGTAGCAGCTGGTTTGGCAACAATTCTAGTATCTGGTTGGAGGATGAACCTCTCTATTTTCTACCCATATCTCATGAATTACTACGAAATCGATAGCGTAACATCTATAGCACTCTTTGCCACTATATCGAGTGGCATAGCAGTATTTTCATCATCTTTTCTAGGGGTGTTATACGATCGGAGAGGATCCTCAATTCCACTGTTTATTGGTGCATCTACACAATTCTTCTCAGCATTGATAATATGGTTTATGAGATACCATCCATGGAGTGTAGCGATGTGGCTATGGTATGTAAGTGGTGCAATTGTAGGGCTTGGATTTCCTGCACTCATGGTAAGCATCAATCCAACCATTATAAGAATGTTTCCTACAAGACCTGGTATAGCACTCGCTATGGTTCAGAGCAGTAATTATTTAGCTCTTACACTCTGGTCGCCAATAATACCGAGAATGGTTAGTCTTACAGATGTCTTTACAGCTACCCTACTGCTATCTATAGCAACTGTTGCGATGATGCTTCTCTGTGCAAAGATCTATAGCAGTTTGAGCCCTATATATAGACCACAGCAAGGTAGGCAGAGTAGATTAGTCATTCCAAAACTATTTATATTAATACTAATTCCCATCTTCTTTATAGTTATATCATCTACACTGCTTCTACAGTTTATAGCACCGATGATCACTGAATTTTGTAGAAATTTTGGTATAGATGTTGAAAAAGCTATGCAGTACTATGTACCGTTGGTTATGAGTGTTTCAGGAATTCTGCAGAGTATAGGCGCATTTACATGGGGGTTTATATCTAAGCGAATAGGGGTGCTAAGAGCCTTTCCATTACTATACGCATTGCAAGCAGTAACAGCATTCCTAATAGTAGCGCTGTCTAAATTTAGTTTAGAGGCAGTTATTGTTGCGTTCTGGTTGAGGTTTTTCATATTTGGAGGAGAGCCGGTTATACATATGGTGTTAATACCTACATTATTTGGACAGGAAAACCTGGGAGGGTTACTAGGGTTACAAACATCTACTGTAATGGCCTCTGCAATTCTAGGTCCAGTAATAGGTGGTCTAACAAGAGACCTTACAGGAACCTTCACAAATACAGTACTTCTCTCAGCAGTATTCTCGACGATAGCAACAGCTATAGCGCTAGCTATTACAATAGTTAAAAGGCAGTAACGTTAAATCGAATTTTGTCTGCTCTATATATAGATGGAAATTATTATCACTATGATACAAAGAGATAAACATTCTACTATAATTGATTGAAATGTAAATCAGAAAATATCCGTATCCGACAAATGCCTTCTCATCACATCCTCAGCTCCAGGGGTAGTCTTCATCTAATTCAATATACTGTGTCTACGTAGATTTAAATTGTATATCAGTCTATACCCGACTTCCTTTTAGCCTTGAAGAGCAGTGCTTTCAGTTATGACTAGCATTTAGAGGTATTTCAATAAACTCTACATCAAGTCTGTTGTCAACACATTTAATAATCCCTATACCAGGTTTTGCTGGTGCATATACCCTATCATCCCATGAACCAGTGTTGACTACTTTGAGACCGGGTTCTATGGACGGAATGTGACTGTGTCCTATGAAGATCCATGTAGCTCTCTCGGCACCCATTATCCTTCTCATAACTAATGCCGTTATAGATTTTCTAAATAATGACACGCTCAATCGGTCGAGAAAATATGCTACTGCACCATCTCTCGATACGTACTCTCCATGGGTGGCATAGATATAGCTATTGCAGTCATCAATTAAAATTCTTGCTATACCTGAAACCATGGATATGCTGATACCATTGATAATTAGGTGTAGAGGTTTTTCAAAGTAGCCATCTATGTCGTGGCTGGCTGTCGATATGATGTATATAATCCTGCTTCTTTCCAGATCGAGTGCCTCCAATGCAATCTTCAAACTCTTTACAATGCTATTTAATGGCACTCTCTCATTAAGAAGATCACCTGCGACTATAACTGTACTGTGCTCTATCTTTTTTAAAAGTTTTCCAAGTATTGTATAGTAGGATTTTCTAGAACCTATATGGACATCCGATACCACTATAACTGGTCCTGACACAGCTATACTATTGACTTTATTTTTAAGTGGTCTAAATAGCCATGGAAAGTTGTAGAGCAGTATAGTAGCTACAGCTATCATCATTGGCGCAGCTATGAATAGCGTCACCATAGTGTTCAAAACCTTCACCTGGGAATACCATTTAACTATATACAGCGTACCAGTTTATAGCTACAACAAGATGCTTTAGCAGAAGCTTTATTATTTTACATCCTCCTCTATATTATATACTGGTAGACGTATGTGTCTGTAAGAGAGTTTAGAGAGAGTATTAGATATAGGATATGGAATTCAATGGAATCTAAAAATATAGCTCTATTTCCAAGACCTGTATATGGAAGGATTCCAAACTTTGTTGGTGCTGAGGAGGCAGCTAGGATGTTTATAAACAGTGAAATATTTAAAAAAGCAGGTGCTATAAAGGTTAATCCTGATGCTCCACAGAGACCTGTGAGAGAAGCTGTTCTAAGAGCTGGTAAAATTCTCGTTATGCCAACTCCAAGAATCAGCAAGGGATTTCTTATTCTTGATCCAAAGAAAATTCCGGGATATCTATATACAGAGGCCTCGACAATAGCGGGTGCCTTTAGATATGGAACCCCAATCGATCCTGCTGATATACCTGAGATAGATGTTATTGTCGCTGGTTCGGTTGCCGTAAGCATCTACGGTGAAAGACTTGGCAAGGGTGAAGGGTACTCTGAACTCGAGTACGCTATTTTGAGCGAATATGGAAAAGTATCAGAAGAAACACCAATAGTTACAACAGTTCATGATATACAGGTTTTGGATCTCCACATACCTTTAGAGCCATGGGATATCACCGTTGACACTATATATACGCCATCAAAGTCAATTAGATGTATAGGTTCTAGGCAGAGGCCTAGGGGAATCCTATGGCAATACCTGGATAGAGAAAAAATAGAATCCATACCAATACTTAAAAAACTGCGGACCATGAAGCACAGTAATAGTCTGTAGAGATATAGCTAGATACCGTTCCCCACCTTCCATAATTATGTGAATTGAACATAGAGGTAGACTAGGTCAAACAATGTAATTCATTTATAACTAGAGCCTGTCCTTTGGAATTAGGAGGAGGTCGGAGCTAAAAGAACTCCAATGTTAGCACTCTACTGTTTCAACATTTCTTTCGGATTCAAAGATACTCTTCATTACTACTAAAATATTTAGCTGCAATACCAGTAGCTGTATAGGTTTAGTGTGATAGAGTATGGCTATCGAGGAGCTACATGTAGGTGGCAGCATTAGGCTTAAGGGACCATTAAGGTTTCGAGTTATAAGGGTCTCTGGCTACTTTAGTGTAGATGGGTCTGTAGAGGGTGAGGAAATGGATGCCTCGGGTGCTGCAAATATAGATGGTAGTATTATTGCAAGATCTATAGATGTCTCGGGTGTTCTTAGGGTTTCGGGTGATGTTCTGGTAGATGAGCTCTCATCATCGGGAACTGTAAAGGTTGCAAGAACTATACAGGCTAAGAAAGTGAAAATAGCTGGCAGAGTCAAGGCTGAGAAGATTTTTGCTAATGAAGCCTTTCTAAAGGGTAGCATGGATGTTAAAGAGATTCATGGTGTGAAAATCCATGTAGCTAGAGGTTCTAAGATTCATGGTTCTATAGTTGCGTGTGAGGTTACTGTTGATAGAGATGCTGAAGTTGAATCTATATACGCTAAGAGGGTGTCTGTAGGAAGGGATGTTGAGGTGGATACTATTGAGGCAGAGGAGGTCTCCATTGATAAAGGTGCAGAGATCTCGGTAGTGAGATACATTGTTAAAGCTGATTTTGATAAGAATAGCAAGATAGACAAAATCGAGAAGATCGAGAAGGTAGCAAAAGACATAACATACTGCAATAAATAGAGATGATAGCTATAATATGATAAGATCAACTTATATATTACATATATCTTGTATAACTGTATAAATCGTCTATAGCGGATGGAGGTGGTCCTATTGTTATCAATAGGTGTAGAGGCGCTGGATCAACTACTGCCAAATATAATGGCTTCAAATACACTACTTGTTATTGCAGGACATCCTGGCTCCGGCAAAACCACTTTGGCTATCAGCACGTGCTATCATAATGCATCTAACAATAATGCTAAATGTCTCTATGTATCACTTCAGGAAAATAAGGATAAGCTATACAGAGTGGCAAAGAAGCTTGGAATGAATTTAGAGTATCTAGAATCTGTTGGTAGATTTAGATTTCTAAAGATTCCAATAACTAGTAATGAAGATATGGTACTAGAGATCATAGACGCAATTAATAGAGCAGTATACGATTTCAGTCCATTGATAATAGTTGTGGATTCTATAACACCCCTCCTAAGAGCTATAGAGAGTAATATTAAGGCTAGAGCGATACTCCAGAACTATTTTTACGAACTTCCAAGCCAAGTAAATGGCGTTGTTATACTAGTCGCCGAGGTACCTTTCTATATGGATAGAATTGAACTTGGGGATATAGAGTTCGTCGCCGATGCTGTACTCATACTTAGACACAGGATTGATGGTAATCTCCTTGTTAGAGAGCTGGAGATAAGAAAGGCAAGAGGCTCCCCTATAACAATAGCAAGACTACCATTTAGTATAGTAGAGGGTAGTGGTATAAGAATATATACACCAGTAAGATTAGAAGAAGTGCCAGATATAAGGTGGGATAAGAGGTTTAAACAGCCCTGCCAATTATTTCAGAATGTTATAGGGGATTACTATGGTGGTGAAATAATATATATAGAGTACCCGCTATATACAAGACCATTAAGGATATTTCTATATGGATTGGCCTTAATTGTAGCAAATAGGGCAAGGACTATAATATTTAGCTACAAAACATCGCCTAAACAATTAACTGGATTGGTTCAACATCTCCTAGCTAGATATGGTATTGATATAGATGTGAATAGGCTTTTAGATAAGACTATTGAGCTGGGCTTTATAAGTCTTGTAAGCCTAAATCCATCTGCATATAGTGTTGAAGAGCTATACTATAGAGAGCTTCTAGAGATAGAGAGATTCAAACCTGATATAGCTATGTTTATGGATGTTGATGTAATTAGCTATAGAGATAGAACATACTTTAATTTGCTTAGAAATCAGCTACTCTATCTAAAGAAAATGGGTATACTTACGGTGAGATTTGGTGTACGTTCTAGAGAACCTGATTATCTATCTCTTATATTAGCAGATAGTATTGTAAGGAATCTAATCCATAGACGTGGGGAGAGTATCGAAAGAGATATATACGTAACGAGAGTAGGAAGAGAACCTAGTATAGTAGAACACGAAGAGGCAAATAAATGTATAGAAGAGTGTATCAATATATTGGGTGGGCTAAAGGATCTACCTAAAGTTTATAGTCCATAGACAGAAAGCTTTTAACTATGTATTAAATAAGCAAATGTAGAGTGGTATAGAAATGGGGTATATACCTCCGGCTGTTTTAACTGAGCTGAAGCAGCGTATAAGGAGATATATTAGGGCTGTGATCCCCGGCTATCTAGAGATTCTCAATATATATTCTATGAGAATCTATGGCAAAGATGTACTCGATCTTTTCCTTGAATCCCCAAGCAAGGTCTACGACATTCTTATGCAACACTATAGGGATGCATTTACGGTAGATTTTGCTATAGTGCGTCTTTTCTTAAGACCCATATCACTAGCCTCTAATAATATATTGTTAGAGGAGCAGCTTCTAGAACTTATTAAAAAGAGACGAGACGGTGAAGTGCTTAGGATTATAGCAGATAGCCTGACCTCCTCCCAGCCTTAAATGTAGACTGCTTTTTAATTGTAAAGTTATTTGAGTTGATATCGATAGATGTATCTGTTCTGGTTTTCTCAGCTTGGGCTTCAGCTCTTGTATAGGTTTATACTGGTTGGTTTCATTGCCTCATACTTTTTCCTCTGCATTCTGCTCGGGTTTTCATTGGGCTTGGGGGCGTTTAGGGCGACCCCGGGCACCCCACATCTTGGGTATCTCGGGGAGAGCTGCTATCTATAGCATCTCAGCGGCTCCCGAACCCCTCATCCAGCTACCTCCACACATATCGCTATACAATAGTATACCTATAGATGTTACAACCAATACCAACCAATACAAACAGATATGAAAAACGAAACAGTTGCACTAGGCTGTATTCTTAAAGTACACCAGTGTGGATACTGCTTACCAAACCGTTTTACAGCTATTCCTTGCTTTCCTAGGAAACTCTCTGATCTTCCTCTTCTCTGGAGATAGAGTAACCTTAGTTCAACTTCTCGCACCAAGTATCTTAGGAATTTACAATCTATGCCCTAAATATAGCCCATCGTTGTATGTATCTACTCTAACTGTTAGCCTTCTCGTAAACAAGGTTTACGACTAATTTGTTCTTTAGATTTTACGGTATCTTGGGAACAATTTACGTGGAGGTTAGGATCTGTAGTTCAAACCATATTTACAGAATCTCTGGGTACACTACATCTTGTTGTAGTATGTGGCTATAGAACAAACTCTTAAAATCTTTACATAGGTGCTACCTATTTGTTGAAGGTGCTATATGTTTCAATGGATAGCGGGTTGACTAGAGCCTTATCCTTTGTAGACTTTGGAGATATATGCAGGGGGTGTACTGTAAACTGCTGTAAAAGATTCTATGCGGTGTTACTACCGGAGGAGGAGGAGAGGTTTAGAGGAATGGCATTTACGGTAAGCACGCCTATTGGTGATGTAAAGGCGATCGGTGCAAAGGATGGAAAGCCGTGTCCATATCTGGACAGCATCGGTAGATGTAGTATATACCCATTTAGGTCTTTTGACTGTAGACTGTGGCCTATAATACTCTACTACGATTTTAATACAGGTGAAAAGGTGGTGTACCTGGATCTCGAGTGTCCTGCAGCAGCTGCTGGAAGGATAGATGAGAGCTTTATAAAGAGGGTTGTCGAGCTGTTAAAAGGCTGTAGGGTAGATATTGAGTGGTTGAAGAGGTATACACTTGCTCCATGGCCGAACAATCTAAGGGAAATAGCTAGATTCAGATAGCTAAAAGGTATCTCTACTCTAGCTACTCAAAGTATATCTTTGCACAGATCTTTCTTCCATGCATAGAATAGCCCTTAATAAATTCCCTAATAAATTCATCAATAATAGGCTCTCTGAGGCTGTGGATAACATCCCATATTAGATAGGCTAAGTCGCTACAGTCGATATCTCTATCGATACTGGGATTTTCATTTAAGATAACAGATCCCCAGTGCCATAAACCATTACTTTGAAACATATTTATAGGACTTGCAAATCCGTATCCAAAGCCAGAGACATTAACAATACCATCTTGATTAAATACAATCTCTATCCCGTGCATCCTTATATTGTCTATGTATTCAAGCATCTTAATTCGAGTAACATCTCTCTGTCTAGTTATAACTATCCTCCTGTGGAGTGTAGAATCCCTATTTATTTTTTGAAGCGTAATCCCGCCCGCTTCTATATATACTTTAATGGAGGTATAAGTGTTTCGCATATATAAGAATTATATAAATTTAGATGAAAATACACTATTCAATACAGGAATTAAACGTGGTATGGCTAAGCCTCGAATCTTGCTATAAAGAAGCCCTCACATCTATCAATGTGTGGAAAGGTTCTACTCACAACATTCCACACTCTATACCTTCTATAGCCTCTAGAGGCCCTCAACCCCGTATCAACTAGTCTGTGACTAGAAATATTTCTAGCCACCTCTTCAACCACTTCCTCACCCTCCTCGGGTAATATGGAACAGACGGAGTAGATGGCAGTGGAACTGTATTTCAGTGCATTGTAGAGCATATCGATCTGCGTCTTCTTCATCTTGGTTGGGATGGAGTGATCTCTAAGTGTTATCTTTATGCTTGGATCCTTTGATATAGCTCCACTGCTACTACATACGGCATCTATGAGTGCTAGATCAGCTCTATCTCTAAACGAAATCCCTCTACTATCTGTATGAAGTAGATCAATTTTAGATGTATCTACTCCGTACTGTTTAAGAAGAAGCCTCATAGAGTTTAACCTCTTAATCGAGAAGTCCATCGCTATTATCCTTGCCCTATTTTCTGTAAGCTGCATTATGAGAGAGGCCTTTATACCTGGAGCAGCAGCAAAGTCGTATATAACCATGTTCTCCTCCGGTCTTGCTGCCAATACTGCTAGTATGCTCGCTCTATCCTGTAGAACGATCGACCCATTTTTAAAGAGCTCCAGCTCTCTAATAGGTTTTGAACTCTTAACAACTCTAGCTAAGAATGGTATATCCCTATCATACTCGAGTACAACTCCCTCCTTCTCAAGAAGGTGGAACGCCTTGTCAATATCAATCTTAAGGGTGTTGACCCTAATCCATATAACCCTTCTATTCATAGCCTCTAGAAGCTCCTCGACATCACTACTAGGTAGAACCTCTAGAAGTTTATCATAGAGCCACCTAGGATACGACAATCTTGCCCATACAGGCTTCACCTCAATACTATCAATACTAGGAATATCTCTCTGAACACTCTTCCTAAGCCTACTAGGAACAGCACCTCCACCCTCCTTTAGCCTAAGGTAGAGATAGATCTTAGCCAACATTCTGTAGCTGGGAATCGAACTTCCCCTAGCACACTCAACAATGTATCTAACCCTATAGTAGTTTGAGATAAAATCACGAGAAAGCTTAAATAACTCTTCTCTAGCAATACCAGTAGCACCACATCCAAACCTCCTACACACATAAACAAAAGCCCTTCTAACAGATATCTTCATCCTTTCAACGATATAGAGCACGTTTGCAATAATGGCTGAGACCTTATCGACATCCACTGTAGACACGCTACTATATACATCCGTGAATTGTAGAGTAAATAAATGCAAATAGATGAACCGATTATACAACTTGAGATCATCTATAGCTAAAGAAAACCGGTGAACTGATCTATTGAAGATAGCAACTTATAGTTGGGAGATGGTTTACGATATTTAGAATCTGCTGACCTTTCAACAGTTTACAGAATAGAATCTTCAGGATTCGACAAAATGCTTAGCTTTACATTGACGAAAATACCATTTCTACTGCAACAAAGTACTGTATTTAAAGAATATGGCATCCAGGTACCCTACTACAGTTATTTTCATATTGTTTCTGTAATTTGTTTGAAACATTTTTAGTGTTTTGAAATAAATATTTTAGCTACATATTCACAACTGTCACGTGATCGGTGTTTTAGGTGCTTCGCAGTAAGGATTTCATTGTACTTGAAATAATATTCCTATCTATAGTTATAGGATCGCTAACTATATCGTACAACCTTTATCTCCATAGACACGATCTGGAGATAGCTGTAGGTATCACCAAGCCGGTAGCGATCTCTAACGAATATATTCAAAGAGTAACAGAATTTATTAATGAAGTTAAACAGGATGTCTCTAGAATAAGGCAGCTTAGCTTTGATAAAGAGATAGATGTGGTGATAATAAATACAACATGGGCTGTGAGGATGTGGGCTCCTAAGGAGGATAGCATTTCTGAAGATATGATCTATAGAGAGGTAGTGTATAAGGCAACACTTCTTGTTCCATACAATTTTAGTATAGTTGCAGGTCAGAGGGGATGGGTTGCAATGTTTCTAGCAGCTACAGCAGGTACAACACTTTACATAAATACAGACTACTTTAATCCTGAGCATAGTGTGGCTAGGAATGTGCTTGCTCACGAACTTACACACATACTCCAGCACCTCCACCTTAAGATGGCGATGGAGAGCACTACTGCAGATAGCATTATGGCCTACTCAGCTCTTATAGAGGGCGATGCTGGTTGGACACAGCATCTCTACTGTATGGATACAGGTTTATGTACTCCATCTCCAGCATTAGCTATAGATGTTAGAAATCCGTATACATCCCTACTCCTATTCCCGTACATATACGGTGAGAGTTTCGTAAAAACACTATACTCATACGGTGGATGGGAGCTTGTTAATAGAGCGTACTCAAAGCCTCCAATATCTACGTCTATGGTTATGAGGCCGGAGAGGTACATAGCTTATCTATTCAATGGAAGCTTTCTACCAGAAAATGTAACTATATCACGTAGCCTCTGCCAATATGGAGAGCCTCTATATAGTGATACGTTAGGCGAATACTATATATTGCTTGTGCTTGCTCAGAGGATAGGGTTGGAGGAGGCAATGCGTGCTGCCGATGGCTGGAGTGGGGATAGAGTTGAATTATATAGAGATACAGGTTCCAGGTATCCGAAATGGATGCTGTGCTGGAATATATCATGGACATCCCAGGAAGAGGCTAGAGAATTCTACCAATCATTCATACGGGCACTAAAGAGCAGCACAGAGAGTATATCCATCTATGGAAATACAGCCTATGCTAAGATATACGCTGAGGAAATACGTAGGGGATGGGAACCGGGGGTAGAGATAGTACCACAAGCAATCAACTTAAGCATATCGATAAACGATAGGTATGTTGCAATATTTTCAGAAGTTACGGAATTGACATACATTTGTAAAGCATGTGGCTGAGAATTCTATATTCTATTGTATAAGGATTGGTTCTACAGAAAATGTTGGACTTAGATTTCGCTAATTATCATGTTTATTAGATTCTTTCTCCTTACGCTAACTAAAGCTTTCTCTATCTCATCCCTTGTTGGTGCATCACTAGATGAAATTCTAGATCTTTTTAAACCAGCTGCTATAGATGCGTATTCAATTGCACTTAATATACTCTTATCCTCAAGATATTTAGCTACAAATACACCTGTAAAAACATCGCCACAGCCAGCAGTAGTTTTTGCATCAAGTCCTAGTCCCTCTAGATTTAATGGAGAGACCCTTATAATTTTTCCAGATCTTCGATCTATCGCTATAGCACCTTCAGCTCCAAGCTTTACAATAATAGAACATCTGGTCTCCAGATTGCGGAGGTTCTGAGGATGTACATCTATATCGAATCCGAAGATCTCTATGAATTCGTATCTATTCGGAAGAATAAAACATTCATTCTCTATATTAGCTAAATCGTCCACCCTAAACCAGCTCACACCCGGATCTAAAAAGATGGTAGCACCCTTTCTATTAGCTATATCTATTAGGTTTAGAGCTGTCTCCCTAGTAGTATTGGCGAGGACTACAGCATCCATTCTATCTATATTTATATATCTACCTGGATCTGGAGGATACTCATTGGCATTTGGAATGGTTACAATAGTTGCCTCGCGATTCTTATCAATAAATACATAGGCTTCACCGCTCGACTTACCATATATGGATAGACATGATGTATCTATACCTTCGGAAGCTAGTACACTAACTATGTACTCTGCATGATCGCTACCTATAGTTGCAATAAGTTTCAATCTAAACCCTCTATTAAATCTAGCAATAGCTATTGCTATGTTTGCACCACTGCCACCAATACATTTGGAGATAAGTCTACCTCTATACTTTCTACCTCTTATGAAAACATCGCTCAACTCAATAATTGTATCAATATTGATTCTACCTGCTATATAGATGTTGCACAAGATTTTCACCATTAACAGAATATATGCATCCAACTATGCCATGGGTGTATGCACTTTCCTATGTCGTTGTACTATGTAGAGCTATTTCAATTGATTGAATAGGGTAGCCGAAATAGAAAACATCTTCATCATTGTAATACGGCACTCTATGTTATGGTCTGGATCGCTACAGGAACCTCCACATTATATCTCCTACTACCCCTAATGATCTCAAGCTCCACATACCCTTTCTCTATAGACTCTTCGACAGCCATTCTCAATTCCCTTGGAGATGAAATTTCTCTACCATTTGCTCTAATCAATATATCACCCCTGGCTATACCGACCTCATGGGCAGGACTACCCCTTACAACACCAACTACTACAAGACCTCTACTAATAGGTAGCCTAAACATCCTTGCCTGCTCCTGTGTTATAGGTGCTACATACACTCCTATCCATGCAACTATTGGACGGCCATACTTGGATATCATCTCCAGGAATCTCTTAACGGTATTTATGGGGATTGCAAAGCCTATACCCTGTGCATATGGTATGATGGCTGTTGTTACACCTATAGCCTCGCCACTAACATTTACTAGAGGACCACCACTGTTACCTGGATTTATGGCAGCATCCGTCTGGATGAGATCCTCTAGAATAATGTTCTCACCACTTATCGTTCTTCCAATAGCGCTTATAACACCCATTGTTACAGTGGCTCCTGGCAACCCTAGGGGTGAGCCTATTGCAAATACTATCTCCCCTACTCTAATTTTATCAGAATCACCTAGCGTAATGGGTTTTAGATTGGTTGTATCAACTTTTACGAGAGCTAGATCTCTATATGGGTCTGTAGCAACGACCTCAGCTTCTATTGTTTCTCCAGTTGGTAGAACTACGTATACCGTTGAGGAGCCCTGTACAACGTGGTTATTGGTAACTATATACCCCCTACTATGAATTATAAAACCCGAGCCTACTCCTCTAACTGGAGCTAGGCCAAAGAACTCATCCATGGCTATCCTAACGGTTGATATAGTTACAACACTCTGCATCGCTTTTGCTACTATTTCTGTAATACTGTTACTAAACTCCTTTATATCCAAGATCTTCACCTAGGTTATCTGCACAAAAAGAAGTTATAACTGTTTCCCACTATAAGCATATCTGTGGTTAGAATGTTTAGAGTTGTGTATGAGGCAGTGCTCCGTGGACTTCCAGAGGAGCTAGAGTGTCTATCAAATCTGTATAGAGTTCTAAGTACAAAGGGTATGTGTATAGGCTCACAGACTATGTTTATATGCAGCTATAGAGATAGCATCATTATAAAGGTTACCCCCCACTCATCGAAATATATCCAGGGGATGCAGCTGTACAGAGATGTTGCACAGCCGCTCACCATTGCAATAGTTATAGAGGGTGGTGGTGCTGATGATATAATCGATGCTACTACCACTGTCTATGACGCGGCTAAGAGCTGTGGATTGTCAATAAGGTTGCTCTCTGAATAGAGGTCCTTCCTCACCTTATCTTTTCTTCTGTGAGCTGGTACAGCTATTTAACTAGACATTAAAAGCTTGTAGAGAGTTTTAGAAGTATTGCTCTACTGTTTTAAAAGTTTGGATATGCGGCTATGTACCCTATGTTCGATAATCTTTATGAATTCAATAGCGATGGTTATAGCCAGTAGAATTGTAAATATATTGAGTATATAGTTAGTGATATCGATTAGGATCCTCTGAGCCCGTATAATGGCTAGACAGTAATTTATAGGGTACCTAATAAAGATTGAAGTTAGAAGTATTATCATCTCTATTGAAACTCTCATATAGACTGTTGTTGTCATCCAGAGGCTTTTAGATATAAAATCCTTGATACTGATAAGAATATACCACAATCCTCTCACAACTCTATAAGCAAAATATATCATTACAGCTAGCTCAACAACTAAAATTACCTCCCATACTATTGTAGGCATATCTTCAGCCAGATATCTATGAAGATATTCAAGTCCTAGAGCCGTCGTATATATTAGAAGGATTAATATTAGAGAATCTCTGACAACATCGTGAATAGCAATTCTTACTGGTGTGAATATTATTGGTCTTGGCATAGCCCTCTTAACAAACTTCACAAGACTTTGTCCTTGCAGTACTCTTCTACCCTTGACAATAAGGATTGTTATCTTAGCTATAAAGTACCAGCTGGAGAAAAGGATATATAGTAAACCTAGAAGTGGTTGTTTGAATATTAGAGCTAGAGCTATAACTGCTATCCGTACATCTCTTGTAGGCCATGGAAAAGAGGTTCTGGCCTTCACTACAAAATCCCTGTCTCTAATTAAATTGCTTAGGAAGCTGACATATATTGAGCCGAGGAGGGCTAGGAACGAAAGCACTATATACTCTATCCGTAGGGGCCAAATCCCAAGAATGAAACCCTGATATACTAGCCCAGCTATAAGAAGTGTATCGACAATTCTATCCAGGGTTGTATCGAGGATTGCTCCAAACTCTGTCTGTCTATTGAATAGTCTGGCGACCTCGCCATCAACACCATCGAGAATTGATGACAGGGAAGCGAGAATAGCACCTAAGGTATACATGTTTAGATAGGCCGCAACAGCACCAGCTATACCTATAATGAAAACTAGAGCTGTTATTATACTTGGATCAACAAATATACCATTTTTGTATAGAAAAAGGCTAATCCTTGTTGAAATCCTTCTATTTATATATCTAGCTACAATACCATCGCTATCCTTGATGAGATTCCTTCTCATAATCTCCCAATAGATCTTCCTAGCCTTAGCTAAATCTTCAACAGAGTCTACATCTATCCAGCGTAGACCAGTTACATCTACAAAACCAACAAGTCCCCTCCTAGCCAGTATATTTATGAAGTTGGATAGTGTAGCACTCCTCCCATACTCTTTCACAACATTGCTTATTTCTATAAATAGCTTCTTAGGGATATAGAATAGACCTGTATCGATACCTGTCAATGGAGGTATATCCTTTCCGGCTAAAACTACAGCCGAACCATCTATGATTACCTTCAGCCCCTCTACAGCTTCCTCACCGCGTACAGATCTGTCTAGGCATAGCAGAACTCTATCCCTATCTCTAGTAGATGCCTTAATAAGATTCTTTAGAATACTGGACTCATATACATGGTCAGACATACTAACAATAATATCATCTTCTATACCCATCTCCTTAAGTTTCTCAATTGCTTGGTAGAGCGTCCATAGATTACCATCACCTGGAATAACATCGACGACCACTATTCTACTGCTAGATACTTTAGTAGAGAAAATATCCTTGAGATCGCCTCTGGTAGCTATATACACTTCAACAATACCAACTTCACCCATAACCTTCATTATATAATCTATAATCGATATTCCATGTTCTAGCTCGATTAACGACTTTGGTATAGATTCAGTATGGGGTCTAAGTCTAGTACCATATCCAGCAGCAATAACAATACCAATCATTCTCTAACCCACTATATAGCAGATATATGAATATTAATAACCGTTAATGCCAGCTGAAATAGTTAGTCCATGAATGAATTCTATGGAATAACATTTATCTAAAATCTTCTAATACATGTTTCTAGCTCTAATTCAATGCGTTGTGATAAATATGTATACTATTATTGCTAAGAGTATGATTAATCCAAGTATAAGGGAGAGAGCAATTAATGAATTTTCAAAGGATCTCTGAATAGAGTGAATGGAATGTATAAAGCGATGTCTTATCAGGTTCAGAAATCTGTATTCGAATTCTATACTTATTCTAACTATGGAGGATAATATTCTACGTGCAGGTGGCGAATCTATATCAACCATTCTATCAATTTTATTCTCAATTTTACGGAAATCCGGCTTTAGTGACGTGATGTCTATGGAGATTCTACGATGTTTCTTATAAAGATGAATAGCATAACTACACATTCTTCTAACATATTTCAAAAGGGCTAGTAGTGGTACTGATAGATAGAGATGAATTCTATAGATATTCGAAGTTATTAAGGAAGTAAAAATCGACTGGCATCTTCTACAAGTTCTAAAAATAGTTGTTGAACCATGGTGGATTAGTGTGAGGAAAATCCACAATGGGAGAGTGAGTATGGCAGGTAGTAAGAGACGTATGATATCGATATTTAGAGAGAAGCATGTATGGGACACACCAACCGATATGTATAGTACTGTAAACCTTTGGAGATAGTTAAGGTTTATATTTATGGAGGCTACCGCTAAGGAATATATGTGGACTCTCTGTACAGCTTCCCATAGGGGGAGTAGCATCATGACTACAACTATAATCTGTATATACGGCTGAATTCTGTCCGCCATGTATATCATATAGTAGTAAGTGGGTACTAAAATGGGTAGCATGCAACATATGATGATACCACTTGTTGTATTATTTGTAATAAGTAAGAGTAGTGAAAATACGGATAGCTCTACAGCCAATAGCTTTATGGATAGTTCTAACATGGCGGGGTTTCCATCTAGGTATGCATAAGATGCTATGAATATTGTCAGTACTAGTAGAGCTGATTCTATACCTACTATAGTAGTGATTAAGTAGTGGCGTTCATTGACAGGAACTACCCCTCTAGATCTAATTAGATGTTCTTCAATATAGTTGTTCAGAAAACCATATAAATTTGAGAGATAGATGGAGGCCACCGATATAAGAAGTGAAGGTAGATACGTGGAAAGCGCTATCATTAGATCTACACCCTACTCTGTTTGAATACTGTATACAGTGCTAATAGTATGAAGAGAAGTAGTGGAAATGTAATTATGTAAAGTATTATGATATCGATTTCGATAGGTAAGGGTGTGCTACCTCTAACAAGAAGCACTATAGGTGTAAGGGCTATGGATGTCATTGTGAGGAGTAGAACATAGGGTGATAGACCTAATGCTTTTAGATTAATCGTACCTAGAGTGTTCACGTTTTTATGTATTCTTATATGTGCCAGGAGATACTTTGCACTATATAGTATTGTAAGAGAGGTCTCAATCGATATTATGATTATTGTGAAGAGGTAGATCCAATCTTTAGCGATGTAGTGGAGTAGTGCTGAGAATATTAGCACCTTTGCTAAAAAGCCTATGGCTGGCGGCATTCCAAATATAAATAGAATTGATAGTATTGCTGAGAGCGACTCTATTGGAGCAACTCTATATATGTAGCCAAGACTATCAATATTTCTTTCATGTGTCAGCAATTCAATTACGCCAGAGTCGATAAATAGTGTAGCTTTATAGAGTGCATGGGCTACTGAGAAGGTTAGAGCAGCATATATAAACGTGGGATCAGCAGATTTTATATAGAATGCAATAAGTATTGCTATTACACCAGTATTAGATATGGTGCTATATGCAAGAAGCCTCTTGATATCACGTTGATATATTGCCTGAAGAGCACCATATACTGCAGCCAGCGATCCAAATACGAAGAGTATTGAAAAAGCCGTACCTGCATCTATTGCAAAGTGGCTTAAGATTACAAATCCATATATCCCCATCTTAACCATTATACCAGATAGAAGGGCTGAGATGGGAGCAGGTGCCATAGAGTGGGCATCAGGTAGCCAGAAGTGGAGAGGTACAATAGCAGCCTTTGCCATAAAGCCTAAGAGTGCAGTTATTGTCAGAGCTGGTGATGCTAAATCTAGATTCAGCTCTAAGAGAGTTATGGTTAAGATATTCTCGAAGTTGGATACCGCTAAAATTAGGAAGAGCGCTATATCTGTTGGAATCATTGAGAAGATCAGGTACTTTAATGAGGCATTCATAGCCCGTGTATCGATTCCGACTAGTGTATCGTACGCTATTGCAAGAAATCCTATGATTTCAGACATTAGCCAAAACATTACGAATTCTAGAAGGTATTTCGAACTCAGTGTTGCTATTATAGATATGGTAAGACCGTCTACCAACAGCTGAAGGGAGTTTGATCCATACTTTTCACTTGAGTAGCCAGCTGTGTAGAGGGATACTATGAGTGAGACTAAAATCGACGTTAAGAGGAGTATTGATTGAAAGAAACCATAACCGATAATAAGGTTCAGGGAGAGAAGCATTAAGTATCCAGATATTTTTAGCAATCCTACAGAGAATCGACTCCTAGTCCCTGCATTCCCAATAAGGATCACTACTGTAGATAGCGAATACAGTAGGTATCTACATAGATCATTCATCTCCATATTGCTTCACATCTCCCTAGCCGCTATAGCCTTTACACGTTCTATCATCTAGCTAATTGTAAGCGTTCTAACTATATATGTATTATAGTTATTCACTACATCAAACCCTATACCAAGTACAAATTCCATAAACGGTCTGTAGAGAAAGAAAGCCGTGCCCAGTACTACGACTAGCGTGAGTAGAGTTAGTGACGTAGTATATGGAATTGCAATATCTTTAATTATCGGCTGGACAATACCCTTTGATACAATAATTCTATATAGTATTTTGAAGTATCCAGCTGCAGCTATACCTGATATAACTAACACTAGTACTGCATATATAACAGTACCAAGCCTTACACTTGACAGGACTAGAAGAGCTTTACTCCAAAAACCTATGAATATAGGTATGACACCAAATAGATTCAGAATACCTCCACTGAATATTGCAACGATCATCTTCTTCAGCTTTAAAGAGCCTAGACATTCGACAGTCCTTCCACAGCATACTATCGATATACCTGCTAAATAAAAGAGTATCGCATCTCCTAGGGAGTTGGAAAGAATATGGAGTACAGCTGATGCTATTCCCTCTATATTATCTAGTGAGATGCCCAGTAGAGCAAGGCTGAGTTGCACCATGGTGCTATATGCTATAAACCTCTTTACATCCCTCTGAAAGTTCATAAGTAGAGCTCCAATAAGTGCTGATATGATAGCCAGCACTCGAAGAAGCAATAGAATGGAGGCTCTAAAGTCTGCTAAGACGCTATCGTATCCAAAGATTGTATATAGAATTCTCATCAATCCATAGAGACCTACAGTATCCGCTATTGCTGTAAATGCCGCGGCTATAGGTGTTGGTGCTTCACCATATGCATAGGGTTGCCATGCAAAGTTTAGAGGAAATATAGCTGATTTAAATAGAAAGACCCACACCATTAATGATATCGCTACCTTTGATGACACTATGATATCGCCAAATGTAGTACCTGTAAACTCTGTTACTGCATTCGGATTTCGTGTCTTGAGAGCTATATCAGCCATATTTAGGGTTCCAAAAGAGCCATATATGATAAATGTGGAGAGGAGATATAGCGAGGTCACCATCATTCCTGAGATGGCGTATCTCAGTGCGGCCCGGATGGCTCTTGGGCTATCTCTATAGAATGCGGTAAGTGCATAGGATGAAATTGCTAAAAGTTCTAGTGATACAAAGAAGTTGAATATATCACCTGTATACAGGCATCCAATAGAGCCTGTAGCCATGAGAAATAGTAGCAGGTAGTATAGGTAGAGCCACCTGGATCTAATCATCCACGAACTGTATATAGATGTAAGGAATAGCATAAACATTGATAAGGTACCCAGAAAGGCACTTAATCTATCAACAGTATAGACTATTCCTAGGGGAGCTGGAAATCCTCCAAATCTATAGACTAAAATACCGCTGTTAAGTGTTAGGATGAGGATATAGAGACTTATTATGAAGGCAATTAGGCTAGCAGTTATGGAGAGTATCGTATAGATTCTCCTATCCTTAGTTATAAATGAGAGTATGGTCACAGATATAGCTATACTCATCAAGTATATTGGGAGAAAACCTAGGAGAAGTATAGTCACGGGATTCACCCAAAGATCTTCTTTGCAAGCTCTTCAAACTTCCCTGAAATAATCTTTCTAGCCTCAATAGCATCTAGTGTAGCAGTTTCTATCCAGTGTATAAATAGTATCTTCGACTGTTTATCTACGTATAGAGTAAGGGTACCTGGTGTATTTGTTATCGATAGTGCTAGGAGTGTTAGACCATAATCCGATTCAATAGTATATGGAATTGCAATTATGGAAGGTCTAAGCCTTCCACTATCCATTAATATTATTCTGGCCACCTCTATATGGGACTTCACTGCAGCGTATATAAAGTATACAAGATACTGCAATAGGTAGACTATCTTCGTAAGGTCTCTCAATTGAATAGCTCTAGCAAGTAACATCCTATCAAGTGCTACCGCCATGAGAGCTGAGATTATAATACCGAATAGTATCGTAAACATCCTTATGCTACCTGTGGAAATTATGTAGAAGGTGAATATGATTGTGAATATTGCCAGTTTATTCAAGAGTCTCTTCATAGGCTTCAGCCTCCTCTGTTACGTGTATGTCTGTAGTTCCATAGTGTTTGTAGTACATTAGAATTAGGCTCAGCAGAAACATATTGCATGCAATTCCTATTACAATTGCTGTAAGGATCATGGCTTGGGGAAGAGGATCAACGGCCATGCTGATAAGCCTTTCAATATCCCTAACCGATGTGGGTATGTCTTCAAGTATCGGTGGGGATGGGTAGGATCCTGGAATATATCTGAAGCCTATAAATATCGCAAAGATGTTTATAGAATCTGTAAACATTATCAGACACAGAAACTTCTTTATTAGTGAAGGTCTCGAAAGTACTCCATATAGAGCTATAGCGGTATTGAATACAAATGCTATCATGGCTGTTCTAAAGGCGAGTGAGATGAGAAGGTCACTCATATGCCTCAGCTACTTCATTGATGTTCTTCAGTTCATCTTCTCTGAGAATCAACACCATTATTGCAAATGTTAAGCCTGAAAATACTATTAGGAATTCAAATAGATTGTATAGAAATATGGAGCCAGCAAGAGGTGTATCGAGGAGGGTTCTGGGCATTGATAGTATCGAGTCGTTCTTAGCCATATTCTGAAGTATATAGGCATTTGAACCGGAGAGCACCCCTATAATAACTATGGATAGGGAGGTAAGTACTATTGCTAGAAGACCGGAGAGTCTCAAAAGCATGAGTTTTGATGTATTTAACCCCCACTCATATAGATACTCTATGGAGAAAACAGCGGTAGCTAGTGTTGCTGCTACAACAGCTATAGCTCCTCCCTGAAATCCTCCACCGGGTGTGAGATGTCCATGGATAGCGGTTGCAAGTCCGTATACCACTATAAGTGGTATGATTATCTTTGTAGCGCACTTCGCAATATCGGATAGACCTTTAGCACCAAGCCCCCTTAGCTCTATATATCCTCGTAGAACTACCAGTATGGCTACTATGGAGGCAAATAGAACGGTAGTTTCATAGATAGTGTCCAGTCCTCTATAGTCCCACACAATAGCTGTTACAGCATTTAGTGAAAATGATGTCAATCCGATGCTCCATGGATTGTATGAGTTTAGAATAAAGCTTGCTCCAATGGATCTGAGATCTGTAGGTGTTATTGGACCCAGTCCTTCAAAGGTGATTGTAAGGGAAAGTGCTAAGACTAGTAGTGCTAGGGAGAGTGCCAGTATAACATCCTTTCTATTCATCTTTCAAACCTCTCTGTCTTTTTAACTAGTAGGAATAGTAGAAGTGGAACAACACCTACTGAAACAGGTATATATGTCAGTACAAGGTCGGGAGCCATTAACAGAAGGTATAGCAGTGAATATGAGATGCCTTGAGTAAGTGTAAGAACTGTAGCTAAGAGTAGATCACGCTCCTTAACAACCAGATATGTTATGAAGACCGATAATAGGGATGAGTATATGATGACTATGTATGGAATTAGGGATATATCTATTGACATAATCCACCCTCTACTTTATTCTCAAGTGCATCATACAGTAGAGGCTTTCTAGGAGCTTGACACATTATATATGCTGCTTTAGCAAGGCTATGGGCACCTGTTGGCGCTAGAATCAGAATAAGTACTGCTCCAGCTATGGATGTACCAGCTAGATAGAACCTATGAACACCGAGATCCTCAAGAGCTAACGAAAGTAGAGCCACACCTATTAGTGGAAGGACAGAGCCACCGATAGCCCCAATAGTTACAGCATGAATCCTGGTAAAGAAGTTTGGAAGCTTTAAAACACCAATAGCACTTACAATATCAAAAAAAGCACCTACTATAATTGCTGTAAGCCCTACTATTGAAAGCACCGTGTCCACAACCATTATTTAGTCACCCATCTCCTTGGCCTCAATATACTTAGATACATAGAGGTCCAGAGCATGTATCCATAGAGTTAGGGCTATGAGTCCAGAGGCTACTATAGGTCTCCGTAGGAAAAGTGCAAGAAGAGCTATGAATACAGAAAGATCATAGCTTAGAGCATCTAGAGCCAGAATTCTATCAGGTATCGTAGGACCCTTAACCAACCTGATTATATATAGTATAGATGATAATAGATAAACCGAAATGACGATACCAATAACACTGTATATCACATCTATATCCATAGGTGAAACCTAGTAGATAGTAATATCCAAAACCTTAAAACTATAACTCCTAATCAGCTAGAGCTACACTACTGAATGAAAGCAGCTATAAAAATCCAGATATAGCTATAGGAATCAACCTACCAAATTATGATAGCCGGATATACACCTTTCAATACCCAATCTATTTATCGCTAAACTCCTCTCTACCCTAAATGGTGAGGCTCGGTTGCAATCAGACTTATGCAACTCCAATAACTACATACTGCAGTAGCACGATGTATTAAAAGTATATAACGGGGAGAAAGGATTAGGCTATATATTGATGATGAGTGGCGATGGCAATGATAGGTGATTGAACCGGATAGATGCCTGAATTGTATTAGATAATATTGAGCCGGCTTGTACGGTGCTATTAGATCAATAGTATCTGAGTTCTTTTTCTATATTAAAAATACTGCAAAACCTAATGCTGTATCTATTTCACCTAAATTTATTAGAGGGATTTAGAATATCTTCATAGTATCCTAGGTGGTTTGGTATATGTCAATCTCTACGGAGCTTTTGTATCAAGTTGATAGCTATTTAAAGGAGTTCGAGGCTAGGGTTGTAGAGGTTTTGGATAGAGGTATTATATTGGATAGAACGGCGTTCCACCCTAGAACAGGTGGCGTTGCTAATGATCTTGGCACGATTTTTATTGAGGGTAGGAGGATGGATGTTACGGATGTTTACATCGATAAAGAGAGAAAAGTTGTAATCCACACAGTTGAAGGATCTCTAGAGGGTGTAGAGCCTGGTATGGTGGTCAAGGGTGTTATTGATTGGAGTAGGAGGTACAGGTTGATGAGGCTTCATACAGCTGCACACATACTTGCAGCAGTTATGTATAGAGAGTATGGTGCTCTTATAACTGGTGGTAGTGTAGAGCCGGACTACGCATACGATGATTATGGTCTGGAGAGGTTTGATAGAAAAATATTTGAGGAGGTTGTTCTAAAGGCTAATGAAATTGTCAGACGTGGTGTGGAGGTAAGGATATACTGGCTTAAGAGAGACGATGCTCTTAGGATACCCGGTATAGTTAAGCTTGCAGAGAGAATGCCTCCTGAAGTAGAGACTCTGAGAATAGTTGAAATACCCGGTATAGATATACAGGCTGATGGAGGACCTCATGTAAGGAATACTGCAGAAATTGGTGAGATAACGATGATCAGAGCTGAGAATAGAGGAAAGAATAGAAAGAGACTCTACTATACAGTAAATCCATAGATATAGCGTACCGCCTACCTTTGTTACATAAACCACCTACTGTGGTTCTCGGCTCTACTACCACCTTTACTATTTCTCTGCGGCAATTCTTGAAATTCTCGGACACTCCTTAAATTCCTGAAGACCACGGTCAGTATCTTACTACTATCAAGCCTCTAGTCCTAATAGTCAAACAGTGCTAGAACATCAGACGGACCCAGCTCAAATCGTGCTTGGAACCCAGCTTTAGTGAAGGGATAAGGTGTAGCAATTTTCAGTATCCAGATACATGAAATCGTAGCCTAGATCTCAACCATCTATAGAAATCCTGCTAAGCCTAGTATTAGTCCTACTGCTGCCGATATCAATATGAGTACTACCGGATCGATATTGAATTTTACAATAGCAATGAAAATCGCTACAGCCATTAGTACAGTTACCGCTGCTTGGTTGAGATTCAACCCTTTAAATACTCCTCGTATAACCGTTATAAATGCTGACGCGATTAATCCTATCACAGCAGTTCTAATACCAAATAGTATACTTCTCGTAACTATGTGCTGATAGAAGTTTGTTAGTATAGTCGCTATAGCTAGTATAACTGTAAATGCTGGCATGACAACTCCCATAGTGGCTATCAGAGCCCCTGGAACTCCTCCGAGTTTGTAACCTATGTATGTTGCAGAGTTTATTGCTATTGGACCTGGGGTAGATTCGGCAATTGCAATTACATCTATGAACTCATCTTCAGAGAGCCATCTATTTCTATCTACAACCTCGTATTTGAGTATGGGAATCATCGCATAGCCGCCGCCAAACATAACGGAGCCTATCTTTAGAAATGTTATGAATAGCGTAAAGAGTATAGTGAAATTCACAAGGATCGCCAGAGGTGTGACTATGGCATCTTTTGAAGTCGTTCTCCTGTTTTTAGCAATATCTTAGCGATTTCAATAACATCATCTATGGTATAGGCATAGAAGGTGGGTCTTACATCGACTTCATTGCATCCCCTCCAGCATATGAGTATGGATATAGCTCCTAGCTGATTAGCTGGAGCAATATCGTATTTAGTATCACCAACAACTATAGCCTCGTTAGGTTCAATACCAATTTTTTTCATAGCTTTAAGAAACATTTCAGGGTCGGGTTTTCTTCTAATAACCTCATCGCTTCCAACATAGTCGTCGATAAGATTAATTATACCAGTATTCTTAGTTACCGCTTCTATAGTCGCTCTACTAGTCGATGATGCAATAGCGATTCTAAGCCCTAGTTCCCTAAGCTTCCGAATACCATCAACAACGCCTGGAAATGGTGTAATGCTGTCTATCTTTTCAAGATATATTCTCCTCTTTAACTCTGCCAAGTTCTTTGCCTTCGATTCATCGCCAGTTATAGTAAGTGCTATATCTTCTGCAGCTAAACCAACCAAGTCCTTAATCATATTGATTGTGGTGCTATCTAGCTTTGCAGATATTCCAAGCAGTTTACATGCTTCAATCCATGAAATTAGATGGATATTGACACTATCTACAAGTGTTCCATCGAGATCAAAAACAATTCCTTTTATTATTGTACATCACCTACTTAGAGAGGTTTGCAATCCTAAAGCTAATAAGCTTTAGCATCCAACAACTTACCACTAGACTTACATTAACAATAGATGGCCACTCAACTACCAATTTATGTATAGCCTTGTACTCTATCTATTCAGTATCCTAGCTGTAGTAGCTTCTTAGCTGAAAGCCTCGTTATTTTGTAAAGTATGTTGGCTCTAGTCAGCACATGTGTATCTATATCCGCCAAAGCTGATTCTATCTATATCTAGGTTCAGCATCTTTGCAAGGGAGAGTATCAGTCTAGCTGTTAACCCCCGTGCAATTCCCATAGCAGCTTCGCATACATCTGAGATTTCTGAACCGAGATAGTTGGGAGCTGTTTTATCAAATAGTATTTCAGCTGATGGTGGTATGCCCTCTTCACCAGCCCAGACAACTAATACCACAGGTACCTTCGGCAAAGCGTATATCTTTACCGCAGCATCTCCAATTTCAATGGGTTGGTAGTTAAAGGGTTTAGCAGCCCTGTATAGAAGTTGTGGATCTGATCCAAATAAACTCTCTACAGCCTCCATGTTCTTCCTCAAATTTGGACAGTGGATGAATGGACACAGCTGACGCGATAGCGATACGAGTTCACCTACTTCCTCAATCTCATTTCTAGTCTCCGAGTATAAGGACAGTATATAGTATAGACTTATACATTCTCTATCCGTTAAAAATCTTTCGAGAATCTCATCGTATACAGAACCATCTACAAGATTCAGTCTCAAACCAAAGAATCTAAGCTCGTTGTCCTTTTCAAAACCAAGCCTTCCAGGGAGACTCCTTATCTTATCCCTGGCCCTCTCCCAAGACCACTGCTGCCAAAAACCCACTGGAGATCACCAAGGCTATCCTACGTATACAGACCTATTAAGTTTTACGTTAAGAGGTTTTAGCCAGCATGAAATCTACACGTTAATCTATGTACTGCTGGTAATGGAAATAGTCTGGGGAATTGGTTGTACAACCACTATTATTCAGCCAGTGGATATCTGGAGAATACTACAACTGCTGGTACTAGGATTAGACTGCTAAAGATGAATGATATTCTGATACCTAGATCCGCTCCCGTTGTATAGCCTAGGTACTCTAGGAATATTGATGAAAGAACTCCTGCTAGACCTGCCATACTCTTTGTGACGAATCCCTGTGCCCCAAAGTATATCGCCTCCCTCCTATAGCCTGTGATCTTTTCATCGATATCCGTTATATCTGCTATAAATGCGTTGGGGAGCATTAGTAGGGGTGTTGCAAAGAATCCGAATAGCGCTCCCATTGCTACTAGGAATACCACGGGCTCTACACTAACAATACCTACTAGTGAGGTTGCTATAGTCGGTATTGCAAAGAGGGCCATACCAAGCATATACACTCTCTTCTTTCCATATCTGGATGCAAGTTTTCGATACAGTGGTAGTGTTAGGATTGAGACCGCTATTAGTGGAAGGTAGACTATGGCCACATATGATGCTTCCAAGCCTGCTGAGACTGTAACTAGGTATGGTAGGACTATCTGCACAATCGTTGTTGAGAGTACAAGCAGCGCTGTCGGAATAAGGTATACTATAAATACTCTATTTGTATATGTGATTCTAAGTGCCCTCCATAGATCCAGTTTCTCAGCAATTTTCTCTCTAGCTATAGGCTTTTCCCTAAAGACCAGCACTATTGGAAGCATGCTTGTTGTAGCGATAATCGTCAGTACTATGGATGTATTTAGATAGCCGAGCCTACCAAGGAGCACTGGAACTGCAACACCGCCTATAACAAGCGATAGCTGGCTGAAGAGCGTCTGGTAGGCCACCAGCTTAACACGGTCACTGGAAGAGGATGCTATTTCTGGTAGTAGAGCTAGATACGGAGCAATAGCAGCTGTATAGCCAAACCAGAATATGCCCAACAATGTACTTGCATAGACGGCATTCCATAGCGAATAGCCCTGCACCAAGGGCCTCCATACAGCCACTTGACTAAAGGTCATAGCAATAAATCCAGCAAGTATGAATGGTCTCCTCCTTCCCCACCTAGACAAAGTCCTATCACTCCAGTAGCCTATCAAAGGATCAGAGATAGCATCAATAGCACGGCCAAACAGCATGGCAGCACCCATAACAACTATAGGTGCTAGAAGAGGCAAACCACTATTTTCAGGAGGGCAGTAGTAGTATAAGAGCCATCCAACAATAAGTGAGGATCCTATACCCATCAAATTACCATATCCATATAAAAAAGCCTTTAGATTAGATATCCCCTCTCCAGACATACCCAATAACACCACAGAGCAGTAAAAATAAATAGCTCTATATATAGGTTCATCGTTCTATCACACTAAATCTATCCAGCATCGCATCCATGGTCATGGAATACGGTTAGGCTTCCAACAGTTCTATAAAATACAATTTGTACTAATATATCAACCATACCGATGGGCGGAGAACAAGAAATGAGAGGATGGACATGTTTACAATTATTCGCAGATAACTACAGATAATAATCGGATCTGAACACTATCTAGTGGTGTAATCTATTACAAGAGCAGTCAGTTGTAGAAGGGGTAAACATGCTGAACGGAGTTTTTAGAATTGCATTATTTGCTTAACTAACTCTATGGAGAATCGCAACATAATCATTAATGAATCAAGCGAAATGATGACGTGCATTAAATGAGGGATGAAGGGGTGTAGAAGACACTATTAATGCGATTTATAAGAAGCAAGGAAGCTGTGCAATACTATATAAAGAGAGCCATTCTTAAAGATCGCCAGCTCAAAAATGTAAAAGCTATATACAATAGAAAAATAGTGATTGTGCAGACCACAGTACGATAATAGTCATTATAGTGACTATGTTACCGTAGCTACCATGAAGATACAGCAAAATTTATAAAGTAGCATCATCTTTTATAACTAAAGATTAAAGAATTATGGTAGAGAAATTCCTAAAACATTAGAAAGGTGGTTGGATGGCCGACGTAAGTCGGCAGTCAAGGTCTAGAATCCTAAGCTTTACGGCTGCACCACTGATACAAAACTTGATTGAAAGGTTAATCCTTATGATTTTTACCATATGGACTGGGTTATCTATAGCATTCCTTGTAACCAGACTAAGTCCTCGAAATCCTGCAGAACAAGTTCTTTCAAGGCTTCAAGGTGCAGGCATTTTTATGAGACCTGAAGAGATAGAGGCTATGAGAAGAACAATAATGGGGCTTTTCGGTCTAGATAAACCTCTATGGGAACAGTATTTTACGTTTCTACAATCGGTTTTTTCATTTAGATTCGGGCCATCGCTTTTGAACTTCCCCGTCTCTGCAAACGATATCATATCTACCTATATGCCATGGACAATATTCTTGATGTTAACAGCTACTATAATATCGTGGATTATCGGCGTTGTTACTGGAATAGTAATGGGTATATGGGAGCATAGAAGGGGTGTAAAACTACTTGAATACGTATTTATTACAGTGTTTCCTCTACCCTATGTAGTTCTAGCCATAGCATTCCTAATTATTTTCGTAGGGATACTGAGGGTATACATAGGTGTAACAATCATTCCGAAATTTGCATTTACCTTAGAGACTCTATCGGCAATGTTTTCACGAGCTTGGCTACCAGCCCTCTCCATAATAGTGTTGTCAAGCGTTAACTGGGCTATGGGATCGCTAGCTCTAGCTAGGACAGCCAAGAGAGAGCCACATGTATTCTATGCCATGGTAAGGGGAATACCGACAAATCTTCTACTTAGACGTTACGTTGGAAAGAATGTACTAATACTTCAAATAACAGCTCTAGCCCTAAGTCTAGGGAATATATTTGGTGGAGCCTTGGTTACGGAATACATCTTTAACTACCCTGGCCTGGGTACGCTATTATATCAATCCATCGTTACAAACGATTTTAATACAATGCTAGGGATAACAACATATTCAATACTTGGTGTAACCATGGCCTCGTTTATAATCGATATGGTGTATCCAATTATAGATCCTAGAGTAAGATATGGTGGGGGTGAATAGCATGGCTAGGTATCTAGATCTAAAGATTTCCCTAGCAATAATTGTTGCATTGATAATATTTAGCATAGTAATACCCCAAATAACACCCTATGATCCTAGATCTTGGAATGTCGTTCCACGTGATAGACCTCCATCGCTTCGATATCCCTTTGGTACAACCAGTACTGGACAGGATGTCCTTGTATTATCAGCATGGGCATTGAGAAACTCTCTAATTTTAGGCTCAATAGCTGCTGCACTACTAGTATCAATAGCATTTACCATAGGGAGCATTGCAGGTGGCACTAGAAATACTGTTATAAGAGGTCTGCTAACATATCTTATAGACAGCTTCTGTGTAATACCGTTTCTACCGATCTTGATTATGATAGGGTCTCTCTGGCGTGAGACTCTAGGTATTATAGGCACAGCGCTTGTGATTGCCCTTCTTGGATGGGGAGGACAGGCAAGGAATGTGAGATCGGTTATCATGGGTCTAAGAGAGAGAACCTTTACCTATACAGCAATATTTTCAGGATATGGAACACTTAAACTCATATACAGATCGTACCTTCCTTACATAGTAAGATGGCTCTCAATAGCATTTCTATTTGGTATAATATTTTGCATAGGTTTAGAGACCACACTCTCTGTATTTGGTATAACATCTCTTGAAAACCCGACAATAGGAACAATGATTTTCTGGACAAGGGAGTATCAAGCATATTTAAGAGGATTATGGTGGTGGTACACCTTTCCACTTGTACTCTTTATAGCATTTCTAGTGGCAATGTATATTGTGGTTCGTAGGCTAATTACAATATTCATTGAAGGCATAAGGTGAGCACAATGGACGGAGATACCGTTCTGTATGTAGATAATGTTAGGGCAGGATACTTTGTAGGGAGAAGATTTGTAGATGCCGTAAGTGGTGTAAATCTGAAGCTATTCTATGGTGAAGTATTTGGATTGGCAGGGGAATCTGGCTGTGGAAAGTCAACATTACTTAGGATCATATATGGCTATATCGAACCTCCACTAAGAAGAATAGGAGGTTCCATAATCCTAAGATCAAAGACTGAGGAATTCAACCTACATGAATTCAATATGGATGAGCTTAAGAAGAGGATATGGTGGAGGTATATAACATGGATTCCCCAAGGGGCTATGAATGTTCTTAATCCAACTATAAGAATACGTGACCACTTTATTGAGATGTTCAGACTGTATTCTAATATCGATAAGGGAGAGGCATACAAACTTACAGTTGAGTATTTAGAAACCTTAGGGCTATCTAGAGAGGTTGTAGATGCTTATCCTACACAGCTTAGTGGTGGTATGAGGCAGAGGGTGGTTATAGCGTTAGCTTTGTTATTCAATCCTCTCCTAGTTCTTGCAGATGAGCCTACCTCCGCTCTTGATGTCGTTACCCAAAAAGTGTTATTGGAGCAGCTATTGAAACTTCAAAAGGAACGCAACTTTACACTTGTTCTAGTATCACACGATATGGATGTTCATGGAGTTCTCACTGATAGAATTGGTATAATGTATGCAGGTAAAATTGTTGAGGTAGGTTCAACAGATAAGGTATTTCAGGAGCCGCTACACCCATATACAAAGGCATTAATAGAGGCTTTACCAAGATTAGGTGACAAAATTGCGAGAAAGGGATTATCTGGTGCTCCACCAGATTTATCTAATCCTCCACCCGGCTGTAGATTCCATCCACGATGCCCCTATGCAATGGATATGTGTAGGAGGGAGGAACCTCCGATGATGGAAATTGAAAGAAGTAGAGTTGTTTCATGTTGGCTGTATATAAAGAGGTGAAGTCCATTGGATGCCCCTCTCATAGAATTGATTGATGTAAGTAAGTATTTTGGCTATGGTATAATAGGTTTAACAAGATTTCCGGCCGTGGATGGAGTCAGTCTAACAATAAGTAGTGAAAAACCTGAAGTACTGACATTGGTAGGGGAGTCCGGTTGTGGAAAGTCTACACTTGCTAAAATAATATTGAGAATCCTTCGACCAACCAGTGGAATTGCTAAGTATATGGGAAAGAATATGTGGAAGTTAAGTAGATCTGAGGTAAAGAGGTTTATAAGAGATGTTCAGCCGATATTCCAGGATCCTATGGATACCTTTAACCTATTTGAATCAGTTGAAGGGTATCTTATAAATGCAGCAAAATCTCTGCTAAAGCTTGATAGGGAAGAGGCTATCGAGAAAATTTCACAGGTTTTAGAGTTTGTTGGACTCACCTTTGATAAGGTTAGGGGAAAGAGGCCGCAGGAGTTTTCAGGTGGTGAGCTACAGAGAGTATCGATAGCTAGGGCTCTACTTGTGCAACCAAAACTACTTATTGCTGACGAGCCTGTTTCCATGCTAGATGCATCACTTAGGATAAACATACTAAACTTTCTCCGTAGGGCAAAGGAAGAACTTGGAATATCAATACTGTATATAACACACGATCTTGCAACAGCAAACTATATTGGAGAGAAAATATTTGTTATGTATCGAGGAAGTATAGTGGAACACGGCGATATAGAGAAGGTTATTAATGAGCCACTACATCCATATACCAAGGTACTTCTCGAATCACTACCAGATTATAGAAAGGGAAAGGAGTGGTTTAAGAAACAGTTACCTCAAACACTACGTAGTGTAGTAGAAGTGCGTGAAATGCTCCTAAAAGGATGCAAATACATTTACTACTGTCCATTCAAATCACAGCAATGCTACGAAAAACCTATAATGATAGAAGTTGGAAAAGAACATGAAGTAGCATGCTGGATGTATTCTAAAAAAGAATAGAGTATGGGATGCGCATACCCTCATCTCTCATACCTCATAGAATTACTGTAGTAGAGGAAAAGCTGGGTTGCGCATAGATTTCACAACAATGATACCAATATCTAGCAGTGCCGTTTGTCCTTAGATGCTCACTTTCATCGTTTATTTTCATTTGTATCTGGGGTCTCTACCCTAACAGGAACCTTAATATCTCTGTGGATCTATGGATAATTGTTGGACCTAACGGCAGGAATTCCAACCTAGGTTTAGCCCTAGTTCTAGGCACCACATCCATCACTTAGGATACCAAACAATATAAAAACTACATAATCTATAGAATCTTCTCCTAAAATCACTAGCAAAGAAAGTACCTCTGTTTTATAACATTTTAGTTATAGAGTAGACTCTAGTTGTTATTACACCGATATACATTTTTATTAAAAATAGAGAAATACTTTATGGTATATTTAGAAAACTGCTACACAAAGCTCTTTCTACCATATATTGGCTATTTTAGTTTTTATAGTCTGGTTTAAAAGTTAGAAAAACTTATATACTTATACCTATGCATATACTAGAATGGGGTGGTTTAATAGAATGGGAAACATTATTGGCAAGATAGTCACGGTAATAATACTAGCAACGCTACTAATGTCAGCTCTAGGTTTTCAGATTAGTGTGTACGAGATATATGCGCAGTTGCCTTTGCCTCCTGGTATTAGGAGGGAGGATGTGTTTGTTTTGGATCTTGTTACTGGGAAGCCTGGTACTCCTTCGAATTTCAATGCTTGGAGGGCTGGTGCTGATGTTGGCATTCTTGTTGCTGGTATGAATCAGCTGTGTACAGCATCTCTATGGTATGTAGATACAGCTACTGGTGAGGTTATAAATGGTATAGCTGCTGCTCCACCAGAACCAAATCAAGACTTTACAGTATGGAGATTTAAAATTAGACAGGGTATATACTGGAGCGATGGTGTAGAAATAACAGCAGAAGACCTAGTATATACACTCAAAGCCGGTCTAGCAGATAGCGGCCTCGGCTTCCACTCCTGGGCAAACGTATGGATAAAAGACACTAGAACAGAAGACAAATACACCATCGTAGTTGAGCTCAAGAAATCAAATCCACACTGGTGGTCAGCATTCCTCGTACAGACATTTGCATCAACTGTTAGGGTTATGCCTAGGCATGTGTTTGAGAGAGCTGGTGTTGATCCTAGTAAGTATGATTTTAATCCACCTGTTTGTGCAGCTATGTACACCCTTCAATCCTTTGACCCTACTGGATACTGGTACCTCTGGAAGATTAGAGATGATTGGAAGAAATCCTTTGTATACCAAATCTACAAGGAGTATTGGGGTATAGATTTAGAGTATCCAGGGCCGAAGTATATAATGTTTGTAGACTTTGGACCACCAGAAAATAAAGTATATGCAATGTCTAGAGGAGATCTAGATATGATAATGGAACTATCACCAGAAACATTCGAGAGTTTGATAGCTGGTTGTAAGACTTGTAGGGGTTATGCTAGGGAGTTTCCATATGCATGGATGCACGAACCAGCCACAAGGCATTTGAGATTCAATTTAGAGAAGTATCCATATAATTTAACTGAGGTTAGATGGGCTTTAGCTTTAGCAACAAATATGACAGAAGTAGCAATAACAGGATTCAACGGCATACTACACCTAGCACCCCTTGGACTACCCGCAGGTCCCATTGAGAATAAGTATTATTTTGAGGCTGGGCTCTATAACTGGTTGTTGAACTATGAGATTACATTACCTGATGGATCTAGGTTTAAGCCTTTTGATCCCAATATACCGTTTAGGATTGTTGATTGGGCAATCTCGCAAGGTTATCTAAAGGAGAAGCCGTCGAGGGAGTATATAATATGGACTTGGGGTGTTGGTTGGTGGAAGTATGCTCCTGATGTTGCTGAGAAGTTGTTGAAGAGTGTTGGCTTTACCAGAGGTCCTGATGGTAGGTGGAGGCTTCCGGATGGAACTCTATGGAGGATTGAGATATATACAACTACCTATGAGATTGATGTATATAGAACAGCATTTCCATTAGCTGATCAGTGGAGAAAGTTTGGAATAGAAGCAACAGTAACTGCTGTAGAGCAAGCAACATTCTATGACGCATGGAATAGAGCAACATTTGAAGATGTATTCACCGGATGGGGAGGACCAGTACAGCTTGGCGTACTGTTACCAGGTCTTGCACCAATAGGATTCGAAGCAAGTCATTCAAGATACTGGAAACCACGTGGAGAATTCTCGACTAATCTTCTTAGACTAAGGGATCCCTATCTTGATAGGCTTATTGATGAGGCTATGGCTACTCCTGCTTGGGATCCGAAGATGATTGAGATTGGTAGTGAGATGGTTAGGTATGTATATGTTGAGAAGATGTATGCTATTGGTACTATTATGATTAAGAAGTTTACTCCTCGTAGTGAGCTTTACTGGCATAACTATCCATCTGCTGAAAATCCGTATTGGATACCGTATTTCTGGGGTATGAATTTTGCACTAGCACTACCAAGAATAGTACCAAAAACAATGACACCACCAACACCAAAACCAACACCATCTCCCACCCCTACCCCGACTCCAACGCCAACACCTACTCCTTCGCCTACCCCAACGCCTACACCTACCCCGACTCCAAAGCCTACTCCCACACCTACTCCTGTGCCTGGTGCTGTAACAGTTACCGTTACTAGAACAGAAACGGCAACAGTAACATCAACAGCTGTAGTAACATCTACAGCAGTATCAACAACAACAGCAACAAAAACAGAGACAGTAACAGAATGGACAACAACAACAGCACTAGCAATAGCACTACTAATAATAGGAATAGCAATAGGATGGTTTATAAAAAGAAAATAGAATAGAAACATTTAACAAAAACATTTTTTAAACCTTATTACATGGATTCCACAACTTCCTACCTCTTAAGCTGAAAGTGTATAATGTTCTCTAAAATTTAATGCATCGCCTTCTATATGTTGGTTAATTTGGTGTAGTATTCAATTGGTGGGTGTCTATGCATAGATGTCAAAGCTATAGAATGGATGTGTTTACCGAGTATGAAGAGGAGTATACATGGGGTATAGCACTGTATATTGAGGTCTCCATTGACCATAGTGTGAATAGCGTTACTGTGTGCCAGCATCCAACACTTACAGTTGTGCAGGATTTGAAGCAGTTTGCCAGATCTATTTCTGGGATTAGAGGTGACGAATTTACTGTTGCCGAAGATATTGCTGAGATGCTTGATTCTGTGTTTTCTGATTGGAGGAAGGATTTTGAGGTTGTACTTCGAAGAGGATCTGTACTAATCATCGTATATCTCTAGCGTAGTAGTAGGCCTTCTAGGGTAGGATCTGTTTTTATTTTGCTAACCTCCTCCCCGCCCTGAAGAGCGAGGTTCCTCCGTGGATTTGGAGCTACATCTCCTCTTATTCGTGGGGTTCAGCCCTATGCTCGGTCTCGGGCGGGTTACAACAACATCAGTAGTAACATCAACAGCTGTAAAAACTTTTAGAGTAGTACCGTATACTATTGATACAGGGGAGTGTGTATGGATATCGAAAAGGTGATTGAAAATCTAAGTATTGAAGAGAAGATTAGATTGCTTGTTGGTGCAGGATTCTCTACAAAGGTTCCTGGTGCAGCTGGTGAAACTAGAGCTATTGAACGTCTAAATATACCATCTATTGTGTTGAGCGATGGGCCTGCTGGTGTAAGGATTCATCCTGTGAGATTTAAAGATGCTACTACATACTATGCTACAGCTTTTCCAAATGAGGTGGTGCTTTCATCGACGTGGAATACAGCTCTCGTTGAATTGGTTGGGAGGGCTATTGGTGAAGAGGCTAGGGAATACGGTGTCGATGTTATGCTTTCACCTGGTCTAAACATGTATAGGGTTCCACTGTGTGGTAGAAACTTTGAGTATTTCTCTGAGGATCCACTGCTTGCCGGAGAGCTTGCAGCTGCCTATGTAAGAGGGGTTCAGTCCGTTGGTGTAGGTGCTACACTAAAGCATTTTGTTGCAAATGAGCAGGAGACAAATCGTAGAATGGTAGATGTTGTTGTTAGTGAGAGGGCGCTGAGGGAGATATATCTAAGGGCTTTTGAGATCGCTATAGAGAGATCGAGGCCGTGGGCTGTTATGGGAGCCTACAACAAACTCTATGGAAAGTACTGTGTACAGAATGAATGGCTCTTAACAAAGATTTTGAGAGGGGATCTGAAGTTCGATGGGCTTATCATGACAGATTGGTTTGCTGGCGATAATCCTGTGGAGCAGATTAAGGCTGGTACAGATCTTATCATGCCGGGTGATGACAGTACTGTCCAAGCCCTTCTAGAGGCATATAGAAGGGGCGAACTGGATGGCAGGACCATAGATGCTAGAGCTCGAAAGGTTCTAGAGCTAATCTCAAAGACTCCAAAATACAAAGGGTATACACCATCAAATAGACCAAACCTCGATGAACATGCAAAGATTGCATACGAAGCTGCTGTAGAAGGTGCGGTACTGCTAAAGAACGATAATGCACTTCCGATTGCTCCAGATAGAAGGGTTGCTATATTTGGTAGAGGCTCCTACCTAACCATTAAAGGTGGTCTCGGTAGTGGAGATACACATCCACGCTACGCCATATCTATAGTGGATGGGCTTAGGGAGAGGGGTGTTAAGCTCTACGAGGAGCTGGATAGAATCTATAGGGAGACCATCCTGCTGAAGTGGATTGGAGTCGATGTTTTAAGCTGGTTCAAACATTCGAGAGAGAATGCCATGAAGGAAGGCAATATACACGGAATTTCATGGATTCTCACAGACTTCATAGAGAGCATAATGGCGCACCAAGCTGGGGTATTTATACCAGAGAACTTCCTAGGTGACTGGATTATAGAGAAGGCTGCAAGGGAAAGCGATGTAGCTCTAATTACAATCTCTAGAGTATCTAGTGAGGGTTTTGATAGAAAGCCTACAAAAGGAGACTTCTATCTAAGAGACGACGAATACGAGCTCATCGCCAAGGTATCGGATATCTTTCACAGACACGGTAAGAAGGTTATTGTCATACTCAATGTACCTGGGCCGATAGAAATTGTAAGCTGGAGAGATCTAGTAGATGCTATACTGGTTATCTGGACACCTGGACAGGAAGCTGGTAGAGTAGCTGCAGATATAATCCTGGGAAGGGCTACTCCAAGCGGTAAGCTACCTCTAACATGGCCCTGCGACCTATATGAGATACCGGCGATGAGGACATTCCCAGGTGAGCCTAGGGATAACCCACAGAGGGTTGTATATGAGGAGGGTATATATATCGGCTATAGATACTACGACACCTTTGCAGTAGAGCCTGCATATGAATTTGGCTACGGCCTCAGCTATACAACATTTGAATACGGAGACCTCTCAGTAGCGAGAGAAGGAGACAGTATTGTGGTAAAGTTAAAGGTTAGAAACAGCGGTAGATACCCAGGTAAAGAGGCTGTACAGATCTATATCAGGGCACCTAGGGGGAGAATAGAAAAACCCTTCCAAGAGCTAAAGGGATTCCACAAAACAAAACTGCTAAACCCAGGCGAAGAAGAAGAGATAGCAATAAAAATACCGCTAAAGTATCTAGCAAGCTTCAGCGGCACCAAATGGATTATTGAACAGGGAACCTACGAAATTAGAGTAGGAGCATCATCCAGAGACATAAGACTCGCCACAACAATCACAATAGAAAGTGATATATGCTTCAACACAGACTGGAGTACAACACACTGCTAGCCAATTATAGTAAACATGTACAATAATTTTTAGCAATATTCTATCCCTAGATTTTTCCACTAATCATAGTCTGTGTTACATTAAAAACTGTTAATACTCAATTCATATCGGTAATTTGTTCTATAGCTCGCCAATCTGCTATTGGTACTCCTTAGGTGTGTAACCAGGAATAGCATTACCTAAGTCCCTACATATCTACGGCTTCATTTATAATATCTTTGGCATCTCTATGCTTTCTCCTATATGCATAAATAGATATGGAGATGGATACTACCGTAAATATTGTTGAAAATACGACAGAATACAAAAGTATATCCAGTAAGGTCTTAGAGGAAAGCAACCCCCAGGCTATTGAGATATACCAAGCTATAGAGAAGCATACCCCTAATTGGAAAAACCATAGAAAGAGGTATACCTTTGACGATATTTTATATATTTTAGAAACAACTATCATAACTACAGCTACTACTATGTATAGGAGAGGTAGCAGGTTAAAGTTAACTGTAAAAGCGTATCGGACTGACATTAAGACTATGATAAAGTTAAGTGATGTAATCAAGGTGAGAGACCATAGAATCAGACCAACCATGAATATCCGTTTCATCATGTTCATCAACTTCCAGCTGCAACTATTGCAGACCTTATAAATATGCTTATGTTTGAGTATTTTCAATTCTACTGCTACTATAGTATCTTAGTCGAAGGTGGTTTGAATAAAAAGTCATGTATATGTTAATACAGCATCTACTATTGCTCCATTGGATAGGAGGATATACGGACAGTTCATAGAGCATCTTGGTAGATGTATCTATGGCGGCATATGGATAGGTGAAGCCTCTAGAATACCTAATGTAAGGGGTTATAGGCTTGATGTACTGAATGCCGTAAAGGGTATTAGGATGCCTATATCTAGATGGCCTGGAGGAAACTTTGCATCACAATATCACTGGATGGATGGTATAGGTCCTAGGGAGCAGAGGCCAAAGAGATATGATTTAGCCTGGGGTCAGGAGGAACCCAATGAATTTGGTACAGATGAGTATATCAAATGGGTTAAAATAATCGGGGCCGAGCCTTACATAGTTGTCAATGCTGGTAATGGTACTCCAGAGGAGGCAGCTGCCTGGGTTGAGTATTGCAATTCATCGAGAGATACATACCATGCCTTACTGAGGAAGAGATATGGAAATAGTGAGCCCTATAATGTGAGGCTGTGGGGTATAGGTAACGAACTGTATGGTAGGTGGCAGGTAGGATTCTGTAGAGATGGAGAAGAGTGTGGATGGAGAACAGTGCAGTTTGCAGACCATATGAGGAGGATAGACCCAGAGATAAAGCTGGTCGCTGTGGGGGTTGATAATGATACTGAGTGGAATGCCGATATTGTGAGAACAGCGGGTAGCTACATAGATTACCTCTCGATACATACCTATATATTTACTGATAGACAGGGTAAGACGTATGATGAGCTGGTTGCATGGCCTATATACATTGAGGAGAACCTCAAACATATCTACCATACAGTTGAACAGGTGAAGGCTAAGTATAAGATTAAGAGAGACATAAAGCTCGCATTTGATGAATGGAATGTGTGGTATCCAGAGGCACAGCCTCCACATCTAGTACAGCTAACAAGCATTAAAGATGCCGTATTTACAGGTCTGGTGTTAAATTCTCTACAAAGGCTGGTTAGGATGGTGCCAATAGCCTGCTTTGCACAGACGGTCAATGTATTACCACTTATAGTCACAGACGATGAGGGACGCATGGTACTATCTCCACAGTACTATGTATTTAAGTTGTATACTGAGGCTATAGAGGGGGATGTAATATCAACTACGGTATTCTCACCATCATATACCTCTAGAGAGCTTGACAGAGAGATACCATTTATAGATGCTTCAGCAGTATTTACACGCAGTAAAAATATGCTATACCTATACATAGTAAATAGACATCCGGAGGAATCAGCAGAAATTACACTCCACATAAAAGACTTTACACCATCGATCGTCAGACACAGATACTTGGCTGGAACAGGTATAGACGATAGAAACACCTTCGATAATCCAGATAGTGTAGCAATAGAGGAGAAAAGCTATACGCTATCTGTATCACAGGTAGTAGGTATTCCGCCACATTCAATCAACCTACTTATACTAACAAAACCGTAATACACTATTTCTATTACCATACCGATCTATTTACATGGTAATAGAATCGGTAGATTAGCAACTACATAGCTACCGCACATTCTATCTACTTTGTAACTATAAGCTTTGAAGAGGTTTTATATGTAGCGTAGCCCTAGCAACTTTAATTGCATTGCTATGGTCCTTTCGATAATGTTCATTTTTTGAAGTCCTAGAGTGAAGCATTATAGAGATCGGTATTTATTACATTGTTTGGCTAAAGTTTTATTCTCTGGGAAATTCCACATCAATTGTTATTGCATATCTTCTGGGTGCACCAACAATGTTTAGTACAAAGTCTACGGTTCTTGTCTTTCCTCTAAGTTCCTCCATGAAGTCGCTGAGTATCTGTACTTGTGCTTCTAGAGTTTTTGATTCACCTGGCATTACAGTTTCTCTTAAGGTGGGTGCTAGCCATCCTATTACAGTTTCAGTCCCAGTCAACTCTATGCCGACGCCATTTAGTATAAGCGGTACATCCCCAGTGTTATCTATTTCAAGCTTTAGAGGCCCGCTCCATGAAGGCCATCTGTTGGGTGTAATGGATGCATTGAGCGCCATTTTGAAGGTAAAGCTTTTATCGAATAACACGGTATAGTTGTTATATGGACCTTTTAGCCACACAACGACTCTGTATACTCCTTCTAGGCATATCTTCTCCCACCATTCGGTCGGTATATATATGTCTAGCGTCATTGTCCCTGGAAGGTATCTGAATTGCGATACGATCTCTTCATAGTTGCCGGGCTTGTAGATTCTATCCTGGGGACTGCCATCTGGGAGAGTTATATTGAAGCGGCCCAACCAGAAGCTATACACACCATTGATCTCAATCTTATTCCGCAGATCGACCTCACCAAGGATCTTGATTCTCCAATACAGCTCATCATCTACAAATACAAACCCCTCTGAAACAATATCTGTTACTCTCGGCTGGACGGGAGCTGCTGTAGAAGTTGGTGATACAGTTGCTGTATGGGTAGACAGTGTAGTAGTGGTGGTTGTTGTCTGCACCGCTGTGGTTACCGTAGTCTGCGGAGCTGTGGTTGTTATAGACTGTATTACGGTCGCAATTGGTGGTGCTGGTTTTGTTAGGTAGTAGATGGCTCCGGCTGAGATGGCTAGTATAGCTACTATGGCTAGGATTACAGTTCTTAATCCCACCAATCTACATCACCTGGAGACATGGATATGTATATATGTATATACGAACTCCATTCAACATCTATACACCTCTTACAAAAATCCTGGACTTTACAATAGCTATAGCTGCTATAGCGATTACCGCTATAGATATCGCTGCAACCAGTATCGATATAGAGATGGGGTAGCCCTGCTGCTGGGCTGCTGTAGTGGTTTGTATAGCTGTTATCGATGTAGTAGCTAGTGTTGGTGATGTGTATGTATGTGTAGGGGTCTGAGTAACGGTCTCTTTGGTGGATAGATGTACTGTTAATGTTGAGCTTTTCTGTATACAGCTGTATGTAAGGCGGAACCTTATAGCATCACTAAATGCCGTTTCGTTTATCTCTCTAAATTCTACCAATTTTCCATCAATGGTAGCTGACTTAACCACTAGGCCAAGCTGCTTTGGTAGTGTAAGAATGATGTATCCGGTGCGTCCAGGTACACCCTCTATAGCTAGCCTAATTTCATAGGGTAGGCCGGAGCTATCTATCTCTCTAACGGTTGTATTAGAAACTACTGTAATCTCCATTGGTTCGGTTGTTGGAAGCCTAATGGTGTATGTGTATATCTTCTGCTGCTCTACAGATGAGATGTAGCCTAGTGGAACGAGCCTCCACGCCCTCATATAGGATACATTGGCTATAGTAAACACAAAGATGTCTATAGGTAGCGGTGCTGCACCCCCTAACGATATGCTGTACATCGGCCTATACCCCTCTACTGCCTTATCCAGCCCATGCTTCTTTATATTATCGGCAGTTACCATGTATAGGGTAACCTTTGTGTTGTTAAGCCCCGGCTCGCTCTCCGATACTAATATCCCTTCACCTGCCTTCTCTGTAGAGATAATCTCATAATTTGCTATAGGCATGGGCTCCAGATCAAATACAGCTCCCTCAACTATACCCGCACTTTTTAGAGACTCTCCAACCCTTAGATTTCCAAATTTCTGAAGCTGTGAGATAACCAGTTTTGCTGGCTGGCGGTAGACTATGTTAGCAGGATCTCCAACTCTAAAAACTGCTACACCTCTTTTTGGAGGAAAGCCACCGTCTCTAGCTGTAAGGGGTGTGAACCAGAGGGTGCCATTTGCCTGATACAGTCTCCCTGAACCACCATCGTAGTAGTCTATGTATATATCGTTTGTATAGAATGTAGCCTCACCTACATAGCTAGCCAACACCTCTATACCATCTATATAGAATGGGACTCCTGATACAGTAGCCCTCTTCCAGTCTATCGAAACATTGCTGTAGAGATATGCTTTGAATAACACACCCTGTATTTCATATGGTCCTGCTGTAGGTAGTACATAGTATACCTCGGGCTCTGTCTGCTTTCTGTACTCTGTAGTAAACCAGAGCTCATATGATCTAACTATATTTGAGCTGTTGATTCCTCTAATCCCCCGTGTTAGTATGATGTTGTAGCTGGAGCCGTACTCTAGATGGTAGCTTGGGTAGATGAAGAGGGTGGTGTTGTCTGGGCTCAATCTATATCTAAAGTATTCGAAGAATGGTACCTCAGCCCAGTTTAGATAGACTATAATCGAATTTGTATATGGTGGGAGGGAGCCTCTATCTATAGGTCTGCTGAATTCTATAGATATATTTACAGTAGCTGGATACCTCTCCCCATGTGGAAGCTCTGAGATGACCTCAGGTACACTGTAGTAGTCAAGAGCTATTCCACCCACATATATACCACCATATTCAAGCTTCCAAACACCAGCTCCAAAGTATTTATCTAGAAGGTTCTCCCATGGAGGATTGCCGCAGAAGTTTATTATATTAGTTGAAAGTCCTGTGGAGTCCGTCAGCCCTATGAAGTGGGTCCAGATATAGATGTAGTCTCCGGAGCCGGGTTCTATATACATGTTTTTGAAGACTACCCTCTCGGTACCATTTATAATCCTGTCGTATGATAGGCTCATAGCCATCTCTATCCATTCAATGATATCTGGAACGTATGGGAGGAATCTCAGCATAGCCCTTCCAACAGGCGATTTCACTAGCTCTATACCGTAGTCCGTTATCAGATCGAGCAGTATATCTTCAACTCTATCGGCTGCGAATCCTGTAGCAAGCTCCACAATACCACCTCCCCCCTTCTCGTAGAAGAGGGTCTGGTACTCGGGATCCGATACAGCTTTGCTTACCTCGGATGACTGTTCAACACCTATATCTAGCTTAATTGTGTACCTCCCTGTGCCATATGTACTCTTAGGAGCTATGTTGAAGCCCCCCATATACCCTACATCTATATACATATCAACAGGGCCAACCATATCGGGTCTAAAGGCCCTTCCATAGTAGTAGGCTACACCACTCGAGGATTTGTAAACCCCTGTAGCTACTCCATGGGATACTGCAGCCACCTTTAGCTCGCCGTTGTATGGATTTACATCACCTGTGTAGTACGTTCCATAGCTGTACCTTTCATCTTTTAGCGACCAGTAGAATGCTGTTATATTTAATGGCTCTATCCACGACTTCTCTATATATAGCCTGGGGTATCCATGGTCTGAATAGAGCTCTAGTGTAACAAACTGTATATATGTAGCGTTTGGAAATATATAGTATACTACGTGGAGACCTCTGGTAGTACCCCTTCCATCACTCTCGTAGCCGATCTTGGTATATCCAACGATAGCATATCTATACTCTGTCTCAGAATCGTGTATAGATAGTGTAGCCCCCTCTACCATAATCTTAATACTATCGCTATTGATATCGCCTACAGAATCCATATAGAGAACAAGCCTTATAGCATTTGCCACACTACGTAGAGTAAACCTATATTTAGAGATGCTGACTCCTTCAGAAACCACACTCCACCCAGAACCCTCGGCAGAAATGCGAATCGGGCTATCTATAGCTATAAAGGGTAGGAGTACACCCATAGATACAAATATAGTAGATAGAATAGATAGCAGGGATGGCCCGGCTCCACGGCCAGCCATATATACTACACCACCCATACAGCTACACAAACCATCTATGGACGGATCTATTCCAGCCATGAAAGGAGAAGCATATCCTTTAAAGCCCCATCCTAGGCCTGCATCAAGGAATACACTCCTCCAATAGATTAGATAGGTCACTAGTAGTATAAAAATTCATATGAAGTCGACTCCCTCTATATACCGAAAACATGCCACCTAATTGAAAATCCTTAGACGGGAAGCCGTGGACATGCACCATCTTTAGGGTAGGGATGGCGGTAGGATTTATCGATGCTTCTAGCTATCTCCTGCTCTGGGCTAGATTTCGATTACTTCGTTTGGATCTATAAATCTCTTGTACCATTTTTTAAAAGATCCTTAAGATGCTGTGTGGAGCTCTATAGGTGCTTCAACCTCTCTATATACCTTCACCATTATTTCATATTTTCTGCCTACGTCCTCTACCACTAAAGGATATCCATATCGCTAGCTGCTATATATCTTCCCCTAACAGTAGAGCTGAATACAAAGACCCTAGCTCTCGGATCAATGACCTTAACAATCTCCTTAACCCTTACAGCCTACATCTCTAGAGCTCTTTAGGTAGTCTAGAGTTCTCAACTCATATGGCTTCGACAACTGGTTTTAAACACCTCTAAAACAAAGGATACTCTATATCTCTAACCTCGGAGATCTCATATTCTATCGGTAGATATCTCGATGCTATGTACACCTCTTCAGGTCTAACAATATAGTGTAGATTTCTAACATCGTTTACAAGTACAAGAATTCTCGAATCTATTTCACCAAGTTCATGGATAAGCCTTCTTAGGAAGAGTGTTGTGCTATAGCTATTCCTTCTAACAAGTAGCTTATAGTTGAGGATAAGCTGGCAGTACTGCTCTAAGCTAAATATAGCTAGATCAGCCTCCCCTTCATTAAGGAGATTCACAGCATTTCTAAGAAAGGCCTTGCTCTTCTTTTCGAAACCTCAGCTTCTTCAAAACTCAAGCTATAGCACCACACCTCTTTCCTGATCTAAAAATGTTTGTGTTTTCTAGGTCGAGATTCTATTCCGTGTTTTCAGAAGGCAGAAGCTAAAATTTATTATATGTACAGCTCTGGGCTACTTTAAGGGGCTACAGTCTTGTATACTGTTGATGAAGCTGAGTTCAGTAGGTGGATTAGAAGTGCTATACTTACACTTAGATCTGCTAAAAGAGACTATGATGGTGGAGACTATAACTGGACCTGCTTTAAGGCTCACCAATCTGCTGAAAAGGCTCTTAAAGCTCTTCTATGGGGCCTTGGTAGTCCGAAGGCTGGACACTCGCTAATTGAGCTTGGAAATACCCTAAGGGATATGGGGGTGGAGCTTCCTAGGGATATCTATGAAGCTCTTGCAAGATTGAGTAAATTCTATGTACCTACAAGATATCCTGACGCATGGAGTGAGGGAATACCCGAAGACTACTATACCGAGGGTGAAGCTAGAGAAGCAATAGAGTTTGCTGAAAAGGTAGTAACCTGGGTGACAGCTGTATGGAGAAAGCTATTGAAAGGAGGATGAAAAGGGCGGAGTGGGCTCTAAATAAAGCAAAGGAGTTTAGCGAATGCGTTAAAAAGATTCTCAGCAGCATTACCTCGGTAATTCTCTTCGGCTCGTACGCAAGGGGAGACTTCAATGAGTGGAGCGATATAGATATACTTATAGTAGTCGATGGCGAGCTGCCAAAAAGACCCATAGAAAGAATAGATATAGTACTACCCTGTATAGTTGCTACAGAAGCACCTATAGAACCACTAATACTCTCTAGAGAAGAGTTTGAAAAACTAAAAAAGAAAAGAAATCCAGCAATAGTAGATGCAATAAATAGCGGAATACCTCTACCATAAACACAACAGTAGAAATACAATAGACTTCAAAAAGAAAAAGACATAGATAATAGATAAACCCTATCCTTAAAACTACCGCCTCTAAGCTAATCAATTGCATGGCTAAATCCAGAAGAAGCTCCATCACAAAAGCGACCACTAGCAGAAGCTACATACAGTATACCAAAAAATGGAAATCTGGCCACCATACCACAAGCGCAGAGCCACAATATTCATCCAGAAATCTACATAGTGTATGGGGGTGTGCTATCGGGGGAATTCCAGTGGTTTGGTGGCGGTTTCAGCTGTCTGTGGTGGTGGATTCTGCGATAGACTTTGAGCTTTCGGTGCGAAAGCATGCTATTTGATCCAAAGCCCAAGAGGAGAAGGGAGGATCTGTACAACTTTGATGAGGGGTTAGCTATGTTGAGAAAGTTCTTTGGAGAACCGCTTACTGTTGTTATAGAGCTTAGGAGAACCGGTAAAACATCGCTGATACTAACAGCTTTAGAGGAGGCCACCACCCCGTATCTTTTCATAGATCTAAGGAGTGTTGTAAGACCTTGGAGGGAGTTCTACGAATTGCTATCGTATTGTTTAACAGATTTTCTATTGAGAATTTCAAGAGTTAGGGGCTTCTATGAGTATCTTCAGAGGATTTTAAGTGTTATTAAGGGTATTTCTATATCTGGATTTAGTGTTGAGTTTAGCTTGGATAGGGATAGACCAACTCCTACACAGATATTTACAGCTATAGATAATGTCGCTGAAGAGTATGGCACCAAGGTTTTGATAGTCTTTGATGAGGATTCAGAGGGCTACCGGGGTCATTGGTTCTGCTATTCAGAGCAGCATTGCCTATGTCTATGACCATCTAAAGAATATCTCGTTTATTTTCAGTGGTTCGGAGATGGGGTGTTGTATTTCTTTCTAAAGGATCCAGAGGTACCACTCTATGGAAGAGCATATCTAGAGGTTAGAACTAGAAGGTTGTCTAGATACGAATCCATTGGTTTTCTAGAGAGGGGTTTTAGCGAATTGAATTATAGGGCTTCTAGAGAGGAGCTAGAGAAGCAGAGGTTTAAGTTAAAACATGGAGGTATGAGCTGGTCTCTATCTTCAGATAGAAGTTGTTGAAGTATTTTTATTGAGGAGACTGGTTAATCGATTTAACATCAATCTATCTCCTAATACAGTCTTTAGCTCCCTTCTATTTGTAGGGCGTTTTCCACGGCTCTATATGCATCTACAAGTCCATAGCCGTAGAGTTGGTCAGGTCCATTTTCTCCTAGATCTACTGCTGTTGTTGTTAGTGTGGTGTAGATCTGTGCTGGTGTAAGCTTTGGCCTGCCATTTGCCAGTCTAAGTGTCTGGATCAGTACCACTACCCCACTTACATGTGGGCATGCCATAGATGTTCCGCTTGCATATGCATATTTGTTTTTGGGCCAGGTGGACAGTATATCGACTCCAGGTGCAACTAGGTCAACGTTTCTGTTACTCCATGTGGCTACATCGTAGTTATGGTCTATAGCGCCAACAGCTATAACCTCACTGTAGCATGCGGGGCATGTTGGTTGGGAAGCACCCTCATTGCCGGCAGCAGCTACCAGGGTTATGTTATAGCTGTATGCATACTGGATGGCACTGTATAGTGTTTGGGAGTCTGGTCCTCCGAGGCTCATGCTGATAACATCTGCATCGTCATCTGTACCCGGGGTGTTATCGGGACCTTTAGCTGCTTCTACAATGCCTTTAGCAACATCTGAGATATAGCCTATACCACTTGCTGAGAGAACCTTAACTGCATAGAGTCTAGCCTTAGGTGCTACACCAGCAACTCCAAAACCATTTACTCTAGCTGCTATGATTCCAGCTACATGTGTTCCATGGCCATTATTATCGCCGCAGTTCTTTAGGTTAGAACCCTCATAGAAGGTCTTGGTGTTGCGTAGCGATACTACGCACCAGGTAACGGCCCCCTGGAGATCTCTATGGCTATAGTCTATACCTGTATCGATTACAGCCACCTCAACAGTTGTGTCATAGCCGTAGGCAGCATCGCCATAGCTACTGTATTTGCTCCATACATCTGTAGCATTAATCATCTCTATATTCCACTGAACCTCACCTAAAGCAAAGAGCTCTGCATCTAGCTCGACATATCTTATACCGGAAAGCCTTTCAATATATTTAAGAGCTCTCTGGGGAATCTCTAGAGCTATAGTACCAATCTCAGGAATCTCACTATATATAGCTCCATAGCCCTTTAGAACATCTCTAGCCCTAGTAAAAGCACTCATCTCAACCCCAACAATAACCCTTACCAATATAGAGGTCTCTGCCACTATAGGTATTGAGGATAGCACAAGTAGCACTAATAGAAATACTATAGACAATCTATATATACACATTTCTCTACACCTAGAGGTTGTATAGGTGCTAACGCCATATTTAAATACCTATCAAAGCTCTAGATACCCACATAGATATTTTCCATAACTGTAGCAAACAGACCATCTAAAATACAAGACCCGGAAAGATGCAGCCCGGCAAAGATAGTACTATACCTATCATATTCTCTAGCTCGGTATGTTTATAAATCCCTATTCTTTTTATGTTCCCTTATTGCCAGACCTCTACCTACTTGTATAGGGCTCCAAGAACTGGAATACTGTGGCAACTACTTCCCTATAGACAATATTTAAATACTTTTTAAGATACAGCTAAATCGCCACAGTATAGATGATCTGATAAAGAGAGCAGAGATGGTGAAGACAAGAATAGGAAAATTTAGATGTTTTAGTAGGTAAATGTATGGGTACGGCCTTTTTTTATTGGTTATATGGGTTGGATCGTGCTGGATGTTTCTGACGTTCATAGTTTTTGCTGGTTGTTGCTTTAAGTGGTTTGGAGTAGATTTTAGCTATCTCTAGATAGGGATATTGTTGCTGCTACTATATTGTCAACATATATATGGATGGGGATGTTAAGTGGACTAGGAGGATTGCTGGTGTGCTGGGTGTAGTTAATTGATTTTTGGACTTGGTGATCTAGATGTATTTTCACCGGTAGTAGCTGGACTAGGGTTTTGTACTGATGTTAGTATAGAGTAAAGCTAATAATGCTGGCTTGCGAATTCTTGCTTATGGTTTCTGGACTGGGGTGGTATTTGTGGTACTACTGAGGACTTTAGTTAGAAGGAGGTTTTTTAAGGTAGCTGTGGTGCTGGCTACGGTGTCTCTTTTTCTCTATATAGTGCCTGTACCCTCTGTTGGGGAACCTGTGGAGGCTCTGGCCCATGATTGGGGTTGATTTATCGAGGTCGGTGGCATCAAGATACACTATGTCGAGGTGCGTGATGGCGGAAATCTAACGAATTTAACGTTTGTTCTTCTCCATGGTTTTTGGAGCCAGCGTCTTTAGCTGGAGGGAAATAGTTGGTTGGCTTAGTAGCTATGGTAGGGTGGTAGCCTTTGACAGACCGGGCTTTAGACTTAGTGAGAGGGCTTGGTATAACAAGTCTAAGATAACTAGTTATGTGGTAGAGGGATATAGATATCCGCTGAAAGCTAGAGACTGGGATAAAGGTCTCTACTGGCTCATGGAATACAGAGGATTTCCAGACATCAGCAACAGGTTAGGTAGCCTTAAGAATTTCTGTACTAGTCGTCCACGGTCTTAACGACGAGATAGTCCACCTCAGTAGTAGCATAGAGCTGGTAGAGCTATTAGATACAGCATCCTACAGCAGACTCATAGTAATTAACGAATGTGGACACCTACCACATGAAGAAAAACCAGCGGAATTCATTCAGACGATCCAGGAATTTATAGCAAAGAATTTATAGCAAACCTCCCTTGCTGATGTATATTGTTTAGTTATAGCCTGTGTAGAGGAGCTGTTGTAGTAAATTTTCAAGGTTTTGCCTCTTTAGGTGTCATTTTCGTAGGGCTTTAAATCATGTAGTGAGGTAATTCATCTGTAGGTGGTGTGTATGGAATATGTAGATCTGGGAAGAACTCATGAGAAGATCTCTAGGATAGGTTTAGGGGCATGGCAGTTTAGTGAGGCTTGGGGTGTGACTGAATATATGCAGGCTAGAGCTGTTATTTCAAAGGCTGTTGAGCTAGGTGTAAACTTCTTCGATACTGCTATGGTCTATGGTTTGGGGCTTAGCGAGAATCTGCTTGGTAAGGCACTTAGAGAGCTTGGTGTTAGGAGAGATGACGTCTTTATAACAACTAAGATACCTGGAGACTTCCTCAGTCCAGCTGATATATATAGATCTGTTGAAAAGTCTATTGAGGTGCTTGGTCTAGGGTATATAGATGGGCTATTGGTGCACTGGCCTCCATGTTGGCACAACATCCCTACAAGGATCTATGCGAGAGCTTTAGAGAAGCTGGTGTTTCTTGGTAGGGTTAGGTATCTAGGGCTTAGCAACTTTCCCATAGAGCTCGTGGAGAGCTTTAGATCCGCTTTAGCGAAACATGATGTGGAGATCTTCCAGATAAGGTATAACCTTGTCGAAAGGTGGGCTGATGAAGAGATAGTTCCATACGCAGAGAAGCATAGTATAACGATCCAGGCGTGGAGCCCTCTAGCCAAAGGTGCTCTAACAGGGAAGTACAATCCAGAGAACCTACCAAAATTTACCGATGTAAGGGCTAGAGAGGCTGTATTTCACCCAGAGAACTTCAACAGTATATGGAGACTGGTGCAGCTACTAAAGAGCATAGGGGAGAGGTATGGAAAAACTCCAACGCAAGTAGCACTCAACTGGCTTACAACAGCAAGTCCGGTCATAGTACCTATACCAGGTGCCAAAACACCGGAGCAGGTTATGGAACTTGTAGACTCCGTTGGCTGGAAGCTATCCTACAGCGATTGGATAACCATAGATGAGCTTAGCAAGAAAATAGCTATATCATATTCAGCATACTACTTGGACTACAAACCGCAGTAGCTAGATCAAGTAGCACATACTCAGTACAATCCCCCACAAACTCTATAGCTGATTCAGATAGACCTAACTACTTAGGTAGGAAAGAGTTGCAAGGTCGAGCTCTCACTATCCAATCCAGAAGATCCACATTCAAGAAGGTGAAGCTTCAACTGAATTTAATCTAGATACGTTGTTTTAAAAGGATGTAGTACATTAAATACAATCCTTTCGCTATACCTTTTCTATAATTTCAGTAGACAATTCTAATGCATCTTTACATCAACTACTTTATATACGATACTATAAATTCTATAATCTCTAGGATGATCTTTACATCTATTCGTTTTGATATGAATAGTGTTTTCTTTTTGCATGGCAGTGTATAGATTATTCTACCTATTACCGCAATTTCATTAGGGCTTCGTTTATTTGGATTTTTTGATAGTATGGGTATGGCTTTCTCAAGAGTTTTTTCATCCAAATTTGCAACTATGTACAGCATGTCAGCATCTACGTTTTTGTCGAGTAGAAGGATCTTAACAAGATTTTTAGCAGATTCGAAGTCGTGGCACGTGTAAAAACCCTTCTTACTTGAAAATACGGTATTGTTTTCAATATCGATTACTATAAAACTTTGACCTTCTTCTCGAGGTACCAGTTTTAGAAAACGGTTGGAGAGCGTCTCAATATATATACAGTAATCCATGTATACCACATTGCTAAAGTGTAATGCCGCTATGGATTATATATCTACCAGTAAAGGGAAGAGGGTAAGCACATTTTTTAAGTTTTTGCCTATCTGATGGCAAATTTCGTACACATCTATGAATGCAATAGTGTCAAGGATACAGGCATCTTCATGCATCAAACCACTCTCTCAACGTCTTTTCCAATGATGTACCCATACTCAAGCTGGTATATCCATCTCCTAGCATTAACATCTACAATACATGTCAACACTACTGCATAGATGCGGTAATTGAATACGTAGATGGCATGTCTGTTAAGATAAAGATATATTTAGATGCAAGCATCTACTCTGCTGTGGTGTCTCTATGATTTTTGGTGTTGTTGGGGCTGGCATCATGGGTTCAAATCTATGTAGATGCTTAGCAGATAGAGGCATTGCTGTTAATATCTATAGTAGAAGCTTTGAAAAGGCATCTAAATTAGCATCTGAAATTGGTGGGAGAGCGTATAGCGATGTTAGAAAGCTTGTTGAGGATAGCGATGCTGTTGTGATCTTTGTTACTGATGATAGGGCGGTACTCAGTATTGTGGATAGTATTATATCTAGGGGTAGAGTCGATGGTGGTTTGATTATAAATGCGAGTACTGTTACACCTACTGCAAGCTCGATATCTATGGAGATTCTCAGTAGTGTTGGTATAAGGTATCTTGAGGGACCCGTCTATGGTAGTGCTGATGAGGCTCGAGACTGTAGATTGATATCTATGGTTGGTGGAGATAGAGAGCTTTTTGAAAACTATAGAAAGTTCTTTGAGGTATACAGTCAGAGCGTATTTTATATCGGTGCTGTGCCCAAGGCTATGGTACTTAAACTAGCGTTGAACCACATAGGTCTTGCAGTACCAGCTATACTGGCAGAGGTTCTCGCACTTATAACAGCATGGGATGTGGATCTAGAAGTCTTTAGAGAGGTATCGAAATCTATATGGTTTGGACAGCTCATCGAAAGGTATTGGGATAGAATATTTGGAGGGAAGCCACCTAGATTTAAGATGTGGATGGCTGGAAAGGACTATCGGTATATAGCTTCAGCACTAAAAGAGAAGAATATTCCATCTATAGTAGCAGAAGCGCTTTCAACAATATATATGATGCCTAGTGCAACAGAGTATAGTGATAAGGACTATCCACAGATAGCAAGGTACTTCATAGATTTAGCTAATAAAATAAAAGAAAAGAAGATATAGATTTCGAATTTGAATGACATTAATTGATTTCGCAATCCCTAGTGTATACAGATTCTAATCTAAACCTCTATGCTTTAGCAACAGAAGAACTATAGCGATTGCTATCCAACTACTGCTACTGGTAGTTTGAGGCAATGCTATCGGCAGTGCCTTTTCCACAGTTGTTGTCTGTGCAGCTATCTCTATAGTAGACTCCTTTGCCATGGTGGTTGGTAGCTGTACCGTATGTGACATAGTTTTAGAAGCTGGTTGCTCTATGGGAGTCCCAGTCATAGTTGATGTGGCTGTTGTATGTGCTTTCATTGCAGATGTGATGGTTGGGGATGTTGTAGTTGGTGTTGTGGAGGGTTGTGATATGTTTTACGGTACTGTATAGCTTATCTCTGCCGGTCCTGCAAATGTTATTATTAGTCCACCATCCTCTTTATATATATCTGCTATGTTTTGTGGTAGTGTTAATAGTACTATGTTTGAATTCAATACGAGCCTAGTAGATATAGCATTAGCTACATTTATGGTAAGTACTCCTTCTTCGATAGAGATGTTAGCTACATAGCTTACTACTGCACTACAAGCATTCCCCACATAAAGGTGCAGCTGTATAACATCTGTAAGCAACAATGGAACTTCGAAATTGTTACATACAACTTCTACTGTAGGTTCTAAAGGTTCGATAGGTAGATTAATGGTATTCATACCCGGGGTAGCTTCTATGAATAGTGTAACAGTTGCTACACCACTACCATCTACGTAGATCGTTACCTCAGATTCTGCTTGTACACAGACGATAGCGTAAATTACCGCAGTAGATAGGATTATAGAAATTAGAATTGCAGAGATATGCCTCACACTACTCTAGTTCTCATGGCATCGATTTTGAAATATATATGTATTTAGCTATACTTTAAAAAGGGCTATTCCCGGTATTTCCATGGTTGTTGCGTATGCAGAGGGGAGGAAATCGTTAGATATTACTCCAAGACTTTTTACAGCTGAAAGCCTTGCCCTTCAAGAGTGGGGAGGAGGTTGGATACATAAGCTAATTATATAGAAAAGTTTAAATTTTTGGCTTGGGCTAGAAGGTAGTGCCGTGGTGGTACCTCTTTGGCACGATAGATCTATACAATCTGTACTCAAATAATGGCGGTAAACTCGATACCATAAAGAGATACGTTCTCCAATTTCCAGAGAGTAGCAACATAATAAACTTTGCAAGTGGTGTTCCAGATCCATCTACATTTCCATTAAAGGAGATTAGAGATGCCCTAGAGAATGTATTAAGGGAGAGGGCTTCGGAAGCTCTCCAGTACACCCCCAGCCAAGGGGTAGCTGAATATAGAAAGAGTTTAGCGAATTTCATCTATAGAATGAGATGTATCAAAGTGTCTCCAGATAATATTCTAGTGGTTTCAGGTGCTCAGCAGGCTATAGACCTCATTACAAGGCTTTTCGTAGATCCAGGCGATATTGTATTGGTTGAAGAGCCTGGCTACATAGCGGCGCTAAATGTATTTAGAGTTGGAGGAGCAGAGCTTGTTGGAATTCCCATTGATGGATATGGTATGGATGTAGACTATATGGAGGAGATGATTAAGGGTTTCTCTAGGGGTGGCAGAAGGATAAAATTTGTATATACGGTGGCTACGGCTCAAAATCCTACGGGAATAACGATGAATTTAGATAGAAGGAGACAGTTGGTAGAGCTGGCATACAGATACAACTTTATAGTAATTGAAGATGATACCTATGGACTTCTCTACTATGGTAATGAGGATATCAAACCATTGGCAGCACTAGATCCATACGGTGTGGTTATCTACATAAGTTCCCTGAGCAAGGTGCTGGCACCGAGTTTAAGACTGGGCTGTATCATAGCTGATACAGATACCATTGAAAAACTTACGGTGTTGAAGCACATTACAGATCTCACCACATCGTCTCTAAGCCAGTACGTAGCCAGAGAACTGATTGAAAATGGTGTTTTAGAGAGAAACATTGGGGAGATTAGAAAACTGTATAGAAGGAAGAGAAATACCGTTGTAGAGATTATCGAGGAGGAATTTCCAAAGGATAGCTCATACACGAATCCAAGTGGAGGCTTCTTCACATGGATTAAACTAAATAGTAGAATAGATACGGAGGAGCTATTAGAGAAGGCATTGACAAGAAATGTAATATTCACACCTGGCCATGGATTTTACTGCAATAGAGATGTTAGAGATGCAATGAGAATAAGCTTCTCTAAACCATCGGAAGATCAGATAAGAATAGGATTAAATATACTAGCCAATCTCATAAAGATGAGCACGACTAGATAGGAGTAGCATAGCTGGTGTAGAATCCATCGGTAGAGTACTATTATGCTTCAGGTATATCCATCTGCGGATGTAGTGCATGGAATAACGCCACCGATTTTGCTACCCTAGATATTTAATAGAATGGATGGCTGCCGGCTACACCTTGTAAAATGGTAGAGCCGTCTCCCATATCCTAGGAGTTGCGATCCGTATTGTTATATAGAGCTTGCTTCTTGATTTCAGTATCTATACTAATTATACTATTTGCTGTTGTGAACAGCTTTTCTATTCTTTCACGTATATATGGATCTACCCCGGTGCTTCTCATCCTGACTATGTATAGATATGCACTTAGAATTTCGTTTAGAACCCCTATGAATTTAGGTAGATGTGTTAGAACCTCGTTAACGATATGCTCAATACCTCTATCTGTTATTCTACAAACTGTTCTCCTATTCTGCTTAAAGCAGTTGATAAGACCATCGTCTCTAAGTCTTGCTAGAAGTCTATAGAATGTGCCTATGGATGGCTTCCATCTAACTCCTACAGCATCCTCTATACGCTTGTATATCATGTAGCCGTGCATAGGATCTCCATTTGATAGAATTGATAGTACAAGGTTTTTAAGCCATGAATACCTAGTTCTCCTAACCAATATGCCACCCTACGCATTTTCTGTAGTAGGTAAAAATATTTTAAGCTTATATTTCTGAGAAATATATTCCCCAGAAATATAAGGTATGGCTATGGCTAGAGGCCTACCGAGAGAGATAGATGTAAAATATCGTGAAGCGATACTAAACGGTCCAATAATATCAACATTCCTATACCTTGGCTTACCACTTCTACTTGTGAGAATAGTACAGGATGTGTATGGCATTGTAGATGCTTTCTGGCTTAGTAGATACAGCCAGTATGCTATGGCTGTACCCAGACAGGTGTGGCCATCGTATACGCTATTCACGTCGTTTATCATGAGCTTTACCTCAGCAAATCTTGCTCTACTTTCTCAGTATGTAGGAGCTAAAATGTACGATATGGTGAACGATGTTGTTAGAAGAATGCTGTTTGTCATATTTGTTGGTGGAGGTGTATCTGGGTTCCTGTTTTTCCTAGCCTCTCAATATCTATTTAGATATCTCGTAGGTGTACCACTAGAGATTCTAGCTGATGTTATAGGCTATGCCCGCGTGATGGCTATAGATGCAGTGTTTCTAGGAATCAATCTCTCTTTAGCAACTCTTGTGCAATCTCTAGGAGATACGAGGATAGCGGCTATATCGCAGGTTGTGGGTGCTATTGCAAATGTTTTTCTAGATCCGATATTTATATATGGAGTATACATTGTACCGACCATGGGTGCTGTTGGTGCAGCTATAGCAACAGTTCTAAGTAAGGTTGTAAGCATGGGGGTTTTGATTACAGCTATAGTGAGGAGGTATCGATGGATAAGGATTGGAGTTACACATAGATTGGATAGGTACTACATTGCTACAACACTGAGGATAGCTATACCTCTACTTGTAATGAATATTTCAAACTCTATAGCATTCAATCTTCAGAATAGACTTGTGAATACCTTTGGTATTATAGCTACAACAGCTTTCTCAGTAGGGTTTATACTATTTGAGTTAGCTAATACAAGTCTATGGGGATTGACGGAGGGTATAGCTATAATGGTTGGACAGAACCTGGGTGCAGGAAATATTGAGAGGTCCAGGAGCATAGCCAGAAAAACCTCTCTATTCATATTTGTATCCGTAGCCATATCGTCTGTAGCGATGTATCTTGCTAGGGACTATATAGCCTCGGTATTCATAACGGGTCAGAATGTTGAGAAAGAGGTTGTTGATGGGATATACCTTGAATACAATAGGTTCGTATCTGTGACGCTATGGACTCTAGCCTTCTTCGGTCTAACATTTTCAGCTATGTCCATTGGTAGAGGCTCTGGACATACCCTAATGCCGACCATCATAAACATGGTTAGGCTATGGGGGATAAGGATAGGCCTCGGCTACGCTCTAGCCCTAGGCCTCAACCTCAATACCATGGGGATATATATAGCATTTGCTCTAAGCAACATCATCGGAGGAGCCATGTCTATTCTATGGATATACAACGGCTCCTGGGCAAAGTCCATTATTAAGAAACCGGTACCTAAACCGGAGCCTACACATACATATGGACAAATCAAATCCACCAAATAGATTATCCTGAGAGGAGAAACAGCTTCTAAATACTAAACAGAAAAAACTATGAAGCTTACAACAGGTAGCATATCTGTAAAAGTTGCTAGCAATATAACCGAGTTTCCAAGCGATGTAATCGTTAACCCAGCCAATGCTCTCCTCATAACAGGCGGTGGTTTTGTTGAAACTATAAAGAGGAAGAGAGGTACATCATAGATAGAAGAGGAGGCTAGAAAGTATGCATCCATACTAGATAGCACCGTTGCTATATCGGCTAGAAGACAGAGTGCTACATAGAGCATGAGGACATCCTAGCAGTAGTTCAAAAGAGCATGGCATACTTCTTCTATCAAACCCATCAACTAAGGCTTTGGCTACGATATTCAAGTGTTGATATAGTGCTTTAGAGTTTGACTGTAAGGTTTGCAGTACCTCATTTGAACCAAGTCCATAGCTTACAATGCTATTATCGGTATCACGAAGGCTATGTCGAAAATACGGCAAAATCGGTAAAATCATTATTAAGTGATTGAACTGTTTAGCACCACGATAGATCAATGATAAAGGTAGAGGTATATAGTTTGAGGACTACATCTACTGATTTATCTTTCTATGGTTTCTCTAAAGAGTTCTGGACAGTTACTGCATCTAGCTATATCTATATATGGTTCTAGTCTTAGGTGGATACTGCATAGATACTTTTTAGCCATAAAATACATAGACATTCTATCGATTTCTCTAGCTATTGCATACTGATCCATCTGACCACCTGCAATTCCATCTACAAGTCTCTCTATATACCCCATAACATCTCCATATCTCCTTAAATCTATTTGAGCTCCACGTTCACCATTCATATACCTCGATACCAGCGATGGCGAGATGCCGAGGAGCTTCGCCACCTCTATACCTGTGAACCCCCTCCTCATAAGACCTAGCGCTACCTCCCTCTTCACTGCTGGAACAACATATCTCGTTCCAAGTTCTAGTACGGACTTCATTACAGCACCATTATCTTCCTCTTAATCTCCTCAACATTGTTTATAACATCTGTAAAGTCCTCTACAATCTCTACTGCACCTAAATACTCACCCTTATCATTTCTAACAGCAGCTATGAGTACCCTTACTATTCTATCTCCAATCCTAGTCCAATACTCTCTGTAGCTGGTTCTACCGGCCTTAAGCTCATCTATCGTGCTGCGGACGAGTTTTTCGAGTCTTGGTGGATGGCAGAACTCCACTCTTCTACTCAGTATGGTTTTCGTTCTTATAAAGCCTCTTCTACCCAATTTACTCTCGCTAAAGAATGTCACCCTATCGTTTTTATCTGCATAGGTAATCTCTAGTGGAAGGGTTTTGATAAGCTCCCTAATCTCCTCTATACTTAGATACCCTGTCTCGAGATCTATATCGCCTTCCTCTCTAATCTCGTATGCATCGGGCTTTACACCTCCTTTAAGAGCAGCATCTCTAAATTCTGGTGGGAGTTTCTCTATTTGCTGAGGCTCTATAGCTACCTTGAGTTCGTGGGGCAGTACTGGCTTTTCTCTAGGGCTCCACTCTCTATCCTTTACATCTATAATCCAGCCCATGCTGTCTGCGATTTCAGCAATGGCGCTCCACTCACCTTCACTAAATAGAGCCCATGTGGCTGGAAGCAGTATCTTATTCTCTCTAAAGACAAGCTCGCTGACATCCCTGGCTATATCTACTCCCAGCTCTCCAAGCCTCCTGATATCCTCTATGCTTCTAGATCCCTGGACCCTTCTAGCCTCCTCGAAGAATCTTCTGAGCTTAACCACTATCTGATCCTCCCTACCCCAGAGCACCCTAGGTACAGCAATAATCCCTCTCCTCTCAAGATATGGAAAGACCAGCATCTGAATCTTTCTATAGTGGCTCCTCAATACCCTAAGCCGCTCAGCAGTAGCTAGTAGCCCCTGAAGATATCCTACAGCCTCCTCACTACTATGAACCCTTAAAAGCATAGATGAGTAGAGACCTAGTGCCTCAGCCTGCTTCAGCACCCACTCATTCTCTTTCATAAATAGATCTACAGGATGCCCCCTAGGGACACCAGATAGCTCTCTCCCAGCAAGATATTCTCTAAATAGCGCAACATGGAGATCACAGAGCTTTAGTATATCGTCAATGGGTATTCCCTCAGCAACAATCTGCTGCTCAATCAGTGGTATTTCAAATGGAGATATCTGTGCTATAACCTCTCCAAACCTCTTCTTAAGCTCCTCCATACTTTCACCCCTATGAATAGCCTTCAACAGGCTTTTCACTACCTCTATCTTTCTATCTGTATCCGAATTTGACATGTGTCAAACACCGTGTATAGCACTACACTATAGAGCTTAAAACCCCTCCCAATATGACAGAGTCCTCCACCAACATACCTTCTGTAAAAAGGGTTTAAACACAGCTAACTGCTAAAACCTCATTGAAAATCCTGGTAAAACCTTTATATAGCAGGGCAGAAGAGGTGTGCAAACCTTGAACTAGACAAGGTTTGGTAAATATGGTATTCAGATTTTTAAATTGTGGTACCACCGTAGTACCGGATTGTAGATGGTATCCTTTAAGTGGTGGATTTGAGGAACGAGGCACTAAGATGGTTTATCCAGGCTGGGAGCGATCTTAGGAAGGCTTTTAACGATCTCAAGACCAGGGATTGAGATTTGGCAGCATTTTGGTCTCAGCAGTGTGCTGAGAAAGCATTAAAAGCTCTTCTTCTAGCTAGAGGTAGGATTTACCATGGACATGATCTACTTGATATTGCTTGCACTATCCGTGAGGATCTCGGTCTAGATATAGGTTGTCTACCGGATGACCTACGGGAGCTTACAGTACACTATACCGTGGCCAGATATACCCAAATGCTGCTAACGCCATACCTTCGGAGCTCTATAGTGAGGCTCGGATCTTGTTGAGAGGGCTATAAAAAGGTGTTGGAATGGGTAAAGCAAAATCTGCAAAGCGTCTCAGGAAGAGCTTTGAGAATAGCACATGGGTTTGTAAGGAAGGTAGGTGTAGAGCTTAGGAAACATGGATTCATACTCGGGGAGGCGTATATAGTTGGTAGTAGAGCTAGAGGAGACTATATAGAGGAAAGCGATATAGATATAGTTCTTGTTGTAGATGGGGTTTGGTAGCTGTTTCTTTTCTCTAGGTTTCTCTAGGGTTTTCAAAGCTTTTAATGCGATTAGGTGTGGGCAAGGCTTATAAACATCTGAAGCTTAATAATCATCTTGGTGACCCTGGGTTTCCGAGACCCACGGCAGACCGTGGGGAGG
>JAWAHS010000003.1:0-17464 GCA_038889075.1 Ignisphaera sp.
GTAGTACTATTGCTAGTGCTGTTGTTATTGTCCAGTCTGTTACTGTTTCAGTCTTTGTTGTTGTAACTGTTTCTACTCTAGTTGTTACTGCTGTTGATGTTACTACTGATGTTGTTGTAACTGTTTGAATAGCAGTTACAGTAACAGTTGTAGCAACCGGAGTTGGAGTTGGAGTCGGTGTCGGAGTAGGAGTAGGTGTCGGAGTAGGAGTTGGAGTAGGTGTTGGTTTCGGTATTTCTATTGGTAGTTTTGGTGGTGCTCCTGGCATTGTTGCCTCCTTAGTTGGACATCTACCTGTAGGCTTTACACTGAGTATTATGAAGAGCATGTGGTTCCACCAGTTTACTGGATCCATGTAGTAGTTTTCTGGATATGTTGGCCAGTTATCCCAGCAGTAGGTATTCTGTGGTGTATAGAATAGATGTGCAAAGAATGGTACACCCGGTGTTATCTCAGCCCATAGCAGGATATACTCCTGTGCAAGTTTTATCATTTTTTCTGTCTCCCACGGAGGTGTCGCCTCCATCTCCTCAATAATCTTATCTAATCTTGCCCTCTGCTCCTTAGCTTTTGCATCATGTTTTGCTAGTATAGCTGGCTGGGACCACTGGAACGGTAGCTCTGTTTCCTTGCCTGTTCCATAGCATGGGAAGAATCCGCTTCCACCTTGTCTTTCATGGCAGTATCTGCTATGATAACCCCATACGTGTGGTGCTACATCTGGGAATAGCATTGAGCAGAATGGCCATGTAGATGCTATATCGAAGTCGCCATATGTTGTTCTTGTTGCCCATATTGCTGCTTCTGGTGTTTCAACCTCTACCTCAATTCCAAACTTCTTCCAGTAGTCTGCTATTAGAAAGCCCTGGACCTGGGTCTCCCAGTGGAATGGTCCTGTAACTAGGAATCTTATAACCCACTTCTCTCCTGTCGGTAGATACCACTTGCCATCAGGACCTCTATAGAACCCTACCTTCTTCAGTAATTCCTCAGCTTTCTGTGGATTGTACTCCCAGAAGGCTACATCAGCATCAAATCCGAGGAGCTTTAGATGCTCTCTCACCTCGGCTGGCACCTTATCCGGTGGTGCAATAATTCCAAGCTTCACGAGTTCATCCTTCAATGCAGAGTACACATATTTATCGACTAGTGGTGATCTTATGAAGTGGAGAACCATTGGTATAGGCTTAGATCCATCAGGACCCGATAGAGCCTTCCATACAGCAACAGGATCAATGGCATATCTAAGTGCATACCTTACCTCCGTTATGTTGTATGGATATCTAAACGTATTGTATGTATAGCCCTTGTTGCATGGATCGAAGAGCCACGCAAGTGGCGGCTCTCTTCTCCATCCAATTACATATGGGTTCTGCAGTACGAGTTCCATCTGTTCTACAGCGAAAGTCTTCTTGCAATCCATTTCATTTCTAACAAACATTAGGGCTGCCTTCTCCTCGGGACCGGGGTAGAGCACAAGATAGTACTTTGGTGCTGGCTTAAGTCCATACAGTTTTGTACCCCACCAATTCTCATTTCTCTCCCATAGCCACCAGTTGCCACCTCTATCAAAGTCTTTCAGTACATAGGGTCCTAGACACAGAGGTGGATAGTTCTTATATGCAACTGGATCTTCAACCTTCTCCCATACATGCTTAGCTATAGATGTAACATAAACGGACGGACCCCAGATTATTGCTGTAAAGTAGTAGTGGAACCTTGGATTCGGCTTTAGAAGTTCATAGACAACTGTATAGTCGTCTACCTTATAGACGTTGGCAACCCATGATGTGAGTAAGGCATAGGGTCCAAATCTCTTATCACTCATAAGAAGCTTAGTTGCAAATACAACATCTTCAGCTGTAAAGGGAACCCCATCACTCCATGTTACACCCTTTCTCAGATATATTTTAACAGTCTTAAAGTCTGGTGAATATTCTGGTGGACCAGCTGCAATCCAGCTAATAAGCTCATTATTGGTTGTATTTATATACCATAGATTCTGGTGGCATACATGATGCCATCCATATGCAACGGGTCTCCCAGGTACATGAACATTGAAGTTGTCTGGCTCTGCTAGTGTCCCCCCTTCATAGTGGTTTACTAGCACATCTCCCCTGGGTACACCTGGGGGAAGTGGTAGCTGTGCCTCTACAGGTCTTATATCCATTATAATAACGCTGCTCAGTACCATTATTATTATGAGTAATGTGCTGAGTATATATCCGCCTTTGAGACTCAAGTTTCTCACTCCGTCTATAGTTACCTTATAGCTGGGGTTTTTAAATGTTTTTGCTTCTCCTTCCCCTCCTTATCTATCTACTGTCTTAATCTGGGGTTTACATACTCTGATATACCCTGTGATAGTAGGAAGAATGCCAGGAATACCAATATTACACCTACAATTGGTGTAATATACCACCACCAGAGCCCTCTAAATAGCGCTGAGTAGTAAAGCGACCAGTAGATCATTGTACCAAGAGTATCCTTATCGAGTATCGATAGCCCTAATATTGACAGCCCTGTCTCCATACCTATGGAGTAGAGCACAGTATTGGTAAGATTTATGAGATGCCATGCGAGTAGATGTGGTATGATCTCTCTAAGTATTATCCTAGCCATAGAGTTTCCAGATAGAGATGATGTTAGTATGAATTCCCTCTCCCTCAGTGACAATACCATTGCACGTACCTGTCTGGCAGGCCAGCACCATGCTGTAATTGAAAATATTAACCCCATAAATGGTATTGGACTTCCCACTGCTGATATATGGGGCTTTAGTATCATTAACACTATTACGTATAGTGGTAGTGCTGGTATTACTATAATGGTGTCTGTTATAAACATTAGTACTCTATCAACTATGCCGCCTTTTAGCCCTGCGATAATACCTACAAGTAGCCCAATGTGTGGTGCTATCAGAGCTGTAACTATACCTATTACTAGTGAGTTCTTTATGGCATTTGTAAAGATCCAAAATACGCTTCTGCCATTAGCGGTTGTCCCAAATATGAGATCTATGCCTGTAGGTGTTGGTGGGAGACTCCTTGGGTAACTATACCAGTGTATATATTGTGGTGGTGCTGAAAAGGAAAGCAGAGCCAGTATCGTTACCCCTATAATTATGATAAAGCCTATTCGAAATTTTTTACTTACCCTCATGAGTATTGAAAATGAGTTTTTAATTGAGGTAATAACACCTATAGGTATACCAACCAACATCCTTCACCCCTTATCTATGCCTTACGCGCGGATCTATAAATGGATACACAATATCTAAAATATATGTTGCTATAGCTACTGCTATTATTGTAAGTGAAAGCATACTTAGTGCTGTTGGATAATCTCCTGATAGAACAGCCCTATATGCAAGCATACCAATTCCAGGATATGTGAACAGTATTTCTGTAAGTAGTGCACCACCAAATATCCCTCCCAGAGACAGTCCTAGCGTTGTAACCTGCGGTAATAGTACATTCCTAAATACATAATTCTTTAATATGCGTGACTGTGACAGCCCTCTAAGCTCTGCATAGTAGACATAGTCCTCTGTCTGCACATTTAATGTTAGTGTGAATGAGCTTAGGAACCACCAGCCCAACATACTAATCAATATTATCGATAGTGCTGGCAAGGTGGATCTATATAGCCACTCTCTAATCAGTATAAATATATCTGTAAAGACCGCTTCCCCAAAGCCGCCTACAAGTGGAAACACAGGTATTAGGTAGGCAAATAGAAATATGAGTGCTAATGCCATAATATAGTATGGTATGGGATACAGCGTTAGTGAAAGTGATACTAGAACCTTTGATATCCTCTTTTTCCTATTTATGCTTGCAAAAACGCCGAGTAAATTCCCTAAAATCCATGATAGTACCGTGGTGAATACCAGGAGACTTACAGTCCAAGGCAATCTACGAATTATTAGTTCCCTCGCTGGAGTTGGATATGACATTATTGATGGTCCAAAGTCCAGTGTTAGAAACCTTCTAAGATAAGAGATGTACTGCTCGATGGGCGACCCCATTAAACCAAACACCTCATACAGGGTCTTTCTAAGCTCTTCCAATGCTTGAGGGTCGACAACTTGCCCCTGAACTGTAAAGGATGCTACAATGTTTTCTACAGCTGAAACTGGCATTGCCCTCAGTAGTAGGAATGTAAATGTGAATGCTGTGAACAGTGTTGCCACCAGTACAGCTGTTCTAATGGCTATGAAACGTGGTAGCGCCTTTGAAGCCAGGCTACATCACCACCTATATTAATCTAGTTTTACACGTTGTAAAAGTTTGAGAAATCTTTTATAAATTTTCAACACAGTCAATATCTTTCAATTAGCAAACAAAATATTTACTAATCATATGAATTAACAAATGATTGGAATTAATGCAATGCACATTCATACTGTGGGTGGATATAATATTTAAAAGCAACATATGGCTACCTAACGAGAGTGTGCTACGCGTTCTATCTCTTCTTTCAGTTCTTGGAGGAGTTGTTTATATATTGATATGCTCTTGGTCTGTAGTGGGTCTAGACCCCTTAGTTGTGCCAGCTTAATACTTGTAATGCCTATTACTAGTGAGCCGTAAAGAAATCTTTCTATTACATTACCATTTAGCCTTAGTATATATGTGTCTATACCTAATCCCTTCAAATATTCGGCATAGAATTGAATGAGTTTATTCTCGTATGTTAGGTCGGAGTCTACAAGTAAAGCTTTATCTTTAAATTCTGCAGATTCCCATCCAACAATATCATTGTGGAAGAGTTCAGGTAGTATTTCCACCTTTACAGGAATTTTCGAATTCTCGTTAAGTTCATTTTTAATTCTTACCGCTAGTGCTGAGTACCTTAGTGTGGCGACAACTAGTGGCAATTTAGAGAGCTTTAGGAAGTTAAATAGCTCTCTGCTAGTTCTCTCAGCTTCATCCATATTTTTAAGCACCTCCAGTGCTTTCATTAGCTCTTCTCTTGCGATTAATTCGATACCACAAGTTGATAGTAGATTAAATGCTGCTACTAGCATTATTGGAAGTGCTGAACGTGGTGCTAGCCCACTCCTAATAGCTATATATGGTAGTCCATTTCTCTTTGCAAGTTCTATTAGTTCCCCACCAGAGGCTATAACGCCCACAGATTTTGTATGCTGTAGTGCTTTTTTAGTTGATAGTATCGTCTCCAACGTATTGCCAGAGTAGCTTATTGATAGCACGAATGTTGTACCATCAATTATATTACTTGGAATGTAAAAATCCTTATACACGTACACGGGGTATTCTGATTCAGCTGCAATTGACGCTATTATATCGCCTACAATACCGCTTCCACCCATACCCAGAATAACAATTCTCCTAATACCATCGAAAAATCTGGCATTTACGACGGTATAGCCTAGAGCTTCCAAACTATATTCATACCATTTCATATAGTGTTCGAGCATAACGATCCCCACATCTACCTACATACTCGTTTTCCGTATTTTAGAATGCGGTACCTAGATCTCTATTATAAGCTTTTTATTTTAAGACTAAAATATGGTACCTAGATAGAACAAAGCTTTTAAACCAATCAGAAGTAAATACGTGACTGATGGTGTGGCTCTATGCCTATATTTATTAACAGCGAAGATAGGTTTTTAGAGGTTGTAAAAAGAGCTCTAGAATGTAGAGTTAAAAGAATTGAAAAGAAGGGTATAGCAAAGGTTAAAGCAAGAACAAAGAAATACCTCTATACATACATAACAACTCTAGACAAACTTGATGACCTACTAAATAAGCTAAAGAGCATATGTACTGTAAAAGAACTATAGAGATGCTCTCATATCAAGTCATAAATATTATAAATGGAAATACCTCCATGGACCAAAATTGAGCAGCATATGTATTGGTCGATAATAACCTATAGCAATACAGGAATCGACTTCTTACAACTTTCTTTCACCTTTGCACGCTAGCCATCATTTCCTACAACATTCAAATTCATTAGATATGCCAGTACCGGTCTCATAAATGTCACAACCATATCCCACCGCAGGTTCCTCGAGAACCGTGATTCAAGAGCTGACAATGAGAATAGACCTAAAACGTAGAAAGACAGCTAAGGATAGGTTTCAAAGTGAATACACATTAAGGTGTGAAGCTAAAAAGATTAAATACTCTAAAGAGGTAGAAAGGTGTAGCGATCAGCCAATGATGTATTACAAACCCCATCTGATGATCTCCAGCGTATATGATGATGGCTGGCGCTTCTGAACAGTAGGACTTTGTCTGATCCATAGATATACATCTGGAGCGTCCAACACCGCAATTGATAATTGAACTAGAAATCTACAATCTGTGATTTGCATATAGTTGTCGGAAAGCATGTTTTGCTCTATAATTACTTCATCTAGAAGTTGAGGTTATATATTGTATGTTGTACATATTGAAGGCGATTTATTGGTGTATCTCTTACTTCTATCTAGCTAGAATGTCTATCGTTTAACTCTAAATCTGTTAATGGTTGATAAAACTTATAAACTATATATATTACTAATACTGTATACAGTTAAAAAGTAATGTCATTGGTTTACCTATGGTGTTGAGGTGACCATAGTGATTAATGAAGATGATATAGCGCTACTGATTTCTACGGCATATAGTATACCATCACTACTCGATATGAATGTTTTACCAGTAATCGATAGGAGTCACGTTATTAAGATGGTTGAAATGTTCATGGACGAAGCAATTATGTATGTCAGAAATCTTGGTATAGAACCTCTATCCTCCAAATACATAAAGGAGGATATCTATATGCTATGTGACAATCTACTGAAATATATTGGCGAATTTGAGGGTGGTCTCATTCCACAAGCCGATATCCTTAAGCACATCTCTGGGTGTAGCACTATTGCCGTGCTCCATAGCCATCCCATACCAATACCTGTACCAACATTAGAAGACCTGATATCCTCTTCACAAATTGGCTACAATGTTGAGTGTGTCATAAGTAAATCGTCAAGCTGCTTAGCTACAATGGTATGTATGGAGCCTCTTAAAACATGGCGGGATGTAATATCGGCTTTCTATGATATCAACGACTATTTTCTGGAATCCGCTAGGTATATTGTTGTTGGAGATCACTCACAGATCGAATTTCTTCCCTTTCCCAACACAGATGAACAGAATAACATGATTCGCGTATTTATAGAGGTTCTTAGTAGATATGCAAAAATCTCTTATGCTAGGATAGATTTAGCGAACCGTATATACGATGTAGAGATATTTAATAGAGTTTAATTATTCTCGAGAGAACTGAGTATACTAGGATTTAGAAGGTACCATAAGATGTCCATAGATATGGATAGGTATAAGATTGTAAAAGACGCTGTGCATGGCTATATAAAAATCTACCACCATGAATTGCCAATAGTTGACTCCTATGCATTTCAGAGACTTAGAAGAATTAAACAGCTTTCTGTAGCAGACATAGTGTATCCAGGCGCTGTACATACAAGGTTTCAACACTCGTTGGGTACAGCACATATAGCTGAAACTATGATTAGAGAACTGCTGAGGAAACTACGTCTAAAGCAATACGATATAGATAGATACACAGTACTGATAAGACTACTAGCCCTCCTTCATGATGTAGGCCACGGCCCCTTTAGCCATCTATTCGAAGACTGTATTCTATTACCAAAGGGACTAACTCATGAAGATGTAGGGGCATTGATAGTTATGAATATAGATGACCTCTCCTCTAGAATAGATTCTATATTAAGTGCCTACGGTTACAGCACCAGCCATATAGCTAAGGCATTGAAAAGCAAAGGTGTAGATGAATGGCCCTTTACATCAAATATTACAGGAGAGACGAGTGAAAAAGCACTTTTCTACATAATTAAGGGCATCTTTAGTGCAGATATTATCGATTATCTTCTTCGCGATTCCTACTATACCGGCGCTGGATATGGTGATAACATTGATTGGTATAGAATCTCCTACTATCTATACATATACAGTGATAAACTGGTAATTGACTATAGGGCTCTCGATGTTTTTGAGCAGATGATTATAGCTAGGCTTCACATGTTTTCAACAGTATACTATCATAAGACCGTTAGAGCTGCCTATAAATTTCTAGGTGATATTCTCAAAAAGATAGATGAGTTAAAGCTTCTAGATTTTGAAAAGCATCTAAATAGTATCGAAAGATATATTGAGCTAGACGACTATTCTGTACTATTAAATGATAGGGTTAGGGATCTATCAGAGGTTCGTGAGTTCCTATCAAGGAGAATTCCATATAAAGCTGTAGCCGAACACCGGATCCTTCTACCCAATAATGTGAAATCACTAGGATACCTATTTGATGTAGGTAAGAAAATCATTGAGGAATCTCTTGAAGAGAGCTTAAGATCACGAGGTATAGATGTCTCTAGGGATAGGGATTTCTTCGTCGATACCCCCAAGCTATCTCTAAATCCCATGCTGACCACAGATGATGCATACATTATGCTTGAAGGAGGATACATGCAGAGGAGAAGGGTATATGAATTACCGTGGATAAATATACCTAAAGCCGTAGCTGTGGTTAGAGTCTATATTAGAAGAACCCTCCTAGATAAGTCATCTATTATACGGGAAATATTCAATAGCATAGTAGAGGGTGATAATCTAAGGTCGTTCTACTAGTACTTCCTCACATAACTGTCGTATAATTCCATCAGCTTCTCAACGTCCTGAGGAAATAGCTCGTATATCTTGCCTCTATCTATATCAAAGATGAGTACGCTGTGTATGTGTGCCTTCATTAAATAGTCTATATCACCGTTATCTAAAGGAGATATTTCCCTTACACTAGAGATCAGATCAAGCAATTTTCTTCTAGATCTACCCTCTACAGGCTTCACCAACTCTATTGGTATTAATGGTACAGAGCCGTAAGGATATGCAAATACTGCTGCTTTAATTCCACTCTTCACTATCTGGATCACCTTCCTTATATGACGGGCTAGTATGTACTTCGTCCTATTCAATATAAAATTCGATGGTACGGTATAGAAATCTACTTCAATACATATATTAAAATCCCCTTTCTGCGCATATACATCACATTTAGCTATGCCCACGCTCTCCTCTATCGATATATAGCTGTAGCCACAGTTAGATAGATAGTAGTAGATTAGGAGCTCCGCCAGGATGTGATTTATGGGAATGCCCTTTTCATTTACAAGTTTAATCGCCTTACGGACAAGGTCTTCCAGGTGCTTCACCCCCATTCTATTCAATAGCTGTAGTATTTGGGTTAGATGCATTTCGCTGCCCAACAATGGATCACCATACTGCATTAAGCCATATTAAGGTCTATTTTATGAAAAGTAATCTGTATTTTAATTAAAAAATGCTATAGGTTCAAGCTATGGATGGTGAAATAGAGTATCTAATTGCATTTTCAGTAAATGATGCAGCTGGTAGGGGCATGGCTATCTCGCTCGCAAACATGGCTAAATGTGAAGACGTTACCCATAGATCTAGGGATCCTAAGATTAGGGCACTCCATCTATGTGACGACTTGAGGGCAGTTTTAGCAGGCTTTGACGAGGATGTGGTGTTCTTTGATTTTATTGAAGAATTTAGAGATGTAAAATACTTCGTTATACTATCTAGACACAGTTCTCTAACAGGTATGCCAACCCTAACAACACATGTACCTGGAAATCCATGGGGTAAAAACGATTTTGGTGGAAAGCCATGGGAAATACCGCCTGCAAACCCTGTATTGATGTGGTATTTTCTGAAGGGGCTGATTAATCGACGGGCTAGAGATGGCTTACTCGAGTTTAGAGTAAGCTATGAGGTTACACACCATGGTCCTACCTCGATCACGAGACCCATAACATTTATCGAAATTGGAAGTAGTGAAAGAGAGTGGAATATGTTGAATGTACAGAGAGCTGTGGCCTCAGTAGTTATTGAAGGAATTGAAAATACCTTAGATGGTGGTTCGACAAAGCTATGCACAGTAAGCATAGGTTTTGGAGGTCCTCACTATGCCCCATTATTTACGAGAAGGGCTATCGAATACGGCGAATGCTATGGCCATATAATACCCAACTATGTAATTAAGGAACTCGACTTAGATAGGATAAAATTCATTACAGTTAGAGCAATCGAATCTACACCTGGTGTAGAACGTATTGTAATAGAGAAAGTAAAAAGTGAAATTAGAAAAGCAATAGCTACGATTGCTGAGGAAAGGAACATTGAGGTTATATCATATTAGTGTTCCTCACAGCCTGCCCCTATAGAGCTATTTTCTCACCATTTCTAGGCGCTATGAATTCTATACCCAGTTCCTCCTTTATACGATACCCTAGATTATAGATAGAATCCTCATTCCCGTGAACTAGCACTACCTTTTCTAAATTTCTTGCATTTTTTGCAATATTAAACAGATCTGAGGCCCCTGCATGGCTTGAAAAATCAAACCAGAATACCCTAGCCCTTACATGAGGGCCTCCACTCTCTAGCGATCCCTCTACCAATAGTCTTCTTCCCGGTGTTGTTGGTGCTTGGTAGCTTACCAACACAATTGCATTTTTTGGCTCATTCCACAGTCTCTTTACATAGTACTGGACGGGTCCTCCCTTAAGCATACCAGCAGGTGTAACTATTATGCTACCAGGTTCCTTACATATCCTCTTCCTCATATCACTACCTTTCACAGATGTGAAGGTCCTGTGTATTCTTTCAAGAAGATCGTATTTATTGATGAATTCTCTATGCCTTAGGAAAAGTTCGAGAATGTCCTTAGCCATACCATCGTAGTATACATTAGAATAGGGCATTCTCTCAGCTAATATAGCGAGAATTTCCTGTGATCTTGCCAGTGAGAATGCTGGTATCAGTACTATACCTCCATCCTCAATTATACCCTTGACCGTTTCGATAAATAGATCCTCAACCCTCTGTCTATCGGGATGATCATACATTCCATACGTTGACTCCATCACGAGGATGTTGGTATCAATTCTACCTATATCTAAACCTTTGGTCAGCCTTGTATCTATGGTATTTATATCTCCTGTATACAGTATGCTACGTTCACCGTCTACTAGCCTATACATAGTTGCCCCTGGAATATGTCCTGAGTTGTGCACCTCAACATATGTATTGTCTATCCAAAAACTTTCCCTTAATCCCACAGTTTTTGCATTCTCAAGCATTGTCATAAGTTCAGGGTACTCGAATGGTAGATAGTAACCTGAAAGTCTAAGCATATCCTCTATCATAATTCTACCTAGTTCAAATGTAAGCCCACTCATTATTGCCGTGGGTCTTGCAGAGGTGTATAGAAATGGTGTGGCTCCAATATGATCGAGATGAGCATGTGTAATTAGAATAGCTGTAATCCTTGATGGTGGTATTGTTAGAGGTAGTAAGGGCTTATCATCCTCGTCAAAAGAAACACCGTAATCCAGTAGGATATTGGTGCCATTTCTAGCATTACTGATTAAAATGGCCGCTCTACCAACTTCTCTACCTGCTCCTAATACTGTTAACTCTGTACCCATCTACCTTTCAACCACTATCACTTATATTCTAGCTATACGCTACTAATAATTCTGCTGTTAAAGGCTTATCTATAGTGAGAAAAATATGTTCCCTATAAATCCTCGTGAATTACAGAAACAATTAAAGCAGCTTAAAAAGATGGGCATGAAGATAGAGCAGCTAGAGAATGTAGATGAAGTTGTAATACAGCTAGAAGGTAAAAAGCTTATTCTTGAAAAACCTGATGTGATGGCACTCGAATTCGCTTCGCAAAAGGTATTCTATATAGTACCTAAATCAATTAGGGAGGAGATAGGGGGTATTAAAGCCGAAACGCCAGCTACATCAATTAAGGAAGACGATATTTCATTTATTGCTGAATTCACTGGGGTGAGCCGTGACGTTGCTAGAGAAGCATTAATTAGAGCTGGAGGGGATATTGCTAAAGCCATTGAAATTCTTCAGAGCGAAAAGAAATAGCAGTAGGTAGCAATGCTATGCTATTACTATGTTACCCACTGTCACGCAATTTTATAGTTTATAGAATTGACTCTTTTATACATGGGCATAGGGTCTTTAGAACAGTGTAGACTGTATCTGTACCAGTGTAGCTATACTTAGCCTGTAGAAAGGCTTTACCTATATCGATGAGTGTAGAAATACCTTGACATCTTTTACCAATCTCCATAGCTAGGTCTGGAGTAGATATAAGTCTTGAAATTACGATTGCTAGATAGCGTATAATGTAGTAGAAACTCCTGTCACTAGCAACAGTAGGAGAGTCTTGTCCTATATAACTTATACAGAAGTCTACATATATTTTTAATCTTTTAATTTCATCTATGCGGCAGGTCTTCGACTCCACTACCATCTTTATCTTAGTTAGTTAAAGTTTAAAGCTAGATTATAAGTATTCTGTAGCTGCAGGTGTATACACGATGAACAGTTTTAATTCTTGGCTAAGACAGTTAATCGAATCTCTTCCACTAGCCTTAGCAATCGTAATATCATCGTTAGCCCTTCTAGTATCTATAGCAATGTATGTAGAACCTCCAGATGCGCTTAGAGATGCAATAGAAGATGAAATTAGGAACATATCTACAGCTCTTACAAATACCTCATTTATAGAAAGGGTGTACATCATCTATACAAGAAATGCTCTCGTCAATACGCTCTTCATACTACCATTCTTTATAAACGTAGCCATTTACATATCCACCATGGTTACAACTGCTTGGGCTCTCGGCACATCTGCACTAAACTTAGAAATCGCTACTGGCGTTCCAAAATACATAAGCATATTACTGTTGATGCTTATGCCTCATACATATTTAGAGCTATTCTCATACTCTCTATCCATTATAGTATCGCTTAAATTAACGTTAAGCTTTATCAAGAGAAGAGTAGATAAGGTGATTCTATACAATTCCATAGCCACCATCATAGTGTCCTACATAATACTACTGCTATCTGCTGTAATCGAAACAGTGCTAATCAGCCTATAATTCTACCTCTAATTCTATCTACAGACCGGATACCCATTTTCAGCGAGAGGATACGATCATCATCTCTCAGAGTCTCTACCTCATCACATTAGTAGCTATGTTCCCCGTTTTAGATAAACTATAAGAAGCTAATTAACATTAATTACACATATGACGGAATTCGTTAAAGGATGATGAATTCAAGACGGTATGATAGGTGATTATAACTCCCCATCTGATACTATAAAAAAAAACATTAATTTCCAGCTAGTAGCAGCTTGACGCTTTACGTTACCATGTAATTAGAAGATTTATTCAATTTAACAAGATATGATTCGATGTTACTAGGTTGCAATATGTTTTGGACAATAGATCATATCACATCTATTCAAAATTTTTATCTACAGTATTAAAGGTTGAGTAGTTCGGGTCCAAATTATGAAAAAACCATGTGGGATAGTTGCTATACTGACAGATTTTGGATGCAACGACTACTACGTAGCTGCTATGAAGGGTGTTATACTAGATGTTTGTAGAGATGTAGAAATTGTTGATATAACCCATTCTATAGAGAATTTCAACTTGTATCAAGCTGCCTTTACATTATATGCTTCACATAGATATTTTCCTGAAGGAACAGTCTTTCTAGCAGTTGTTGATCCTGGTGTAGGCAGTAGCAGGATGGCTATTCTCATAGTTTCGAAAAGGTATTACTTCATAGGACCTGATAACGGTATTCTGACCCCAGCTGCAAAATACGATGGAATTGAAAAGGTTTATATGATAGAGAATGACGTATACTTTAGAAAGCCTGTCTCAAAATCATTCCATGGAAGGGATATATTTGCACCCGTTGCTGCAAGAATAGCATGTGGTCTAGAACCTTTTCGTGTTGGAAGAGAGCTGGATGTTAATAAGCTACATAATATAAATATTGAGCTGTTCATGGAGAAGAGCGACGACTGTGTAGTGCTAAAGGTAATATACATAGATAGATTTGGTAATGTAATGCTTTCCCATAATTTTAGAAATGTTATAGAGACTCTCAATGTAGATGTAGGAGATGATGTATATGTATATGCAGGTGGTGATCGTATCCTAAAGGCAAAAATTTTAGAGGTATTCTCACACGGAGCACCCAATGATCTCATACTCTACGAGAATAGCCTACAGCTTGCAGAACTAGCTGTTAATCTGAGTTCTGCAAAGAGTCTGTTAAGTGTTAATAATGATGACAGTATTAGGATATGTAAATATGGATATTGATATTATGGAAGTACCGGGGGTGACCCGCCCCGTGTACACGTAGCCCCGGGACAACGGGGTTTATTTACACGGGCAACCAGGGTTGCCACACTTTCTAACTTTTTACAAGTATATAAACTTAATCATCTACTACAGCATCCACATCCCATTAATCTTGGACAATTCTATTAAATTCATTCAGCATGGGTTGGAGCATATCATCCTTTGTCAAGCATTGGAGTCACTCATCATCATAGTACAGAGAGTTAAACCTGAATATAAATCTCTGTACTGGTAGAGCCACTTACCACAAAATGGTATTCGCCGGCCACGCAGCACAATCTAAACCCAAAATGAATAAAAGAATTATCTACTGGTTATCTGTGTTAGAAGCCTATGTCCATTACCTATGAAGATGGGCGTTTTAAATACAAATAGTTCATCGTTTTTATAAATTACAACTCCAACCAAATTATTAATCTTTTTCAAAATCCATGGATACAGCCTATACGGTACGACTACATATAGATAGTCTGCTAACTCTAATCTCTTCTCAATTTGATCGATTATCCTAGATTTAGCTCTAACCTTAACCTCAAATATATGTACTAAAGGTCTTTGAAGCTCTTTAGAAGGCTCTATAGCCATAACATCGAATTCTAACCCCATATACTTAAAATTGCTATAAACATCATAACCTAAGGCGAGAAGCTTTTTAGTGAGGCGCTCAATGATTACAGACTCGCTATACAGCATTCAACACCTTAACCTTAGAAGAGGCTGTGGAAATATAATACACGCAGTTAGACAGCCCTTAAACTAATTCAATGATTAATAAATATATTTAAAAATATACTACAAGTAATACCATCATAAAATAAAGGACTGTAGTATATGGAGGCATCTATATAAATAGAAAAGAAGGCTATGCGCCTTATAATAATTAAACCTATCCCCACCCAGATAAATACGGGGCCAAACCTACAGGATGTGCATATAGAACCGGGTAACCCGATAGGTCGAAGGGGTAGAACCTAAGGGTGATAAAGCCCTTAGGCTAATACCCCTCAGGCTTACCGGAATTATCCGGTTCTATATGCACATCCTGTAGGGGCTAAGCCTTCTTGACATCTTAACAGTTCATCTCTACATTAATGTATATTCCTGGCCTATCTTATAACCCTGCTTCTCCAGAAGTTTCGTACATTTCCGGCAAAACTTCATAGTCTTACTATCGACTTCAGCAACACTATTGCTAAAGCTCATAACGCATTCTCTCTTAAAGCAGTGTTTCAATCCGAGTATATGGCCTAGTTCATGTATAACTTCTTTCTTAACCCTTTCTATGAATACTATACCCGAAGCTGCTACTGCTAACCTTGGTAGAAATACTGCTGCTGTTTTCAAATGAGGTATTGCAAGTCCAAATACAAAGTTTAGTCCTTTTACATAGGCGTCGAATTCAGCTAGTATGATTGCTATTGACACGAAGTTCCTGTATCTATATACATGGTAAACGAATGCGTCTGCCAAGTACTGCATCCTTTTATCGTCAAATATATCGATCGGAGGCTCTATATAGTGGTCTACGATCTCTACATTAGCTGAGAAGACGTTGTGAAGACACGATGCTACCTCTTCCAGTATCTTTCTTTCAACATTTCGCGTTCTAAAGAGCTGTATCTGCATCTATCAATACCTCTCCATAGGAAATTGGTTTAAGTTATCCTTCAGACCATTCATATAGCTCAACGATACAATAGGACGGTGATCTATTTATATTTTTAGTTAACCATCTAAAGAATAGTACTCTGACTCATTCCCTATCTTCTAAGCTTCTCCATATCCTTCAGAGTATACCTTCAGCTATAAACACCGGTTTCTCAAATCTCATTAGGAACTATAAATAGAGAGATTTGCAGAAGCTTCTACAGAGAGATGAGAAACGTGTTATAGTATTTTCAATTCAAACACTATAAATCGCGTTATAGGCAGTAAAGAGCCTTGGTATCCCATACATGCATCTGCCATAAGTCCCTACAATCTGCTTTTGATTAAGCCTGGGATAGAGTATTTCCTTTCTATTATTTTTACAAATTCCGTTAGTACTATAGAAGCAACGATGTATATGAAAGCTAGTACAACGTACACCTCTAAGTAGAGAAATGTTCTGCTTCCTATTGACTTGCCTATGTACATAAGTTCTGGTGCTGTTACAAAGTAGGCGATAGACGAATATTTGAATAGGTATATAGCTTCATTAGCTAGAGCTGGTATCGCTATCCTAATAGCCTGTGGTAGGATAACTATCCATATCGTTCTAAATCTCGTCAATCCTATCGATAATGCAGATTCGAATTGCGAATATGGTATTGAACTTATTGACGATCTTATATATTCTGACTGGTATACGGATGAATTGATCGATATAGCTATTATGGAGGCTGTCACAGGGTCTAACAATATGCCTAGCTCAGGTAGTGCATAGTATACGAAAAATAGCTGTACTATCATTGGTGTGCCCCGTATTACTTCAACAAACACGGTAAGTACTATTCTAACCCATCTATTGCTATATATCCTTAGTAGAGCAATGATTGTACCCAGGGTTAAACCAATGATATATGATGCTGTGGTGATTATGATTGTATATCTGAGTCCCAGTAATATGGAATACCCATAGTTGTTTAAAATGTAGAATATACCCTGCAACATTCTAACCAGCTCTAGATTGTATATCCAATGAATACAGGTACCACATTCTCTCCATAAATCTGCGTATCCTTTCGTTTTTAGGACTCAATAATATCTGTTCCGGTGAACCCCTCTCAACTATGGTTCCCCCATCCATAAACATTACCTCGTGGGCAACCTTTACAGCAAAACCAAGTTCGTGTGTAACAACAATCATAGTCATACCATTCCTCGAGAGCCTTTCCATAACATTCAAAACCTCCCATATAAGCTCAGGATCTAGAGCTGAGGTGGGTTCATCGAATAGTATTATCTTTGGGTCCATTGCAATAGCTCTAGCAATTGCTACACGTTGTTGCTGTCCACCTGATAATTGGACAGGGTACTTTCTCCAAAGATCCTCAGTAATACCAACCGATAGTAGTGCCTCTTCTGCTTTTCTCATAGCCTCTTCCCTCGGTAGCTTCTTTACCTTTACCAGACCAAGTAGAACGT
>JAWAHS010000003.1:17563-113620 GCA_038889075.1 Ignisphaera sp.
TGATAATTGGACAGGGTACTTTCTCCAAAGATCCTCAGTAATACCAACCGATAGTAGTGCCTCTTCTGCTTTTCTCATAGCCTCTTCCCTCGGTAGCTTCTTTACCTTTACCAGACCAAGTAGAACGTTATCGATGGCTGTAAGGTGATTAAATAGATTAAAGTGCTGAAATACAAACCCTATCTGGCTTCTAATGCTATGTACATCCTTCCTCCCTGTAATAATATCCCCATCAAGGATTATTCTACCCCTATCAGGCTTCACTAAGAGATTGATACATCTTAATAGAGTAGACTTACCAGCACCCGAAGGTCCTATTATAACCTTTGTCTCGCCTCTTCTTACCGTGAAGCTAACATTTTTTAGTACGGCTTCCCTTCCATAGAATTTCCAAAGATCTTCGACTACTAGAATATCGTCAGCCACTAAATACCACCTTCAACCCCCTATCATACCCATCTCTAAAAGCTTTCTATGAAATCTATTGGAGACGCACGATAGTGGATAACATATACATAGATACACAAGTGAAACAATTAGTAATGGTTTTAGATAATCTGCAATAACTTGTGCAATATGCACAGCTTGTGTAAATACCTCTACAACTCCTATCGCATACGCTATTGAAGAGTCCTTGAGAACGATTGAAAATTCGTTAATCCATCCTGGGATGGCTATTCTGAATGCCTGTGGAAAAATAATGTATCTAAAGGTGCCCCAGTGTGTTAAGCCTATTGAATATGCTGCTTCAACTTGTCTCTCGCTTACACTCTCTATAGCTCCCCTAAAAAGCTGTTCTTGATACGCAGAATCGACTAATGCGATTCCCAATATAGCTGAATAAAGTGGTGGTAGAGGAAATCCCGCTCTCGGTAATCCGTAATAGAAGATGAATAGAGCAAGAATTAGTGGTATTCCCCTAACAATCTTTACGTACCATTCTACGGCTTTTACAAGATTTTTAGGACCAAAGATCTCAATAAATGAAAGCAATAGTGCTATTGCTGTGGCTATAATGAAACTTGCTATTGATAAGATGAGCGTGGCGCCTATAGAGGAGAATATTATACCTATGTATGTAAAAAATTGTGCATTGTTTGTCCAATCCATTTTATACTTCAACCAAGATACTTACTGATTATTTCCTGCCACTCTCTAGATCTCAGAAATTCCTCCAGTGCTCTATTTAGACCATTCAGCAACTCTGTATCACCTTTCCTAACTGCAAGACCGTACTTTTCACCCGTTTCTACAACACACGAAATTGCAACATCGTATGTTTTTACAAATGCCTCTGCCACAGGGGTATCTATAACAACAGCGTCTAGACGTCTGTTAACCAAATCCTTTACAGCAAGGACATAGCTATCATAGCGCCTTATATCTATATTCTTTCCCTTACTCTCTACAAAATCAGTTAGTAAGCTCTCTGCAGTAGTACCGCTCTGAACACCGACAACCTTTCCGACTAGATCATCTAGACTCTTTGGCATAAAGTTGGATTCCTTTGCTACAATTACTGCCTGATTTGCATCCCAGTATGGAACTGTAAAAGATACAACCTCTGCTCTTTCACTAGTTATAGTTATACCCGAGGCTATAACATCTATCTGATTATTTATCAAAGCCGGTATGAGACCGTCAAAACTCATAGATACAATTTCAACTTCGTAACCCAGCTTCTTAGCCAATGCTTTAATAAGATCTATATCTATTCCAACTATTTCTCCCTCTGGTGAAATATATTCGAATGGTGGAAAATCTGGTGAAGTACCAACACGTAGTATCCTCTTTGGACTAATGTACTGTGGATAGATGTAGAATGAGTATACCAACACAACTGCAGCTAGAATTATAACTACTAGTAGAATAGCTAACACTATTTTATTCACTGCCTATACACCCTACTCATATGTTTAGATCAGAGAGATATTCAGTTTTAAGGTTTTATGAATATTAACGTACTCGATCGTTATGTAGAGAGCACAGCTCCCGTATATGCAGAGGTTACAAGCTTAGAGTATCTGGCTAGGTACCCCTTATATCCAATCTCTCGAGGCCTATACTTATCTAACCTTTCTCTAATCTCCTCTGAAGATACCAGTAAGTCGATTCTACCTAATCTGAGATCTATTCTAATCCTATCACCATTCTGAACAACTGCTATGGGCCCACCTTCAGCAGCCTCAGGTGAGACATGTCCTACTGATAGTCCCCTAGTAGCTCCAGAAAACCTGCCATCTGTAACAAGTGCTACATCCCTATCGAGACCCATTCCAGCTAATATAGCTGTTGCTGTAAGCATTTCTCTCATTCCAGGTCCACCTTTAGGTCCCTCGTATCTTATTACAACTACGTCTCCCTTTTCAACTCTACCATTTGAAATGGCTACCACAGCTTCCTCCTCACTATCGAATACCTTTGCTATTCCTTCAAATATATATAGATCCTCTGGAACAGCAGAAATCTTAATCACGGCTCCTAATGGTGCTAACGTCCCTTTAAGAATCTTTATGCTACCTCTTGGATACCAAGGATTGGTAATGGGTCTAATAACATCTTCTCTATGATTTACAGCCTCACTAACTATCTCTCCGACAGTTTTTAGTGCTACAGTCATCCTATTCTCATGAATCAGACCCTTCCTGGAGAGCTCCTTCATTAGCGCAGGGACTCCTCCAGCCTCATGTAGATCGTGAACATGATATGGACCTGAAGGACTCAGCTTGCATAGTGTTGGTGTTCTATTTGAAATCTCCTCGAAATCATCCAATGTTAAACTAATACCACTTTCGGCTGCTATAGCCATTAAATGGAGAACAGTATTTGTTGAACCACCTAGAGCCATATCAACAGAGATAGCATCTAGAAAGGCTTCCCGTGTTAGTATTGCCCTAGAGGTTATGTTATGTTCAACCAATTTAACAATAAACATTCCAGTTTTTTTAGCAAGTCTCATTCTTTCGGCTGAAACTGCTGGTGCTGTACCGTTGCCTGGAAGCGATATCCCCAAGGCCTCTGTCAATGCATTTATAGTATTTGCCGTAAACATTCCTGCACATGAACCTACACCAGGGCATGCAGCCTCCTCTATTGCCTTGAGCTCTTCATACCCAATCCTACCTGCTTTAAATGCTCCTACAGCCTCGAAAACGTCATGGAGATCTATATCCCTTCCCATATATCTTCCAGCCAACATAGGACCTCCTGAAATGAATATGGCTGGTATATCCAGCCTTGCAGCAGCCATTAACATACCAGGTATTATCTTGTCGCAGGAGCTTATCAGAACTATTCCATCAAATTGATATGCATTTACCATAATCTCTATAGAGTCTGCTATAATCTCTCGTGAAGGTAGGGAGTACTTCATACCACTATGGCCCATGGCAATACCGTCACACAGTCCAATCGTATTAAACTCTAGAGGTACACCACCTGCTAGTCTAACGCCAGCCTTCACAGCTTCTGCTATTTCCCTTAGATGTCTATGGCCTGGAATGACCTCATTCCATGAATTGGCAATGCCTATTACTGGTCTAGCCAGTTCCTCATCGACCAACCCAAGTGCTCTAAGTAGCGATCTATGGGGCGTCCTCTCTATTCCTTCTGTTACAATTCTACTCCTTTTCATAAAGCTCAACCTCCAACATACACTATCCTTATCTTTCTTTGAGAACCTTCTTTTTATATCTTAATGATTGATCATTACCTAGGTACTGGCAAGTCTGTTACAATAGCGGAGACGCTCTATTGACTATGGAAATAGCGTAGCTATATTTGATCCATTAATATCGGTTTTTCTAAGTTCTCTAACAACACTGTAGTACTCAATACCATCAATTAATGCCTTGATAAGCGCATCTATCATGTTCATTGAAACGCCCTGTGTTGCCCATGTTTGAAAACCGTCTGTAAATCCGACGGTTACCCTATATGCTCCATCTGGAAGAAGCAGTACCGAAAATGAAGATGTCTTCACTGTATTATGGTTGGATAGAAGCCTTCTAACAGCCTCTTCAAAGGCCTTCTTCAAAGCTGTTATTGCATCTATATCTGTAGCTCTATCATTAATCTCGTTCAGATTTACTATAGCTATTGAAGCTCCTGTAGAATCTGTAAATATGGTCCAGCTGTATCTGCTAATGATATTTCTCTTTACCCCTAACTCTCTTAATACTTCTAAAATTGCTGAAGCTGGAGCAGTATTAAATGCGTATCCCTGTTTTTCCAGGCTCTTGATTTTCATCAATGCTTTTCTAATCCTTTCATCCCTCTTATTAAGATCTATCCCTAGATCCTTTAGCAAAGCAATTATATTGGATACACCTGAAAGCTCTGAAACAACTATTATCCTATTGTTGCCAACTACAGATGGATCTATGTGCTCATAGGCTCTAGGATTCTTTAAAACTGCATCTACATGTATGCCAGCCTTGTGAGCGAATGCATATTCACCTACATATGGTTGATATGGATTAGGTTCTACACCAGTAAGTCTGTAAACCAATTGCGATACTTCTCTTAATTTCTTAAAGCTCTCAAGATCTTTCAATACCTTAAAATTCATTTTAAATGCTAGTGTGGGTAGAACTTGAACTAGGTCAGCATTCCCAGCTCTCTCACCAATACCATTTATAGTACCCTGTACATGCCTTGCTCCAGCTACTACACCCATTAGTGTATTTGCAACCGCACAACCTATATCATTATGCATATGGAGTCCTATCTTAACCTTTACATGATTAGAAACCCTTCGTGTAATATCATAGATCTCCATAGGTGTAGTACTACCAGTTGTATCTGCAAGAATAACTGCACTAGCACCCGCCTGCTCAGCAGTCATGATAACCTCCAATGCATACTCTGGATCGTCTTTAAATCCCTGGTAGAAATGCTCAGCATCGAATAAAACCTCAATACCATGCGATTTCAAATAGTCAATCGATTCATAGATCATATTTAGATTAATATCCTCTGGAACTCTCAATACATCTCTAACATGTAAAGTCCACGCCTTTCCAAACAGCACTGCTACGTCCACATCGGCTTTTATAATGGCGTATATATTTGGATCGTTATCCACACGGAGATCTTTTCTTCTAGTACTTCCAAAGGCTACCACCTTTGAATATGCTAAACCATACCTTTTAATCTCTTTAAAGAATTCGCTATCCTTTGGATTTGAACCGGGCCAACCACCCTCTATATAGTCGATGCCCAAATCATCTAAAGCTATAGCAATCCTTATCTTGTCCTCGATGGAGAGTGAAACCCCTGCTGCTTGTGTCCCATCCCTCAATGTTGTATCGAGAACTTCAACCTTGGATTTCTAGACCACCTGCCACCATCTACACCCTGGCATTCAGCTTAGAGAGCACTTCGTATAAATGGCTTAAAAAGTTTTATGCTGTAAAATTAGTTTAGATATAGTAAAACAGTTTGGATTAGACTATCTTGTTTTAAGTCCTCTACCCATTAACTCCCTAATTCTCCTACCAACATCTTCAAGAAGGCTGTTTTCCAATTCCTTCATTTCCTTAATGACAGTTGGCATGCCCTTCTCATACTCAGCTATCCATTCCTTTGCAAAACCTCCATCCCTAATCCTATCCAACACCTTCCTCATCCTATCCCTTGTACTCTTATCAATTATATATCTTCCTACAGTTAAGCCTCCATACTTTGCCGTATCTGAAACTGCTTTCAGCATACCTATGAGACCTCCCTCGTATATTAAGTCAACTATAAGCTTAAGCTCGTTCAATACTTCAAAGTACGCAACCTCTGGCTGATAACCCTCCTCAACAAGAGTTTCAAAAGATGCTCTAATGAGCTCCATGACACCGCCAACGAGTATAACCTGTTCTCCAAATAGATCCGTCTCTGTTTCCTCCTTAAACGTAGTTTCAATCACACCCGCTCTGCTACATCCAATTCCTTTAGAAATAGCTAAAGCTTTTTGTAGCGCTCTGCCAGAGACATCCTGGTAGACTGCTACTAAAGCTGGTACACCACCCCCTGCTAAAAATGTTCTTCTAACCATAGGTCCCGGAGCTTTTGGTGCAACCATATAGACATCCGAGTCTGGAGGAGGCTCTATCACTTTATAGTGTATGTTAAAGCCGTGTGCAAATACCATATCAGTTCCTCGTTTCATATACGGTTTAACACTATTTAACCACAGGGATTTCTGCACCATGTCAGGTACCATGAATATGATTATATCTGCTCTGGCTACAGCATCCTTGGTATAGATAGGGCTAAATCCGTCCTCCAACGCCCTCTTCCAGCTCTCACCTTGTCTTTCGAGACCTACAATAACGCTTAGCCCTGAATCTCGGAGATTTAGAGCCCAAGCCCTGCCCTGGCTCCCATACCCCAGTACAGCTATAGTCTTCGATATCAACGGCTCTAATGATACATCCTCATCTCTATATATTTTCGCCATATTTTTCACCCCATTTGCAACCCGCCATCCGGGTATAGGTAGGTACATAGATTATAAAATGATTGGAGTCTCTATATATGTTTTCACTAATGTTATTGGATTCTGCAACCTTCTTAAATTCGCCATTTAGATAGGCGTACCTCTCTATTCTAGCATCGAGAAGAAGCTCAACATACTCAATGCCCACAGTCTTACATAGATTTAGTAGTGCTAGCTTTAGATTTGGATGCTCCTCCACACCTAGATATATCTCATATAAACTATCTATCCTTCTACCCCATATCCAGTTCACATCTATTAGTAGCTTTCTAAAAGCTGATACTACCTTCTCAATACAACCTGCATCGGTATAGTATATAAGGAGTCTAACGACCTTTTCTTGGGTCATGCAGTATCATCTCCCTTAGACTTCCTCCTGGAGGGAGCGTTGGTAGAGACAATTCATCTTTCTTTATAGGAATCCTGATAACAGACGGCATGTTCTCCCGTATGCTATGCTTTATAGCAACTACAAGGTCTTCATATGTTTGTGCATCAAATCCTAGTGCACCCAGACCTTCAGCAATCCTAATGTAGTCTATTGATGAACCAAAGTCGACACTTATAATTCTGCCACCAAAGAATAGATCTTGAACCTGTCTTACAAGTCCCAGCGTTCTATTATCGAATATGGCTACTATTATAGGTATATTCTCGTCGACTGCTGTCGACAGGTTGTTCATGGTCATAAGGAATGACCCGTCGCCGTCTAAATCCATTACAATTCTATTGGGCTGTGCTACCTTAGCACCAATCGCTGCCGGTAACCCAAATCCCATGGTACCCATTCCACCGGATGTTATAAATGTCCGTGGTTCGAGAGCCTCCCAGAAAACTCCACACCACATCTGGTGCTGTCCAACACCCGTTGTAATTATAGCATCCCTTGGTAGTACCCCCCTAATCGTCTTTAGGACCCTCCACGGCTTTAACCCTACATTATCTTCATCAACATAGTAGTACTGTGAATAGTGGTCCCTAAATTCGTATATTCTCCTAATCCAGTTTGATCGCTCAAATTTAACACCGATATTCATTAATGCATCTATCAACTTCCTTAGAATGGCCTTTGCATCACCTATTAGTGCTACATCAACTTTTATGGGCAACCTTTCTATCTCTGTCGGATCGATATTTACTACGATAAACTTCTTCTTAGAATCTACCATATCTCCATACGATGTTATAGTTCTGTCACTTAGCCTAGCACCTACTACTAAAACTGTGTCAGATTCTAGAAATGCTATGTTGGCCTCAGCCCTCCCATAGTACCCCATCATTCCTATATAGAGAGGATAGTCATTTGGCACAGCTGACTTTCCTAAAAGCGTCGACACTATAGGTGCTATAAGTATATCAGCTAGTATAGTTATTTCATCTGCGGCCATTGACATAACCGCTCCAGATCCTACTAAAATTAGCGGTCTCTCTGCATTAACCAAGATCTCTACAGCCTTCTTAATCAGAATAGAGTCTGCATACATTGGAAACCTCTTAAACCCTCTAATACCTTCCCCACTAAACATCGCATCCCCATCAATAATCTCTTCATTAAAGATGTCACGCGGTACATCCACTACTACGGGACCCGGACGCCCCTCAGTAGCTATATAAAAAGCATTGCGAAGCCATATAGGTATGTCACTACCATTTCTTATCTGAATAACAAACTTTACAATATTTTGGACAACACCCGGGATATCTGCTTCCTGAAATGACATTTTACCTATCGATGTTCTAGGAACTTGTCCAGTTATTGCCACCACTGGCGAGTTGTCCCAGTATGCTGTTGCTAGACCTGTAACCAGATTGAGTGCGCCAGGACCTGAGGTAGCTGTACATACACCAGGTCTACCTAGAACCCTTGCATATCCATCTGCAGCGTGCGCTGCCCCCTGTTCATGTCTCATTAGAATCAGTTTCATCTCTCCATTCCTAACATAATCAACTAGTGCATCATATAGTGTCATATTCGATAATCCAGGTATTCCAAATATCACCTTAACACCTAGATCTTTTAGAGTCTTAGCTGTAAGCTCAGCTCCTTTCACCATTGATCACCTAGAACATAATGGTAGTAGTTGTACCTTGCACGGTTAGTCTATTTGTTCCATCTTTTGCTTTAGATTTATGGGCAGATAATTCCTCATTACACCTCGGTATAGTTATTGAACTTGGAGTTCCATCTACCCCACCACATGCTTGGTTTCACGGTATATAGAAGTAGATTTCTTGTACAGGGTTTTTAAACTTTTACAGGTATTCATAATTTAAATAGATATATATCTAATGATATCGAATTTATATCTTTTTATAATAGTTTCAACAGTTAGTTAGCCATAAACACTTAAATACCTCTTCTAGAGCTTTATTTCTAAGTACACCTACTCAAAGGAGGGATGAGTATTGCTCCAACTCTGAATAACTCAACTAAGAATGTAAAAAGAAGGTATGTGAGGATACTCGATACAACATTACGTGATGGAGAGCAGATGCCTGGTATTGCTCTAAAACCCGACCAAAAGCTTAAGATAGCGTTAGCTCTAGAAGATCTAGGCGTTGATTCAATTGAAGCTGGCTTTCCAATAACAAGTCCGGGGGAGTTTGAAGCTGTTAAAATGATTGCTAAGGAAGTCAGATCATCGGAGGTTATAGCTTTAGCAAGATCAGTTAAAGAGGATATAGATAGGGTTATCGATACTGATGCCAACGCTATTCATCTATTCATAGCAACATCGGATATACATATGAAATACAAACTTAAATTACCTCCACATCAAGTTATCGAGAGGGCTGTAGCTGCAGTTGAGTACGCTAAATCCCATGGGCTTATAGTTGAATTTAGTGCTGAGGATGCCACTAGATCGGATCCGGAATTTCTAGTCAAAGTCTTTCAAGCCGTAGTTGATGTAGGGACATCTAGAATCGATATTGCTGATACAGTTGGTGTTGCCTATCCAAGTTTTATGGCAAGGTTAACCAGATACATAAAGGATAGTGTAAAGGGAAATTATGTAATCAGTGTCCATTGTCACGATGATTTTGGTATGGCTGTAGCAAATAGTATTGCAGGGGTTGAAGCGGGGGCTGGCCAAGTACATGCTACAGTTCTAGGTGTTGGTGAAAGGGCTGGCAATGCTGCTTTAGAGGAGGTTGCCACAGCCATAAAGTTTCTCTTAGGCTACGATACCGGAATAAAGTTTGAAAAAATCAACAGTATCGTACAGCTCGTTACCAAGGAATACGGTCTTGTTATACCACCAAATAAGGCTATCGTCGGCCGTAATGCATTTTCCCACGAATCTGGAATACACGTACATGGAGTTCTAAACCATCCATTAACTTACGAACCTATAGATCCATCTATTATAGGTGCTGAGAGAAAAATTGTCATAGGTAAGCATAGTGGTAGACACGCAATAGTGTTTCTACTAAAACAGCTCGGCTATGAACCGAGAGACGATATTGTAGAGACCGTCCTTAAAAAGGTAAAGGAGTTGGCTGACCAAGGAATGAAGATAAATTCCAAAATTGTAGAAGATATTATTAAAGAGGTAGCTGGTGTTAGATAGATGTACACAACATACCATATTGCCGTCATAGAGGGTGATGGTATTGGTCCAGAGATAGTTGCAGCTACGTTAGGTGTGTTAGAGAAGGTTAGGAGAAAACACGGTCTCAACATCAAGGTTTTAAAGGCTGAGGTAGGCGATAGAGCTTTAGCTAGATATGGAGTAGCGGTTCCTGAAGAGTCATGGAAAATCATAAAGTCGTCTGATGCTATTTTAAAAGGTCCTGTGGGTGAATCGGCAGGAGATGTTGTTGTTAAGATACGAAGAGGACTGGATCTCTATGCAAATATTAGACCTGCTAAGGTCTTTCCAGGCATAAGGGCTTTGAAAGAAAACATAGATATGATTATTGTAAGGGAGAATACAGAGGACGTTTATATAAGGGCTGAATACATGTTGCCAGAGGATGTAGCTGTTGCTCTAAGGGTTGTAAGCAGAAGGGCATGTAAAAGAATAGCGAAGATCGCCTTTGAAATTGCTTCTAGGAGGCGAAAGCATGTAACAGTTGTGCATAAGGCCAATGTTCTATCGCTTTCCGATGGCCTCTTTAGAGATACCGTATATGAATTAGGTAAAACCGTATATCCTAATATTGTTATCGATGAAATGTATATAGATGCTGCTGTTATGGATCTTGTAAGAAGACCTGAAAAATTTGATGTTATAGTAACAACAAATCTGTATGGCGATATACTGAGTGATTTAGCTGCATACATTACAGGTAGCATAGGTTTAGCAGCTTCTGCAAATATTGGTGAGGATAAAGCTATGTTTGAACCGATACATGGCGCAGCATTCGATATTGCTGGTAAGGGAATAGCTAATCCGACTGCCATGATACTATCACTATCATGGCTTCTGAAATGGCTCGGCGAACAAAAGACTGATCATGAAATGGTGATGGCTGGTGAAGAAATTGAAAATGCTGTTATAGCCACTCTCTCTAAAGGCGATAAGCTTACCCCTGATCTTGGGGGCAACGCTACAACATACGAATTTGCTGAAGCAGTTATATCAAGAATTTAGTAGATGCTATCCTCTCTAATTCTTAGCATTCCTAGATCCCTATAGAAGCATGTACTATTGCCTGTGTGGCATATGGGGCCTTTGGACTCTACAAGAATTAGTACTGAATCATTATCACAGTCCACCCTTAGATCGGTAACTATTTGATAATTGCCGCTTGTCTCTCCCTTTAACCACAGCCTTCTCCTGGATAGTGACCATAGATGCAAATATCCTGTTGTTAATGTTTTTATGAGGGCCTCTTTATTCATATGACCAACCATTAAGACCTCCCTACTCTTTGCATCTTGAACAACTGCTATTACCGTTCCTTGTTCATATCTAAAGTTCAGTTTACTAGCAATACTTTCAGCCGCCGGCTGAGGTATTTTCAACACTTTATCCACCTGTATAGAGTATCTAGAAAAGCCAAACCTACCTTGCTACTCTTTTCGGGATGGAACTGCGTTCCAACAATATTCTTTTTAACCACTAGTGCTGGGAATGTTGTACCATAGTAGCTAACCATACATAGGATTGTCTCATCAATAGGGTAAGCTACATAGCTATGGATAAAGTAGACATAGCGGCCACTAATTCCACTAAAAATTTCACAGCTACTGTTAGCATTTTTTATTGTATATATCCTATCCCAACCTATATGCGGAAGCTTTAAATCCGTGACAAGCCTATCTACATATCCCTTAAACCAGCCAAGCCCTTTATGGAAACCTCCCTCAAATCCATATTCAAACATTATCTGCATACCTAAACATATACCTAGAAACCAAACTCCAGCCTCCTTAGCTTCTTCAAATACGTCTGCCATCCTCCTAACATACATAGAAACAGCATTGAATGTACCAACTCCAGGGAATACCACTAGACTATACTCCTTCCAATTTCTATCTAGGAAATTCATCACAGCTACATCAAATCCTACCTTTCTTAAAGATGATACGATGCTAAAGATGTTACCGACACCATAATTTATCACTACAGCTTTCATTTTCTTCGCCTTTCAAGCTCCTTACATACATCATCCAACGTTATATTGTTTACCGCCATTAACACCATGAGATGGTAGATCAAATCGGCAACCTCGCTTATGATTCTTTCTCGTGATTCTATTAGCGATGCTATAATAACCTCTATAGCTTCCTCTCCAACCTTCCTAGCTATATACTCCATGCCTCTCTCAACAAGCTGTACTGTATAGCTACCTGAAACCCTATTACCTATTCTATCCAGAATAATGCTGTAGAGCTCCTCCAGAACGCTACACATCATTATCTACACCCATACTCTGGCTATGGAGTTGAAATCCTTCATATTCTGCAAGAACTCTAGCCGCAGACAAAATCTCACTAGCTATACCCTTAGAGCTATAGAAAATAGCTATAGGTTTTAGAAAATCGTATACTGTAAGCACACCTCTTGTTTTAGCCCATCCATTGGTTGGCAGTATATGGTCTGGTCCAAGGTAATCCACCATAGCAGAGGGCTCGGAACCTAAGGTTACAGCACCTGCGTTTCTAATTCTATCTAGATAGTTGAATGGATTCGTAACGTAGAGAGATAGATGTTCAGGTGCTAGGTTATTTGCGATATCTATTGCTTCATCGATGTCTCGGACTAAAGCTAAATAGTATGTATGGTTCGCATCGCTACTTAGCTCTCGTTCAACATTCTCTATAACCTTATGTGAGAATGTTAAAAGCACTATGAATGTATCTTTGCTATGTTCGGCTTGGGACTTCATATTGAGCGCTATTTTCCTATGGTCAGCATTTTCATCGGCAATAATAACAAGCTCTGTTGGACCCTCTATACCATCTATATCGACAACCTCTCGTACCACATGTTTAGCAGCTTGCACATATATGCTTCCAGGCCCTACAATCTTATTAACCTTGACTACGGACTCCGTACCGTACGCCATAGCTGCAATAGCATGCGGTCCACCAACTCTATAAACCTCCTTAGCACCTATCTTCACTGCTCCGTATGCTATAGCTGGATTGACACACCCGTTTCTCATGGGCGGTGACGAAATATATACTTCTCTAACGCCTGCTACAATAGCTGGTATGCCAGCCATAAGAAGTGTTGAGGGATACGACTTGTATCCACTTGGTACATATATCCCTATTCTCTCAATGCTCCTCCAGCTAATACCCATGGATACACCATTTAAATCGATTCTGATATCCCTTGGCAGAATTGTACTGTGTATGTTGTAGAGATGGGTATATAGCATATCGATCGATCTTCTGATGACATCTGACAACCCCTCTATACACTTTTCCAGTTCCGTGGAATCCAATCTAATACTTTCAATTTCCACCCCATCGTATTTCTTGGTGAGTTCTATGAGGGCTCTATCACCATGTGTTCTAACATACTCTACAACACTTCTGATGTATTCTATGAGGCTACCGAAGTTCTCTGTCCTTCTAGCTGGAATACCTTTAATTATCACTAAATCCTCACCTCAATACCACGATCCATGAGATATCTCTTTAAATCACCAATCCTTATAATACCGTCATGGAAGACTCCTGCAGCTAATGCAGCATCAGCTCCACCTATGGTTAAAATAGTATAGAAGTGCTCGTAAGTTCCAGCACCACCACTTGCTATAATCGGAACATTAACAGCTTCAGCTACAAGTCTCGTTAACTCGATATCATAGCCTAGCCTTGTTCCATCCCTATCTATACTCGTTAACAATATCTCTCCTGCTCCAAGGTTAGCAACCCTTTTAGCCCACTCTATAGCATCCAAACCTGTATCTACAGTTCCTGAGTAGGTATAGACCCTGTACCTATCTCCTATGCTCTTTGCATCTATTGCCACAACTATCGATTGTGAACCAAATTCATTAGATGCCATAGATACTATATCCGGATTCTTAACAGCTGCTGTGTTTATGGCTATCTTATCAGCTCCGTTTGACAATATACGGGATATATCATCTATACTTCCTATACCTCCGCCTACAGTTAGTGGTATGGTCAGTACACTCGCCGTGTCCCGTACAACGCTTAGCATGGTTTCTCTACCTTCAATGGATGCAGAGATGTCTAGTAATACTATTTCATCTGCTCCCTCCTCCTCATATCTTACCGCAAGTAATACAGGATCGCCTTTATCCCTCAGCTCAGCAAATCTTACCCCTTTAACTACCCTTCCGTTCTTCACATCTAAACAAGGAATTATTCTCTTCACAGTCATAGAACTCCCTTCGTACTTCTAATGTACGAACTGACAATCCTTGACGACTCGTATAGAGTGATGCCAAGACCCTTGAATGTAGCTTCTGCAATGTGATGCGAATTGAATCCCTTTAACTGAACTACATGGATAGTTATGGCCGATTTTTTTGCAAATGTTTCAATGAAGTGATAGAGGTTCTCCGTAGCCATATCGCCTAGAATCTCTTTTGCAATATTTAAATCTACATATGCTCCACCCCTACCAGATATATCAATGGACACAATAACAAGAGCTTCATCCATAGGGATTATAGCATCCGCAAATCTCTTTATACCAATTCTATCCCCGAGACACTCACTAAGAGCTTCGCCTAATACTATTGCAGAATCCTCTATGATATGGTGATCATCGGTGGGCATCCTATCGACGACATTAACCATGGCTGTAGAATTCATATAGCTCAGCATTGTTGTTAGCAGATGATTAAAGAATTTAACTGGTGTTGTAACACGTACATCGCCAATTTCATCTATATTAAGCTCCACCTCAACCCTTGTCTCCAGTGTTTCTCTAATCCGTCTACAAATTCTACCTCTAGACAATCCTTACCCCCTTTAAATGACCCATGTATAGAGCCATACCCATTATTACATAATCGAATCCTACATTCCTTAAAAAGAGTAGATCATTGTATGTAGCTACACCTCCAGCATATTCCTTTAAACCGTTTACTGCTCGAACGTATTTCCCAATACCCCTGTCAACACCCATACATGTTCCCTCTGTTGATATATAGGTAAATATGGTTCCGAGAAGCCTCACTTCCTTCAACAGTTTAACTGCACTATCCAAATCTATGGCTGTAGTACTCCATCCCTTAACCATAACATTATGGTTACTGTCGTAGTCTACCGATACCAGTATCTTATCCCATCCAATGCACCTATATATTTCACCAAATCTATCAGGATCTGTAAAGAATACTGTTGATACTATAATGGCCGATGCTCCATAGGATAGCATTCTGGATGCTCTTTCAGCACTTCGAATACCTCCACCAACTTGGATCCATTTAAAGCCAATGCTAGCTATGCTCTTTATAATGTGTTCATTTGACCCTATATCCTCTGCTGCATCGAGATCCACGATATGTATATGATCGTATCCAAGTGAGTAGAGCTCGTATGCCACCTCCATAGGGTTTCCTAAAACCGTTCCACTACCCCTCATACCCTTAACCCTCTTTACAGCTCTTCCCCCACTTACATCTATACTGGGTACTACTATCATTTTACCACCTTCTCAATATCAACTACAACAATATCCCTAGCTCCATTTACCTTTGCTCTCAAGATTATCTCAGGCAACTCATTCTCGTCTACTACGGTTATCACCTCCCATGCATCAGATTTACTCAACCTCGTGATAGCAGGTGCTAACATTGCTGGTAGACTTGAAAGAACGTTACCTAGGGCTCTATCCGGTACATTCATAAATAGCATCTTCCTACCCTTAGCAGTAAGTACTCCTTTAATCATTGTAACAATAAGTTCAATCTTTTCCGAGTTGCTCCTCTCCATCCATTTCCTAGGAGCTATTAGCACAGCATAGGTATCCATAATATTCTCTAGAGGTTCCAATCCGTGTAGTCTAAGTGTCGTACCTGTACTCATTACATCAATTACAGCGTCAGCGGCACCTAAATATGGCATAATTTCTGCGGCTCCACTGATCTTTACTATTCTTGCTCTAATACCCTTTGCAGAAATGTAGCTTCTTGCTATATTATGATACTTTGTAGCTATCCTAATTTCACTACCACTCTTTATTAAATCCTCTATGCTTCCTATATTCCAGTTTCTAGGTATGGCAAAGACTATCCTTGCTTTCCCAAAGTCAAGTGGAAGGAGCTCTTCAACCTCGGTACCACTCTCAATAACATAATCGTGCCCTGTTATTCCAAGATCCGCACCACCACTTTCGATAATATATGGTATATCCTCTGGACGAACCATAACAATCTCTACACCACTCCAATTTGTTGGAAGAATTAGCGCTTTTTCATCGACTGCAATAAGCTTTATACCAGCCATTTGTAGAAGTTCTATTGCAGGTTGTTGAAGCCTGCCTTTATTTGGTATAGCTATCCTCACGTAATTCACCAAGTACTTCTATAACCTTTCTACACACATTTTCATCACCTATTGTTATTCTATAGAGGTTCCTACCAACATCTCTAATCAGTATTCCATGCTTTAACATATAACTCTTTAAATCTCTTCTATCCTTTACAAGTAAGAAGTTGGTTAGACTTTTATATGCATTAAATCCGAGTTTCCTGAGTTCCGTATACATCCATTCTCTCAACTCTACTATTTTAGATACAACCCTATTTACATACTCTCTATTTTCAAGAGCTGCTATACCTGCAGCAATCGTTGGCGTTGGAATGTCAAAGACTGTGTGTAGCTTTGATAAAATACTGATCAATTTTCTATGCGCTATTATATAGCCAAGTCTAAAACCAGCTAGACAGAATGCTTTACTAAGACTTCTGATAACAATTAGATTTGGGTAGTCGTTTACCATATGTGCTACTGTATAGCCTCCAAATTCGTAGTAGGTTTCATCAACGATTATGAAACCGTTTACTCTCTCAGCAAGTGCTGATAGAAGCTCTCTATCCCCTCTGAGAATAGGTGAACCTGTAGGATTATTAGGATCAACAAGTACAACCATATTGGCTCTACCTGCATTCTCGATAAGCTTCTTCACATCTATGCCCCACCATTCACCACATTCAAAGGAATCAATAACGATGCTATTCAATCCTCTTAAAGATGCTAAAATTGGTATCATACTAAACGTTGGATTCACAAATTCTACTGTCTCTCCTGGCTCCACTAGATTATAGAATATAGTTTTAAGAGCGCCATCTGCCCCTACAAATGGATATACATTCTCCAGGTCAACACCACTGTAATCTCCCAAAAGTCTTCTCAGCTTATTAAAAATATCAGCACTAGGATATCGATTAATTTCGTACAAAGTTTGAATGGCCGACTCAATAACGTAGGATGGTGGTGGCCATGGACATTCATTCAGATGCAGCCTTATACCAACCTCCTCTACATATCTATAGCCTTCCTGCTCTAATAACCACGGTTTTATTTTACTTAAAATATCTATTGATGCAATTCGAGATCCCATCTATGTTATTTTATCCTACTATATTTTCCGAACAGCTTTAAAAATATATATGGAGTGTTTGACAGCTATGTTACGGTACTCTATGGCAATAATCTTAAAATAGGGTTATTATCAGAAAACTTAAATTAGGTTTGCAATTATAGTATTTTTATGAGGCTGTAGTGCATGTCTTCTACTTCACCATCACGTAGCGAACTTATAGATATCATAACATCCAATAATATAATAGAAGAGTTTGTAGCGTGGCTTAGAAATGTCAAGAAAATTGATACGGATCCGATATCTCTAAAAGATGTTGACTACAATCTACTCCTAGAGTTTGTACATACAAAGGGCCTCCTTAAATCTGAAGCTCCACCAGAGCTAATCAATCCATCTGATGATAAGTTGGAACATTACAGTGTGAGTGGTAAAAGATTTACAAAGCCTAAAAAAATTAGAAGGAAAACATGATAATATATAGCTGTTAAACCATTGCTATACTGCTGCAAGACTATTGGCAGATTTAATAATCGACTGGAGATCCCCAGATCTCCCACCAGATCATACCAGTTGATACTGTCATCCCATACCTATTTTTTCTACTCCTAATTGGACCTAGAACTGCTCTGTGCATCTTACGTCTTAAAGGTTTTTGGGAAGGAACTATTCAGTTTTCGACTCCATTATTAACAATATACTGGAGTAGAGGTATTAAAGGGTAGATCATTTATAAGCAATTTCAATATCGTGGTGGAAAAATCGGTATTGCTGATATAAATCAATATGAAAATTAAAGTGATTTGAAGGACACAATTTCTGTTTTAATATATGTTACCGTATTTTTTTAAATGGAATTGGTGCTTCCTTTACATTATACCTTTCTATGTAACCTAGTTTAAATTGCTCTAATCCATGCTCTATTCTATCTAGACCTAAGCTATTCAGTATGTTGCTGGTGGTCACCGGCATTATTGGATGGAATAGGAGTGAAGCAATTCTTATAGACTCTAGCACTGTGTAGATTGTCTGGTTTGGTTTAATGGTTCTCCACGGCTCTTTTCTATTTATGTATGCATTTGTTTCATGTAGTATATCTAGTGTGTATTTTACTGCTGTAGCAACTTCAAGACTGTTATAGTAGTCGATGGATTGCTGCTTCAACTTATCTACAGTTTTAGCAAATTCTTCATCTAAATCACGTATAGCATTGCCATTAAGCGTTTTTATAGCAAGTGTTGTTGCCCTTCTTACTAGATTGCCATAGTTATTGAGTAGATCCCCCATATATATAGAATCGTATATATCCCATGAAACCTCGACATCCTTATCATAATTTGCTATTCTAGCTATTATAAATCTAACGACCTCTGGATTACCGTATCTCTTAACCATCTCATCGATGGATACAACGTTACCGAGGCTTTTACCCATTTTCTGCCCTTTGATAGTTAAATACGAGTGAACAAGTAGTTTTTTAGGTGGTGGTAGGTCGAGCATTGCTAGTATTGTAAACCATATTGCAGTATGAAACCATAGAATATCCTTTCCTATCAGCTGTACGGAGCTTCTCCAATATCGTTCAATTCTATCCATATTCCTAGGGTAGCCCAGTCCTGTTAAATAATTCAGGAGCGCGTCTATCCATACATAAACAACATACCTATTATCGAATGGTAGCTCGATACCCCAGCTCACCCTTGTTTTTGGTCTAGCTATAGAGAGATCTTGAAGCCCCTCAATCTCGATCTTTGTAGCCACTTCATCACTGTAATGTTTTGGATACACAATGTTGCCTTCCCTCAAAATCCTGAGCACATAGTCCTTGAATAGCGATAGCTTAAGAAAATACGTATCCTCTTCAATGAATTCAAGCGCCCTTCTGTGAATAGGGCACATAACTACATCATTCTCAACAACATACTCGCCTTCACTATAGAATTTCTCACAGGCTGTACAATACCACCCCCTGTATTTGCCACTGTAGATGTAGCCCTTATCCCATAGCTTACTGATTACATACCTCACCACTTCCTCATGTTCCTGCTCTGTAGTTCTTATAAATCTGTTATAACCTATCCCCAACATCTTCCAGTATTCTTTGAATACCTCGGCCATTTGGTCAACAAAATCCTTTGGATCCATACCCCTCTTCTCAGCTTCCCTCTGAAGTTTTGCACCATGCTCATCTGTACCCGTTAGAAGATACGAATTACAGCCAGCTAAAGAGAACCATCTAGATATAATATCCGCTAAAACGGTAGTATATGCATGCCCTAAGTGAGGCTTATCATTTGGATAGTAGATAGGTGTGGTTACATAAATAAAACATTTTTCAGGACTTCGCTGACCTACGCTATCCATATCCAAGTCACCTAATCAGATTCCAGCAGTAACGTAGTAGTGATATACATATTTATAAACGTAATTCTAAATATACGGCGATCTATGTCTCATATCATAATATAAGTTGGCTCAGCTATTTCTATTATAATGCATATGGTGATCGTTGTGAAACCCTACGTGCTCCGCTTTGTATCACTTGAATCAGGCAAGGGTAAAACATCTATAGCAACCTCTGTAATAGCTAAGCTAAAGCTTAGAGGATACCTTATTGCTGCTATTAAACATGCTGTTCATGGTATCGATATAGATGAGAAAGATACGAGCAGATACATTAATGCAGGTGCTGATATCGTTATTGCCTCATCTAATAATCTCGGTGCTATATACTATAGTAAATGGATGGATTCGCTAGACCATATTTTAAGATTTGTAAATGCACCAATCGTTATCGTAGAGGGGTTTAGGAGATGTAACATTGGAGATGTAATAGCAGTTGTGGATTCCCATAACGAATTTAATACACTCTCTAGAGATGTTGTAGGAAACATCATAGCCGTTATACACACTGATAATGTATCTAGTGAGGTTAGTGGACTGGGGGTTAATGTATTTAATAGAGATGATGTAGATGGTATAGTTTCATTTGTAGAATCGAGAGCTCTAAAGTTTCTAGAGAATCAGCTTCCACAGAATAATTGTGGCCTTTGTGGTTTTGAAACGTGTACCATGTTTGTGAAGTTCTATGCTATGGGAAAGGTATATAGTTGCCCCGTATCATCAGATATAAGGCTAGTTATAGATTCTAAGGATATACCTCTTAACCCATTTGTTAAAAATATCCTCAGATCAACAATAAATGGATTCATAGATTCTCTTAAGGGAATTCCACCACAGAGAAGAAAAATACTGATCGAAATCGAACTTTAAACGGTTACCCAAAGCTGTTCTACACCTCATACGGGTTATAGGTAACTAGTACTAATCCCTACCCATACCTCGACCAAAGAATATACAGACTTTCAAGATGGTGGAAGCTACCGATAAGAAGAAAAATTCTTCCCTGAGCAACCAAGATGTACAGCTTTCATAGTGCTCCATGAATCTCGTTTCTTTTTGCACAACTTCAAGGTTACCTCGATATAATTTTTACAGAGGGTGCGGGATGCAGAATCTAAGTCTAGGAGATATCTGAATACCCTCCATGGAGGGTGCAAACCCGAAATCGATACAAGAGGAGAAGAAACAGCTTAACAAACCTAGAATCAACTTATACAAACCTATATAAAACCAGTTTATTAGATAAAGCATATGATCTAGAGACAGAACAGTATAAGCGAAATCCCTCTGGAAATGAATGATACCACCTAAAGATATTTTCTCCAATGTATATCAGGGGGATTCGCTATTCATCATAATACTCAGTAAGGATGCGTTTCCTCATCTTAGATATCTATGTATATAGGGAATTATATTTCCTTAGTGTCCGGTGTTCCTTTAGATTGAATTCCAGCCTATGACTTGCAACTAGTATGTTTACATCTCTAATCTAATTAAACGAGTATGACTTTCGCCCTACAGCTTCTGTTCTATATATATTCTCCAGAAGTGTCTTCGCGGCATATATGGAGCGATCTCTATACCAAGCTTTCTAAATGCTTTATTCTGCTTTTCTGTTAATAGATGCCGTCTATAGTATCTTAGTGCCGCCTCACCATATCTATTCATGAATTCTATATATGCTTTGTACGACAGTCCATCAGCCTCTCTATTCATTTCCCTAGGAATCCAGATGAGCTTAACATTCTGTAACATTTTCAGAAGCTCCAAAGCTTTCTCGTAGAGCGGTTTTATTCTCTCAGACCTCACCCTATATACACCATTGATCTGATTTATAACAAGTTGACTATCACCGTATATCTCGATATCCTCTTTTATGCCCAGCTCAATTAGCTTTTCAAGCAATTTTATCAATGCATGATATTCGGCTATATTGTTGGAAGTATAGTCGCCTAGCATGCCAGCACCTATAATGCCACAGCACCTTGCTACCTCCATTCCATTCCTATAAATTATATAACCGTATGTAGCAACACCTCCTGGATTTACTGGTTCACACAGTCCATCGAAATATCCTTTTATCATACCTCTCTCCATAAGATGGTTGTTCTTCCACATAAAAATGCATAGTGTATACTAAAACTTTTGCTATTCCCGATTACTGTGCGTAATATATTCCCGCATAACTGCAAGCGAACTACTGAGAAGTATTATTCCTATTACGAATGTGAACAATGCCTGTAAATACTTGTCCTGGTACATAAAGATCGTAGATATCGCAAAAAACATTATCGCCGCTACCATTAGAGTTACAATTATCACTCTATCCCTAACCAATATTATCACAGGATTGTATAGAATACGTGAAGAATATAAGCTATGATTAGAAAATAGCTTCGATTAATATGAGCGCTAAAAGATACGGTAGAATTGCAAATAGTGTAGCATAGAATGTAGGAAGCCTTTTCCTAGAAACTAAGTAGATGAGCCAAAGAGTGGCAAGTACGAGTACCAGGTTTTTTAGGATTATATAGGAATAGAAGAGTGTTGCTATACCTATAATGTGTGCAGAAATTGCCAAAGTATTTGTAAGAGATGATAGATTAGTAAATACGAATTTTGATATGGAGGCTACTGTATCAAGTGATGGTCGTATCGTCAGTGCGAGTGCTAGAAATACTATGACTGTATACATTACTAGAGATGACCAACGCTCCATTAGAGGAAATATGATCTTACCACTAACAAGCAGTGGATATAGTATTAGTGCTACTACCAGATAGATTAATGGTTTCAGAATGTGGATTAAAATATATCGTAAGCCTACCGCCTCCAGAATACTCCTTCTCAATATATATACGGCCACTCTATGAATAATTACTACAGCTATAAACGTAGCCATCCATAGCCATAGATCTAACGTTAAAAAGACTGCGGCTGCTATTAGTAGGATTAGAGAGGTGTATTCTGATCTATAGATGGTATCTATAGCTAACGCTATGGATAACGCTATTGCTAGAACGTATTCTATCATTTTAACCACCTTAAATCCACTCTAAAACTCTCTGAAGGAAGCTCTATTCTTGCTCCTCCTCGTTCGGCTACCTCTATTAGAGACCTTACAAATAGCTCAGCTTTATCTACTCCAATAAATTCTCTAGTACCATCTTCCAGTACCACAATTACCAATTTACCATTGAATACCTTTAGAAGCTCTTCAAGGGCGATAGATCCCTCTAACGCTAGCGTTATGAGATTTGTTATAAGCACCACAGCGTCGTAATCACTGGCTACTCTACCGAGATAGCCAGGAACTTGTGTATAGACCTCTATAGTGGATTCACATCCACCTCCACTATCCAGAACTGAGAATATTCTATACAGCGATTCCACCAACGCTGTATTGACGCTCTCCACAACCTTAGGTATTATACCGCTGCAAATCGAGGCATCTATCGTAGCTCCATTTCTTGCAATGTATTCTATCAGCGACCTAGCATACCTGAGTTGTATATGTGCCAGTGTGTTAGGTTCTTCACCTATGTTCCACATATACTTCTTTATATCGATTAGGATGAGTGTCCTTGCTTTTGCCTCTCCATAATCCTCTCTAACCATAAGCCTTCCTGTTCTTGCATATACTTTCCATATGATTCTCCTTATATCATCTCCTGGTGTGTAGTCCCTAATGTTAGCTATATTGTATGCGCCTCCGATGGCTTTACCTTTAGTATGTATACTGAGAAGCCTCTGTAGGCTTTCTATATCTATTTTTATTGGAATTGACAGTGGTAGTGCTACAACCGTTGTCCTAATATTAAATCTGTATTCACTATAAAAATAGTTTAGTGCATCACTTACAGTCAACACCAGCTCATTGAAATCGTGGGTTCCGGGCGCTAGAACCCTGGCCCTATATGTTATCTCAATAGAAGAGCCCTGGGGTACTGTAACATCGAATTTTGCTTTACCATTCTCTGGCTTGATGTACTTAGGAGGTACATCGACAATCATCATACGTGGTATTGCTCTAGAACCTTGATTGACAATATTTATTGTGACCTCTATGTACTCAAGTTCGCTACATACAGTGCGGTTAATTGTTCTCGTAATTTTCAACTTCCCTATAGATCTATCTGCATCTTCAAATGACTTGTACTCATTGTAGTAGATGAGAATCATTGCAAGGGATAGTACTAGGGAGAACGCGTTTCTGGATAGAAATGCATAGAAAAGCATCATAATGGATATTGAAAGATGTACAACACTTGTAAACGTCGCTTTCAAGGTATATCAACTTTCTCCATAATATCATCTATGATATCTTGAGGTTGTATCCTTGAGATTTTAGCTTCGCTTTTCACTATGATTCTGTGTGTGAGTGCTGCGTGTGCTACATATTTTATATCATCTGGTGTAACATAGTCTCTACCTCTCATTAGAGCTATAGACTTCGAAAGCATATACAGTGCTATTGCCCCACGTGGCGATGCTCCCAGTTTGACCATATGATGTGTTCGCGTTGCTTCAACAATTGCTGCAATATACTTCCTGATATTTTCATCGACATAAACCTGCTTTGTGATATCTATAAGCATTGCTACATCATCTCTATTTAGAACTGGTTTGAGATCGTCCAGCTGTGTTATCTCATGCAATTTTCCCAGCACTTCAACGGTTTCCTCGATTGTTGGATAACCGATGGTAATTTTAGATAGGAATCTGTCGATCTGTGCCTCAGATAGTGGGAAAGTACCCTCAATTTCAATTGGATTCATGGTAGCTATTACTAGAAATGGTTGTGGAAGTTTATAGGTAGTACCCTCAACGGTTACCTGCCTCTCCTGCATAGCTTCTAAAAGAGCCGATTGCGTTTTTGGAGGAGCTCGGTTTATTTCATCAACAAATAGTATGTTTGTAAATATGGGACCCCTTCTAAATATGAACTTAGCCTCTCTAGGGTCAAATATTTGAACCCCGATTATATCTGATGGAAGCATATCTGGAGTGGCTTGAATTCTTTTAAACTCGAGGCCAAGCGTGGTCGCTATACATTTAGCAATCAGTGTCTTGGCAACTCCGGGCACCCCCTCAAGTAGAACATGTCCTTCTGCAAATAGTGTAGCTAGAATTAGTTCCAGCTCCCTTCTCTTCCCCACTATCTTTACCTGTATGTTTCTAATAGCTCTATCGATTAGTGCTGTATACCGCTCTATTTTTATCTTTCTATTTCCTTCAGCCATATAGATACACCTTTAGCTATATCATTAGCCAGCACGCTATACCCTTCTCTATCTTTCACCACCTTTTTTAGACCTATATTCAGCTTTCTAGAGATACCAAACCGATTAATTGTATAGATCGCTACCAAACATATAATAGATAGAAAGGCTATAATCCTCCGAATGCAATCGGAACCTACTAGATATGCGATAACCATATTCATCAGTATAGGGATGGTATTTAGAACGCGTGCTATTACCCTAGCTTCAATTGTACTGTATATTCTCGAACCTTCATAAACAACTATACCCCTCCCACCTATTAAGAGATCTATGAGGAGCGTATTATTTACTGAATGTACCGTGTCCATAACATTGTTTATTATAAGGCTCGAATCACCAAATACAATGAATGTGCCATTGTCATATGGTAGTAGAAGTGCTACCGGATTTCCATCCACTACACACAGTAGCTGTGCCTTGGTATTATCAGCTCTAATCTCTCTAAATACATTGAATACCACATTGATAGTACTGTTACCTATGTTGCATACTCCAATATCCACGGTTCTATATAAGGTTCCCTGATAGACACCAATACTATGTAAAAATGACGTAGTATGGTTCAGTTCATCCATTATCATTGCTACTCCTCCCCTACCAACCCATGCTATAACCTCCTCATATCCATCTACATCACTATCTGGGCCTATTATGAGAAGGAGATACTTATTTGAATCATAGTATGGTAGGTTTTCTAAGCTGTATATTACCTCAACTCTACGTCTATATACCTCCTCAATGTAGAATCTGCTTATACCTCCAGAACCATTGTTGAATATTGATGGCGGATCGTACTCAATAGTTGTGTACAGTGGTGCTCCAGTTTGTGAAAATGTGAGGAGAGCTATAAGCAGTATGGTGATGAGAAGTGCCTTACTTTGTTTCATCTATATGATCTACCTCACTTAAAACTCTATCTATATCTCGTCTCTCCTTACATCCATAGACAACATCTTCATATACATCAGCAAACCTACCATATATACCGATCTTGAATGCTATTTCCCTTGGTGTACATTGAAGACATTGCACTTTTTCTCTAAGTTTCATATAGTATTTACGTAAAATAGCTTTAACACCGGTATATACATACGTAACCTCTGGAACTCCTCTATATCCCTCCTTTGTACCAGAAACAATTCTAGCTATGGTACCCCTATATCCAAATGACATATAGAAAACTGCGATAACAGCTATTATTGCAATTAATGAAATCAAAAATGCATACAATAAGTAGCTCCATGGTAGTATAAATGGCTGCTGCTCCCCTGGGGCGATTTCCATAGATACATTCACACCATTTCTGTAACCTACAGTTAAATTGTATTCCACATATGTATGGTTTGAGAGTCCTACGCCCCTTGGCATAGGTATGTATCTCTGTAGCGACACACTATACGCCTCATCAACAAAGATAAAGGAATACAACCCTTAAAAACATTAAATTAAATTACCTTTATAGCAGGAACCAGAAAACGAGGTTTACAATACTAGCATCTCGATACCTTAAGATGGAGTGCTATGATGTAATTGAGCCCGGGTCTGAAGATTGATGATCGGTGCAAACGCTGAGCCCAACTAGATCTATCTCAATTCTTCTTAAATTTATATGTAGCACACCATCGTATTTGTGCTGTTGATAACTGTTGCTCTATTTCCCACATTCATTACCTAATTATTCTCTAAAAAGATTTGTGTTCGATGTATGTATCCATCTTCAGCACTTCTTAACATATACGCCTGCTTTTAGATGATTATAGGCTAGTAACGCATATAGTGCCGTTCCCTTCCAGAGCACCTCTTCATCTACATTAAATTTTGGATGGTGGTGCGGATACACAATTCCTTTACTTTCATTTCTAATTCCTAATACAATAAATACTCCTGGTATCTTCTGAAGATAGTACGAGAAATCCTCTGCTCCCATAGTCATAGGAGCCTCTCTAACGTCACCTAACTTCCTAGCTATATTCATAACGAAATCGGCTAGCTCTGGGGTGTTTACTACCGGTGGATATGAAACTTCAGAAAGCTCTAGAATACCTTCACAGTCCCAGGCAAGCGAATAGTGTTTCACTATAGCTTCTAGTCTTTTTAGAATCCTATCCCTCAGCTCTAGATCGAAGACTCTTAAAGTTCCGTAGATTCTGACCTCATCGGGAATTACATTACTTGCACTACTACCTTCAAATTTAGGTGTTGAGATAACTATGGGTGTAAACGGATCTACAGCCCTAGAAACTATCTTCTGAATGGCATTGTATATATCTGCTGCTGGTGTCGTCGGATCCCTAGTTAGCTCTGGATGCGCTGCATGGCCTCCCAAACCCTTGATCCTAATTATGAATGATGTTGCTGATGCATTCATAGCCCCTCTTCTGGTAGCTATAACACCTGATGGTAGCTCAGCCCATACATGAATCCCATAGATGGCCCCAACATCATCTAAAACACCCTCCCTAACTATTCTCTCAGCACCTGCACCACCCTCTTCAGCAGGTTGGAAAACAAGCTTAACAGAACCATTCAAGTAGTCCCTAAGCTCATTCAATACTTTAGCAGCACCTAATAGCATAGCTACATGAGCATCGTGACCACAAGCATGCATCCTCCCCGGAATTCTAGATTTATAGAAAACATCATTCTCCTCATGAATAGGTAGAGCATCCATATCAGCCCTCAGAGCAACTATACCGTTATTTCCAGAGCCCCTAACCACGCCAATAACACCAGTACCAGCAACCCTAAACGCCTCAATACCCATAGCACTAAGCTCATCTAGTACAAGCTGAGCGGTTCTGTACTCCTCAAATCTTAATTCAGGATACATATGAATCTCTCTCCTCAGCTTAATAATATAATCGTTCAAGGACCTTGAATAGTTTATGATCTTGCCCTCAACATCATCGACAGACATCTAAATCACCACGCAAGAATAATACACAGTACACATTAATAAGCTAGTTAACTAAACTAATGGGACACTAACATCTAGTGAGACAAGCTACTGGTAACACCACTTCTCAATAGGAAAATTATCATTAAGGTATGTAGAGCATTATCCAGAGGCACACTTAGATTGCGATTACCTTAGGCTACCAGTCCCCATCTTCGGTTGATATCCAAGGGCGCGTTGCTATAGATAGCAGGTTAGTTAAATTTAAATTAGCTATAAAAATCTAGAGAAGAAACGGTAAAGATAGTGGAATTGACTAAAACGTAAGGGAATGAAAGCAATACCTATATCATGAGACCCCACCAGTACAACTAAAAGCATAGTGGAGATTGAAGGTATAGAAAATGCATAATGCCGAACCCAGACTGGAGGGTAATAAAAGCAAAGCTCTTAGAAAGTCAACAGAAATGGATGCAAAATAGTATATTCGTAGGCAATGGAGTTGATGATGTGCCAGCGACAAACAGAGTAGAGCATTCATAGAGAATTGGGTTGTGTGAACCAAACTAGAGGTTCTAATCCATGGTATGAGCGTGGAAAATAGCATTGGGTAATATATGTATAGAAGGAGTACTGAAATTTATGGTAGGAAAAGCTTTGGACTTCTAGTATAGTTCCATAAGGCTATAATAGGTGGTCTAGGGACTTCCGAATACTCTTCAACTATCATTCTATACATTAGGAGTGAATTTAAAGGCATTAAAGTCTAATGTTATAGTATCCATAGTCCAGCACTAACATTGTTGTAAACTGCATGTATGCTTAAAAAGGTGCACATATTATAATGCCTAGTGTACAGGCGTACAGGATATGCTGAATGCATTTAGGATATCTATTGTGATGGCGATCTTAGCAATCCTTGTAGTAGCATCTATTCTAGTTTATAGCTATATAAACCGCTCTTCTATAGCTAAAGAGGCTGAAAACTACATAGCTGTTGAAGATTTTGCTGGAAGAGTTGTTAAAGTTCCAAGAGATGTTAGGAGAATTGTAGCCTTAGGACCTGGTATGCTTAGGTTGATTTCCTATCTGAATTCGCTAGATCTTGTCGTAGGTACCGAAGAGGTTGAGCATACGTGGACTACTCCAGGTAGAGATTACGCTATGGCTTACGGAGAGCTATTTAGGGGCCTACCAATTGTAGGCACTGGGGGTCCTAGGAATCCACCTGATCCAGAGAAGATCAGGATAGCCAAACCAGATCTTGTTGTGATGTTCCTAGGTTATACAGCTTTATACGATCCTGATAGACTTTCAGAAGAAGTCGGAGCCCCAGTTATAGCCGTTGATTATAGTCCTGCTGGCTACGTTGAGTTAGAGCCTGTGAAAAAAGCTTTAAGATTATTGGGTAAGGTGCTGGGGAGAGAAGCTAGAGCTGAAGAAATTTGCAAATTCATAGATTCGGTAGTTTCTGATCTCACGCTAAGGGTAAAAGATATAGATAGCAAGCCTATAGTATACGTAGGAGCCGTATCTTATGCTGGTAAAAGACCTTTTACAGCATCCCAAGCAGGATTTCCACCCCTATTGTTATTAAACACGAATTCTATAGCTGATGAGGTTAGCCAAAAACACGGTTTTGTAGAACTTGATTTTGAGTATCTACTGCAGAAACAGCCAGATGTAATATTTATAGATCTTAACAATTTGGATGTTGTTTTAGATGATTTTGCTAAAGATAAGGTGAAATACTGTTCGTTAAAAGCATTCAGAGATGGTAAAGTATACTCAATACTACCGTTTAACTACTACCATACTAACATTGCCACTGCACTTGCAGATACGTACTACATAGGCAAAGTGTTATATCCAGAAAAATTTACAGATATAGATCCTGTGGCTAAAGCCGACGAGATATTCATGGCGTTCCTTGGTAAAGGGCTGTACGAGGAGTTTGTTAAAGGCTTTGGCAGAGGTTTTGGACAGCTCGGTGATCTATTTAACTGTGGGTAAATATATGAATGTGGGATCGGTTCAAGAACTTTTTTCGTCTAGAGCTTTAGTCTTGGTGGTGCTTGTACTGTTACTCCTATTCCTAATCCCTATAACCTCTTCTCTAGGTCTTTATAGAGTTACCTTTCTTGATGTTTTCAAGTTTTTTACAAGCTATAAGCCTCATGAGGAGGAGTTCATAGTCCTATGGATCAGACTTAGACGAGTTCTAGCCGGAGCCATTATCGGTGCTATTCTTGGTGGTGCTGGCGCGATAGCTCAGGCGGTATTCAGGAATCCTCTTGCCTCACCTTATACACTAGGTATTTCACATGCAGCGGCTTTAGGTGTTGCCGTAACCCTTATAATTGGATATGGTGGTGGAACAGCATACTGGTTTTTCACTATATCTAGGCCCTATCTACTACCCTTCGCAGCTTTTATGCTAGCTTTTGCACAAGCAATTCTAGTACTTTCTTTAGCATATAAAGCCGGGCTTTCACCTTATGCACTAATCCTATCATCTATAGCTTTAGCGTCCATATATCAAGCACTACTAGCCTTACTACAGTACCTAATTTTAAATGAGCTTCAGATAGCAACAATAGTTTTCTGGACCTTTGGCGATCTTGGTAGAATTGGTAATACAGAACTGGCGATTATGGCAATAGGCTTTATACCAATAGCAGTCCTCTACATGATTTCCAGCTTAGATCTAGATCTTCTAGTACTTGGTGACGAGACTTCCTACGCCTCTGGGGTAAATCCTAAGAACGCTAGGCTTAAAACAATAACCTTAGCGACTCTCGGAGCATCCCTTGCAACATCTTTTGCTGGCGTACTCGCATTCCTATGCCTCGTTGCACCACATATAGCTAGATCCATCGTTGGCGGATCCCATAGATACTTAGTGCCAGCATCTATACTTCTAGGCTCTATACTTCTCATACTTTCCGATACAATTTCGAGAATAGCTCTATCTCCAAGAGTTTTGCCTGTTGGTATAGTTCTATCGTTTTTAGGTGCACCACTCCTAATATTTATGCTCCTTAGAGGTTCGGCTAGATGGTGATTATAAGAGTTGTAGATGTGTATATCTACTACGGAAAACACCGAGCTCTTAACGGTACTACACTTGAAATTTTGCCGAGAGAAGTAGTAGCTATTGTAGGTCCAAACGGAAGCGGTAAAACTACACTACTTAAAACAATAGATGGTATACTAAGCCCGAGTAGAGGATCTGTATACATAGATAATAGGGATATCCATGGTTATGCAAGACGGGAACTGGCTAAGATCATAGGCTATGTACCCCAGAGAATAGACCCCGTGACAAATATGATGGTTCTAGACTTTGTTTTAACCGGGAGAAGACCTTATGCAGACTTTAGCTATAGTAAAGTAGACGTAGCTAAAGCTTTTGAAGCTCTCAGAGTTGTTGAAGCCGAACACCTAGTATTTAGAAAGCTTAGTCAACTTAGCGGTGGTGAACTACAGAGGATTATTATTGCAAGAGCTCTTGTAGCCGAGCCTAAGGTTCTACTACTGGATGAGCCTACATCAAATCTTGATCCCAGATACCAGGTGGAGATTCTAAAGCTTATCAGATATCTGGCCAAAGAAAGAGGTGTAGCTGTTATTATGGCTTTACACGATCTTACACACGCTTATAGATTTTCAGATAAGGTTGTAATGCTCAAAAACGGAGATGTAGTTGTTTTTGGATTAACAGAAGATGTTCTAACATCCGAAAACATTGAGAAGGTGTTTGAGGTTAAAGCGAAAGTAATTAAAGATTTGAAAGCTGTAGTTATTGGGTAGCATTAATACCTACAATTCCATAGGGAATACTTCTGAGCTTATGAATACCTCTGCCTATAACAGCATCTATAGCTAAGCCCGAACAAGCGTAGCATAATATTTGCCCATCGATGTTCAAAGCTTTTGTCTCCATAACAAGTTCTCCACATTTTGAACATCTAACACTTTTGAATATAGGTGCTTTCTCTATATCCTCAATAAGCTCCACATCTTGAATAACAAATTCTTCTCTAGGTATCTCAGCCATTCTATAGCCTATCTCTTCCCACAAAATATGGAGCTTCTCTACCTCCTCTTTACTACCTTTTCTCTCAACAACAACTTTTTGAAAAAGCTTAATTGCTTCCTCAGGGAAGTACTTCTGCCTAAGTTTTTCAGAATCTATGTATACCCTAATACCTCTACTTCTACCTCTTCTAAATAGCACTACAGCATTCTTGCCTAAATCAAGGTATATTAGTGAATTGTTGCCAAAGGTACATCCAGTAGCTATTTGAACACCATCAACTAGACAGTTATTAACTTCAACAACAGCTATCAGCTCCTCTTCAATAGTTTCAACAACGCCTGCTCTACTAACACCAAGCCTTTCCATAGCCATCTCCGACATTCTAAGACCTAGCACGAGAAACGGACATATATGTCCATGGAGCCTCCTAGCTTTTTCGATAAGCTCTTTTGAAACCATATCAAGTCACACCTTGATACTATAAATGTGCACCAATATAAATCTATCGTATCGTGGCTACCATAGTGCAGGCTTCCATCTCGTTCAGCGTGTTCTACGCTAAAACCTTACTCGATGTAAGAGATTGCTGCAGCAATCTCTTTCAGCTCTTCCAATCGCATTGCTGATATTCATCATATACAACGTATGCTCAGAAAGCATTTGAAAAACGTTGAAGCCATTCAATTGTGTGGCGGGCCCGAGGGGATTTGAACCCCTGACCACCGGCTTAGGAGGCCGGCGCTCTATCCTAGCTGAGCTACGGGCCCAGTAGGTCTGTAGTTGCTAGTTCAATTTAAGTGTTTTTGGTGTATTGTACATATGTTTGCCGTTTTATTGTATTGTTTGGTAGTACTTTTTGAGGAGTAGCGCATCTTCTTCTAGATTTGGTGATTCGCTAATTATAACCCCTTCTACATTGAATTCTTTTAGGATTTTTACAAGGTCTCTGTAATTTAGATCTGATTCTGCTAGGTTTAGATGCTTTACCTCACCCTTTGGACCATAGTTGATGCCGCTTATGTGCATGTGCATGTTTGATAGCGCTTCCCTACCCAGCTTTTTTTCGATTACTTCCATCACTTCTCTAAATTCGCTATAGCTATTATATCTTCCTAGACTTCTTGCATGTAGATGGGCAAAGTCTATACATGGCAGAACATTTTCACCGATATCTTGGCTGAGGCTGACAACTTCTTCTAAAGAGCCTATCTCACTCAAGCCACCCATAACCTCTGGTCTTATCCATATGTCGATACCCCTATCCCTAAGCTCGTTAACGATCTTCTTTATAACATCTCTTACGTTGTTATAGACTGTTGTTGGATCGAAACCTCCATAGTAGCCGGTATGAAAAACTACACTCCATGCACCAGCCTCGAAACCTATGTAAGCACTTTCAACTATACGTCTAATGCTTGCCTCGACTTTCTGGTTATCAACTGAGTTGAGATTTATATAGTATGGTGCATGGACTGTGAGAGCAATACCCAGCTCTGTAGCTACATTCTTAATCTCGTGAGCCATATCAACGTTCATCTTAATACCTCTTACAAACTCTATTTCCATAGCGTCCAATCCGAGCTCCCAGACCCTTTTAATACCATTGACAGTGGTCTTCTTAGGTGTTGAGTTGGGTATTCCAGCCGTACCAAAACGCAGTCCGGTTAACCTTTTAGGCATAGATATATCTACCTAATAACTATAGTTCTCAGAAGAACTGAAAAAGTTGATGATACATGGATCTGCCACGTGAAGATGGTATATACATACACGATACAGTATGGAGAGGCATATCTGTAGACGGTCCATTCGTTCCGGAGGAGGATGGTATATACGTACTCTACTTTAGAAATAGCAAATGTCCTGGATGTAAGGCATTTGATGAGACGTGGAGCAGATTTGTAGAAGGGGTAAGGGACCTGTATAGATTTGTAGTGGTCCAGTGTACAGAATTCTTTACAAATTGTAGCTCGGGCGATGCTGTCGATACCTTTTTATTCTACCTAGTATTTGAGACCCCACAGATAGTAGTCATCGTCGTTAAAGATGGGATGATTATTTATCTAGAGAGGGAGATAGGTTCTCTAACCTATAATAGGCTTAGAGAGTTTGTTATAAACATTGAAGAGAGAATGAACGATTATCTAAAAAGAGACGAAGAGGTTGACAGCAACGAGGAGGGTCTCTACATAGATTTTAGTGAAAGAAATTGGAAAGAGATTGTTAGAAGAATTAAGGCATTACTTGATGGACGGGAATTGCGTGAAGTATGCGATGAAGATGGGTGTAGACTTGTAATTGTCTAGCAAACCCTGTCCATAAAGGATATTAGGGATGGTATACAGTTAGCAGTACTATATACTAGATTGTTGGGAGATGTTATTGAGACCTCTAATCCTGATACCATTTGCATCAGAGGTGCATAGAAGAGAGTACTATGCAGGTATACTTGAGGTGCTCAAATCCTATTTTAGAAAATATGGTATAGATTTCCATGAAGAGATCGTAATTAGCTATGATAAGGTGGAAACTATTTCAAAAAAATATCGTAACTTCATTCCGATAGCACTCATACTGACAGGTGGAACAAGCAGATTGGTATACGAATTTGTAGTAGAATCGCAACTTGATCGGGTATTCATATTCGCACATGGAGAACACAACAGTCTTGCATCAGCTATTTCAGCTAGAAGTAAACTGGAGTATGAGGGTGTTTCCACGGGCCTCTACTACTGTAACAATCCATATTCTAAAGAGTGCGAATTTGTCATCGATAGAGTTATGGCTATTGCGAGAACTGTAGCTAGTATAATTGGCGCTAAAGTGGGTGTGGTAGCCGATAGAAAGCGAGAGGAATCTGATGAAATATTTGAGTCAAAATTTGATGCTATAGTAGATATAATTTCCTTTGATGAATTTGAAAAAGAGTTTAGTGAGATAAGCGATGATATGTTGGTTAAAACTATGAATCACATCAGGGGTAGGATAGGAATTGAAAAAGCGGATACCGCATTGAAAGACATAGCTAAACTCTATATTGCATTAAAGAGTATTGTAAGCAAGAGAAAACTAGATGCTATTACAATAGACTGTTTTCCATACATAGTAAAGTACGGTGTAACTCCTTGCATACCACTAGCACTACTAAATTCTGAAGGCATTGTAGCTGGATGTGAAGCTGATCTAACAGCCCTTGTAGGGCTGATGATAGCTAGATATATAACAGGTAAAAGTGGATGGATTGCAAATTCTGTACTCTTCAATTCTAGGCATGCTCTATTTGCACACTGTACAGTCGCACTCGATATTGTAGATACCCCATCCATAGCACCACACTTTGAGACAGGCAACCCCTATGCTGTCTCAGGAAAGATGATTGCAGATACACTAACGCTAATATCTATAGATAGAGAGTTCAGTATTGCAGCAATTGCAAAGGGCAGAATAGTAAAATCTGGCCTACTGCAATACCCCACCTGTAGAAACCAAATTATGGTAGAATTCGATTATATCACTGAGGAGATTCCACGATATGCCCCAGCAAATCACCATGTAGCTATGCTAGGGGATCACATATCTAAGCTTATGGATGTAGGATACATGCTTGGTATGGATGTAGTAGAGTATAGGGAACTGGTAAGGTGATAATAGATGGACATGGACTTAGAAAATGTAGTAAAGCCTAAAAAATTCTACTATCTTCTCCATCCACGTCCAGTAGTGATAATACTCACGAGATGCTCCAATGACAAGATCAATGCGATGCCTGCATCGTGGATCACGCCAGTATCTGAAGATCTCCAAACAATAGCAATTGCAATCGATAGAACTTCATTTACATCTGAATGCCTCGATTATAGTGGTGAGGCAACAGTGAACATACCATCATCCAACTATATAGATCTAGTATATGGGCTCGGTATTACTTCTGGGAGAGATGTAGATAAGATAGAAAAATTCAAAATGAAGCTAGCTAAGAGTAGAAGTGTTTCAACACCGCATTGGTCTGAGGCACTGGGATGGCTTGAGGTAAAGGTAGACAGATATATAGATATAGGTGAGGTACGACTCTACATATTTAATGTAGTAGACTACTATATGCAGAAGGATGTTGCTAGTGAATGGGGGTGGGATTTACGCAAAACTAACATACTACACCATGGTATAGGTAGAGGTTTCTATACAGTAGGAAAGTTGTTAATAGCCAAGCCGTAGGGTTCCTGCAGGTGATACTAAATGATCTCAATTCAAATCATTTTTAATTAAGATGACGTTATTCCGCGCCTTGTGCAATTGTTTCGTTTTTCATATCTGTTCATTGATTGGTATTGATGGAAACGCCTATAAACACCTTGTACAGCGATATGTGTGGAGGTAGCTGGATGAGGGGTTCGGGAGCCGCTGAGATGCTCTAGATGAAGGCTCTCCCCAAGATGCTCAAGATGTGGGGTGCCCGGGGTGCACCTGAACACCTCCAAGGGCGATGCAGATCCAAGACCGATGCAGAGGAAAAGAGATGAGGCGATGAAGCCAACCAATATAAACCCATATCAGAGCTGCCCCTTAATCTTGTTAGTGGTTTAGCATGTAAGTCTAGGTTTCCTTCTTTAATAACTGTCTCACAGTTTTTCTCACAGCTGTATAGGAATTCATTGATGGCTTCCATCCCGTAGATTTTAGCTTGCTTATATCAAGTAACATGAATTTTACATCTCCTAGCCATCCTCTACCATCCGGTGTAGCCGGTTTGAATATGTACTTAATGTTGCTAAGTCCCATCTCCTCTACGACGATATCTGCTATCTCTCTTACAGTAATCCAATCCTCATTCCCTACGTTATACACATCATAATCTACACCTGCTGTTGGCAGAATCTTCAGTGCTAAGAATAGGGTTGCGTCCACAGCATCATAAACATGTAGATAACTTTTCCTCTGGGTACCATCTCCTAGAATCTCTAATTCCTTCGGATTCTGTCTCAACTTATTTATAAAATCTACTATGACTCCATGAGTGCTGCGAGGTCCGATTACATTAGCGTATCTCACAATGAGGCACTTTATACCATATAGCTTAGAGTAGGATATGCAGAGGTATTCTGCTGCAAGCTTTGCTGCACCATATATTGATATGGGTTCAAGGGGCTGATAGTTTTCAGGCGTTGGTATCGTTTTAGCATCGCCATAGACCGTGGAGCTACTAGCGAATACCAGAGTCTTTGCCCTGCCTCTCCTACATGCTTCAAGTACATTAAATGTGACCACGAGATTTTCATTAAAATGGATATCCGGATTCGTTACGGAGACTCTCACCTCTGGATTGGCAGCCATGTGTATAGCGATATCTGCATTTCTAAAATAGTATAGCCACTGTTCATCTGGATGCTTTAGATCGGCCTTTACAAATGTAAAGTACTTCTTATTGATGTGCCCCGCTATATTATCTATACTCCCCGAGCTGAGATTATCTATAGCAATGACCTCCTCCGCCAGTCTGTTTCTTACCAAATAATCTATTATGTGACTACCTATGAATCCTGCTCCACCAGTGACAATAACTCTATTTATATGTTGAAGACTCATTTTGTGATCCCTTCATCATTAGTGTATTCAGTATGGCTAGGCTAAATCACTAGATATGTAGTAATGTTTAGATTACAGCCCTTTATAAACTGTATGGAGAGCCTAGAGTAGCAATATGTACGATGCTATGTTAGAGAGCCAGCTATTATCATCGTATGGTATTCTTAGTGCAGCTGCAGATTCGTTGCCATAGTAACCCTTCATAGAGAAGAGTGTTACCACCATCCCTCTATGGTTTATCTTAAAACCATTACACGGTTCGTGGCCTCTGATCATGACCTTTATATCCAATTTCTCTACAATCCTTTCTGAAATCCGCCATCCCCATAGCTTACCAGCACCCCGGTATACATTGTACGAAACCCCTTCAATATCTTCAGTTGGATCACTCCACAACACATCCTCAAAATCCTCCTTATTTCCAACATTCAATATGGTATCCGGATCTGTATAGCGTTCTGCCCTTGACAGAGGCGGCCCTCCGTGAAAGGCTAGAATCCTATCAGGTATGTAGAGAAGTAGTGGCATCGCTTCAAACATCTCAAGGAAGCTGTAGTAGAGTTCCCTTCCACCATCTGAACCAAACCTCTCTACCAATTCATAGGGAAAGTCGTGTGGATAGGGTTCTAGACCTTTAACCGGTTCATGATTGCCCCTTAGCAGTAATATGTTTTCCCTCCACTCGCACTTCAGTATAGATAGAAATGTTAGTGTTAGTAGTTGTTGTGGCCCTCTATCTATATAGTCCCCTAGAAACACCATCTTCATCGAATTGCTATTCAGATACTCAACAGCGTTAAGTTTGATCATCAGCTCTACAAGTGTATTGATATCGCCATGAATGTCGCCAAAGAATACCATTGGAATAGAGGTGCGCTCCTTCACTACATATCTTTTACTTCGTATATTGAATTCGAATTCAAGCTCGTATTTAGTATCATTAATAAGTGTTTGAAGTTTGTGGAAGTCTCTCACCGTATCCTGAGCTCGATGTACCAATTCCTCTATACTCCACATTATAAATACCATGTAAGTATATGTGTGCGTCATTTCTATAATAGGTAAATACCTTAAATACTAATATGGTCCTACATCTAATGGTGGTATCTCTATGGCACTAATACGAGCACTGGCCCTACACATTCCGATTATTAAACATGAAACTGGTTGGATTGTAAAGAAGTCGACTGAGCTACTCGATAGAACCATTATATGTTGCAAAAACGTAGGCTCCTCTCCATGGACTTGGAGAATAGTACTTCCTCCTCTACCTACAACTATCGAATACCAAAATGTTAAGAAGATGGTATTAGAAATCTCTAGCAGTTTTAGCAACATAGGGGTATTAATTGCAATTCCATTTAAAATGGATAGTCCTTACATAGATAGAATTATTGACTTGATTTACGAAAATGACAACGTTTATAGCAGTATCAGCTGTAACGATGAGCTCTGTATAGATAGGGTTATAGATAGAATCTATGGTAGGGCTAGGAATACAGACATAAACGTCTATACAAACTTTGCAATAGCCTTTGGATCTTGGATGGAATCACCATATTTTCCAGCAACGGCCAATGTGAGTAACACAGTAGGGTTGAGTTGCTCTCTGAGGTATGCTGATTTAATTAAGAAAAGCTTAGTGGATGGAAATGGCGATATAGTCTTTGAATTTGTTACCAGAATCGATAATCTGCTTGAATCCTTATCAAAGTGTGTAGGCATACCGTATCTTGGTATGGATCTTTCCCTTTCACCTTGGCTTAGCGAAAGTGTAGCAGAGATCGTTGAGTTTCTAGTAGGGGATAGAATGGGATCCATAGGTAGCTTTAATGCCATATATGTATTGAATGCCTACATAAGAAGATTGATGAAGAGTGCTGGTGTAAAAACGATAGGATACAACGAAGTAATGCTACCTGTTGCTGAAGATCTGTTACTGAATGAACGTGTTGGAAAAGGAGATGTGAAACTAAGAGATTTAATGAGCTTTTCCATCTTCTGTGTACCAGGTGTAGATATGGTAGCGATGCCCCATTACATTAACTATAGAAGGTTTCTTTTAGATATGCTAGCTATTTACGAGGTCAAGAAAACTAATACTGCATTAAGGGTAATACCAACTGATTTAGAGAGTGGAACTAGGATTATTTTAAAACGTTTTGGAGAGACCTATGTTGTATATACATAGTAGATGGTGATAGATATAGTGAGCACTATATTTCCAGAGTTAGAATCTGCCATACCAAAGTTGCTAGACATGATAAGTAATAGAATTGAAAGAGAAAGGGCCAGCATCATAAAGATATTAGAAAGAGTTGAATGGAATGCCAGCTTTAATAGAGACCTCAATAGTTGCATTGCCATAGGTGCAGACTCTAGCTTCACCATAGTAGATTCCAGAGTGGGTACGATATACGTTGTCCAAGGCATAGCAATAAGACAGACATTTACTAGATCACTAATAAAAATTGAAGAATACATCAGATTCTATGATGCAGGTTTAATTTCTATTAAATCCAGCTCTCCAAATAGAATAATCAGAAGGTCTATCTACAAAAGGGCACTATCAACATATGCATATCTGCTGGAGCTACAATCAGCGTATAGTTTAGCAAAAAGTGGTTCTGCTGATGTAGTACTACTCGATGGTTCATTAATATCCTTCCTGATGCAGAGGGACTTCAAAGGCATCAGTATGAATATAAATAGCATTAGTCAAGCTAAAGATACTGAGCTTAGAGAGGTTTTGGAAAAAAAGAATATTTTAATAAACGAATTGAGCAACCTCTCTAACACTATTTTCATTGCTAAATCAAGCAGCGCATGTTTCTATACAAATGGTATGTATCCTGATATGTATGTATTTGAATTAGCTAAACTATTTAGAATAGAACCATACTATAGAGCTGGGTACTCTACACCCATGGTAATAGAAATCGATGGAACACTAAAAAAGTTTCTAGGAATAGACAAAGAATGTGGTATACAGTTCTTTACTGTAACGTACTCAAGGTTCGCAGATGGCGCACCGGTCTTCCAACTAACACTACCTCATAAAATTTACATTGATAAGGTAGGCAGTTTATTTTCATATGTAAAAATGTTATCACCGTCTGGATATCCGATGCCTTTAGAGTATCCACATAGAATTAGTAGACTAGCTAGGAGTACTCTAATAGACATTCTTATAAAAATCGGTATCCCGATTATAAGCGGCCGAGAACTTGTAGAGCTATAGATACTCTAGATCAGCTCTGAATACATTTAATATTATCTAATAAATTATCGATGTACTCCTTAAAGTAGTTGGCTGGTATATAGCCTATGAGTCCATCCGCTACTTTTCCATCAATTAGGACAACCGTTGTAGGAGTAGAATAGACATTGAACATCAAGGCCGCTTCTGGAACAAAATCAGCATTTACTTCGATAAATGCCGCTTTACTACTATATTGTTCCGCAGTACGGTAGAAGATGGGTTTAAATAGTTTGCAGTATGGGCAGTGCGTTGTTGTTATAAGCACGAACACAACTTTACAGCTTTCTAAAGCATCTATGAACTCTCTATACGATTTAGCAAATATAACACCATTAAGTGGAATATTGCAACATGCATTTCTCCCTAAATTGCTACCTCTACTGTATTCAGACACTATTCTATCAAGTATTTTAGAGACCTCCGAGTTGCTCTCAAAATCCTCATATTTATTGCCGATCACAACATTACACCTACCATGTATACTAGGAAATTAGAATATAGATAAAAATTTAACTGTAGTAACACAATACATTAAATCTAATAACTGTAATGCCTGGGAATATCATAAGCTTATTTAATGTTTAACTAGATACTAGATAGGGACTTCATTGGTGGAATCGGGATACTATGAGGACTTTATTGAGAGATTGAACACGCTGTCTTCTATTATAGCCTCCTTCAGCACGCAACTAACCAATATTGATATAACATCACTAGCAAGTAGGTACTACATATCTATACACGATGTTGTTCTACCTATAGCTATAGAAGATGAAAAGAATCTCACTTCTAAAACGTTTTTCGAACCCGTGTTCAATATATACCTGTATGAGAATAGAGCATACGCTATTCCAAAGAATGTAAAGGAATTGCATTCCTCGGACAATATGCAATGGAACAAGGTTCCTGTAATTGATTTAACGCATAATGAGGATTTTTTAGCTATTATAGCTGCCTCCATTGCTGAGAAGATGCATCTTTCACCATCTGAGAGAAACATAGTAAAAATACTTCCAAGCAGTCTAAGAGCATATGTGGATACAGCATACAACATGGTTAGAAGGATCAGAATCGACCATCATGACATATCTTTAAAGACACAAAAGGCTGTACCTACCAGAAAGCCTATTGAAATAATTCTATGGTATAAAAAAATGCCTAGCGATAGTATCAAGGAAGTGGCTTATATTAAAGGAGTTAGTCTAAGAGCAGTTAAAGTAACCTTTACAGATTACGAAATAGAGATAAAGATGTATAGGAGCGAAGTTTCGTTTGAATTGCTAAAGCTTTTAGAGAAAGTGATTACAGCAAACATTCTGACATCCATCTCTAAAAACATAGAGAGGGTATCAAGGATTTTATTCACAGCAATTAGCATCATCAACTAATATGCTACTTCATTATGACGCTGTCTTCTATATCGATAAACTTTAACCTATAGACACATTCAAGATAAACAATGCATAAAGAGTTTTTATATATCAGTGCTGAAAACCTCTATATAGGGCATCTAAAATATGCAGAGTAGTACCAGAGGATACGAATTCCTTCCACATACCGCAGATATAATGATAAAGTCGTGGGGAAAAAGTTTAGAAGAGGCATTTAGTGAAGTTGCCAAAGCCTTATTTGAAATAATTACTGATACAAGTAGTATTGCTCCTTCCATGGAAATAAACCTAGAAGTGTGTGGTCATGATCTGGAAAATCTACTCTATAGATGGCTGGAGGAACTGCTCTACTACCACGATGCGCAAAACATGATATTTGGCCAATTCCATATAGAGTGCGTAAAGGAGATTGTTACCAATAATGAAAGGCAATACTGTTTATATGGTAAGGCTTTAGGAGAGAAATTTGATAAAGATAAACATGAATCTAGAACAGTAGTTAAAGCTATAACCTATCATCAAATGAGGATCTGGATAGAAAACAATCTGTATTATTTAACCGTTGTTGTGGATATATAATGCCCATCTTAAGTTTATCTATGAACAGCTCTACTACTATGGAGGAAGCCTATAAAAAAGCTCGTATATAAGGTATTTCGCAACCTCTTCTCCTATCCTAGATAATAATTGATGGTCAATGATGCTAAGTATAGAACTTCGGGTGACTAAACTATAGCCATACTTCCCTAGATACCACAGCACCGAATCTATATGGAGGGGTGGAATGGATGATAATTCAGAGACCTTCTGCCATATCTTTCTAATTACATTAGGAATTCCCAATAATCTTATTAATGCTACCCTAGTTCCACCTGCAGTGTCTACTAATCCAGAAAGATATGTAACTAATGCAACTCTCCTATCTACAGGTATGGGGATGCTGCTAGGTAACACTACATCGTACCCCTTAGCTTTCAATCCATAGTATAGCATCTTTACACCAAATACTATCGTTTTCGACTCTGGTTCACTATGCAAACATTTTGCTGTATATCTGACGAGCATTTCAAACTCATGAACATTGATGTAATCTATGAGATCGTCGCACTTCTTAATCTTCTCCAATCGATTAATTTTCTGTTTGATCATAATCTTATTATACCTCAAAGTAAAACTTATAACCAAATCTACTACATCTCTAAAGCTATTAACATGAGAACACTCCTTTGAAACATACTGTGCAAATAGCATCCAGAATTCTTCTCCACGATACATGAGTCTGTAACTGACAAGGGAATTTAAATAAAGAAGAGGCTGAGCTATCTGAGGACACTGTTCTGAAATTTGTTTGGCGACGTGAAATTGGGTATCGTACTCCTCAAATACTTTTACTCCACCAATACCTAATTTTCTAAATGCCTTTGCTATTCCTTCAACTCTATCATAATTTACTCTGTACTCCATACCAATCCTTCATAATATTTTGTTTACATTTGTATAGAGGAATACTCTACTTTAAAGCTTTAAGATGTACTTAACTTTAGGGTAACTTTACATTTATTTACATTTAATATGGTATTTGCCATAATACAGCGAAGTAATAGTTTGTATAACCAAATCGTTTCCACACAATTATTGCCTTTCTTCATATCTTAGCGCGTTTTTAAATAAAAGATAGTAATCCTCGAATGCAACGTCCCGCAGTAATGGTCTTTCAATTCTGTATTTTTTAATGTTATCGAAGTTAATCTCGACAACTCGTATATCTTCTTCATAGTATTTCAGAGTATAGAGTATGTTTCCCAATGGATCAACCGCGATTGAAGCTCCGCCAAATCCGAATCCTCCAATAAAACCCGTGGTATTTACCCATACAAAATAGGCACTATTTTCTATCGCTCTAGCACGTGATAGTATATGAAATAATTGTATTGAGGTATCAGGTGCTGCAGAAATATTTATAAACAGTTCAACACCATTGAGCATGTATTTTCTGAATATTTCCGGAAAGAAAATATCATAGCATATTGTAATACCTACCTTAATGGTTCCAAATAGCCATGGATTAAAGGATCCTCGATATGATTTGAACCAACGACCTTCACTAAATGACGAAAATGTTGGTAGATGCCTCTTTCTATATATATAGATGTTGCCTCTATAATCTATAGCTAATGCTGAATTGTATAGATAACCCATACTAGATCTTTCTGGAAAACCCAGAACAATACCTACTCTATGCTTATTGCTAACCTGCTGAAGCTCTTTAATAGGCTTTGAATCTAAATCTAGTGCAAGCTTAAATACTAGATCTTCAATTAGATATCCAGTTAGAAATAGCTCTGGAAAGATATACAACTCAGCATTAACTGATGTTACAACCTCCTTAACCTTACTTAAATTAGCATCTATATCGCCATTTAGTGGTTCCATCTGTGCTACTGCTATTCGAATTGTATTCTTCATCAGCTTCACCATCGTTAAGAACTACTTCAAAAGAGTTATAAGGTTATTTCTATATAAACAGCTTCTATGATTGGCGTCACAATCCTAGATCATTTCTACATAGAACCCATAGCAAAAGTTTCCTGCCATTTGGATCTATGAATAAGAGATGCTGTTCTCTAGTACATCTTCAAAACAAATGCGGATATTGTTAAATCGAATTTCGATAATGAATAGATATACCGTGTTTGCACCCAGTTCTACATCAAGATAGTACATTAATATAAGTATAGAATGTAATGCAGAGAGATGAAACATATAAAGAAACATGATACATGATATAGAGATATTTAGAAGCACTGCTGCTAGGTATTATTGTTTGAGAAACCTAGTAGATTCAAATAATATAATAAATGGTCCTAACCATGCCCACCCAGAGAATCGTACCTGTATTAGATTATGAATATGTCGTAAAAAGAATTGCCCAATTTCTAGAAGAGATGCTTAGAAAAACCAATACAAGTGGATACGTTGTTGGTCTTAGTGGAGGTATAGATTCAGCTACTACGACATATTTGGCGACCAAGATGCTAGGCAAGAATATGGTGAAGGTACTAATCATGCCTGATACGGATGTTACACCTAAGGAGGATGTCGATGATGCTATAAGCATCGCAGAACAGCTAGAGGTAGAGTACTATATATTTGACATATCTGAAGTAGTTAAATCGTTTTCAAGAACTTTACCATTCTTTGATATGAATCATAATGCATCAGTGGGCAATCTGAGAGCTAGGATAAGAATGGCTTCGCTATACTATTTTGCAAATAGATTTAACATGCTAGTTATGGGTACAAGTAATAAATCAGAGCTGCTACTAGGATATTTTACTAAATATGGAGATGGTGGTGCTGATGTTTTACCCCTAGGTGATCTCTATAAAACACAGGTAAGAGATCTAGCTAGGTTCTTAGGAGTACCTGAGAGAATAATACTTAAACCAAGTAGCCCTAGGCTATGGAAAGACCAGCTAACCGAAGATGAATTGGGATTAAAATACGAAATTGTGGACTCTATACTCTATCTATATGTTGAAGAAAAAATGGATGTTGGAGAAATTGCATCAGCTCTGGGTATCTCCATAGATAATGTAACTAATATTATAAGAAGAATACATAGAGGTGAACATAAAAGGAGGTTACCACTAATACCTAGATTAACTACTACAAATATAGCTTATGATTTGAGGTTACCTATATATGTAGGAGGCTAGTACCACTAATGGTAGAATGATGTAATGTAGCAAATCTGAATTGTGATGAAGGGCTCGAAGCTGATGAACCTAATATTTTATTTAAGTAAGCAACTCCTTAGTTTTCTCCATGTTTCTCTAAGATCCTCCGGAATAACCTTAGCCCTTGCTAAAACGGGCATAAAATTTGTATCTCCATTCCATCTAGGAACTATATGTATGTGGATGTGCCCTTCAATCCCGGCACCAGCTGCTCTCCCTATATTAGCTCCAATATTAAAGCCATGAGGATTATAGCATTTTCTTACAATACTTAGAATGGTGTTAAGGGTAGTCATAAGATCGATTAGCTCATCAGTGGTTAAAAGTTCCGTAGATGGAATGTGCCGCTTTGGTGCAACCATTACATGGGCATTGTTATATGGATATCGATTGAGTATAGCAATGGTATGTATAGATCTATATACAACATAGTTCTCCTCATCTCCTCCATTTACTGCTTTGCAGAATATACATTCATTTGCATGTGACATCTGTGTTACATATGATTGTCTCCATGGAGCCCAAATTACATCAATATACACTTGTTCTTCACCAAATTGATTAGCTTTCTAAATATTTATAGCAAAACTGCGCTTAAATTATTTAAATAATATCAGCCTCCATATAATAGTGTTATTAAATATAGAGCTATGTATATTAATGTAGATATGGAGAAGAACGTTACCATTGGTATTCCCCAGGATGCAACGATAGTTACCTCCCATGGCATGCCTTGCAACTTTTTTCTCCATTCTAAATCATCTTCATATATATCGAAGCCGCTCCTCTCCACATATCCTGGAATAAATATTGGATAGTAGAATCTCTTTTTAAATATCGTACCAATATTTACAATTCTATGGAATAAAATGAAATAAATTTTTCTGTGTAATGGAATAGCTAAATTCTTCAAAAAATCAACATATTTCAAATTATGCAGTATATTATGTATGAGAAAGAGTAACATAATCAGAGTGTAGATTAAGAGTACGGTTAAAATAGGAGGTAGAATCATCGCAAAATTAAGTAGATAGGCGATGATATTGAAATTCGGGGTATGCATTTGATAACTAAATGTAGTACTAGGCAGCGTATAGGGGTAGAGTGCTGTAAAGGATGCTATGGCAAGAAAGTCTGCACCACCCATAAGCTTAGGTAGGAACGTTAATACGGCTATAATGCAAACTACTATCACAGAAACCACTAGTGATATAATTTGATATACCGTTAGCCCATTTAATGATCTGAAGACTCCTAGCGAAATTCCTGTGAGTAGTAATGGCAACCATATATGGGGGTTTATTTCACGTGTCTTCCAGTCCATTACTGCAGCAATAGAGAATATTATGGTAGCGCAACCTATCCTTATTACCTCCTCTATCATGGTTTCAGATACCTTGGGATTAGATTTGCATTTATTGTAGTATTCCATTTACCTCAGTTTCGTACTAGATTTACTCAGGATCTCGAATTCCAGCCTCAGTTATTGCAAAAACAGCTTCACTTTCTGGGAGGTGAGGTGCATCAATGATTCTAGCAATTCTCCTATTTCCTCTACTCTTTTTTAGTTGTACACGAATCCCAGGTGCATGGTAGAGAACATGACCTCCTATAGCTACTGTTGGATCGCCATAGAAGATGTCTGGTCGTGCCATAACTTGATTGGTGACAACAATTGCTACATCATATAGTTCGGCTAATGACATGAGCTGATGAAGGTGTCTATTCAACTTTTGCTGCCTGAGCGCAAGATTTTCCCTTCCTGGATATTCTGCTCTAAAGTGCCCTGTAATGGAATCTACTATTATAAGCCCTATATTCTCTTTTGGTATGAGATCCTTAAGCTCCTCTGCTACAGCCATTTGATGATCGCTATTAACAACACGATTGTAGTATATATTCTCCATTACTTGATCAGGATCTAGCCCCAGTGCTCTAGCCATTGCCTCAACTCTTTCCCATCTAAATGTGCCCTCCGTATCCATATATACGGCTTTTTTACTCAATCCACCCTTTTCTGGAGGGAGTTGCACATTAACTGTAAGCTGATGGCATAGTTGCGTCTTCCCACTACCAAACTCGCCAAAGAACTCTGTAATGGTTTTAACCTCTACACCTCCACCCAAGAGGGCATCTAAATTCTTGCTACCCGTGGTTATCTTAGGAAGATTTAGACGTTCCTTTTTTATTTCAAGTGCTGTTCTAAAACCTAGACCTAGAGCACTCCTAGCTTGGCTAATGAGCTTCTGGATTGTAGGTAGTGGTACAGCTAGATTTTGGCTTAGTTCTTGTGCATTGGCGGCTGCTAAGGCTTCAACTGTAGTTATTCCCATTTCTTGCAGTTTTTTAAGTATGGTACTAGAGATACCCAATTCCTCTAAGTTACGGATTTTGCGTTCAGCCATCTATACTCCCGATAAATCCTTTAGCTAAGTCTCCTAATATACCCTTTTGCACCTAACTGAAACTTCTCACACTGATTTCATGGATCCTAATTAATTTTTTATAAAAATAAATAAATACTATTTCGTAACAATATCTCTAGCTATTGAATATTAGTACAGATCTAAAAATATGGTGGAAGTGAAATGAGATTACTGCTTATACATGCAAAGACCTTTTCATACAAAGCTAAGGAAAAGGCTATAGATGAAGGAGAAAGCATTACACGGGAGGGCATGGACGGCGTTTTTGAAAATGCATTAGTAGTTTTTACAACTGTTGAAGAAGGTGATGATAGGAACCCTAGTATCATCATTAGCAAAGCTGTCGATGAAATAATGGATGTAGCTAAGAAGGTAGAGGCCTCCATCGTCGTAATATATCCGTACGCTCACCTATCCCCCTCCCTAGCACCCCCGAGAACCGCCATCGCTATACTTGATTCACTAAAAAATGCTTTATCAGAGCGTGGAATTAAAGTGGTTCGCGCACCATTTGGATGGTATAAAGAGTTTGTGCTTCATTGTCATGGACATCCATTAAGCGAACTCTCTCGCCATATAACACCTAGCGAGGAAGGTGCTAGAAGACCGGTTGAAAAAAGATACTATATTCTTACACCAGAGGGAAGGCTAATGAAACCTGAAGAGTATAACTTCATAGATAGTGAATCTGAGTTGAAGACTTTAGTAGAGCGGGAGGTACTTAAGAAAGAGTCAGAAGGCGGACAAGGTAGGGTACAGTACTATTTAAGGAAATTTGGTTTTGAGTGGGAGGAGTACTCTGATAGAGGTCACCTTAGGTATGAGCCTCATGCAACTCTAATTTTGGAGGCTGTTTCGATGTATTCATGGCGTGTAGCAAACTCTCTAGGCATACCTATCTTTAGAGTCCGTGGTACCAATATGTTTAACCTTATCGTCGAACCGATCAAACAACACGCGGATCTTTTTGGTGAACGTATGTATGAAATAAGGATGGATGCAGATCGATTTGTACTTAGATTTGCAGCATGTCACCAACAATTCTCAATATTAAAGGACTGGGTACTAAGCTATAAAGATCTACCTATAGGGATGTTTGAAATAGCGGACAGCTATAGATATGAACAAAGAGGTGAATTGGTTCTAGGCTTTAGACTAAGAAGATTTCATATGCCAGATCTACATATATTAACACGCAATTTAAGAGAGGCTGAAGAAATAGCATTAATAGTCAGAGATAAGATTGTTGAAGAAGCTAAGAAGATTGATAGAGATTATCAAGCTATATATAATGTAACCGAAGATTATCTGAATACACATTTTGATCATATTGTAGATTTTGTGAAAAGGGAGGGAAAGCCTGTTCTCCTAGCAGTATATCCGGCTGGTATATACTATTGGGTGATAAATGTTGAGTACATAATTATAGATGAACTCGGTAGACCTAGAGAGATAGCTACATGGCAAATCGATGTAGGTAATGCCAAGAGGTTTGGAATAAAGTACGTTGATGAGAACAATACGGATCAATACCCTGTTATAATACATACCGCAATTATAGGTTCTATTGAACGGTATATATACATGGTATTCGATAAGATAGCTCACGATGAAGCAAAGGGTATTCCTCCTACATTACCTCTTTGGATGTCGCCAATACAAGTAAGACTAATACCTGTATCAAAAGATTATATTGAATACGCTACCAAAGTAGCATCTATGCTTATAAACAATGGAATAAGGGTTGATATTGACGATAGGGATGAGAGCTTAGGTAAGAAGATTCGTGATGCTGGAATAGAATGGATTCCATATGTTGTTGTTATAGGTGAGCGTGAAACTAGGACAAATACCATTAGTATTCGTATTAGAAGAAATGGTATTCAGAAAACGTTGACGCTCGATGAATTTATAAAAATTCTTGAAGAGGAATTGAATGGCTATCCAAGAGTTGAAAACACGTTACCATTGTATCTAAGTAAGAGACCAAAACTATATTACCTCCAACCCTTAACAACATAATTCGTGGAGCACTTGTAGTTAATGATGATCTGTTGCCCTCTCTGATCTATAGTGATGAAATGAACCTCCTCTGAGGTATGGGAATGAATACAATTAGTATTCGATTACCAGTAAAGATTACACTATTTGGAGAGCACGCTGTTGTCTACAATAAACCTGCTATAGCTTCTACAATACCTGTTTTCATGAATGTTACAGGAAGGAGATTAAATGACGAGAAACTTGTAGTCAAATTCCATAACGCTAATGTACTGATAAAGGGAATCGTACTCGATAGATTGAGTAACAGTTATACATTGGTTCCAGATGATGTCAGTGTATCACGTTTCACCAGCTATATTGTTACAGGATTAGAGATTTGTGAAGATGAATTGAAAGTTAGTCGAGGTGGGTATGAGATAAACATAGAAAGTACCTTACCAATGGGAGCTGGATTAGGAACCTCTGCAGCCATCTCTGTTGGAACAATAGCTGTATGTATCTCACTAAACTATAGCCATAATTTTGAAGACCCATACATCAAGAGGATGATTGCCCTACTAGCATGGAAAACAGAACGTAGGGTACAGGGTGCAGCAAGCCCGATGGATACATTCACCATAACATATGGAGGCATTAGATACATCAAACCATGGATACCAGAAGCTGAAATCATAGTTCCTCCAAGACATTTCAATATTGTTATTGGGTATACTCCTAAGAGGTACACAACAGCCGACTTAGTAAGAAGTGTAAAGAATTTAAAGTCGAAGGAGGAATATCTCTTGAACATGTTATTAGACATAACCGAGAGAGTAGTTGAAGAAGCAAAAAATGCTATTGCTAATAATGATATTGAAAAACTGGGAATTCTAATGAACATAAATCACGGAATATTGGAATCACTAGGTGTAGTATCCTTAGAACATAGTAATATAGTAAAAACACTGATTGCTGCTGGAGCCCTCGGTGCAAAGACAAGCGGTGCAGGTGGCGGTGGTGCCTTTATAGCGTTAGCAAGAGATAGAGAACATGCAGCTTTATTAAAAAATGTAGCAGAGGCATTAGGTGCTAAGGTAGTTGCCCTGGAACTCTATGAAATGGGTTTTACTATCAACTATAACAAGATGGAATGATCTAAGAGGGTCCTGGGTTACGTGACTGGATACATAGTCTTACAGGATATTCTTGAACATCTATTTAAATTTGGTAATATCGAGAAAAGTCTATTAAAACACATTAGAGTTGGCGAGAGAACAACAATTAAAAATATAATTGAAAATGGTGTAAAAAGAAATGTGCTTAAAGAGAATGACAGTAAAATCTATTTGCTAAACCCTCTTGAACTTATAATAATGCTCGAGGAGCTTGGTATAGATACGTTAAGACTATGTGATTACATCTCGTGGAGTGAGTTTGAGGATTTTATTGCTAAGAAACTTTATGAGTTTGGCTGGGAATATATTTTAGGATATATCCATACAAGGGTTTCGCGATTTCAGATTGACGTTATCGCTTTGGACTCTATATTGAGGAGGGCATTAGTAATAGAGTGCAAACATTGGAGAAAACATATGGGAGTAGGTTCCTTAAGAAGGATTGCACTAAATCATCTACTAAGAATAGATAAGCTTATAAAATACTGTGAATGGGTTGCCACGGACATCCCCAAGCTACGTAACGTAGAAACTGTTATACCTGCTGTAATAGTGCTTAGGAGAGGAGATGTGAAGGCGGTAGAAGGTGTTCCAATAGTACCACTATATCATTTAAATGATTTTTTGTCCAATATTAGTAGCTACTTAGATGTATTGAACATAAAAGTATTCAAAAATAGATGCTGCATATAGCTGAAAACACCTATGTGTAGAACTCTATTGCTGCATATCCAACAATGATATCTTCCTCACCTGTGATGTCTCCTGAGTGATAGTATTTAAGTAACTTTACCTTAGAGTTCAATATCTTTGCATATTCCATGGTGATTGCTATGGCACCATATCCGCACACCGTTGAATTATATTTATCAATAAGTGATAGAAATTTTCTCGTCTCTAAATCTAATATAGCCTGTATAAATTTGTGATCAAGCTCCCTTACATTATCCATTATATTAGTCGTAAAGAGTACATAGCCATAAATATCCCCATGATGTGTAAAATCTGATGATGCTATTACAACAGATCTTTTATTTGATAATTTGATAGCTTCTTTTAATGCTGCTGAAAATTGCTGAGCTTCTTCTAGAGTCACATCTCTTACAACTATTGGTACTAATTCAAAGTTCTCTCCATATATATACTGAAGAAATGGCAATTGAACTTCTATCGAGTGCTCTCTAGTATGGGCTAAAGCATCATCATATAGCAGTGGATATGATTTCTTCAATTCATTTATAAAATCTATATCAACATTGATGGTGCCTAGAGGCGTAGCCCATTTTGAATAATAGCTTGTTGTAGTTATTTTATCTCCAAAACCAGTATGATTGGTACCTAATATTATGGCTAAATCAATCTTTTGAACTTGTTCTGCTAGCTCCTTGTAATACCATGCTGCACACGCTGCTGAGAAATAGTAACCTGCGTGCGGAACTACCCCTCCGATTATCTGTCTTTCGCTTATACATCCTTTTTTTGGTAACGAGCCTGGTCCTCTTTTAGCATCCATAAAAGCCCTTTCTATCTCATTTATAAGTTGATTTTTATTTAATGGATAAAAATTCCATGCCCCTGCTTGAGGCTCTCTGACTACCATACATTCCTACCGATATGTATCTACAGCTAGTTGAATCATAAGCTTTTGTGACTAAATGTACCCACTTTGCTACTTTTTAGAGAGATTCTAAGAGCTCTATGTCACGCTCATCAAGCCTCCATCCCATAGCATCCTTAATTTCCATAACATGACTCTTCTGCTCCGTCTTGGTAATCGCCATTACGTAGGGTCTTGAAATTATAAAGTTCAAGGCTATTTGTGCAGGTGTCTTATTGTAAACATCCGCTATTTTGATTAGAAGTGGGTGTTTTATTACGGATCCTTTGCCAAGAGGACTGCATGCCTGTATTAATATACTATTTTTAATTGCAAATGGTAGCAAATCCTTTTCAATTTTTTTGTTAAGAATGTTATATGTCACTTGGTTCACAACAATACGATATTTTCTAGTACTTTCAATTGCTTCTTTCAATTCCTTTAACCTAAAATTGCTTACACCAATATATCTTGTGTAGCCCCGTTCAGCAAGCATTTCCAGTATTCTAATCTGATGACTAATAGATAAAAGCTCGTGAATTCCGTGCACTAGTAGCAAATCTACATAACTCGTTCTAAGGCGCTTTAATGATATCTGAACGGCCTTAATTGCGCTCTCCTCGTTGGTCAAGTTATAAGATAGTATTTTTATCACTATAAAAATCCCATCTCTACCAACCTTTGAAACCAATCGACCAATAAGCTCCTCTGCTAATCCGTCAGCATACATTCCAGCCGTTTCGAATACATTAATACCCATTTCAACAGCACTACTTAGTGCTTCTTCAGCATTTCTATAGTTGTAGATGTTCCAAGTTCCGATACCTATGGCATTTATATACTCACCAGAATTGCCTAACGGTTTACGATCCTCTTTATCAATATTGAAACGTGGAATTCTAGCCCACCCCTCTAACCTCCTAATGCCAAGGGAAAGAATTCCAGTTCAGTGCAGTTCTTAGGTAGCATGTCGTCTGGATATAGCTGAACTTCGTTACATAAAACCATAACTTCATCGTAATCGATCTCTAAGGTTAATCCTTTAACAACCATAGCTACAATGTCTCTAATAGTACTACTTTCCTGTACCACCACCTCTAATATTCTACCCTTATCTCCAAAGCCAAATAACTTAACCTTAATTGGTACACTCCCTCTCGGGGTATTCATTCCACTGCAACCTCTACAACCTTGCACCTGTATATACCATTAGGCCTATAAGATATATCTTTTTATATCTCCTATTATATTTATCGCACCAAATACCTTCTACCACTGTTCTTCAACCTGCTATTCTCATTTATTCCATTTAATTACCAATACGTATATTAAACGCTTATTAATTCCATCTATCATCGTATCGTCAAACCGAGTAGAGTAGACAACTATCCTATACCATAATACATGATGAGGTAATTATACCAAACAATACAAACCTGTATCAGAGTGAGTCCCTATCATGGATATGTTTATTGAGAGATCTGGCATGAGTATGTTCATTAATGCTACTTACTGACTTAGTGAAATTACATAACCTAACTGCAAACCTTTTCTAATTGTTAATGGTACATATCCACCGATAATCACTATCTTGGGAATACCATTAAAAGGACCTGTAATGACCTCATTTAGAAATTTTACACCAAGTAATGATAACTGTTGCACTGGTTTTATTAATATAGCTTGGTTTTGGCCAACCTCTATGATCTCATTAGGTATGGCTATATATGCTTCTCTCGGATTAATGGTATAGGCTTCCTGCATAGGTAAAGGTATTGATAGCTGTAAAAGCTTATCCATAACTTCATCTATGGATTCTCCATGTAGTAGCAGCCCATTGTATTGGGCAATTTCTTTTCCAATGTTTGTCAGATATACGGTTGCATTCTGTTCACCGTTAGTAATTTGATCACCCTTCGCTATAGAATATCTATCAATCCTTATAAGACCTAGCTGCTCCAGCTTTTGAATTCTAGATAATAACTCTCTTTCAGCAAAATTAGAACTAAGCGCTCTCAGTATACCATCGGGTACCATATCTCTTAGCAGCGGTATTGAAATAGATTCCTGCCATTTAGGAGCAAGTGCCGTAATTACAGTAATGACGTTTAGTTCACTAAGTGGTGCCTTACCGCCAAATTTTTCAAATACAAATTTTATTATAGCGATATCCATAGTATCAAGCAACGATAGATCTAACAATTTATAATCAATTCTATTAAATGTTATTAGTTTGATCATGTTCCATCCTCTTAAACTCCATTTTTAAGTAATTAGTCGCATAGTAGCATATTAATCTATCTATCTAAAAATTTTATGAAATTGTGATGAGCATTATCATCTGATAGGTGATGTATTCGAACCTCACTGATTCGAACTAAGCAACCAACTCTATCTTAATTGCATTATTTTCATGCACTATTTGTTCAATTATTGTACTTAACCAAATTCTACGTGTACTTATATTCCCCAATTCTGCAAATATTTTAAATGGTGAAACTATAGAAACCTTCTTTAATGAAGTGTACAAATTGCTGTGCGCCATAAACTTTATTAATTGTTTAACGCTATACCAATTCGCATAGGGTATCCATATATAGTAATACTTTGAATTGCTAGAATATTCTCTATAAATAGCATATGAACTCCAGAATTCAATGTATAGATGCGATCCCTCTCCCCTTTGTAGGAGCTCATCAATAAGCACTCCCAATGCGTCGAACCTGTATATGATATCAATGCCCTCTAAATCATTAAGACATATCAAAGGACTACAAGTATTGTAGATGTGGAACTCACTTATGGGAAGCTCTTCTCCACTATTTTGGACGTCCTTAGTATTTCCACTTAGTACAAAAATGGTGTACTCATTATCTTTTCTTAAAGCAGTAAAGTTCTCAAACTCAATGTTAAAGATGTTAGTCTCTACATCTGGAAATGTATTTGAAATGAGGTCACCTACATCAAAAGCGATAATCATAGGTATGGAATACGCAATAACCTCGTTAAATGCTATTGGATCATATATGAATGCTATATTACGAATCAATTTATTAAGTAAGGCATCTCTTCTCATTCTATTTAGATCCTCCATACAGATTTCTATATCTTCAAGAAAGAGTTTGAAACGAAATGTATTGGAATGTCCAGCTCTTTTTACAAAAGCGAGAATCGTACTTGGAAGTATATGGAAATGCTCTAAAGTTGCTATATATGGTGCTATACCAATGGTAGGTGTAACAATAATTTTACTTCTTTTGCTCTCTAAAAATTTAATATAATTGAGATAGTGTTTTACAACATTTCGTACTTCACTACATTTTCTAATAGATAGTATTTCCCTAAATCCTCGAATGCCTCGTATGGAGGTAACATATTGTATTAGCGGCAATACAGAAGCTGTGATTAAAGATCGTGAACCTGCAAACATTCTATATCTCCAGACATATACCATGATTTATAAATAGTTCGGTTGGTATAATGGATCAACATTACTTAAGAAGGTAGTTCTTTGTAGTAATATATCGTGAGAGCCGTGAAGAAAGTTCACAGAGGAGATGATGGATACACCGATATATTTGGACTAAGGTTGCCTAAAGATTCACCTATAATTGAATTGATTGGAGAATTGGATGAGTTAGTATCATTAATTGGTGTAGTAAAGTCTATATTGAAGGAGAATAGTGCATTTCTCGATATTGTTAATAACTTAACCGCGATACAGAGAAAGCTTATGTACATAGCTAGTTATGTTGCTAGTAAAGGTGATAGTAGAGTTGGTCCTCCGATCACTTATGATGATGTGGCTGCCCTTGAAAAGGCAATCGATATTCTGTGGAGTGCCCAAACTATGAGTAGATTTACTATCCCTGGTAGCTCCAAGGAATCAGCATTGCTACATCTATTAAGAGCAGTATGTAGACGTGTAGAAAGAAGAGCTGTAACGTTATTAAGAAATGGAGCAATAGATCCTTTAATACATGTATTCTTGAATAGATTATCAGATTGGTTGTATGTTAGTGCATTGTATATAAATAAAGTAATGAATATAGAAGAAGATTATTTACATTAGCTACCATACAACATTATTGGAAGTTGCGTTATCATTTAACTAGGAATGTTAGCTATTATGGCTTCACTATAATACTGTGACACCAATCCCAACCGATTTTTGAAAGGAGTTGTACAGAAATCTCTATAGCCTTCTTAACCATATCCTTATCGACACCGTAGACGCCGGCTGCTATAATAATAATCTTACGTGTTTCATTCCTAATCATCGTATCGATACCATCTCTATGGGGATATATGTGCATCACAGTACCCTTTGCATCAACTAGTATCGGCATGTTCTTCCTAAGCCTTTCCTCAGCACCTCCTATAGGCCTAAACACTTCATCCCCTCTACTTAACTTAAGGATAAGGGGTGGTATACAGCGTTCTAAATCATATATTCCTATGGGTACCATAGTGTATGCTGACGCTATATTACCTGCGTCAACAATTGGATTTATTCTTGGGAAAGAATTTCGAAGAATTCTCCTAACCAGAGCTTCACTAGATGGTCTAGTCTTTGTTGGGTCTATTCCAATCTTCCAGAAGAATTCCCTATAAGCTCGTATAGTTTTATCATTCCTTAGTGTATCGAGAGAATATTTGTTCTTTATATAGTTTACCAGCCCCTGGACATCAATTTCAAATGGATCACCCTCATAATCAGCCATACTACTGGCTTTCCACGAAATTGTGTAAGCTATAAAAATACCCATATTCCTAACGTTTTCATCAAGTGATATGAGACTTTCAAGCATATTACATAGCTCCATAAATCTCAGCCGTACCTCTCAGAATCGACTAACACCTAATATAGTTAGTTACTAAAAATTTTTCTAAGGAAATAGGTGCGTGGCAATATGTACTGGTATGGCTATGACAATAGTTCACGAATTAGAGAACTACTGGACTTTATATCATCTATGATAGTTTTGAGTTTTGCATTTTCATACAACTATATAATTCATGGCAGATCCGAATTAGTACCAGCTGTTATAATAGCCATAACCTCATCCTTCGCTTTACACGAATTTGCCCATAGATATATAGCTAGAGCTAATGGTGCTTATGCTAAGTATAGGGCTTGGTATATGGGATTGCTAATAGCACTCGTACTCACTATAGCCACACAAGGTAGATTTACCTTTGCTGCACCAGGTGCCGTCACAGTTTATACCCCTTGGTATTCTCACGAAATTGAGGCTTCTATAGCATTAGCAGGTCCATTAATAAATATTGCTATAGGCTTTATCTGCCTAATCTCATCGCTTTTTACACAAGGTATAGTTCACCAATATCTGAGAATCATAGGAGGTATAAACAGTTTTATAGCCTTATTCAATTTGCTTCCTATGCCTCCTCTTGATGGTTATAAAGTTTTTAGAGCTAATATAATTAAATGGCTCGTCTCATTTGTATTCTCTATACTTCTCTGGATAGCTTATCTACTTTCATAGAAACTTTAAAAATATGTTAGTAGATTAGCTATGGTGGTTTGAGCAATGTCTAAAGAGATCGTATCCGTTGACAATCTTACTAAGATTTATCCTGGTGGTGTAAAGGGTGCAGATGGTGTTACTTTTACTGTTAGAAAAGGAGAAGTATTCGGGCTGATAGGTCCCAATGGAGCTGGCAAAACAACCGTGCTTAGAATTATAGCTACAATTCTTCAGCCATCAAGTGGTAAGGTTACGGTTGCCGGCTACGATGTTGTTAAGGAGGCTGATATGGTTAGAAAGATGATTAGCTATCTTCCTGAAGACGCTGGTGCATATAAGTATCTAACTGGGTTAGAGTTCATGAAGTTTATAGCCAGACTATATAGTTTTAAGGAGTCTGATATAGAGAAAATTGTCAGAGAAGGTATCCAAGTTAGTGGCCTTGGTGAGAGACTTAAAGATAAGATTAAATCTTATAGTAAGGGTATGTTAAGAAGACTTCTAGTGGCTAGAACACTTATGGTCAATCCAATGCTTGCCATCTTAGATGAACCAACGTCGGGATTGGATGTAATTAATGCTATGCAGATCAGAAATACAATAAAGAGTTATACCAGAGAGAGAGGTGTGACGATACTTATGAGTAGTCATAATATGCTAGAGGTTGAGTACCTCTGTGATAGAATAGGTATTATATATAGGGGAAGGATGCTTGCTATAGGTGAACCGCGAGAATTAAAAGAATTATATGGTGCTCAAAACCTTGAAGAGGTCTTTGTAAAACTAATAGAAAGTGCATCGTATTAGATGGTGATGGATATGTTCTGGGTTTTTGTTGAGAAAGAACTAAAAAGTATTGTAAGAGATCCAAAAATTGTGATTGCAATGTTTATAGTACCCTTAATAATAATTATAATATTCTACGCCATTGTAGGTCATGGTATACAGCAACAGATAGCCCAAGCTGTTAAGGAGAGTGGAACCGTGGCAGTCATAGATCTCGATAATGATATCCACTCTCGTAATTTCATTTCTTTTCTAAGGCAGTTGGGCGTCGATGTAAGGCTTTTAGACGAGAATCTGCATACAAACATAAGCAAAGCTCTAGAAGTATCTGGTACCAAGATTCTCTATATTATACCAATGGGATTCAGCAAAAATATAACCAATTTCTCCATAACCTCAATTAAAATCTATGTCAAATTGGGATCGCTTACAATAGGAGAAAGTGGTATTATAGATCTTGCTACAAGACTTGTCGAACGTTTTAATGAAAATATCACTATAACTATAGCCTCGGAAAAGGGTATACCTGCCGAATTCATTAAAAATGCAATTGTTAGAAGACCTTATGCAGTTATATACAATAGAGTTATTGAAAATCCTTATGCACTATCTACACTTCTATCACTTTCCAGCTTCTTTATACCTCTCATAGTGTTGATGCTCATAATGTTGGCATCGCAACTCATTGTTACTAGTATTGCTGTTGAAAAAGAGGAAAAGATGTTTGAAACATTATTGTCTCTACCAATAAATAGAATGAATATTATTAGTGCAAAGCTTTTTGTATCGATATCGATAAGCGTAGTGTATATGATTATATATGGACTTGCTCTATTCGGTTACATATTTCAGATCCTAGGTATAGGAATAGATGTAGGTAGTCTAGAAATGCCTCAGATGCTATCCCTACTTATCTTACAGAAAGATCTCGCAATATCACTCATATTAAATACTATAGGTTTGGCAATATTTATGCTAATGATTTCTCTAATACTTGGTGTATTTGCTGAGGATGTGCGAACTGCCCAAGCCTTAATAGGCAATATTATGGGACCCCTGGTACTTCTTGCATACATGCCGATGTTCGTAGATATAAGTGGTGCCAATCAGCTACAAAGAATGCTACTGTCATTAATACCAATAGCTAATACTGTATTTATACCTAAGCTAGCTATAGTAAACGACCTTACATCCATGTATATGGCTGCGCTTTCAAATATCATATATGGCATAATATTATTTCTATTCATTCAAAGGATTGTGAATTCCGAGACGATATTCACAATGAAATTGAAGAGATTGAAGAAACAAAAGATTGGAGAAACATAGAAATATACAATAGGACTCCATACCCTTATACTTACTAGTAAATAGCTCTCGATCTAGGCTATTATGTGGTACATCCTAATCCTCTTCTCTATAAAGAGCGGGCTTTTTAGTACAACTCAATTCAAATCCTTAAATATCCAGATTATCTATAATCTTCATAAAAATGACTCTAAACTAATAGCAAGAATGTTATATAGTATAACGTCATTCTTCCATAGTGTGTAGCATTGTTAATGAGATTTCGTTAACTGTGCCATCAGTAAGCTTTAATCGAATTCTATACACTTCCTAGTCTTAGTGAAATGCACAGCTTGCTTAATCATGGTACGGTTGTAATAATTTTAATATCACTCCTTTCAATTACATATGGAATCCAGTTAACATAGTGTGGTACACCCTTCATTCTTTTAACTCGGAGTCTCCTTATCATGATCAATTCAGTAGATGATGTAAAGGACTTTACAACGGCTTCTGTTAAAATAATGCCATCAACTATATGTTCTATCAATGATAAGAAATTCCTCGCTATTTGTGATGATGTATGAAGTGATGATAAAACAATTATGCCTCTTGCTTTTGAAATGTTGGCTCTAAGATTCTTTATGAGTTCTATAGCCTTATTTACTTCATAGAGTGTTAAGAATTCATTTATTGAATCAATGATAAATAGCCCCTTATTCATAATTCTTTGATCATCTAGAATCTTTGTACAAATATTTATTACTTGAGTTAGGTTTTGTGGATCTACCTCCTCAATAACGCTAATATGCATTCTTTCTTCTTTTCCTCTAATTCTAAAACTATACCCATCTATAATATAGAAAAGTTCCCTCTTTACATACTCATTAATGCTGACCTCAAATAGCTGAAATTGTTTCACAATAGTTATAGGGTCATCATCTAATGCAAAGTATATTACAGGCTCTCCATTCTCTAGAAATCTTTTTGCAATACCCATTAAGAGCAAGCTCTTACCAGCCCCACCCTTACCAGCAAAAACGATGAATGAGTTCCTAAGAATTCCTTCAGGGAGGATATAATCAAGAGGTTCTATACCAAATTTAGCCTTCTCTATGTTACTCAAATTATAAACCCCACATTTACTGAATTTCTAACTTAATGGGTATAATAAGAATTTCCGTCTTAGACCTTCAATCACCTTCTACTACAATACTTAACTTAGGAATCTCGTACTACCTTTACAGGAATTCGCCTAGTCTATTTTTAAATTTACTTAATTCATAGCTAACATAAATACACCAAACTTTCTAATAGCTGAAACCATAGAAATCTTAATAATAACAAGTATCATTACAATATTGAACAAGTCTAGAATATGTTATGAGGCTCCTTCCAAGAATGCTTATGATAATTGCTGTTAAATGTTATTATTAAATACATTGAATTTTTAACAATCCAGCTTAGATGTTGACATTAAGTATTAACACTTGCTCTTTTTAGTTTAGTAAGATTATATTTTTCTGTTAACTATGTAGCAATAAACCATACTACATTTTAGGAGGGGCGCTAGTCTTGCCATTAATTAGCACATCAAAAATAAAAGATGTCTCAGTCATTATTAAGAATCTTCCTATTAAACCATTGAATGTTTTCGATACATCGTTCTATCCAAGTGTAGATGAATCAATAGATAGGGTGCTCGCCTATTTTCTCATAATGGTCGCTATGGATCATAGACTTAGCAGACCTGATAAACCATACGAAGCTGAGATTGATGGTCGGCTATATAGGGGAGCCGATCTTCTTTATCATCTTGGAATTAGAAAATTTGAAGAGGATCCCGAATTCTTTACGCCAGAGAGATTGGTATTTATTACTCATGATGATGTTACTAAATGGCTTTCAGTAAAAGGTGTCTTTCCACCAGATCCTGAGTTAAGGGCATATCTTCTTAATGATATCGGTATAAAGAGCGTTAAATTATTCAATGGTGATTTTACTAAACTACTAGAGATCTCTGAAGGCTTTCTAAGAAGAAAGAATGGCAATGGTATTCTAGATCTTTTAAAAGTTTTTAAAGCTTATCAAGACCCTGTTGAAAAGAAATCTTATCTATTGATAAAGTTTTTAGTCTATAGAGGTTTATTTAATCCTTTAGATGAAGAGAATCTTAACATAGCAGTAGACAACCATTTAACCAGAATAGCAATAAGGTTAGGATTAATTGAACTAGAGAATGAGTTCACTGAAAAAATCACTAAAAGAATAGAGGTTTCCCATGATGAAGATATCATAATTAGATTAAGTGTTAGGGAGGCATACAAATTGCTATCCAGATTTAGCAATGTTAACATCTTTCTATTAGATGATACATTTTGGATGTTTGGAAGAAATATATGCACACGCGATAGTCCTAAATGCAAAGAATGTCCGTTCAAAGAGGTTTGTATGGCATATAGAAGTGGTGTTTACTTAGCTGAACATATATACATAAATACATGGTATTATTAGTTAATAATTAATTTGCAGTTATCATGCAAACGATTCATCATTACAGCTACAATCTTATACGCTAACAGTAAGCGGGTTTTCAGAAAATTTACTACAGAGTAGTATATAAGAATGGTAAATCGTACTACACTGAAATGGTAATAAGGATTTTATATGACGGACTACAGATTTTGGACACATCGAACCCACCATCAGACAAGGCTGAGATCCTCATCCCATCTAGGTTGGTGCCGCCTGAGTTCATCATTCTAATATAGTAAAAGATTAAGAAAATCTATATATATATCCTTATTGTTGTATATTATCTTATGCTGCTCTTTCTTCCCTAAAGTATATTTCACCTAAAGCTCTTGGTATACTCAATTTCTTTTTTATAGGTGTTACCTGAATTAAAATGACTATAGCTATCGATACGATAAATGGCAACATATTTATTATAGCTGCAGGCACCCCATAAATTAACTGTAGAATGTATATCGACGTGTAAAAGTAAACGAAGAGCACCGTTATTAATGAAGCTATTATAGGATGCCATGAGGATGCCATTGCCAGCGCAAGGGCTAGAAAACCGTTACCCATACCAGAATACGGTAACCATGCACCTCTATACATACTAATATAGATGTACGATCCAATAGCTATTAGTGTATAGCCAATTACTAATGCTAGCGTTCTTATTCTCCATACCTTTACCCCCAGTACTTCAGAGGCTCTAGGATTAAATCCGCATGCTCTTATAGCAGTCCCTATCCGTGTTCTATACAACATATACCAAACTATGATTATAGCTAGCAATGTGTACATCACCAGATGGATTGATGGCAAAGCTATTTGCCTTGTACTCTTTCCGCCTCCCAATGCAATACCTATGGTTGCACTTGCACCATAAAGAACTATATTCATGCAAAGACCTGTGAGAACATGCGAAGCGTGTAGAATATTAATGAAAAGCGATATCGCTAGAGCTATGGTTATTGCTATTGATATGGATAAGATTAGCGCCTGTAATGGTCCAAATCTTAGCATAGCCACATAACTAATAGCTATAGCCAATGTTATTACTCCATCAATAGATAGATTTACAATACCACTTCTCTCTACAATAATGTCTCCTAGTACTATGAATATCATTGATAGTGTAAAAGCATTTAAAATATTTTCAATCATTTTACAAACCTCACAACTACTCGATATCTTGTTAGGAATTCTGAAACTATAGTAAGAAGAAATATTGTCCCTATAACTATCCTAGCAATAGCATCACCAACATTAATGCTACCAATCTGTATAGCCAAACTAAATATATAGAGACCAGAAACGTAATAGGATGATAATAGAATAGCTATAGGATTTAGTGAGGAAAGCCATGCAACTATAATCGACGTATAACCCATCCCAGCACCGATTTTGACGCCTGGAACAAGTTTCCTATGATAGACTAGAACCTCTACCCCACCTGCAAAACCTGCTAAAGCGCCTGAAAGCATAAATGATAAAATGGCTAATTTAGTGCTGGAAACTCCACTTAGTTCAACGGCTCGGAAACTTGATGATAGGGCTCTCATAGAGTTTCCAATTCTAGTTCTATATAGAAACAGGTAGATCACTACAACAAGTAGTAATGAGGCAAGTATTGGATAAAGTGAGAAACTATACCCTGCTACTCTTTGCAATCGACATTGAGTAGGAATCATATCGGTTTCAGGATATCCATAGACGCTCCTTCCTCTCCAAGGGCCGTAGACGAGATAATCTATGAGATAATATGCTATATAGTTCATCATGAGCGTTGATAATGCTTCATTTATACCGAAACACATCTTTAGCACGATTGCTATTAGAGACCATATAGCTCCCACAACGGATGCAAACAATAATGACGTTACTATACCTAGATATTCAATAGTTCCAAGTGGAGTAAACAAGGCTACGAATGCGGCGCCCATAGCACCGACAACGATTTGTCCTTCAGCCCCCAAATTCCATAGACCTGCACTGTAAACTATAATCAAGCCCAATGCTGTTGGTAGAAATACCGAGACGTATCTAAAGATATTTAAATCTAGAAATGAATTGACAAGAAGTTCCAATGTGATCGTCGGATCCTGCTTAAAAATTAGAGAAGCTATCACAATGGCTATTAGCAGACCTAGAACTGCTATCGTTATTCTTAGCGATGCAGTTATGTATGGAGACATTTCTTTTTTAGCAATAGAGATTTTAATCATGTAGTGTCATCACCTTTTCCAATTCAGACCTATTCACACTACCACGGCTATACATACCAATAATTCTACCCCTAACCATAACAGCGATTTTATCGCTCATGGCGAGTGCTTCATCTAAATCCTCTGAGAATAAGAGTATTGAACCACCAAGAGAGGCGAATTTAGTTAAGACAGAAATAACAAATTTGCTACTATATTCATCAAGCATTCTAGTCGGATTATATGCAACTATAATTCTTGGTATATTTATAAGTATTCTGGAGAGTACCACCTTCTGTACATTACCGCCAGATAGTTTATGAACCTTTATCCCTGGTTTTGCTGGTATTATGTTAAGTTTATTGATAATATCTTGAATTACATCCTTCGTAATTTTTCGCTGAGAAAATATTTTAATATTTTCGGCTATCGTAAGATTTAAAAATACTCCATCCTTAAATGGGTCTTCAGGAATATAGTAGAGTCCCATAGCAACTCGTTTACTAGGCGGAGTATTAGTTATATCCTTATCCTCAAATAATATTCGACCTCTTTCAACCTTTCTAAGACCGATAATGGCTTCACAGAATTCTCTCTGACCGTTACCAGCAACCCCTACCACTCCTACAATCTCACCCCGTTTAACATCTAGCGAAATATCTTCCACAGCTCTTTTACCATACTCATCTATAACCGAAACACTGTCGGCTCTTAGTATTGCTGAATTTCCTAATGCAATCTTATCTTGTAACTGTCCAGTTGCTTGGACTGTAGCCACTGTTTCTCCAAACATAACTCTTCTCAACTCATCTAACGAAACATCACTACCAATGAATTCTCCAGCAATACGTCCTTTACGAAGAACAATAATCCTTGTTGAGAATTCTAGAGCCTCTGAAATCTTATGCGTTATGAATAAAATGCTACCATTAGCCACTATAATTTTTTTCATCATATCAAATAATTTGACCTTAATAGGCTGTGGAAGGTATGTTGTCGCCTCATCAACTATCATCAATCTCGGTTTGGCTAACAGTGCTTTAATTACTTCTACATACTGCTTCTCCGTATAGCTTAACACATAGACAGGGCTCGCAGCATCAATATCGATATCAAATTCTCGTAATAGTACATTAACATTCTTATAAATTCTGTTTGCTGACTTGTTAAGAAATATAGATATATTTTCAAGAACAGTCAATTCATCGATTAACTGAGGCCTCTGACTGACCATCACGATTCCGTATCTCTTTGCCTCAGCCGGCGATGAAAATATATGCTGTTTTCCATCGATTTCTATATAACCTTTGTCTGGTGTATAGAGACCATATAGGATTTTAGCTAGAGTTGACTTGCCTGAGCCATTTTCACCTAGAACCGCAACTATTTCGCCGCTATCTATATTGAGTGAGACATCATCGAGTGCAACGATATCTCCAAAGCGTTTAGATATCTCTACAACCCTAATAAGGTCGGCCATTTTCACCAGCTTCTTCATAAATAATGAAAGTTAAAAAATTATAAAAAATTATCATGAACTTAGTTGGCTTCTATTACACCTCACATTTTGCCTTGGTAGACTACCCCCTTAATAAACCAGTCCATAGTCCATAGATCCTCATGTGTAAGTCTCTCGCCTTCTGCTACACTAACTAATGTACCCGCTGATTTACCTGAACAGAATCTCGAACCATAGTCAGCTATACAGTAGCCTGTTAGAGGTCCTGTAAATGGATCGAATATTGCTGCCACTATTTGAGACTCAATATGCTTTGTTCCTACAGATATCTTTGTAATGGATTCGTAGACGTGGGTCAGTGCTGCAGCCTGCAATGGTTGGAGAAGCGGAGCTGATTTCATAAGCTGGTATCTCTTTATCACAAGATCGTATACGGTTAACATCTCTCCAGTCATAGTGTCTTTGACAGTTATTGTCTTTAGAACATTCTCAAACTTTGGATTAATATGCATAACGCTTCCGTTTGGATAAACGTGTGCACCTAATTCAACGGCGCCCGTATTTAAGAGATACCAATAATCGACACTCTCTAGGTTATCAGGTCTGTAAATTCCCGCCTTGATCTTTGCTAATATGTCCAGGTATATAACCTCCCATCTAACTAGCTGTCCACTTACAACACTGTTTGGACCATATTCATACATTGGACTGTAATGACTAAAGACATAGATTTCCCTACCCTGTTTAAACATTGTTTCCGCAAATTCCACGGTAGCTGTAGAATCCTCTGTAAATACTAGAACATCCACACCCATATCAACAAATGTTTGAGCTGCTGCCCTAGCTTTATCAGGATTATACCACTCGCCTATTTCTATAACATAGACAGTTATATTTTTACCCAGTAGACTACCTGTTTCTATTGCACCTATTGTAAAGGCATTGATATGCCTTATAACCTCAGGTATTGTTACGGCTGCTATATAACCTATCTTTCCAGTCTTAGTGAGTGCACCTGCCATTAGCCCGTTTAGGTAGTAAACCTGGTAGAGGTCCGCAAAATATGTACCCATATTAGGTGCTCTCTTGTAGCCAGAACAGTGGAAGAACATAACATTAGGATTTTCTTGAGCTTTATCATAGGTTGGATCCATGTGGTCAAAGCTTGTTGTAAATATCACATTATATCCTAGCTTGATGAGCTGATCTATAGCGGCTGCTGCCTTCTCCTTCGATATAGACTCTACATATGTTGTTTCAAGCCAATCCTTAAGTAGATTGGCTACAACTCTTCTCCCAACATCATGCATATACGTCCATCCAAAGTCTTCAACAGGTCCTACGTAGACCCATGCTGCACGTATCTTTTCTGGCGGTTTATAGGAGACTGGAGTCGTTGACACAGTATGCGTTACAGTAGTTACAGTAGTCACTGTTTTAGTTATTGTAGTGGTCGTTGGAGCCGTGGTTGTCGGAGCTATATAGGGTGCTGTGACATAGCCTATAACAATTCCTATTATAAGACCGGCCAATAGCATCGTGTATTGAATTTTCACCATTGTTGTTTACCAATATCCGGTATTTGTTGTAAATATTAATAAGTTTTTCTATAGATACCTATGTAATTTTTTACATAAATATTGTAAATAATTATTAATTAGAGAAGACTTATATTACCAAATATTATTATACTCAGTAGAAGGTGTTTTAACAATGAATAAGAATACCATAGTGATGGTGGAACCGTATAAACGGAGAATATCTACGACGCCTAATAGAATTTTACTAGATATCCTAAGGGAGCTAGACATACCTATAAGATCAGAATGCGGTGGTATAGGTGAGTGTGGTAAATGTCGAATAGTACTAAATGGAGATAGCCTAATTCAACCTACCCATGCAGAAAGGAAGTTTCTTTCCTATGAAGATCTATCTAAGGGGTATAGATTAGCATGCCAAGTTAGATTGACTGAAGGAACTTTCGAAGTCTTTATACCATCAGAATCTGTACTTCAGCGGTACAAATCTGCAGATATAGGTTTTGAAAGACCCATTGAGATATTGCCTGCAATTAAAAAGATTTCTGTAGTATTGCCAAGGGCTACACTTAATGACGTTAGAGCTGATTTTGAGCGTATTGCTGATGCAATTAAAGGCTATGTTGACTTGAGCAACATCGATGTCGATATCGATAGCATCCAAAAGCTTCCTGAAATTATAAGAGCAGGTGATTGGAGTGTAACCGTTACTATATGGAATAATAAGAAACTTGTTGACATTGAAGCTGGAGACTCTAGCGACAAACTGTATGGTCTGGCCATCGATATCGGTACATCTAAGATAGTTGTTCACCTAGTTGAACTTGCAAGCGGTAATACAGTAGCTATTGAATCTATACCTAATCCTCAAGCTAGCTATGGAGCTGATATAATCTCAAGATTAAGCTATGCTTTGCGGAATGAGGATAGCTTAAGGAAGCTTCAGGAAGTTTTGATAAAGGCGATAAATACTGCTATTGACCATATACTGTTAAGAACTGGTATATCAAAGAATAGTATATATGAGGCCGTAGTAGTTGGAAATACTGTCATGCATCACCTTTTTTTGGGCATACAACCTAGATATCTTGGTTACTCACCCTATACGCCAGCCATAGCAAGATCCCTAGCTATTAGAGCTAAGGATCTTGGGCTATCAATACACAAAAATGGAATAATCTATATGTTACCTGTAATAGCGGGCTATGTTGGATCAGATGCGCTTGCTGATGCTATTGCAATTGATATAGAGAATTGTGAAGAACCTTGCATGCTGATAGATATAGGCACTAATAGCGAGATCCTATTGAATACTGGTAGAGTTATATATGCATGTTCAACACCAGCTGGTCCTGCCTTTGAGGGGGCAACAACTTCATTTGGAACTAGAGCCGTAGCTGGGGCAATTGATCAGATCTTTGTATATTTTGATAGTTCAGTACAGGACTTTAATGTACATTACCACACTATAGGAGGCAAAAAACCCATAGGACTATGTGGCTCTGCAATGATAGATGCCATTGCGCATCTCTATAAGCTGAATATAATTGATAATAGAGGCAGATTTTCAAAAGAGATCAAATCGAAAAGAATAGTAAAAGATGGAAATGTGTATTCATTTATTTTAGTATGGAGTAGTGAAACTAGTATCGGAAAGAACATCTCAGTTAATGCAAGGGATATAAATGAAATTCTGCTAGCAAAAGCTGCTATAGCATCGGGCATTAGGATCCTTACCAGTAATGCAAAATTAGATCTTAATGATATACAAAAGATATATGTTGCAGGTTCCTTTGGAACATATATGAATGTTGAAAATGCTATTACCATAGGTCTACTGCCAAAGGTGGATCCAAGAAGAGTTGAATTTGTTGGAAATACTGCTATAAGTGGTGCCAAGATGTGTCTAAAGAATACTGAGATTAGAAAGGAAACTGAGAATCTTGCTAGGAAGATAAAGTACGTAGAGCTATCAGCATATCCATCGTTTAACAGAGTATTTGTGGAGGCCATTCCATTACCACCAATTTCCTCCCCATCGTAAGAAACCATGGTTCTGCCAATATCTCAATGCATCCCAAACAGCATGTATTCCCTATTAATAAATGATTGAATAGTACTTAGAACATTTCTACCGCAAATTTAATGCAGTATCTTGCTATTAAAAGAAAATATGTTTCACATTGTACAATGGAACTGGTCTCACCTCTCTAATAAAATTCGAAAGCCGAATACTTAAATTGGCGGCTATGATGGCCATCATTTACGTAGATGCACATAGTCTACTCGAAGCATGAAAACTTAGCTCAATTAAGTTAAAAATAGCGAAGTCGTATGTACCAAATGCAGAAAAAGAGCGTCGATGTTATTGCTGTCGTATTCGTTACGTTGCTAAACAAAATAGGAATCGATGCTGATTAATGTCTACATATAATTCATTTCACCATGTGTACGAGAATATAGTTTAATGTACTTTGTACTTATAGAACAGATAAGAATGAAAACGGAGAAGAGGTGGAGAATTGCACGTGAATATTTAAAAATATTGAAGCATTTCATGGAAATTCCCAATAGCATTATAATCTAATTATCTATCGCTTCTCTTAATTCTCTTGGATTCGCCGATAATCCAGTATTCACCATCGTCTCTTCTTTCGAGTTTAAATATTGGTACCTCATGTTTTACTCGTTCTAAAATTCGCGAAAGGACGTTTATGGCTTCTTTTCTATTCTTTGCAATCACTGCTATGTACAGAGCTTTCTCGCCTGGTTTAGCGGAACCAATCCTATGCATAATTTCAATGGCACCGATATCCCTGCTATTCGATATTTCCTCATTAGCTATTTTTTCAAGCGTTCTAGATGTATATGGCTCGTAAGCCTCGTAGACAAGTTCATCAACTCTACGACCATCGATATAGCCTTTAACAATACCTATAAATATTGCTATAGCGCCATAACCTTCCTTTCCATAATTACTAATCAGTCTATCAATTCTACTTTCTATATTTATTTCATCATTTTTAAATAGTGATGTATATACATACTTGCTTCCTCCTGATAGAGGTGGTACAATAGCTACCTCATCACCATCCTTAATACTAACATTCTCTACTCCGCTGGCTATAGTGCCATTAATTAAAATTAGTGGTCCAATCTCACTAAAAAGCATTTTTAGCTTAGGATATTTACCTAGAATATCATCTATTAACTCCTTTAAGGATATCTCTGTATGCGATGGATAATCTAGAGTAATTTCACTAGAGTTTACAATATCCCTAAATACTGAAAAGAACCTGATTGTAACCCTCACTATCCTTCAACCTCGTCTATTTCTCTGTTTGTTAATCATTGTTAAAGCTTTTAAGATTTCGCTACCTACTACTTTATTAAAACAATAACAGTGTAATAGAGTTGAGATGTTCGTATACTTAAGTAATACTAAGAAGGTGCTGTAATTGCCTATATCAAAATCAAAGGATATAATAAGGGTGCTTGAAAGCTACATACCAACTATAATACTAGTTATCGTAAGTATTATGATATTCTCACTGCGTAAATCAATAATCAGGGTTCTTTTGGGATTCAATGGTTTTATAGCAACATTCCTGCTATCTTTAATAGGCTGTTTATCTGTGGTTCCAATCCCCTATACGTATATTCTATTCTTGATGGCCACCGCATACGAGCTAAATCCTATTATAGTATCATTAGGGGGTGCTCTCGGTTCAACACTAGGGGAGTCTATAGCATGGCTCCTTGGACGAGCAAGCTCCTCAGTACTTCAAAACACTAAATATTTCCAGAGAATAGAAGTTATACTCAGATTCACAAAATCGCGCAGCTCCATGGCATTACCGCTCTTAGCCTTCGTTTTTGCCCTAACACCTCTTCCAGATAAAATTCTATTTCTACCACTTGGTATGCTAAGGTACAATTTGTTAAAAATTCTACCAGCAACATTTATGGGTAAAATGGTAATGAATATAATGGTTATAGCTATAGGACAAATATGGAGTGTTGTAGGTGAGGAAATCCTAGGTCTAAATGAGTTGGTAATGTTTATAGTAACTACCGCAATACTTATAGCAATGATGTCCGTCATGATGTTCGTCAAATGGGAGAAGATACTTAAAATCGAGAGCCTCTAACAATTCAATTAATTTGCCTTTCACCCTCAATCCAGCTTTCTTTATCTGAACAATCAATTTCTTACCAAATAATTCATTCATCTGCGCCATACGCCTTCGTTTCACCATTCCATTACCGGTAGATGTGAAGCTTGACCCATCGCTAGTTGATACCATTTCATAGATGATTTGAGTACATGATGTTGCACTGTGATAATCATTACGTGCAATTTGTATAGCTACAAAGTGTCAATTTTATTTTGAATTCTTCAAAGGATACTTTGTAGCTATACAAATCGTTCTGATAATCTCAGATTTTCTGAAATATTTAACTTGAAAGATTTACTATATTGAAGTGCTCTCTACATTATTTTTGGAAATTGGTATCGGTTTTCCTTCAATTACTAGAATATGTAATAATTTAGTAATTGGTAATCCTAATATATTAGTTTCATTCTAAGTATGGTGATCATATATGTGTACGTGATCTTTTAGTCTTATAGCTGATTTTCCGTATACCTTTTTAAGTACATCCATTTTGAGAATTTCCATTGGTTTTCCAATATAGTAGGTTCCCTTGCCAAATATCATTATATCATCAGTTATAGGTAGGAACATCTCTGGATCGTGGCATGTGATTATAATTATTTTATCCTTTCTAAGATTAGAGATTATATCAATAATTCCCGTTTTTCCTTCTGGATCTATTGATGAGAGGGGCTCATCTAATAGTATTATGGATTGGTTATTGGCTATCACCCTTGCTATAAATAACCTTTGCCTCTCTCCCCCAGATAACTTCCAAATACTTTTATGCCAAAGACCCTCATCTATCTTCACCATATTAAGTACTTCTTTAATAATTTTTCGTACCTCATTCTTACCAATTTTTAAATTCAATTTCCTTAGATGCATTAACAAGCCGAATTCGATAAACTCCCAGACAGTTATTGGAAAACTTGTAATCGATGCCATCCCTGATAGCTGTGGTATATAGTCAATAAACATGCCTGCCTGCTCAGTATTGCCTGTAATGTCAATTTTATTAACATAAATTCTGCCTGCATAGGGTTTTACTAGCCCCATTAGTGTTTTTAAGAATGTTGTTTTGCCAACGCCATTAGGCCCTATTATTAGGAGTATGTGTGGACTTTTAAGTTCAATATTAATGTTAGATATAAGGGGTTTCTCATAACCTATTGTTAAATCTTTAAGCTCTAGTACGACTATTTCTATACACCATATGTGCATAGCAGATATAAGCTTATAAACTTTAATGTGCACAATCTCATTCCAAGAAGAGGAAATTGCATTTATGTTATGTACACATAGAATTACAATTGTAATTAGCATTATGCTACTTGTTAACACTGTTTTACCATCTTTACTGTCGTCTAATGATCTATACATTGTTGTAACATTTCCGTATCTGTATGAAGATATGAAGAGTATTGCATGTCCAGGAGATGTTGTTATAGATTTAATCAAACCCGGTATAGATCCTCATGAATACCAGCTTACGCCAAATGATGTAAATATACTCAGAAGGGCTAACATCATAATTTCCACCGCCCATACACACTTCGAGCTAAATATTAGGAAACTGGTAGAAGGAGGTGAGCTGAATTCTATATTGATAGAGGTTCCATATATTAATGGTATAAAGGTATTTAAAAATCCGTCTACAGGCACAGAAAACTATCATGGGATATTATTCTACCCAGAAAACTATATTGTTTTTTTGAACAATTTAAAACATATCCTATCCTCCTTAAAACCTCAGTGTAGCAAAGTTTATGAGGAGAATGTCAATAAGCTTATTTTAAGACTTCAAAAAATAATTGAATTAAATTCTAGTTTGAATAAAATTGCTGTCCTAGATTCGCCAGTGATACAGTATATTGCAGAATGGCTTGGTCTAAATGTTTCGCAAATTCTTATGAGTGAAGAGGAGGTTCCTATAGTACCAAAGGATATAGAGAGAGTTGAAAAAATATTGGACAACTATAGTGATAGCATTGTTGTCGTGACTAATGGTTCTAAAGCTTTCCAATATCTAATAAATTTAGCTAGTAAGTATAGAAGAGAAATTTTGTTGCTTCCAAACCCATTATTATCATCATCCATTATTTCCATGCTGGAGAATATTGCTAGCTCCTTAAATACCTCCACCAGAGTTAGAGATGTGCACACTACTACCAATATTTTGCCGCAACTAGATGTGATCACAATAGCAACTATAATACCAACTATGCTGATAGTAGCTTTCTTAGTCATTAAAATATTTAAGATAAAGAGGAGCTAACCATGAATCGTACAATTCTGTTATTAATAATACTGAATTCTATGATTATGATTTATGTTTTCAATTCAGTTCCGTATACATGGGTTCTAACTATACTCTTTTCATCTATTTTATATGGTGCCTTAAGTCCCTTAATCTCTGCTAGAAAAATATATTTTCTAGCTGCCGAAGCTCCACATATTTCTCTCCTATCAATTGCATTAGGGATTATTCTCACAAACATCCTTCCAATACTAAATGAATTCTCTTGGACCATACTTATATCACTAGCGCTAATATATGGTATTGGGCTCGCAATTAAACGTGGGCTTGATCCTGACATTGTAACATCTGCAGCTATAGCTTTCTCAGCCTCATGCAGTGTTATAGCTGTATCCTATGTCCTATCAAGATATAGCGTTCGGTATAATTTATGGAGTATAATGTTGGGGGATCCGTTACTCACCACAATGGAAGATCTCTACATACTTATATCCATCTCAGTAATTGTACTCTATGTCATAATATACATATATAGGGTGAATGTATATCTTGGTATAGACGCAGATTATGTTAAGCTACATGGAGTCAATACACTATTCTATGACCTAGCACTATTTACAGTAATCGGTATAGCTTCCATCATCCTCTTAAAACTGATTGGCTTTGTTTTGGAACACGTACTCCTTTTATTACCATCAATAATGGCAATGAACATTACTGAAAGTTCTAACCAAGTATTTGTTATAAGTATACTGCTTTCCGTATTCATAAGCATGACAGGGCTCGCAATTTCCATCCATCTAAATGTAGCTCCTGCAGGAAGCATTGGACTTATAGCATTTTTATTTTATACTACATCCCACATCTTAAGGGTGAAGAGGAATGGGTAAGAGGAGATTTGGAGTATCGATAGATTCTAAAATTTCGATGGAAATCGACAAAATTGCCAAAAGCCTAAATATGGATAGATCGAAAATCGTTGAAATGGCGTTACAAAACTATATAGCCGAATATGAGCATCTGTCATCAAGACATAACTGCAAGGGAATATTAATCATAAAGAACATCAACAATGTTCCATTTGATAAAATTCTTGAGGATTATAGGAACATTATAGTGAACTATATACACAGCCATGTAGAAAATGAGTGCATCTGCGTAATATTTGTCTCTGGAGATTCTGAACATATTAATAATCTAAATCGGCATCTGACAACATGTGGTTGTCTCATTCACTATCTACCAATGCATAAAAATTATCCTTTGCTATAAAACACACATATACGTTCTATTGATGGATTTTAAGGTATTGGTGCAATTACTTCTCGGTAGGTACGATACCTAACTTATTTTGCAAGTAACGTTGGAAGTAATGTGTCCATAATAGTTGTCTATAAACGTTATACCTGTAACATTTATTAGTCATATAGGATGCAGTACTGTCTAGTAAATGTTATAACAATTGAATATGTTGTCTAAATGGTGGGATTGAGATGCCTATATCAAAAAGAAGGCTAGTTGAAATGCTAGCTAATCTAGGGAACGAATTTGCAAAGGAAGATATTGTAAAGAAACTTAATTTATCCTCTGCAACAGTACGGAAGTACCTAAAACTTTTAAAGGATGGTGGATTAATTGAAGAGATTGGTAAAAATAGATATAGAATTACATATGAAGCTGCACTCTATTTAGAGGGTATATCGATAGCGTCAAAAAATATTGGTGAAGATAAGGCGTATATATTCACTGATAATACCGGCAAACCGATGACATTAAAGATAGATAGCCTAAAAAAACTCTACATAGTGATAAAGTATGATCTTGTACCTAAGGATATTATATATACTCATTTACTCAACGGCTACTTAACTAAATGGTTAATAGAATCCCTGGGAGCTATAAAACTAGCTGAAAAATTGAAGAATTCGAAAGACATCAATGAATTGCTAAGAATTATAGAAGAATACACATTAATTACCGAAAGCTGAATTAAAAATTAATGAAATGCTTTTACTGTACGTCATACAAATAGTACAGTGCGTTCCATATAACCCGTAGATGTACTCTGTAAATTTTTCACAAGACAATGAATCTAGTATATTCGTTGAAAATGAGTTGAGACAAGGCTAGAAAAAATAATTGAATTTTAATTATATCATTGCTCACGTGTTTAGCTGCATTCTGGGTAGTCGTCTGGTACTTTTGCTCTGAAGTATCTTCCAGTCTCAGGATCAGCAAATAGCCCTATCTTGACACCCTTTCTACCTCTTGGTGCTAGGCTCCAGACCTTCTTTGGTACTAGATCCTTCTCAGCTCCACTTGGTGTTTTAACCTTTACTGCTTTTGTACAGGCCATGTTTTCAGCCCGTGTTTCTACTCTCTGTTATCTGGTTAAAAAGCATGGCGTAAGGGCATAATCAAATCTGTTGGTTATGTACAATACTACTTCACATCCCTAGGTATTCGTTGCATTATTCTGATACTAATTAACTATTACATGAAACGTTAGCATTTTTATTTAACTATGCTTAGCCATTCACTAGATTCTTCCATTAGCCAATGGATAAATCTTTCCAACAATTTGCCCCAACTAGATGTAGAAGATTTTTAAGTCTCTCCTAGCTAGCTATAAGCTAAGGAATTCGTTGAATAGGTATATCGTACATATACAATTTAAAAATAAAACGATAGAAATGCGATATAGTATCTCCATCGACTACCTGGCACACGGCTACGGTGGGTGGTAGCATTGCCCCTAGCTATAGTTGTTGGAGGATTCTTTGGTGATGAAGGAAAAGGGAAAATAGCATCATACCTAGCAGTAGCGGATAATCCGGCTATTGCAGTAAGATGTGGTTCGATAAACGCAGGACACACTGTAACGTATATGGGTAGAACTTGGAGGGTTAGAATAATACCGTCTTTCTTCGTCAATACGAGAACAAAGCTCATGATAGCTGCAGGCGCACTTATAAGACTCGATATTCTATTCAAAGAGTTAAGCGAAACAGATACTAGGGGAAGGTTATTTATTGATTTTAATACGGGTGTTATTGAAGAAAAGCATGTTGAAGCTGAAAGAAGCGATGCCTTTCTGGTAGGAGAGGTTGGCTCAACGCTTCAAGGTGTCGGATTTGCGATGGCTGATAGAGTTCTGCGAAGATTAAGGCTTGCTAAAGATTTTGAGATTCTAAAGGATGTTTTGATAGATGTTTCACTTGAAGTAAATAAAGCTTTAGATAGAAATGAATTGGTTTACATAGAGGGTGTTCAAGGTACATTCCTTAGTTTATATCACGGAACGTATCCATATGTGACTAGTAGAGATACAACGGCTTCGGCATTCGCGTCTGAAGTGGGTGTAGGACCTAGAAGAATTGATGATGTTATAGTTGTGTTTAAATCATATGTTACAAGAGTTGGGGGAGGACCGCTTGACAATGAACTATCATATGAAGAGGCGAAAAAACTCGGATTAATTGAAGTTGCGACAGTTACTGGCAGGATAAGAAGGGTAGCTCCATTTAATATCGATCTAGCTAAGAGAGCCATAATGCTTAACTCAGCTACTCAGATAGCCTTGACAAAATTAGATACACTGTATCCTGATGTTAAGTGTATTAAAGAGTGGAGTAAGCTTCCCCAGCATGTAAGAACATGGCTTGAGAATGTGGAATCCTCGTTAAGAACCCCAATAACAATAATTAGCACAGGAGAAGATGTTGTCTGTACAATTGATAGAAGAACTGAGTTGGGTTTAAAGAGGTGAAATCCTTTGGAAAAGAAGTATGATGTTATTATAATCGGTGGTGGTGTGGCAGGACTCTTTGCCGCCCATGAATTTGCTTCCTATAGTTTTGGTAAGTTAAAGGTAGCTATAGTTGAACAAGGAAGTAGTAATACGTTTAGAAGATGTCCTATGTTTAATTCAAAGAGGCTGGTAAGAGATAAAGAATGTGTTCTATGTAGACCGTGTAATATTCTTACAGGTATAGGTGGTGCCATAACATTTAGTAGTGGTACCATGAATCTTAGACCGGACGTGGGTGGCGATCTAAATAAAATAATTGGTAGTTGGGAAGAGGCTGAAAGACTCATAGGATATGTTGATAACATTCTTGTTAAATTCGGTGCTCCTGATAACGTATATAGTTTAGATGTAGAACAAGCTGCTGAATTGGAGAGGCTTGCTGCTAAAGCTGGTGCAAAATTCATTCCTACTCCCCAAAGACACATAGGTTCAGAGAATATGCCTCGAGTCATAGGCAACTTTTCAGAATTTCTAAGACAGAAAGGTATTGATATACATGAGTTTACCGAAGCTGTAGATATTATACCAGGCAAAGATGGTCATATCGTGAAGACAAATAATGGCGATTTTATAGGAAGATATTTAGTATTAGCCCCTGGAAGGGTAGGAGCCGAGTGGTTTGCCGAAATTTCTAAAAAGAGAGGCATAGATGTAGAACCGGGTCCTTTAGATATCGGTGTCCGTGTTGAAGCACCAGCATACATAGCGGAACCAATAACGAAAATGGCTAGAGATCCGAAAATAATAATGTATACTAAGAGCTATGATGATAAGGTAAGAACATTCTGTACAAATCCATATGGATTTGTTGTTGAAGAAAGGTATCCTGACGATTCGGTAGGGGTAAACGGTGAGAGTTTTATAACTTTGCGTTCCAAGAATATTAACTTTGCCTTACTTGTAACTGTAAGACTTACAGATCCATTTGAGGATACCATAGCTTATGGAAAGAGTATATCAAGACTTGCAACGAAGCTTGGTGGCGGAAAACCTATTGTACAAAGATTCGGCGATTTAGAGGCGGGCAGAAGAAGCACATGGAATAGAATAGAGAGAAGTGTCGTAGAACCAACATTAAAGAGCGTTACACCAGGTGACATCGCTATGGCGTATCCTTATAGAGTTGTTGTGAACATTGTAGAAGCATTGAGAAGATTGGACATCGTAATGCCTGGAATAGCCTCAACACAAACCTTGTTATATGCACCAGAGATAAAATTCTATAGCATTAAAGCAAGAGTTAACAGAGAATTAGAAACATCTATTGAAAATATATTTGCAGCCGGAGATGGAGCCGGTTTGTCAAGAGGAATGAACGTTGCAGCTGCCACGGGTATTATAGTAGCTAGAGCTATTCTAAAGAGGGAAGGTATTGAAATAACTGAGTGATATAGATTAATCAGTCTTTTTAACCACTTTAGTACTCCGGGACTGTAATGTGAATATACTTATGTTCATGAAAAGGGTAGTTAGAGATAAATTTAGTAGGAAGAGGATTCGCGAAGTAAATGAAATAATAAATAGAATCGAATATATTTCCCAGCACTACAAAAAAGTGATAGATAATTGTATAAATTATCTTACTGTATTCTCAAATATTGTAAAACCATATGTATGTATGAAATGCAATAAGGTTTTCTTCACATCCGATAACGAGAAGGGGTGCCCCTTTTGCAATTCTCTCTATATTGCAAATATAGATATAGCAAATTTTAAGGCATATATTCATAGTTATTGTGACTCCTTATATGGCAGGAACCTTGTCTATACGGATGTTTTTAAAGATGTTGCTAAAAATTTATGTTTAGACAAAGTTTGCTACTTTTTAGAATCTTCACTAACACTAGAAATTTTTACCGAGAAAGGCATTCTGAGAATTTCATCTAGAAACGAAAAATTAATTGAAGTTGAATTACCATGGGTTGACACATCAATGCTCGCATATATCGATGAAATTACAGCTATAGTATTTCAACACAGAGAAAAGTTACTGAAAAATGGAACAAGATATATTGTATATAAAGCATCCTATAGCAATATAAGTATCAGTTATGCACTACTAATTAGAGAAAGATTTATGGATACGCAATTTTTTAAACATTTTATAGATAAACTTGGATTGAATAAATATATCCTTAACAGAGGTATACTAACTAAAATTTTTGACATGGAATATGGCGAATACATAGATCCTCAGAAAATGGCTATTAGTACTAGAACCGCATTATAGTATTGATATATAGGAACATTGTCACGAAGATAATTAAGCGAAACCGATTTCAAATTAAAAATTGAGTATATTTAGAGATGATGTCTCTAACTTAGGCGAAGTGCTTTGCCATCTCTTCATTGCCAGGGATTTTTAGTATTGCGTCAATGGTTTCTTCTACCTGCTTTGTCGTTTTAGTCCTTGGATCTACTATAAGCCAATTAAATAGCGTATCTCTACCACCCTTTAGGAATGCTTCTAAGGCCCATTCCATTCTCATTAATCTAGGAATTATCACATACTTATACACTTTACTATGTAATGGTACTAGCGGTTTTCTATGTACACCCTTTCCATCCACTCTAGCAGGAATCTCCACGGCTACATTATCTGGTATTCCTGAGATTGCTCCATTATTTAGTATGTTAATTTGTATTGGAACAGGTATTGGAGGCGTTCCTGGATACGGTAAAGATATGTAGTAGTATTCCTTCGGATTATCATTAACTATAGCATCTATTATTTCTACAAGTTGTTCTCCACTTGGCTTTGGAGGAAATGATTGAAGTAGTGGCGTAGATGTATCATATACTGCTTTTGTGAGTTCTTCTAAGTGCCTCTTAAGTGCAGCTAAATACATTGCCCATCCAATTTCTGAATCCGGTCCTCCATACGGACCATACCAGTACTGTTTTGTTTTTAGATCCCAGTGGTACTTCCATGTACCACCCCTAACGCTATCGCCAATCGGTAATAACCCATAGATCTTGTACATATCTATAGCAGCCGGAGATAGATCCACATCAAATGGACTTATAACATACTCTTTCCATATTCTCCAGTATTCCTCAGCGTCCTTTTCAATCCATTCATCGATATATTTGTATGCATCTTCACCTCTATACTTAAACTTTGTTAACCATATTACATGATTGAACCCGGACATCTCTACTTCAATGTCCTTTGGATCAAGCAGTGAGAGAATAGTAGTATAGCATTCGGCATCGTGAGCACCACATTTACTTACAATTCTTTTACCGAGTTTCTCTTCAGATAGTCTCATACCGAGGATTTCGACCGCCTTTAAAAACCCCATGTGTCCATGACATAGTCCTATGTGTTTTACCTTTGTAACTCTATTTATTAATGTAGCTAGCTCAAATACTGGATTTGCAACGTTTATGAACCACGCATCTGGAGCTAGCTCCTCGATATCTCTAGCAATATCTAGGGTAAGCTTAAATTGGTAATAGCCCCAAATGGTATGGTAATCCGATACCATGTTCCATTCAACACTATTTATCCCTCTATAGTATCCATGTTTTTCTGAAACCTCTCTTAACACCTCATAGTAGCCATGACCGCCAGCCATAGCTGAATTTATAACAAAGTCCGCTTCCTTTATAGCCTCTCTTCTATCCTTAGTTGCATAGATTTTTGTAGAAAGTTTAAGTTCTTCAACATACCTCTTAGCAAATGTTGTAATCAGATGAAGCCTCCAATCACTTATATCCATAAGCCATATCTCTAGATCCCTGCTCCTTAGATTTTTATTTATGAGTAGATCTATTACAACCCTACTAGACCAAATAGCACTACCAGCACCGATGAACGCTATCTTTAACTTATCCATCCCCTTGCACCCGCTACTTAATGTGTAGGATTGGTTTAAATAGTTTCCGCTAATTAAGGAGGTGCAATTTTAATCAAAATTCTTCAGCATGTAGATTAGCTTACACTAAAAATAGTATTTCAAAAATCTCTTTTAATCTACTTTTCAATTAGATGGACTAGTAGTTATTTTGTTCAGTTTTTAAATAGGGAAGAAATTAACAATAACGACTAAATTAACTATATACGTCTTCGCAAGCGCCAATGCATACCCTATTCTATTACTATATGAAAGATCCTCAATGGAGCTCTTAATATTTATATAATGTATTAATGGCCTAAACTCTATAAAGATCGGCTAAGTTTGCCTATTCAATGGACTTAATTTAGCTTATTAACACCATTTCTAGAAGGTATTTAATTTTGAGTGAAGCAAATGTTTGTTAAAATCATTGCTTCAATAGGTCCTTCAAGTGGTAATGAGAAGACTATAAATGATATGATTAGGATGGGCGTAAATGGATTTAGGATTAACTTCTCACATGGTTCTCCAGAGGAATGGAAGAGGTATATTGAATACATTAGAGGTGGTGAGAGTAGATATGGAAGGTTTGTAGCTTTGATAGGAGACCTGCAAGGACCATCACTAAGAATAGGTATTATCAAGACGCCAATTAATGTAAAAAAGAATGACATTGTCAGAATATTTCTGGGAAAAGAAAGTGACGGCGGGACACAGCTTGCTATACCTATGCCTATACCCAGATTTTTTGAATACGTAGACGTAGGCGACATCCTTGTAATGGATGATGGTAGAACAAAGCTTCGAGTAGTCGATAAAGGTAACGATTACGTAGAGGCTCTAGCTCTTACAAATTCTACTATAACATCTAGAAAGACCATTACTATCCAGGGTAAGGATATAGATCTACCTCCCATTAGCGAAAATGATATGTCCAATATCAAGTTTGCACTAGAAAACGATTTCGATTACATAGGTTTGAGCTACGTTAGAACTGTTGAAGATATAGCATTATTAAGGGATATACTAAAGAGAGCTGGGAACAGCGATATAAATATAATTACTAAAGTAGAGACTCGAGGTGCTATAAATAACCTCGATGCCTTGATCCGTGAAAGCGATGCTATTCTTGTAGCACGGGGAGATTTAGGAATGAATTTTGGTCTAGAAGAAATACACATACTGCAAAAGCTTATTGTAGATAGATGCCTAGAATATAGAAAACCCGTCATAGTTGCTACGCAATTACTTGAGTCCATGACTGAGAATCCTATTCCGACAAGAGCTGAGGTAGTTGATGTTAGTATCGCTGTTGAAGCTGGTATAGATGCGTTAATGCTTACCGGAGAAACCTCTGTTGGTAAGAATCCGCTGGATGCGGTCCTATGGCTCAAAAAAATAATCGAATTTGTTGAAAGAAATGCACTACCGAGGAACTTCGATACGATTATAGCAAAAGCTAGAAGAAATCTGGATATGATACAACTAAAATTTGCAAAGGGAGTACTGGAACTCGCTGAAGATATTAATGGAAAATTAATTGTATTTAGTATGCATGGAAATACAGCAAAACGAATTTCCTCACTTAGACCTACAATACCCATTTACGTAGGTTCACAAAATGTAAAAATACTTAGAAAGCTCTCAATACTATGGGGAATCCATCCATCATATATAGAGTCTCAAAGCTATGAAGAGGGTTTGAAGGAAGCCTTGGCAAAAGCTATAGAACAGGGTTTTGTAAACTATGGCGATTATGTTGTATTAACATACGGTCTAAGGGAACCTAGACAGAGGGTTGAAATACAGCGTATAGCGGTCTAGGCTTTTACAACTGATATAATCTCTTTTTCACTCAACTTTATAACTTTAAAGTAATCGCTACTTATACTTCTCAAATCCTCATTTTCACCCATGATCATTACTGTTACAAGCTTTGTCTTAGTATGCTGTAGAGCTTTTTTAACTAAACTTCTAGCAATTCTATCCTCACCATCCGTTATTAATATGATCTCACTCAGTTCCCTAGTTCTTAGCTTCGCAATATCATTGCAAGCTGTTATTAAGGCCTTGGAGATGTCGGTCCCACCACCATTTTTAACCATAGCAATGTACTCTACTAACTTCATAGCCTCAGAAGGTCTGGCACTAGGACTAATCTTAAATAGTTCATATGGTTCTGAATCAAAAAACCGTATGTAGAAGAATCTATGTTCAGCTCTGCTCTTCATAAACAATGCTAGTGCAGTAGCCTTAGCCCACAGAATTTTATTACCATCCATGCTACCAGATTTATCAACTAGTAGATATATAGGTCCTATATTCATGTGTATTATTTTCTCGAAAAGTAGAAGATTACCATCAGCAAGTTTTATATAGAAATATAGTTGTGGATATGCAAACTCTGTATACACTATCCTCTCAATATCTGATCCCTGAGTATACCCCTCAACTTCTCCTCTTTGGTATACAATTTTCTTTTTCCTTGTCACGGCAGTAACATCAGGAACTTTAGCTAACAACATCAATATATTTTTGATATCGGTATTTTTAACAAGCCTAATAACGCTCGCCACATCATCTTCAAGATTAAGAACGTGACCTACACCGGCCTTATACCCATAGACAAAATGTTCTACATCTTTTATAGTTTCTGCGCTGTCTAATGTTTTTCTAATAGCTTTTTTAACCAAACTCTCTATATCCTTGCCTTCACTTCCATCACTTTCCTTAGCATCTCTATCCTGCTCCTTGCTACCACTTCTATTCCTTCCACTACTCTGTGAAATAATTCTTTCACTTTTACCCTCAAGATCTTCTATAACATTTATTAAAAATAGAGTTCCTAATGCAACAGAAGCAAAGCTATCTGCTACTGTATAAAGCCTTAGCTTTCTTGCATCTTTATCAGTCAATATTGTTTTGATTATCTTATAGTGTTTCTCGGTACCAATAGAAATTTGAGATAAGTCGTTTAAGCTTGGAAAAGGAAGATATAGCGAGTAATAAACATCAATTGCGAGATCTAGTGGAATATCTCCACGATTTTTTAACCTCCTTAAGTTGTCAATGATCTTCTGACCTTTATAACGTGTAAATGGATCTTGGTAGTCTATGTGTTTTAAAACTCCTGGCATCTCTATCTTCCTTCCATTTTCCTTTTGATCTTTTCTAGTACTTCATTAATGTTTTCTATAACCTCTGCTCCTTTTTTATGTACTTTTTCATCATTTGTTTCTCTGACCATTGATAGTACTCTATCTCTTGTGGATTCGAGATCCCTATATATTTCAAGCAATCTATATTCTATGAATCTTGAATTTATATTTGGAAAGGAAACAATGTAATTGTTGACCTCCTTTATGCTAACAGCTATTTCTTCGAGTTCCCTCAGATATCTATAAGAAGTTTTCAGCTCTTCAGAGAGAATTATGTTAACCCTCTCAAAATCATCTATATCGTGGGGTACTATAAATTTTAGTGCCATTAAATCCTCTTCATTGGCTGTTAATCTATTGTTAAGTATAGCGTGTGCTGCTATGACCTTTAATGCTTTTCCCTTTCTTCTATCCGTAATATGGAGGTTTTTGGACTCAAGTATTGAGAATATTTTTAGAAGTTTGCTTTCAACAGCATCGAAATCGACCATATATATTAGTTGATTTATATTTTCTAAGGTAGTTCTATCTAATGTTATCTCAGATTGTGGGTAGCCATACTTTTCAATACTCCACGAATGCTTTAATAGATCCTTCCACATATCCTCCGATAATGGCCTGACATAATGTCTTAACAAAAATCTGTCATAGAGCGCCTCGAGTTCAGGATCTTGAGGTACTTCATTGCTTGCACCAAAAAGGCTCCAGAGCATTACCTTAATCTCTGTGTACCCATCGTAGAACAAACGTTCATTCATAATCGTTAGTAATGTATTCAAAATAGCTGAATTGGCCTTGAATATTTCATCTAAGAATACTATCTCCGCTTCTGGCAACTTATGGGCCGTAATCCTTACGTATTTTCCCTCTTTCAAAGCATTTATATCTAGAGGACCAAATAGTTCAGCCGGTTCTGTATATTTCGTCAATAGATAGGTAAAGCACTTCATATTAAGTAGCTGCGCAGCTCTTCTAATCAAAGCACTTTTTGCTGTACCTGGTTCACCAATGAGTATGGCATGCTCCTTTGTAAGTAGCGCTAATAATACAACCTTAGATTCTTCTTCTCTACCAACAAACGGTTTAGAAAGTTCACTAAGCGCTTGCGGAATTAATTTTAAATAGTTTACATGATCCTCCATAATGCTCATCATATTATCCAACTTTTAGTATATTCTAGTAGTACTTAAAGAGTATATATGCTAACAGTTCTAAATTAAAATTGATATTTCTATAACATTCGCTACTATTTTTAAACTCTGTACCTATAGGAAGTGGGATTATATTTTCATTACATTTAATTAGATCTGTACCCTCTCGTATACCAAGTTTCTTACCTATATCTCTATCCACGTAGGATGTGTTTATTATCCTATTAAATAGATTTATGAAGTACATGCATTTGGGTCTCTCTAAGCGTTCTCTTAATTTATTAAACATCTTATGAACTCTGTATATATTTAACAGTAACTCAGATGGGAGAACTCTCTGCAGAATACTCTGAACATCAACATTGATATTATATACATTAATAAACTCATTGTTTCTAATACTAGCCATATAATTATTGATCAACAAATATATACTTTTAATTGTATGCCATACCACCTCTGTACTAATATTGTAGACGAAATCTCTATTACTGTGATAGACCCCCTCCTCCAGAGTCTTTTTAAATGTATTAAAAGTTACTGAAGGTATTCCAATAGATGAAAATGAAAAAGAATCAAAAATTATATCATCGTACTCAAGTAAAATATCTTTAGAATACGATGTAATCATGTTTCTTACAATGGTACTGGGTGTTGAAGCTACTAATGGTTCTTTATATACAACATCTATGTTAATGGCCAGTGCTGTATTATCCACTAGCTCATTTACATGTCTATTAATATGGTACCTTGAACCTACAAGCCAGTAGAATGATGTTATATTCTCTGGAAATCCCTCCTCAGCCGTAAACGAGGCTAGTACTATACCATTATCTATATTGATATCCTTAAGTATTTCTGAAAGTGCTATAATGATAGAAATACCCATGATATTATCACTACCACCACTCAACCAGTGATCATGGTGAGCAGTTATATAGATATATTTATCATACCTTTTGTGCAGCTTTGCAATAAAATTATATCCATATGATTTAAATCTCATCGACTTAGCATAGATCCTACTTCCAACTAATTTATCAATCATACCTATACCTCTTCCTACATGCACCACGGGTATGTTTAGCTGTCTAGCCTCTCTATACAGAGCTACAACATTATCCAATACCACAATTCGCCTAAGACTTTCCCCTCTATCTCTAATGACTATTAATCGAGGACTATACTGACTAAGAATATACGCTACCGTAGCTATATCATCAGGATCTCTTGGTATATCGATTAGTATTATCTTATCAGAAATATCAATCTTTGTTATTCCTTTATTCTCTAGCTTATCTAAATCCATACTAATGATCTTATCGTAACCCACCTCTTCATCTATTACTCCTTGGTAAGGAGGGTGTATAGCACATGGATAGCTACCATTCGTGGTCTCCACCACACATACTTCTTCACGCCATGAAGTAACAGGAACGTGTTCTATCCAGAGTTCATCTACATGGTCCTCTAGATTCTTTTTAATAATTTCTATAACCTGTTTTTCTTTATTTGTTCCCGCGATTACCTCTCCAATACTTTCAATTCCGCTTGCTATGCTCAGAATATAATTGATGATTCTACCATCGATCAAAAGATTCCACCATTTTTATTCATATCTTAGGGCAACTGCTGGTGGTATTTTGGATGCTCTGTATGCTGGAAAGATTCCACCCATTATTCCTATAAGTAAAGTTAGACCCAAGGTTCTAATTATCAATTCGATGGTAATTTTTGGATTTGCCTTTATCATTAGCGAAGTTTCTGGAGAAGCCCTTAATTCGAGACCTACTGTTGCTAGAACGTGACCTCCAGCAACGCCTAATGTAATACCTATGGCACCGCCGATAATACTCATAATTATGCTCTCCATTAATATCATAGCCAATACATGCTCACTTGTAAAGCCTAACGCTTTAAGTACACCTATCTCTCTGGTTCTCTCTATAACCGATGTTATCATAGTAGCTGCAACACCGGCTATGGCAACTGCAAATGCTGATAGGCCTGCAGAGAATGATATAAAATTCATTGCACTGGTAATCGAATTCACAATATTTGCTATTCCTTGAAATGAAATTATTTCAGCTGAGTTTCTATATATACTCCTTAACTCGCTAACAATTTTAGCTACATCATCGCTGCTTCTAGCCAATACAAAGATTCCACTCCATTGATTTAAACCAAAGATTCTGTGTCCAGCTTCTAGTGGAAGGAATATTGTTGTATCTGGGCTTAAAATAAATGCTCCACCAAATTCCTTAAGAATAGCTGAAACCATCACTGTTGCTCTTTTAATGGTATTCTTACCTCCTTCACTCTTCATAAATGTTATAGTTACTGCATCACCAATATCATACATCTTTTCACCTTCTTTAAAAGCGATCTGGTATCCTATAACAGCTTTCACATATTCTGATTGCGCTGGTACGCTTCCCTCATATATTTCAATGCTTTTAATTGTTTCAAATACTATGTCAATTGGTATAGCATATATAAATACTATCTTGTTCTCTCCCCCCACTTTAATCTGTGCTTGTATGGAATAGAATGGTTCTGCTCTAATGACGCCATCAATTAATCTTATAGTATTTAAATCGTTTTCCGTAAATCTATAGCCCGACGATGGGAATATTACTATTGCATTCTGACCTAAACCTTGAATCTGTTCTATGACATATTCAGCATATCCATCAACAACGCTAGAGATCATAACTAATGCCAAGGGTCCTATGGCTATTCCTACAATAGTTAGTATTGCCCTAGTTTTCCGTTCAGTTAGCGCCTTAAATGAGAGAATGAGTATATCTATGATATAATGGAGCACTATTTTACCCCTTATATACAGATTGCTGTACTGCAACTCTTTTCATATATCTATAGAATATTAAAGCCATGACTAGTAGAAAGAGAGATACAGCTACTATAACTAGAATGTGATTCAATTGCAGTGGCTGGCCTTGTTGTATATATGTAGTTGTAGGTGTCTCTACTGTAAAGCTTATTCTACGTTCTAACACATTTTCAATATAGTATTCATCTCTATAAACTATAGATAGCGTAACATCGTTAGGCAATCGTTCCACTCTGGCTTCAATTCTAAATGCAGATTGTGAGGCCGGATCTATATCTCCAACTAGTGTTCTAACCAATTCCCCATCTACATTAATTCTAGCTTCAACACTCCTCGCTGTAGCAATACCATAATTAACTACAATACCTGAAACTCTCAACACCCCTCCAGAAATAATTGCTCTTACATCCTCTAGCCTCAAGTCGATAAATGGTTCAAGTAGTATCGACACGGAGGTATTAAAATACTGCATAAACCCGGAAGCATCACGATACACAACAGTGATTCCAAATGGTATCGACATATACCTCATATATGTTTGTGCCGCTCCCATTGCTATAGCCATAGGATTGTATACAAGATTATATGAGATGTAGACCACGTTATTAGGTGGTAAGAAATCAATATACTTAATGTTACCATGAGGTAACAGCATCGATGTGTACGGTACTAAATATATATATAAATTATATAGAGGTGATGAGCCGATATTTATAATACCTATGCTGAGTAGCGATGTACCATTGACTACCTTCACCTTTATAGGCGTAGTTATATCCACTATCTTTGTTGAACCTAGAACTGTTATATCTATTTCTAAAGGTATTCTTCTAATACAATTCCAATGATCAATGAAATTGAGATACGCTTTAGCAGGATATATTCCTGGCTTATCTATCAATACGTTAAGCTTTACATAGAAATACATTAAACTACCATATTCAAAACTCTGACCTATACTACCTTGTTGAATTATCTGTGAAATGTAATTCATAATCGTCTGCTGATAGCCGATTGGTGAAATCGTATAATATTCGGCTACATTCATGTTCGTAGCAGGTATTTTTGCATAGGATTGATTGGTAGCTGAATATGTAAATCCTTTTGGCAGATGTAGCTCGAGTATTGCCCCCTTGATTAAGGGATTATAGTTATTTCTAATAGCTATAGCTAACATAGCACCATAGGTACCTAGCTCTGGTGTAGCACCGATCCACTGTACCGATACTACACTAATACTATCACTAGGATCGTTTACTAAAATTTTTACTGGATGCTTTTCAATAATAGCAGTATTGGGAGTACCAGTCTCGACTATATACTCCATCATTAATGTAGCATCATATCTACCAGGCTCAATATCGCCAATATTTATTTGGAAGGTTGCGGTAAACTGTTGAAGACTGTTTATAGGACCTGGTATATATGATGTTACTCTATCCCCCTCTTTTGAAGAAAATCCGTTGGGTAAGCTCAATACTAATTTTACCCCAGATACTCTGTACGGCCAGTTATTTACGGCTGTTATGAAGTAGGTTGCGTTATTCGTATTGGGATACGCAGGCCAGTCATTCAGCCATCCCCAGTCTACTATTTCTAGACCCTTTCCACTGGCACCTCTATCTATATATAAGCTGATATTGTATCCGGTTCTGTCACTGATGTTGGTTCCATACAATGTGAATATGTAATATATATTCACATAGAACTCTATCCTATCTGTAGAAACATTTGATAGATCTACATACAAAGTCGTAGAACAGCTTCCACCCACATTCAGTACTGGTGTACAAACCGCCCTTCTATTCAACATAGTAACATTTTTATCAATAGGTTCTAACTCCACCTCTACTCCATTAACAGGATGTGGACCGCCATTTGTGACAATCACTGTTAGTGGTACATTACGTTGACCTTCTAGAACTCTAACTGGCGTTTGAATACCCCAGTACCATGTTGTAGGTCTCACACCAGATTTATAATAATTGTAAGATGCTATAGCTATAGGGATCTCCAGCACATCGCTATATATAGCAATAGCATTTCCCCTTTGAATTCCATATTCAACCTCTATTACAATAGTATAATTGTATGGCCGTGCTGATGGTTCGACATCAACATTTAGTACAAGTGAACAGGTGCCCGATGGTGCACTACCATATAGACACGTACCTGAAATATCGTTAACTCTAATAATGTGTGGGGTGTAATATGCTTTAGGTCTCATCCATGAAATTGAATATGTTTTTATATTGACTAAGTCTATGTTTATAGAAATGCTGCGTGCTGATGGTAGAAGTGGTGCATATACACCACCGTATTGTGTATGAATCGCTCCAATAACGAATACCTTCAATACAGGAAGCATACACAGTTCCACAATATAATCTTCTTTTACTCTATAGTACATACCATAGCTTTGAATTATACCAATGAGCGATACTCTAGCTACTATCCTATTAATATGAGTTCCATTCACCTCTATGTCTGTGAAAATAGCTGTAAACGTGTTACCATAGTTTATAGGGCCGGCTAGTGTTGTTATCGATCTATTCCTCCCATCTATGAATCTAACATTTATTCCATCAAATTCTAATTGAATTATCAGAGAACTTATTGTATCTATATTAAGGGATTGCAGAGTTAAATATGCTGTCGCACCACTTGTTGTAGACGATACTATGTCGTTCTGCCATCCGCTATCAACTAGAGTTACGTTCAGTCTAGGGTTGTAGACAGGTAGTAAAAGGGAGAATGTTCCATCATACCAAAAGCTCTGCGAACCGGTGGTTAAACCTCTTACTCTTACTACTATCGGATATACACCTTCATCATGTGCTATAATATCTATATTTGGTACCTCGACATATATGGTCTGTCCATAACTAAAGACACCATTTACGATAGTGGTAGAGTTTCTAGTAAGCGATTGGAATACCATTTGCTTTGGTAGATATACTGTAAACATGGGATTTTGTATGCTGAACCCAGGTGTAGATACCATAAAATACGCATATAGCCTTAAACCTATCGAATTTACATATGCTTTTTTTGAGAGCCATCCATATTCTACGACATTTAATATAGTCTGATTGGGTGGTGTAGATACTGTTACCATCAATGTATAGCTATTTTGAAATTTATAAAATGTATTGGCATCTACTACTGCTATACCATTAACCTCTAGTCTTACTCTATATGTACCAGCTTCCACATTACTGTTTATCGATATACCTGGGAAGACTAGCATATTCCTACTACCTTTTGGTATATCGATATCTGTTAGCTTAACGATTTTTGGATAGAAGTTCGAGGGGAATTCAAGTGTTGCCACAAGATCCCTCACATCAACTACATCATAATTTTCAAGGATTACTGCAAACCTAATGTTTTCGGAACCCGGGTACACCTCCCTATCAATCCAATAACTATCCGCTACTACAAGATTAACATGTGGTTTATCTATTGAAGCTGTGAAATAATACCTATTTTCACACCAGAATTCTGCACCATTATCTTCACCAAATATTACCAGTCTCAATTCAATATCAGTCCTGTCTACCATACCAATATTTATCGGACGGGAATACAGTGTGACTGTATCACCATAATTTACCACCTGGTTGTAGATGCTAACAGCACTCTTTGTGCCATTGACAAAGTTTGCCCCTTGTGATAGTATTGTATAGTATGCAACAATATTTCTTACAATTTTAAAGTCCTTATTTATTATTGTAACATAGAACCTTGTCTGAACAGCATTCTCAACGATCTTTACACTTTCAAATCCGTAATCGAGAACCTCCAAGTTGATGGGAGACGGCGTTGTAAGTGTAATAGTGAATGTCTTTGTTTCACTAGAGTCGTATACCACATTATCATCAGTACTCATTGTAGCATCCAGAACTAGCTCTATAGTATATGGTACACTTGGATCAGCAGCAGAGGTAATAGATATTGGCCCTAGAGTTATTGTAGCTGTTGAATACTTATTTAAAGTAGGGACTCTAAACCTTATACTGCTAGGTGTAAATGTACCATATTGCAGATTTGCAATACCGTTAGCCTGTAATATCGTTGAATCTCCAACATTCTTCAAGACAATATAAAGATAGACATTTTGTGAACCTGGATAGGCTTCCGGACTCCAGTACCAATCAATAACATCTATATTGATTTCTGGATACATCTCAACTAGTATAGTAATACCCTCTATAGTTTCCGTATATGGAATGCTTTCACCATTAACCTTATAATAGTGTACCACCATAGTAATAGGATAGCTACCGGGAGAAACATTTGGCCCAACATCTAACCGGTATCTGAAGATCACTACATCGTTCCGCTTTACACTACTAACTACTGTATTATTTGGTGAATATGGTGAGGAACAATATGAAGCACCTCTAGATACTGTAAACCCATTCGGAAGCTGCAGACATGCTGAAGAGACGATAGCATCCTTCTCGGCTATGTACTGTATATTTACGTTCAGCTCAACATTTTTGCTACCAGGATATATGTTATCTGTACCCGCTGACGATTTATAGCTGTATGTAATTAATTGAAAATCGTTATTATAAGCTACTGCAAAATATGTATAGGTTTCCATAGTTGGAATAAATAGTACAACTAGCAGCAACAGTGTCCAAAGCCTTACTTTAATACCTAACATCATTATCGCCCGTAATGGTACTCCCTTAATGCCATCTAATTCGTGTAGAACTTTTAGAAACACCAGGTAATAAGGTTTTACAATACCACTTCCTAATTTTCAGTCAGAGAATTCTATACCTAAGCTAAGCATGGTTATACTACAAACTAGATTATTTGATGTTCTGTAGGAGGGAAATGCAAAAAATTTATATAGTTCATAAAGGTAAGAGAGTCGCTGATCTTATTAGATTAGGTTACTTATATGGTTTGATAGTATAAATGAGGTGAATAGATGGATGGATAAAGGTAGTGAAGAGCTTGTTGTGATAAGCGTTATTGGTGCTGATAGACCTGGCATAGTCGCTGGAATTACCACAGTTCTTGCCAAACACAATGTAAACATTGTTGATATTGCACAGACCGTAGTGAGAGGTATATTCAGTATGATCATGATTGTAGATCTCTCAACAGGGAATATAAGTCTATCAAAGCTTAGAGAGGAACTGTCGATGAAGGGTAGGGAATTGGGTGTCGAAGTTAGCGTAAACCACATAGATGTATTTAAGGCTATGCAAAGGGTGTAGATCTTGCCGAGAATTTTTAGTCCTGAGGAAATAAGTGAAGTTGTTGAGATGCTTCTATTCCAGGATCTTGATATAAGATCTGTGACCTTAAGTTTAAATCTGCAAGACTGTATTTCAGCTACCGAATCTGTAATTACTTCATGTATAGAGGAGAAGGTTGGGCTATATTCTAAAAGGCTTACCAAAGCTGTTAATAACGTATCTGAAAAGTATGGAATAAAAATAGTAACCAAAAGAATTGCCGTAACGCCAATATCAATCATTGTTGAGCCTATAGCTAGAAAAAGTTTTGAGGAAGCCTGTAGCACTGCAATAAACATTGCCAAGTCTTTAGATAGGATAGCTATATCAAGTCAAATCGATTACATTGGAGGATACGCCGCATTCGTCCACAAGGGTTTTACCCAAGGTGATAGAGTCGTGATAGAGACCCTGCCTAGAGTTTTAGCTACGACACAGACTGTTGCCGCCATGGTGAATGCTGCATCTACCGCTACGGGAATCAATGTAGATGCTGTAATAGATGTAAGTAGAAAAATTGTAGAGACAGCATATAGTACACCTAAAGGCACAGGCTGTGCACGATTTACAGTTATGGCCAATGCCCCGGAAGACAATCCGTTTATACCAGGAGCATACCATGGTCTTGGAGAACCGGAGGCTACCATAAATGTAGCTGTAAGCGGTCCTGGGGTTATAGAGGCTACCATAAATAAACTTGGTGATAATGTAGATATGCGGACACTGCATGATACCATAAAGAGAGCAGCTTTTAAGATAACTAGACTTGGTGAACTAATTGGTAGAGAAGTTGCAAAAGAACTAGGTATTCAATTCGGTATAGTAGATCTTTCCCTAGCTCCTTCACCAAAGATAGGTGATAGTGTTGCTAGAATACTCGAGGCTATGGGTCTCGAATATGCAGGGGCTCCTGGTAGCCTTGCAGCACTGTATATTCTTACTGATGCTGTTAAGAAAGGTGGTACAATGGCAACGTCAAGCATAGGCGGTTTAAGTGGAGCATTCATTCCTGTAAGTGAAGA
>JAWAHS010000003.1:113718-201918 GCA_038889075.1 Ignisphaera sp.
TGAATATGCAGGGGCTCCTGGTAGCCTTGCAGCACTGTATATTCTTACTGATGCTGTTAAGAAAGGTGGTACAATGGCAACGTCAAGCATAGGCGGTTTAAGTGGAGCATTCATTCCTGTAAGTGAAGATTGGGGTATGTCAAGAGCTGCCGAGGTTGGAGCTATAACTATAGATCGTTTGGAGGCGATGATGATGGTATGCAACACAGGTATAGATATGGTTGCTATACCGGGTGACGTACCTGTAGAGACTATAGCTGCAATAATCCTAGATGTTATGGCAGCTGCAATAGCTCTTGACAAAACTCTTGGTGTAAGAATAATTCCCGTTCCAGGAGCAAAAGCAGGGGATAAGGTTGACTTTGGCGGTCTACTAGGTTCAACGGTTGTTATGGATATTCCTAGATTCAATTGTAGAAAGTTTGTAGAACGTAAAGGTCTCATACCTCCGTCGATAAAAAGATTAGATAAAGGCTAAGCAGAGCAACAACTCAGACTAGTAATGTTTTTACTTCATAATTAATCCACAGGCAATACCTTAACTATATTACTAATTACTAACAAATTCGTAGATTTGTAATGAACATAGTCTACCATATAAATATGGTCTGCTAACATATTTAAACTCTCAAGGGTTTCTGTTTATTGTTCGTAGGGAGGCGACAGCAATACACCATTATATATAAGTAAGGTTTACGTATATCTACGGTGAGTAGATGTTGAAAAAGGAAATTGTAAGGCTTGATAATGTTTCAAAGGTGTATAGCATAGGGGATGTCATAACCTACGGCTTAAGAAGAGTTGATATGGTAATTTATAGAGGGGATTTTATAGCGATCATGGGCCCCTCTGGTTCTGGGAAAACAACACTGTTAAATATTATTGGTCTCCTTGATAGACCATCATCTGGAAGGGTACTTATAGATAGTATAGATGTATCAACACTTAGCGATAGACAATTAGCATGGATTAGAAATATGAAACTCGGTTTTGTTTTTCAACACTTTAATTTAATAAATAGACTTACTGTACTGGAGAATATTGAGATGCCATTAATAGCTAGAGGAATACCAAAAAGTAAAAGAGTTGAAATGGCTAAAGAAGCCCTTTTGAAAGTAGGTGGTGAGCTGAACTGGCTTCCAAAGAAGCCACTTCAGCTCTCAGGTGGTCAGCAACAGAGAGTTGCAATTGCCAGAGCAATAGTAGGTTCACCTGATATTATATTAGCAGACGAACCTACAGGTAACCTAGATAGAGCAAGTGCAAAAATTGTCATAAATACATTTTTGGAGTTGAACAAATATGGACATAGTATCATTATAGTTACACACGACCCTGAAGTAGCAAATTGCACACAGAAAATATTCGTAATTAGAGATGGTGTACTGGTAGATCTAAAAATACCTGAATCTGATAAATGTATTCTAAGAACTGTTTAAACTCCTTCAAAACAATAGAGATTTACTCAAAATCCTCAGCCCTATCTATCCATTTATAGCTATAATCTACTATCAAAAAATTGAAGACCTTGTAATAGATGTGCCAAAAGCTTTTATCAATAAGATTCAAGATCTTCCCACTTTAAATGTCTTTAAAATGTTTGGCGCCGGGGGCGGGATTTGAACCCGCGCGCGGATATCCCGCACCGGCTCTCCAGGCCGGCCCCTTAGACCACTCGGGCACCCCGGCTCTATAGGTGATGATAAATGGCTCTAAACTTGAGAAATTTTTATTGGAGTTAAAAATCTATCTTCTCTTAATTTCAATTTCTATATATACATTTTCTGGTACCCTTACCCTCATTATTTGCCTGATTACATGTTCGTTTGCTTCAATATCGATGATTCTCTTATGTATTCTCATTTCCCATCTATCCCAAACCTTTGATCCTTCACCGTGTGGAAGTCTTGGAAGCGGTACTAGTAATCTTTTAACAGGTAGTGGTACCGGACCCTTTACCTTTACACCTGCCTTCTTAGCTATATCTACTATTTGTGTAACTACATAGTTTAGATTGCCGATATCTGTGCTCCAGAGTCTTATCCTTACTATGGCTGACATATCTCACTTCCATCTACTATCTTTTGTAGAGAGTTACTATTTTAATTCCTTTTATTCTATTACTTTCCTGCTACCTTTGCTGGTTTTAAATCCATTATAACTCCTATTCCGACAGTTTTACCCATATCTCTCATCGCAAATCTTCCAAGCGGTGGAAAGTCGCTATACTTTTCAGCAACCATAGGTTTCAATGGCTTAAATCTAACTATCGCGATATCTCCCTGTTTTAAGAATGGTGGATTCTTTTCAGCTATTTGACCTGTTCTGGGATCTAGCCTTGCAACTATTTCAACTATTCTACATGGTATGCTGGCCGTATGTGCATGTATTACAGGTGTATAGCCCGGTGCTATAGCTGTTGGATGCCAAACGATCATGACCCTAGCCGTGAATTCGTCCACAACCGTTGGTGGATTTGTTGGATGTCCTGCGACGTCTCCTCTACGTACCTGCTCCTTTGAAATACCTCTGACGTTGAAACCTATATTATCACCAGGCAACGCCTCCTCTAATCTCTGATGGTGCATTTCAATAGTTCTAACTTCGCCTGTTACATTAGGTGGCATAAATATTACTGTATCTCCAACCCTTAGCTTTCCTGTTTCAACTCTGCCAACAGGTACCGTACCCACACCAGAGATTACAAATACTTCTGATATTGGTATCCTTAACGGTTTATCTATAGGCTTTGGCGGAATTTTAACATTGTTTAAAGCTTCTAGGAGGGTTCTTGCACCGTTTACCCCATACTTCTTTCTGATTTCTTCGATCTTCTGATTGTTCCACCATGGCATATTCTCGCTGTATTTAACAATGTTGTCTCCAACCCATCCAGACGTTGGAAAAACGGTTATAGCATCTAGTCTGTATCCTGAAATCCTTAAGAATTTTATCAACGTCTCCAGAACTTCAATAAATCTCTTTTCAGAATATGGAGGCTCAGTTGTATCCATCTTGGTAACTGCGATTATTAGCTGGTCTATTCCCATAGTTCTAGCCAATAGTATGTGCTCCCTTGTCTGACCCTCTGGACTCATTCCTGCTTCGAAGTCACCCTTCTTTGCTGAAACTACAAGTAGTGCTACGTCTGCTTGGCTAGCACCTGTTATCATATTCTTTACAAAGTCTCTATGCCCAGGTGCATCAATTATTGTATAGTAGTAACTATCCGTTTCAAATTTTCTATATGCTAAGGTTATTGTAAGTCCTCTCTCCCGCTCTTCCTTCAATCTATCCATTAGCCATGCATACTTTTCACTCTCCTTACCAGCCTTTATCGCTGCTTCTACAGTTTCTTTCCATGTCTTCTCATCAATAGCTCCAATTTCTACTAGTAGCCTACCTACTAGGGTACTTTTGCCGTGATCCACGTGGCCTATTATGACGAGGTTCAAATGTGGTTTCGCACTCATAATGATTCCCTATGCAACTGCTAGACACATCTAACAAATTATTAGTCTAGACTTATAAGTGTATTGTCGCTTCCATAGCAATTCTTTAAAATATAGAAATGTATTGTGCTGAACGGAGGTGTGAAGGGTACACTATCTTGAACTTAGAGCTATACGCTCTATTTCCTCTTTTCTTTGAATAGCATAGCTTCTGCTATCGTAATTAGCAGCAGCTATTATCTCATCAGCTAAACATTCCTCAATAGGTTTTACTGATCTGAATGAACATAGGTACGACCCTTCAGAGATGTGCCTTATCGCAAGATCTACCCTTCTCATTGGCGAAATGTCTACGGCTACATGGTATACTATACCGCCGTACATAATCCTAGTCGTTTCCTCTCTAGGAGCAGCATTCTCTATCGCTCTTATAAATATCTGTAGAGGATTCTCCTTCGTCTTAATGTATATCAAGTCGAATGCTGTCTTAACAATATTATATGCTAAGTGTTTCTTTCCCAGATTCTTTGCCTTTCTCATCATTCTATTAATTAATCTCTCAACAATAGGTGCCTCCGCCTTTCCAAATCTTCTATGTGCATGTCTACCTGCTGTATGTGGTATAACAACAGGTTTTAGTGATATGTACTTCTTTAGACTTGGATCGAGAACGACGACATCCCTATAACTCCATTTACCAAAGAGTTTCAGCTCGTTTAAGCTAACCATAATTTCAGGTAAAGCAGTAGCTTCTTGAACCGAGTCCATATTATCTACCTCAAAGGTTTCTGCTTCTTACCCTTAAGAAGTTCTGTTAGTGCTACACCATTTACAGCTACTACCTTAAATTTAACACCTGGTATGTCACCCATAGACTTGCCCCTACTCCCTCCTATACCGACTACGAGAACTTCGTCATGCTCGTCTATGAAATTTAGACCACCGTCATACGGTACAAACGCAGTTATAACCTTACCATTTTTAACTAGCTGCACCCTTACACATTTCCTCACTCCAGCATTTGGTTGTCTTGCTTCAACACCTACCTTCTCTAAAACTATTCCTCTAGCCATTGGAGCTCCTTCTAAAGGGTTGAACTTCTCCTTTAATTTAAGCTGTCTTATTCTGTAGTCTCTCTGACTCCATCTAAATTTCAATCTCTTAATCATAAGTTTACGTGCTGCAAATAGTCCTGACGGTGCTTTCTTACCAGGCATTACCGCGACCCCAATAACTCTACCTTTTCCTATTTAGCACCACTAGATACTACCCACATTTTAAGCTTTTATACCATTAAGATTACACTATAACAATATTATCTATGAGATAGTATCTTTTTAGAAGCAACCTGGCCTTCGATACGTTACGTCCATTCTTTCCTATAGCAATACCCTTATCCTTTGAATCCACGTAAACATAAACTGTTTTCCTTGAATTACCTTCAATAAGCTGTACCCTATATACTCTTGCCGGCATAAAGATGCTTTTTGTGAAGCTTTCAAGATTATCAGCCCATCCTACAATTTCGATTTCTCTGCCTATTAACTTGCTTAAATATTTGGTATTGATCCCTCTTCTACCTATTGCCTGCCCTATCTTATCGCTATCAACTATAAATACTACTGTACCAAGTTCATCCATTATTACACAGTCCCTAGGCGTAACCCCTGTAATATCTTGAAATAGTGTTATGTACCTCATCTCCTCCATGGTGAGCTTTACATTTAGCTGAGGTTTTATTTCAGTAGCCCTTGAAGCCATTTGAATGCACCTTGCTAGGTTTTAGCATACTTAATTAGCATCTCGGCCGATACTTGACCCGGATCTATAATTCCTATTAAAGCCACTGAAAATGGCTTGCCAATTAATGTTCCTAAATCTTTATTGCTTCCTGGAAACTCTATGATAGGTATATTAGATAGCTTTGCATAGTATACTACATCCTTTTTAACATTTTCTGGAGCATTTGATGCAATTACTATGAATTTTAGTTGCCCTAGCTTAACCTTCTTCATAGTCTCATTCAATCCTATTGTAATAGCTCCTGATCTTGCCACATATCTCAATAGAGCATCTAGTGACTGAATTGATATATTACATCACCCTCCATATTCTACGAACTCATATAGGTCATATAGGGATTGTAAACAAGCTTTACTTTAGCTGTACCAACAGGTATATAGCTTCCAATTATAACATTTTCGGCAACTCCTCTTAATAGGTCTATATCACCGTGAATAGCTGCATCGACAAGCTGTTTAACGGTTACCTCAAAGGCTGCTTTAGCTAAAACACTGTCCTTAGACCCGGCAACACCATGCCTTCCTATCGATTTTACAGTACCTGTCCTAGTCATTACATCGGCAACTAACATAACATGTCTTATATTAACATCCAGCCCCTGCTCTTCCAGCACATTCATTATTTCCTCTATCAATAAGGTTCTTGCTGCTTCCACTCCTAAGATTTCTTCGACCTCCTTAATATTATTTGTCCTTATACGCCTATAATCGACACCCTCAACGCTCATTAACTCTCTTAAATTGCTACCCTCACATACAAGCACATACTCTTCGCCTCTTCTCTGTATAACAACTTTATTAATTCCTTTAATACCCTTAATCTTGATGCTGAGTATCTTATCTCTGATGCTTTCAATTTTAACTGGATCGAGAGGTTCCTCAAACTGTATTGCAATCTCATAGGGATTCTCCTCGCTTACAGCAATGCTTACCTTCTTTAGATGCTTTTGCAGTGATTTGACCACGTCATCCACAGTAACACCTTTATCACTAAGCATAGATGGATCTAGAATTAGTGTTATAATATTATTGAAGAGGTCTACATCGATTTTTAAAGCAACGTTTATTATCCTTGTAAGCTCTATCTTCCTAGCAATTTCAATTGCTTTCTCCCTACTGTTATACTCAGGCAATAGATATATGTATGTTAGAGGTGTCGATGGCGTTTTCTTAGCATCTACTAGCTCTATAAGCCTAGGCAATCCCAGCGTAACGTTCAATTCTCTTACACCTGCATAGTGAAATGTTCTTAAGGTCATTTGAGTACTTGGTTCTCCTATACTTTGGGCTGCAACGATACCTACAGCTTCGCCTGGATCTATTATGTTGTTTTCCACCTCTTCTCTAATGATCTTTACTATATGTTTAGCTTTTTCATAATCAACACCATATTTTGTGAATGCTGTTTTAATGTCTTCGATGATTTTCCTTGGAATTGATTCTGACAGCTCCGACTCTATAATCTCATCAATAGCAGCCTTAGATCCTTCTACCTCCATCCAATCACCTTATCCACAACTCTGTCAACATTAACCATGGTTGTATATGGAGTCCTTGAGGGATCCGCACCATCCTCACCATAAATGAACTGTATCACTGAACCCGTAGAATCTCTAACAGTATAATCGTATTCAACATAGAGATCTTGAAGTGCGTTTATAAGTCTACGCTGCATATAACCGCTCTGAGACGTTCTGACAGCCGTGTCTACCAATCCCTCCCTACCACCAGCTGCATGCATGAACATTTCTGTAACAGATAGACCATCGAAGAAACTGTTCACAACAAATCCTCTAGCTATAGGTCCAAGGTCATTTTCCTTGAAGTGCGGTAGTGCTCTACCCATATAGCCACGCCATATTCGCTCTCCTCTTACTGTCATCTGTCCGAGTGTTGCTGCCATCTGTGTAAGGTTCAGAACGTTTCCTCTAGCACCCGTACGTGCCATTATAAATGCATGGTTAAATAGATCTAGATTGCCTACTGCCTCCTCACCAGCCCTATCCCTAGCCTCTGCCAGTACCTCTAGGATTTTTATCTCAAGACTTTCCTCAAGCGATCTCCCCGGAACAACCTCAAGAGTCCCTTCAACATACTGTTTAACAAGTTCCTGAACTCTCTTAAATGAAGCATCTAAAAGGGTGTGTATATTCGCCTTAGTTATTCTATCTATTGCTACGTCATCTAGCTTAAGTGTGAATCCCTTCTTTTCTAGAATCTTTATAAACATTCTAAATACGTGATCCATGAACTTAGCCGCAAATTCGACACCATAGTCTTTAGCCAACCAATAGAGTAAGCTATCCTGCTGCTCTGCTCCAATAATCTTCTTATCAATTATACCTAGGAGTAGCTTGCCCTTCCTAACCACAACAAATGAATCCCAGAAACACTCGATATCTTCACACTTTAGAGGTCCAGATGATATATTTGCCCTACCCTGATAGTCAAAATCTTCTGGTAGAAACATACTTACTATCTGCTTCCCAGTCCAAAGCTTTTTAGGCGATAGTATTGCTGGTTCCAAAGGCTCCTTAACTATTCCACTGCTTGCCAAAAGCTCCATTACCTCCTCCCTTGTAAGAAGTGTTGATTTTATGGTAAGCATGTAGGCACCGCTAATGTAATCCTGAATGCCTCCTATTATTATACCCCCATATCTAGGTGTGAGTATGTTGTATTGAACTCTTAGGAGATACCTTGCCTCAGTCCTTGCCTCCTCTGTTTGTGGAACATGTAGATTCATTTCATCTCCATCAAAGTCTGCATTGTAAGGAGGACATACTGCGAGATGGAGCCTAAATGTTCTACCTGGTAGAACCTTAACTACGTGACCCATCATAGACATTCTGTGTAGCGATGGTTGTCTATTGAATATCACTATATCACCATCCTTTAGATGTCTCTCAACTACATATCCAGGGGCCAGCGACTCTGCGATACTCTTTCTATCCTTTACGTACCTCAGATCTATTCTTCTACCATCTGGTGTAACAATATAATTTGCGCCCGGCCATTTCTCAGGTCCGTTGAGTATGTACCTCCTAATCTCATCTATATTCAATTCAGTAACTCTTTCAGGAACTGTAAGGGTTTTTGCCACGTCTATGGGCACTCCAACCTCATTTATACTAAGATAGGGGTCGGGACTTATCACAGTTCTAGCTGAATAGTCAACTCTCTTTCCAGATAGATTGCCCCTAAATCTACCCTCCTTACCCTTAAGTCTCTGCACAAGTGTCTTTAATGGTCTTCCTGATCTATGCTTTGCCGGCGGAAGTCCTGCAACCTCGTTATCGAGATATGTAGTTACATGATACTGGAGAAGTTCCCAGAGATCATCAATTATTATCTGTGGAGCACCGCTGGTTATATGTTCCCTTAACCTTTCGTTAGTTCTAATTATATCAACAAGTTTATGTGTTAGATCATCCTCAGATCTTATACCAGTCTCTATTAGGATGGATGGTCTTATAGATGTTGGTGGTACTGGAAGAACTGTAAGAACCGTCCATTCTGGTCTAGAATCTTTAGGATCGTATCCGAGTATCTCTAGATCATCATTGGGTATTCTCTCAAGACGGCTTCGTATAATTAATGGATTTAGCCTTACCATTGTCTTTTTCTCTTCATAGTACTCTACAAATGTTGTTGGCTTCTCTAATTTTATCCTTGGTTGTTCAGCTCCACAATGAGGACACTTTGACACCTTCATAGCTTGCCTCTTAACATATTCTGAGAATCTCCTTGCTAAATATGGATATCTCTCCTTAAGCCTTCTTAAATACTTTGTATACCGCTCTACGTCCTGAGGAGGTATCTTGACATGCCCACATTTGTTGCACGTTACTCTCAGAAGTTCATATATGTTCTTAACAAATAGAACATTTATTACTGGAAGTGCTAATTCTATGTGTCCAAAGTGTCCTGGGCAAGCCCTTATTGAATTACCACATATGGGACATGTTTGACCAGGTTCGATAGCCCCAAGTTTTGGATCCATGACGGAGCCGCTTATTGGCGTACCATCTTCATCGTACGTCTCTGGTGATGTTATTTGAACAACCGAAATCTTTCTTATTTCATCTGGTGAAAGAATGCCGAACTTTATTGCTGAAATAATTTTCTCTTCTGTACTTATAGTACATCCCCCCATCTACTCAATAAAATATTTATATCTATCTGATAAAATTAATCTTGGTTTTATGCCCATACTCATTAGCTCTTGAATTAGTAGTTTAAATGCATAAGGTACGGAAATAGAATGTAGTGTAGCTTTATCACCATGAATCGGGCACTCATATACTTCCTTCTTCTTATTGTACCAACCGATTAATCCGCATAGTTCACATACATGTATTATAGCCTTGTCTGAGCTTTCAAGCATCCGTTCTTTGAGTAAAGCTGAAGCACCATGTCCTATTATGGCATCCCTTTCCATTTCACCGAATCTCAGTCCCCCTTCCCTAGCCCTACCTTCTGTAGGCTGTCTAGTGAGTAGCTGTACCGGTCCCTTCGATCTCGCATGAATCTTGTCCGCAACCATATGGTGCAACTTCTGGTAGTACACTATTCCTATAAATATTGGCTGACCTACCAACTCTCCTGTTCTACCGTCATACATAGGTTCCGTGCCATCCATAGGATATCCGAATACTAGGAGCTGTTTTTTCAGCTCATTTACATCTTCCTCAAAGAATGGTGTTCCATCAACAGGTTTACCACGTAGTGCAGAGATTTTTCCTGCTATACTTTCCATAAGTTGTCCTAGCGTCATTCTAGATGGTAGTGCATGGGGATTTATTATTATATCAGGTGTTATACCATCCACGGTGTATGGCATATCATACTGAGGTATCAAAGCCCCTATAACACCTTTCTGTCCATGTCTAGAAGCAAATTTATCTCCTATTTCTGGTATCCTTAGATCTCTGACCCTAACCTTTATAAGTTTATGCCCCTCAGCAGTAGTTGTTACAAATATTGAATCTACCCAGCCAATTTCGCCGTGTCTAACCGTTATGGACGAATCCTTCCTCCTCTGTGCAAGAATACCGTAGCCCTTGTACTCCTCAATAAATCTAGGAGGACTCGTCTTACCTATTAGTACCTCACCGCCTTTGACAATAATCTCAGCCTTTATAATACCATCCTCATCTAGTTTCATGTACGCCTCCCTTCCTCTATAACCAAGTACCTTGGGGTCGGGTATTTCTATTCTATCCTCTTGACCTCCTGCATACTTTAACTCTTCTGTTGAGTAGAGTCTAAAGAAGTTGGATCTGGCCAAACCTCTGTCAACCGACGATCTATTCATTATTAATGCATCTTCCATGTTGTATCCTGAATAACTCATAACGGCTACAACCATGTTTTGACCAGACGGTCTGTCATTGTATCCTATCACTGATAGTGATCTTGTTTGTACTAAGGGTATCTGGGGATAATGGAGTAGGTGAGCCCTTGTGTCAACTCTTAGCAACAGGTTAGCCATATAGAATCCTAGTGCTTGCTTAGCCATAGCTGATTGATAGGCATTCCTTGGTGATTGGTTGTGCTCAGCATACGGTATCGTCGAAGCTGCTACCCCCATTATCGTTGGAGGCCATATCTCAACATGTGTTGTTTCAATAGTTGCCTCCTCAGGGTGTACAGCTATCAGTGCATTTTCCTCCTCTTCTGCATCTAGAAGCTCTACGACACCTAGCCTAAGTAGATCTTCAAAAGATAGTCTACCTTCTCTAAGCTTAGAGATGAGTTCCCTAGAAATCATTAGCATTCCTTTTTCACACACTAGTAGTGGACGGAGGATCCTACCTTGATCACAATTGATGTTAACTTCGTTAATGTACTGCGTCTTGTAGTGTGCCACACTAACTTCGTAATGCAGTTTACCATTCCTTCTCATGTTCCTTAACTCGTATACTAATTTCTCCGTATCTGGATGGTATCCTATTAATGTTCCATTTAGGTATACCTTCCCCCAATTCTTTATAGATTCATAGCTCAGTTCACCCTCTCTAAGCTTATTAAATATCTCCAGTATTCCAATTACTCCCATGTTATAGAGTAGAGTCTCTATAGTTTTTTCATCTATGCCAACAGAAATTGTAGACATTAGGGCGAGATTCTTTACAAGGCCACAGTTAGGTCCCTCAGGTGTTTCAAACGGACAGAGCCTACCAAATTGAGTTCCATGTAGATCTCTTGCTTCAAAGTGAGGCTGGCTTCTACTTAGTGGCGATATCACACGTCTCATGTGGCTTATTGAGGAGAGCCAGTTTGTGCGATCTAGTATCTGTGAAACCCCTGTTCTTCCACCTATCCAGGTTCCTGTAGCCATTGCATGTTTTATTCTTTCTGTTATTATATCACTTCTAACATATAGAGCTATATTGAATCTTCTTTCTCTTAATTTTACACGTTCTAACTGGTATCTCAGATCTCTTATAAAGGTTTTAAATGTAACTCTAAATAGTAGTGCTAGCATATCTCCTGCTAACTTAATTCTCTTATTAGCATAGTGATCCTTGTCATCCACCGGTCTGCGTCCAAGCATAAACTCTATGAGTTTGCATGCCATCTGCCCTAGGAATAATGCCTTCTTAATTCTATCCTCAGGTTTCATACCTACATGTGGAAGAAGATATCTGTCCAATACGAACTTAGCTCTTTCAATTCTACTTTCTCTTGCTTGTCCTATAGCTATTCTTGAACCTATGTAATCAAGCGCATCATCTATGGCGGCAATCTCACTGGACTGTATAAACGATGCGAAGAGCTCTCTCTGAATCTCGGGATCCGGAGATACTGCTAATGCTATATCGATATCCCTTTCAAGGCCAAGAGCCCGCATGAGAATTACAAATGGTATTTTACCGGGCACTGCTGGAAATGAAACATGTAATGTTCCATCCTTGTGTCTATCTAACATTATCGGAACTCTATACCCTATTGTTGATGAGACTACCTTTGCTGTATGGGTAACGTTCAATCCCTCTTGACCATAGTCAACAATAACTCTATTTGGTGCTAGATCCTCCTGTGCTACTATTATTCTCTCAGTTCCATCTATTATAAAATACCCTCCAGGGTCTTTTGGATCTTCCCCTATTCTTATCAGCTCTTCTTCACTCATATTTGAAAGCGGATCCTTACTCGATTTAACCATAAGCGGTACTTCTCCAACGTATACCTCAATAGGTGTTCCTGGAATATCATTTTCGTAGGGTAGGAGTGTTATGTATATTGGTATAGAATACGTTAAATCCCTATGTCTACACTCCATAGGTGTTACATACCTATTTACACTACCATCTACCTCCCTTATCTGGGGTTCCCCAATTCTATAACCTTTTATAACAACCTTAAAGCCTGGTATGGATGTCTCTATAACTGGCTCCTCTAATATTATATCGCCTAGCGTCTTTGAAATAAAATTGTTATAGGACTCGATATGATGCTTTGTTATCCCCTTCTCCCTAATAAATAGCTCAATTATAGCCCATCTATCATCTGGAGAAAGAATTTTGGACTCAAAATGTGCTAGAGGTATGGGTCCTAATGATGAGTGTACACGTCTCTTATCTGATATTGAAATGCTACTCATAGGATTCACCCTGGTACAACATATCTATACACTATAACCTCTCCCCCAGTTGGACTCTTTCTAATTATCTTCACTATATCACCTGGTTTAGCACCAATAGCTCTAGCTACTGGGTCACTAGCTCTTAGCCACGGAAGTTGTTCTGGTTTAATTCCATACTGCTTAAGAATTTTTATGCCCTCATCAATATCCACAATAACATGTTTAGGTACAAGTTCGTGCTCCAGTATCTTCGCATCTATAGAGGAATCCCTCTTTTTCAATGCCATTAAATACACCAAGCACTCCTTTAGACTATTAACAACTTTCTAAGCAAAACCTAATGAGGAAAAGCACTTATAAGCTCATTTTCTCAACATTGGCAGATATAACTTCATAAAACCTTTTAAATATACGACAAAAATCAAAAGCAGGAGCGGGCCCGTAGCTCAGCCAGGTAGAGCGGCGGGCTCTTAACCCGTAGACCACAAGCTGGGCGGAGGTCCCGGGTTCAAATCCCGGCGGGCCCGCCACAAGATTAAAAACTTCCTATATACACTGTAAACATCTGGCCGCCGTAGCTCAGCCCGGTGGAGCGCCGGCCTCGTAAGCCGGTGGTCGCGGGTTCGAATCCCGCCGGCGGCTCCAAACAATACAATATACTCAACTCCTTCTAAGTAGCCTCCGAGGACATATTGCATACTACAGATACCAACTCCGCAATTGCAGAAGACATATATTAGAGTCTATGATTCAACCATATCTAGGAATGCAAAAGGCGAATGCAATACCGATGCCTGGGCTATGAATACCACGAAGAAGAACAGAGCCAGTATCTCACAAGACCTAGCTTTATACCTAGCTCTTCAACCTCGTACTCTAAAACTTTTACCTATGCTACCACCTATAGCTGAAGACGCAGTATCGGCAAAACATGTATCCGTGGGCCGCATCCTTTCTACACCTAGGACATGCAGACATAGGCTGTCCGTTAACGGTATTTCAATCCTGCGAGAACGAGAGTGGCATATAATATGCAACTCTATTGCAAACTTTGAACAAGCTTTTAGTCCCTTGCCATAAATCTTCGTGTGTTGTTAGAAAATCTGTCAGGCATCCTACATCCATATACCTTTCTATAGATCAATGCACATGTTTTGCTGACTTTAAGGCAGGTTTTGGAAGGTAAAAATGAGATTGAGAAGTACTTCAAGGTTTTGCTTAAGGGGATAGAGGTCTATGAAAAGCTTTTAGAGGATAAAGTCTAGAGGTATACAAAGAGTATGGGAGCGTAGAAAGCTGTTTTGCAGAATAAGATTTATTAAGGTTTTGTAGCGCATTTTATAGTGCTATAGGATTTTTAGAGAGGTACTATACGTCTACACATTACCAATAGAACTCTTGGGAGATGGATTAGTAGGGGAAGAGTTAGAGCTGTGAATGTTTACGGTAGATGGAGGGTACATGAAAGCAAGGTTAAACGACTTCTCGTTAACCCATGGAGGGGTTTAAGAAAATCAGGCATCAGTATGTAAATAATGTAAATACAGGGAAACCCAAAGGGTGTGGAAAGGATTCGTGTAATGTAGTTCTCGACAAAATATATCATGTGATGGTGTTGTGCTGTATTGCTTAGCTATTTATCTATTCAATACAATCTCTGGCTTAGCTATGAGTGGAGATGGCTAACCATACTAAATTAAAATAAAAATAGGTTGATAAATTGGTTTACGAAATTATTTTTTAATTAACGCTACAACGGCTCCGATTATAAAGCCTATGGATATAGGGCCTATGGTGAGTAGTCCTAGAACTATAGCAAAATTTTTTGCAATTCCAATAATATCGCTAAGAGTCTTGAATACCTCCGTTGTAGAGGTTCCCAGGCTCCATATAGATAGAAATGTACCTAAGACTAGTATGGCTATGAATGCTAAGATGTATTTTATGGCTTTCACAGATATGTAGCCTAGTGCTAGACCTAGAAGGAACTGTATCAGTATTACTATAGCTGTTTGTGGATCTGAAAGAGCACTAGTCAATATCTCATTTATGCCAAGAGGGGTTGTAGTTATGCTCATAACTCAGCCCAAGATGGATATACCATGTAGAGTATATATACTTTTAACCTCTAGATATCTATCCTAGGATGTGCAAACATGGAGTTTGGCAATGTGGTAAATATAGCTGGTTTTAAATTTAGAATACTCTTTTATAAACCTGGATACACCCCTCACTATGCTGAACATGTTACCGATCCTAGAGATGGTAGGGAAAAGCTTGTTCTCGCAGATCCGCATAACAGATTCAGTACCATAATTTACGATACTGTTAGAGGAGTTATAGAAGATGAGATAAAGATTGTGGATGGCCGTATTCCAAATCCACATACAGCTCACATGGTTATGGAAAAAATTCCTGCAATTAATGCTGAACCTGGCGATATACTGTGCCCTGATAGAAGTGGTAGATGGGTGGTAATAGATAGAGATTCACATAGAATTAAATGGAGTTTGCTTATGGATGATTCTGAATGGCCTCACGACATACTGCCCTCATCTGATGGGAGAGGAGTTGTAGTTACGGATTATGGTGCTGGTGGCCATGGTGGTTTTGTAAGAAAGGTTTTATTTAATGGTACAACCATATGGAATGTCCAAATGTTTAAAGCAGCAAAGATTTCAAAAGTATTTGGTTCAACAGCAAGTGGCATGCATACTAGCTCCTTTGGTGGTAACTATATAGTTGCACAAAATAACGATATTGCCGGAGTGTACGAGATAGATGAAAACGGTTGTATTGTATGGCAATGTCCTAAAGAAATAGGAAGCTCGAATAACTTTTGGCCCTTTAAACCACATAGCGCATTTAGAATGGGACTTGCTGAGGCTGGTGGAAATCTAACTATTATGGGGCTTGAGGCAGGTGGAGGCATAGTAGCTATAGATTACTTTTGTAGACCTCGATGGGGAGTAATGTCAGTATACAGCATCTATCCAACTCTATACTATAAACCAAGTAGATATGGTCTTATGGAAACAACACATGTATTTCCAACACTTAGAGGAACTGTAGCTGCTATAGATTGGAGAGGGTATTCGGGTTCCATGATAATCGAATTGCTTGAGATACCCAGGACACCACTTTCATGGATTCTATCGTGGGATTTGGATCCCGGTCCTAGAGGTGTATGGCTGGATCCTCCTCTAGAGGTTCTCGATTTTGATTTCATTGTAGTATCACTAACCAATATAGGTAACGGTCCGGTGAAATGGCATCTATACGCATCCATGCAGCCCATTCTTACAGAAGAACACTTCGATAATCTATGGCGTAGCATAGCAATAGGTACACTAGGTGGTGGTGACACAGTATCTATTGAGGTGGATAACAGGATGAAACGGTACACCTTCTTGAGGCTTAGAGTTGATAGAGGTATTGAGGCTGTACCATCAAAGGTCAGGACTGTTGTGACATGGTATTAACTCCTCATCCTGAATACTACTTCAGTATACCCACACCCCCCACATATGTGAAGCTCTATGGTCGAATACTTCTTTAGCAATCTCTCTAATTCGCCTCTAATACTTTTAGATACTGCCATAAATAGGGGTATGGGTAGTTCGAATGGCAATGGAAATCGATATACATCTATGTTATTAGAGCCGCATTTAGGACACACATCCATAATCTTCACCAACTCAACTCATTATAAAAGCTTTTTATAAATTAATATGATTTCTCTCAGTCTTCTCAGCGATTTATTTAAGAAATGACTATCTCAATTGTTTTTAGGTATGGAAATCGTATCGGAGATTAACGTATACCTGTTTCATAGACAAGTGGGATATATTTAAAAGAATTAAAGGTGAAGCGGCCTACCTTCATCAAAGCTATACCTCTATACTCTTTATAGACTCTATCAACTCCTTACTATATATTTCTAAAAGCTCCCTACTAAACCATTCCCTATACGCATTTTCAGTTTTTAATGCCGCTGCTGCTATGCCTCTGACTACAGATTCGACTATACTCATTCCCATAGCTCTAAAGTATCCTGTGACGGCAAGCAGTATATCACCTGCTCCAACATCATCAACGGTTTCTACAGGAAGCGATGGTATGTACAGAACCTCATTATTATTCACAAGATATAGACCTCTATAGTCTAGGCTTACTAAAAACGATGTTCCACCAATTGAACTGAGATCCTTAATGTACTTAATAATATCCTTCTCCTCATCAGTAAAACAGAACTCTCTTACATTACCATGGACGATATCTGTATTTAATAACACCTCCACCGAATTCCATTTCCATAAACATTTTATATCATCGTTAGATCGTTCTCTTACAAATCCTTGAATATCGATAGCTGTAATCTTTGGATTGAATTCTTTAACTTGAGCTATCTGGTGCTCAAGAACTTCATTCATTATTGGCGTTATGTATATAGCTTCAAATCCATAAATTTTTGCATATACTTTAACAGCCTCCATATCTATTATGGGACTGGAACCTCTAAAGCCAACCGCTCTACCACCACTTATGATGAATATGGGCGAAGCGTCTGCTCCAAGCTCAATAACCTTTATACCATAGAGATCCAGGGTACCTCTTATCAATCCCCTGACATCACTTGCTATGTGAGTAGCTACATATACGTCTACACCAAGATACTCAGCTAATGCTCTACCACCATAGTATCCAGAACCACCAACTCTATACCGTCCATTTACATCATCAATCGTTATATTGCCTATAAAAAGTGCTCTCACAATTTACACCAAATTAGAGGGCCTCTAAATAAATGGCTCTAATGGTTTCCCTAGATACCTCTATAGGTGCCTGCTTTAATGCGTACGACAATACATTTTCAACTGTTTCAACAACTCTATCAGCATCGTTAACTGTAAACCCATAGTTGCTTAACCTTTCACTGAATCCTACTGATTGCTGAAATCTCCTTACAGCCTCACCTGCCTTTATACTATCACTAGGGTCTGGTTGTATTGATGGATCTAAATGTCTTAGAATCCTATGCAGGATTTCGTATTCACTGGCATATAGATACGAAATCGCAGCTGGACCTAGCATAGCGAGACCTGCACCATGTGGCAAGCTTGTATTTAGACCGCTAAGAACATTCTCTATTGCATGTATTAGATGTGCCCTACTATTATCTATAGCTATACCTGCCAACATAGAAGCATAGAGCAACCAGAATCTACAATCCAAATTTCTCAAATCTCGAACTGTACGAGGAAGCCATTCACTAATCACTTTAACGACTTCCTCGGCCATAGCCACTATATATGGTGAGGAATTCCTGCCACATGCAGCCTCAATGGCATGGTAAAATGCATCAAGGGTTGTATAGATTGTCTGATTTATTGGTAGTGATAATAGATACCTTGGATCATCAATACTTATAGCGGGATACATGTATTCAGATGCCAATCCTACTTTTGTTCTAGGCTGCTCTATAGTTACAACGGCGTATCTATTAACCTCGGAACCTGTGCCATGGGTTAAGTTAATAGCTATTACCGGTATAGAGCCGCAGAATTTTCCTGGATCAGTTATATAGTCCTCTACAGTACCGCCACATTCAGCAATTACACTAGAGATCTTTGCAGTATCAATAACACTACCACCACCTATAGCTATAATACTATCAGCTCCAAACCTCCATATATCTGCTGAAACCTCGTTAACTATATCCTTGGATGGATTGGGCAAAACTCTATCGTATATTCTATAGAGTATCTTGAACTTCTCCAATATTGTTATTACATCATTTAGAGCTCCGCTAGTTTTTGCCGCACTACGGCTTGCCACAATGTATATTCTCTTCATATTTGACACAAATCTTTCCATATTTTGTACGGCATTAATGCCGAAGTAATCTATAGTTCTACCACTTCTTATACTAAAGCTTCTAAGCTTCATAACAATTCACCACGTTTTTCTACAAATAGCTGGATACCTCTAATTTTAAGTTTTCACTATGAATAGTTATAAATGTGCCTCAGTATTATAAAGATGATGTACCTTGACTATCCGTACAATTTCAATCACAACATAGCTATTTTCATTCCAAAATTTATTAGCTTACTATTTAGATGAATAACGCTACCCTAACTCTGCACATTAGTATTCATAGCCATCATAGAGAAGAGTATATACGGTTATGAATCTGTAAAAATAACTCTAGAAAAACTTATGTTATCAGGAATACGGAAATTACAATATGGCGAATCTGTATGGAGAAATTTGGCCCAGAGGTGAAAAACCTTATACGTAGGCTTCTAGAAAGCATCCCACTATATTTTGATAGGAATCTAACCTTAAACTCTGACGGTAGACGACTCTTATCACAATTACTTAGATATCTACTATACGAACACCAAGAATATAGGTATCTTGCTAGAGAAATTAGAAAGAATCCAACTATAGAGAATGTTATAAAACTTGCAAGGATTATTCTATCATCAGATGAAATTAACAAAATTCTAGACATACAACTTAAAGGTCTATATGAATACTCTATAGACAGTGCAGATCATAACTGAAATTCTCTACCACTAACCATTTCAGCATCTTATTGAAACATCCTTACCTCTTAGAAGCGGCTCAATCTTCTAATAAACTGTTTAGATGATGCCTGTTAGAATGTATGATATACGTTAGCAATCCTTTCCACAAACTTCCTCAATACGTCTCGTCAAAATGTTGATAATAATGTCCACAACTTCTGTAGAATAAAACTTTGATAGAACACCCCTAACATCGTTATACTTAAAAAGTTGAATAAAACTTTTGCCGGAGACTATTTCTATAAACTGGATAAAGCCAGGTATAATATTGCTGGAAACTCTCCTTACACAAATCTCATAACCATCCATACCCACCACCGGGGATCGACACAGAAGTAGATAGGGTTAGGAAGGGTTATACACTTTAACAGGAAAAAGATGGTGATTAACACAATAAAAAAGTTTAAAAACCCTCTAGTAAGATTTAGAATGCGCTCCGGGTTGGAGGTAGAGGATCTCCGCCTGCAAGGGCAGCAGTCTTAGCAGTAGCTATAGCTACTGCAACAGCTGCTACCTTAATAGCGGGCATGTATCTAGCTAATTTAGAGTATTTCATGCCTAGACACCAGTTAGAATCTAAGATACGTATTATTTTTGAAAAAATCATAATGTAGTCTATTATCAGTTTTCCTCTGCATAGGGATAACAATATATATAGCTTCTCCATATAGATAAGCTAGAGTAGTAACCTGAATTATATACTATCCATACCGTTGATATCTATGGGTAGCGACTTTATTGCGAGAGCAGATATCCTCGAAAGAATATATATTGAGAATACCGTTACATCTACGAGGCTTTCTAAAGCTATTGGAATAGATTATAAGAAGATTGTCTCCATGTTTAATATCCTTAGAGATCGCTATGGAGTACATGTATGGGTTGATATTCTACAGAGTAAATTAGGCTTGGGTCTAGTGCTATTAATCCTAAAAGGTCTTAGACTTAAACCACCTAGGGATCCCAGGATCTGGAGCGAAATTGCTGTAAGGCTTCCATATCCACGCTCTATCGCCTGGACACCTACAGGTGAACTACAGATGGTTTTTCAGAGCCCTCTAAGAACTGATGTTATAAATGTTGAAAATGTCAGAGAGTTCGTAGCAGTTAGCCAGAAATTTGACTTTGTCCTAAGATCTAAACCGCTGGTAGAACTCCTCAATATGTTTGTTGATCTAGAGTTCAGAGAGCTTGTGGAGAGGGGGCTTGATATAGCTATGGAACATAGATATAGATTGGATAGAGAATATGTTTTATCTCCTAGAAAATTTGATGGGCTCGATCTAGCTATTTTAAATGTTCTAGAGCCTCATCCTGAAATCACCTTAAGAAGACTGACCCAAGAAGTTAACAAGGCTCTAAATAGAGAATATTCTGTAGCAAGCATAGAGTATCATTTAGATAAGCATGTTGAGAATATGATTCTCGGCTATAGGGTCGCAAACTATGCACCAAGCTATAAACTATCTGAAACCGTATCTATCGTAATTCTTAGCTGTAGAGATCCTTTAGATCTGTGTTCTAGAGCCATTTCACATCCCTTTATAATATCCTGTGTTGGCAATAGCCATAATGGTGTTGCTGCAGCTAATATCTGTGCTCCATCTGAATATCAAGGATCCTTTACACTTAGATTTATAGAGAAGAGTCAGTCATATGAATGTAGCGAAGCTTTAGCACACATTCAATACCTGGCCATACCACCATACATGGCAGCATTTGCTGTTCCTAGACCTAGACCTAAGGGGCATGTTCAAGCTATGGATGAAGCTAGAGTAGAATATGATCCTCGTTCGAGATCTTGGGGAGCGGTCATAGATGTTAAACATGTCATCGATATTCTTACAAACTATCTGGGCTTCTAGTTAAATTCCAGAATTCTTATCCATCTATACAACACGTAAAACCGATGTTTATACCAGAATTGGCTTGATGGTTAGTTGAGTTAAAGGCTTTATCTGCTTTGTTAGCTGATTATGTGTTAGACTGCCCTATTTTGTTGGATAGGATGGTGCTAGTATATTTTTAACTGCTGTTAGATCTATGACTTCCTCTGCTATGTCTATACTCCTAGCAAGAATTCTTGAAATAGCATCTAAGAGTCTTGTAATTGTCGGATGTTTTGCAATATCTTCACTATGTATCTTTCTAATCTCCTCTTCTACAGCTCTCAACCTCTCCACCTCTCTAATAACCTTTACAGCGCTCTCCTTATCAATTGTTATAAATGCTTCAGCAACCTTCCCAAACACGTCTAGAGCACCTTTATATACTTCAAGTATGTAGCTTGGTACCTTAGCTAAATTTAGCAACGTTAGTGAAATGTTTACTGCATGGTCTGCAAACCTCTCTATGCTCTTAATAAATAGTGATATATATATAGAGTCAATGTAGCTTAACCCTCTTCTACCCATTTCATACGGATCTGTAAGCGTATTTATAAGCTGTCTTAGTGCTAGGAGATATAGTTTGTCTACAAGATTATCTCTAGCTATAATAGCTTCTAAAACGTTTTTATCACTCAAATTCTCGATATACGCAACTATATCTTCGTGCATGGATATCGCTACCCTAATCATCCTCTTCATAGCACTGGTAAGATCGCTCAAATTAGGATCTACAACTACTTGTAGAGTAGTTGATGAGGCATCTTCATCGATAACCTCTAAACCCATTAACCTTTCTCTTGAAAGAAGTATTGCTTCATTAACAACCTCCCTTTTAACTCCTTTATGTAATATCTTTATATTCTTTGCACCCGCTACATAACCTCCTATCACCTCTCTTACTATATCATGGATGCTATAACTTATATCGATTACTATTGTATATTCTTTTGGAATGCTAGCTACATGCTTAGATGGTATATAGAGTCTGATAGATAAATCTGGGAGAATCTCGAGCATAGCTTCCATTTTAGGCTCTAAACCGATTTCCTTAGCCCATAGAGTAGGTAGAGATACTATATATGTTGAGCTTCCTATACGTTGAATCTTTCGCCTATATACACGCAGGGATATCACCTATATTGAGGTATACTATATTGAGATATTTTACTTTATATGGACTATACATTTCTATAATATATATGTATAATTCGATTATGAATATGTATACTCTATATAGAAAATGTTTTCAAGCAACAGCCACATCTATAACCATTCGGTGTACAAAATGATGCCGCTGATCATAGCAGGACTAGGGATCTCCGCTCTTATGGCACTTTCCATGGGGGCAAACGATCTTGCAAACTCTATTGCACCAATAGTTGGTTCAAAAGTTCTGAACTTTCAACACACTCTAATACTGTTTTTTACCTCCTCATTTGTCGGCGCTGTGCTACAAGGTTTTATGGTTATAAAGACTCTTGGCAAGGGTATTGTAAGCGACGTAGAACTTCTTGGCTCCATTTCAGCTTCTCTTGCTGCATTTATATGGATAATGTTGGCATCGATAAAGGGTATACCCATATCAACAACACATAGTATTACTGGTAGTGTAATTGGTATTGGAATGGCATACACATTCTTAGAAGGGAGAGCCGTATCCATAAATCTTGATATCGTTAGCAAAATAGTATTAAGCTGGATAACGTCACCCCTCTCTGCTATGGCTATAGCAATCCCTCTCTATTTCTTAACCGAGAAGATGCTTGGTCGATATAATAATAAGCATATAACACCGCTAGCTCTTGCCATGGCTATATTAGCTGCTTATAGCTTTGGCACTAATGATGTTGGAAATGCTATAGGAGTGTACGTCTCTATAACTTCGAAAACTCTTAGCATACCAGATTCTACTACCATGCGGCTTCTAGCAATCTACTCTACAATATTTATTGGCCTAGGAGGAGCTCTACTTGGTAGAAGGGTTGTTGAGACTATGGCATACAGGATAACGAGGTTGGATATCACAACATCTGTGGCAGCTAATGCAGATGCCATTGCTGTATTGCTCTATACAACAATACCATATATACTCTTTGGTTATGGAATGCCCGTATCTACGACCTATGCTGCTGCTGGAGCCATTATTGGCGCTGGTATAGCTAAGTATAGAAGTTTAAAGGCGTTGAATTTAAAGCTAATACTATTTATAATGTTTGCATGGGTAATAACGCTTCCGGTAACATCATCACTTGCAATAGCTATTTATTCTCTTTTAAAGCATTTACTACTGGGGTGAATCCGTATAACATTTTGGTTGTGGATCTCAAAGGAAAGAAAAAGAGAAGTAATTAAAATGTGTATAGAACATATCTCTAAGATTGTTAGTGTTGTAGAGTACGGTGTCAAGGTTCTTGAAAGCTACTCTACAAACAATTCTACTGAGCTATCCCATTGGTGGAAAGAGGTATTTAAAGCTGAAAGGGAAGCTGATGACATTAAGAGAAAGCTGATATTCGAATTGTCAAGTGAAGTATTTCACCCAATAGATAGGGAAACAATACTACGACTAATATTAGGAGCCGATGATATAGCAGCCTATGCTAAGGCCTGGAGTAGAAGAGCTGTAATACTATCCTCTATACATGAGCCTTTACCTAATACTGTAATTAGAAAGATGTTGGAAATGGGTAAAAAGGTTTTAGAGGCTACAGGAATGGTAAAGAAATCCATTGAAAAACTTGTAGAAGAGCCTAAGGCTGTCCTAGAAATTGCTGATAGAATAGAACGTATTGAAGAAGAGGTTGATGATATTAGAATTGAAGTTTTCAATGAAATAATAACACTATGCGATACCCTCAAAACCTCATCCTGCATACTCTACAAAGAACTAATGGACTCTGTAGAGAATGCTGCAGATAAGTGCGAAGATGTTGCAGATATACTTAGAAGTTTGGCTCTTTTAATGATATAGCTTTAACTAATAACCAACGTACACAAGTACATAGAATTGTATTGCAAAATATTAGATTAATTATTGAATTAAAAATTAATGATTATGCATTTAAAAAATAAAGTCGGTAAATAGGTGTGCCAGTCTTTTCAATTACTTCAGATTTCCTCATGCTTCTATTAAATTACCAATAAGTGTCTTTAAGAATGATATTCTTTTATATATTGGTGGATGAGTTGAGAGCACCTCTTCTAATCCTATAAAAGGCTCTGAAAGCGCATATATGAATAAAGTCTTTATTTTGCTGTCTTCGATCCATCTCCTTACACCATAACTTCTGTAAAATCTATCCAACGATTCCAGCGCTCCTATCATGGCATATGGTGACGTCACCTTAGCTCCATGTGCATCTGCATAATACTCCCTTAATCTAGATAGTGCTAAAACTGCAAGCTGAAGCAGTATACTTACTACTATGAGTATTATACCGATTATGAATAGAATAAGTCCACCTGATCCCTCCCTTCGTCTGTTACTACCATCAATATAGCTTGACATCATTCCAGCAAACATCATGAATCTTCCAAGGAAATATATAACTGATGGAAATAGCCCAAAGATCATAATTATAGCGTTATCTCTGTGTTTATGGTGCCCAAGTTCATGACCTATTATAGCTTCCAATTCCTCTCTACTTCTCACACTTTTTAGTAAACCGCTTGTTACTGCAACATATCTCCCCATAATAGGAGACGAATATGCAAATGCATTTGGAATCGGCAGTTCAGAGATCATAGCCTTTGGAGGCTCTATGCCAGCTCTTTTAGAAACTACATCAACTATTTTTTGAAGCTCTGGGTCGTGTTTACATCTATATGAGAAGTTTATTATTGCTGGTGATGTAAGCCATGATATAGATGACGGCACTATTGCAAAGAGTACGGCCAGAATTCCCATGTATAATAACATAGATGGTGATATAATAGAACCAATCAGCAGTATTATAAGTATGGTCGCTGCTATAATTGCTGCTGCTGCTGAAAACATAGATGATCTTAGATGGTCAAGACCAGCAGGAACCCTGCTTCTAATAATCTTTTCAAAACTTATGCCAGCTGTTATTAGCGTCACCATCGCGAGGGTATATGCCGCTATATCGATGAGCCACCAATTCCAGAAAAATGGAAAGAGCCCAGCTTCTCTTCCTAGTCCAGGTAGTAGTACGGATAACAACAGCTGTATGATAGTGAGAGTCACTAGAGCTATAGCTATAAGACTCAATACAATCAGTATCTTGCTACGCATCATTCTACCCTCGTACCTAAGATACAATTCGTTCAGTGCTTATTAGCTTTTGTAAGCTTGCAACTATCTGTAGCGTCATGCGATTTAAATATAGGTTCTTTTATACTAAAGTGAGAATAGAACTAAACTTAAGAACTCACTAGGTGAAAATATTTATGAGTTTAAGGTGTCTGCAAGACTACATAAGAAAAGAGTATCTAAGTAGAGATAGCTCCAGAGGACTACATGCAACATTTACATGGCTGGTTGAGGAGGTAGGTGAACTTGCGAATGCGATCTTAAGCAACGATAGAGATAATATTGAAGAAGAGATAGCCGATGTTATTGCATGGACTCTTAGTGTCGCAAATCTTCTTGACATAGATGTTGTAAAGGCCTTTATTAAAAAGTATGGAGGATCGAAAATCTGCATTGAAGATAAGTAAATATGGAGACATGTTTCTCATCTACTTCTACTTCGTAGCCTCCTTAGCAATTCTCTATGTGTCTTAGGTGAAGAATCGGGTCTCCTAGGCTCTATTACAAGATACTGTACTCCGCTCACAAACCTTCGTATATCACCTTTAATATCATTTATTACCTGCTCTACCTCTGCTAGGCTAAGCTCTGGTTCTATCTCAACCTCCATAAAAACAGCATATTTCTGTGGTTCTATCATCAGCGTTTTCACAGTATTAACGTCTCTTATTGCAGGATTTGAAAGTGTTATCTTTACAATTCTTGCTATAATCTCTGGTGAAGCCGCTCTATGGACTAGTACATCTATATTTTCCTTAGCTAGCTTAACCATGTATATGGCTAGCATCGTATTCAAAATCATTGATGATATTCCATCGATTACATTGCTCCACCTTGATAAAAAAAGTGTTGCCAAAGCTATACCCTCTCCCGTAATATCGTATATGTTCTCTACAAATACCGCTTTAAGTAATGGATTTGAATATCCAGCCTCATCTAGGTAGATCTTTGCATCCTTAAATGCGAGTACTGCAGATGTAAGGTCAAATATTATTGCTATGGATATCAATAGAATTCCGAGCGAAATATTCTCTATGATCTTTGGCCTTAAAAAAGCTTGCAATCCCTCAATGAATCCTATGGTGACTATCGAACCTAGTGCAATGATAGAAAGTGCAAATCCAAAGACATATAGATACATTTTTCTACTAAATGTATAGTACTCCTCACCACTACTGAGAGCTATACGATTTCCTATGTAAGCTAATCCGCTATTTAGAATATCGCTAAAACTTCTAAGAGCTTCGATGAAGAGTGCTGTTGACTTGGTTACTGTAGATGCAACAATTTTCAAGATAAAGAGTAGTATATTGAGTAAGAATGATATAAAAACACTTCTAAAATTTAAATCAATTACTGACCCCTAGGATGCTATACTAAGCTATGCTTATAAGCTTAGCTAATCTAAGACTCCTCGGTAAACCTCAATCCTTTAAAAACATTTATGGATTTCATCATCTAGTAAATCACAAGCCTATTTAGTAGAAATGCAAACAGCCCAAGAAAAACAGATATCTTTAGAAGTCTCGTAGCTTTAAAGGCACTATCTGGCAATAGATCTCTCGTTATGTATAGTGAAAACAGTATCGTTAGATCCACACCTACTGCAAGTATCAAGTATATAATTGAGTAGCTAAAGAATAGATATGGAATAAAACTTAGTACAACTAATATTATAAAAACTATAACTGCGAGGACGTAAGCTTTAAATACACCATATACTGTAGCTAAAGTTCTTATATTCATTATTTTATCGCCTTTGATATCCTCTATTCCTTTTAGAAATTCTCTACCAACATTGAGTAAGAATGCAAATAGCGAAGCAATTATAACATCCATATTTAACATAGACGCTGCACCTCCAAAGATTATGGATAATCCGACAAGAAATGCCACAACTATGTTACCCAATAGTAAGACACTTTTAAGTTTGTATGAATACAGATAGACTAAGATGGCTGCACTGAGGGCTATAAATCCATTAGTATATGATAGATAAAATGCCATCAAAATACCAACAGTAAGTAGCAGTATAGATACTCTATATGCAGTCGCTGCTGAAATTACCCCTGATGGTATAGGTCTCCAGGGTTTATTTACAGCATCTACATATCTATCAAAGTAGTCATTTACTATATTCCCACCCGCTCCAAGGCATACCCCCACTATAAATACTACAATCATATCTGAAATACGTGATCCTCCGCCTAAGATATACCCTATTATAGTACCTATACCTAGTGCAATATCATTACCTATTCTCGCTATACTTAACCACGCCTTAATTGAGTTAGCGAGTACCATCACTACCATTACCTATTCAGCAAATAGATATTTTATAGACTTCTATTGATCCATTGCTTGACTTCTGAAAATAGCCTTGCATCTTCATTTCTCCACCACTCATAGTCTGCAACCTTGGTAGGGAAGTTGATGTATAATTGATACGCTTTATCCATGTATTGTTTAAGTTTATAAAGTTTGCCTATAAATGATGGTTTTCTTGCTAAAGATAACAGCACTGAAACTCTATCAATTATAGAGTGTGATAGTTCTCCTCTATAACCCATGTTATACACATCTTCTCCAGAAACAATTTTGGATTTAAATACATAGTTGAGATCACCATTACTCATCTTCTGTAGGAACATCCGAAGAACGTCGAGCGATGCTTGTTTAGCCCCATAAATTCTATGATACCGTGCATGATAGAGCCATAGATTTTCAGTCGATGGTTCTCCCTTTGAAAATGCTTCGACTATAGTCTTGGCAGCAATCATACCACTGATCATTGCTGATCCTATACCACCTCCATGAACAGGATTCGCAGTAGCTGCTGCATCACCTATTACCATAAATCCGTTCCATACCATACACGGTATGGGTCTTCTAGTTGGAACTATTCCTCCTCCTCCATGTAAGACCTTGTGTATTCTATTATAAAATCTCCTTCTTATAAATCTCTCATAATTTATACTCGGATTTACCGCATTATCTTTCCACTGGATTCCCAACCCAATATTGTATACATCATTTCCCTTTGGAAAAAGCCACCAATATCCTCCCGGGGCTACCTCACTGTTTAAAAATATGTACGCATATTTCTTCTCTATATCAAAATCTCCTACAACTACTTCTCTATAGGTTACATTATAATCCTCCTTCGGAATCTGCTCTGAGACCCACCATTCCTTAGGCAGACTCCTCCTAACTACTGCTGGAACCCCACTAGCATCTATAACAATTTTAGAGTAGAATGTTATATTTTTATTATTTTTATCTCTAGCAACGATTCCTTTTACCCAAGAACCGTCGACTATAGGTTTTACAAATGTACATCCGAGGAAAGCCTCAGCACCACTACTTATAGCCATCTTATATAATCTCACACCAAAATTTTTCCTATTTAATGCAACACCTCTACCATTAACGGTGATTATACTACTTTCATCAGGTGAGACAATCTTCACCCCATCATAAAATCCTTCTGCATCAAATCCTATTACTGGAGTACCAAGACCCAACTCTATAAAGTGGTGTTCACCAATGGCATCACCACAGGTTTTATCACCTATCTTTTCCTCATCCTTCATTTCAATAAATGCTGTTTTGAATCCTGCCTTTGCAACAATATATGATGCATATAACCCTGCAACCCCTCCACCAACAATAGTAACATCATATTGATGCATGTTTCGACCCCTACTGTTTTATTTAGTAGAGAGACACTGCTTAATTTAATTTTTATCAGACCTCACGAGGCATATCACCACTCAGCATATCGTGAACTTTCATCACTTTTACTATAAGCTAGACTAGGTCATGTAGCTAAAATATCTTTAATTTAAATCCGGAATGCTGTCCAATAATATGGATTATTGGTATCAGCTACCGTTTCTTTAAGGAACATATAAAGTACCCTTCCATGCCATGGATATGGGGCCATATCCTTATGCACTTACTTACATCCTTATTAAACTTTAAATCTCTGAATTTTGTTAGCCCTCTAAACCAAAGATTTAATGAAGGTTCTATTATTTCCATATCCTCTACATGCTCTAGAACCTTCGTTATAACGTATTCGTTTTCCTCGGGGGCAATGCTACATGTGGTATACACAATAATACCACCAGGCTTTACAAGCTTTAATGCAGAATAGAGTAGCTCGATCTCCCTTTTAACAAGTTTTGCTAATACTTGTTGAGGAGTTTTAGTTTTCCTGTTACGATCAAACATTATAGCACCTTCTGCACTACATGGTGCATCTAATAGTATATAATCGAATTTTATATCTATTTTCTCTGGTAATCTTACAGCATTCTCAGCTAGTACTATATATGATTTGAAACCCATTCTATATAGATTAGATATCAAGGAGGCTCCTCTTCTAAGTGATATATCATTTGCTATTACAATACCTCTATCATCTATTAAAAGCAATATATGTACAGTCTTACCACCGGGAGCGGCACACATATCTAGAATGTATGTATTTTGAGTGGGATTTAACACCAAGGGTGGTATCAGTGACGAGGAGTCTCTATATACATAGTATAGACCTTTTAGAAATTCGTGTGTAGAACCTAGTGATGGAGATGAGGGTTGTGATACTACTTTATAACAATATCTACACCATGGAATACTGCTTAATATAAACCCGTGTTCTCTAAGTCTATGAACTAGCCGATCACAGTCTGTATATATATAATTGCATAGAATTACTGGTGAAAAGTTGAAGTGTTCAAAGGTATTCAACAACTTTTCTGTATCCGTTAATCCTAACATATCAATGTATCTCTGAACCATATATGGAAGATATCCATACTTCTTAGCTAGGGTAAATGCTTCACTTGAAATGTTCTCTATTTTCAACTCATTAACTATATCAGTGTAAGAAATTATCATGTAATTCAGCCGCGGGTTCCTTGATCATCTTTTCACACCTTGTAAGCCTCATCATCCTTTAATCTGCTCTTAGTATTTAATCCATCTACATATGGATAAATGTTGGGGAGCTTAAATGGTATTTAGAGCTTGTTTTAAGAAGTATGTATATATTGGTGAGGGTTGGAGAGGTCTGCTTTTAAATTCTGGATGTGCTTGTGTCCCAACATAAAATTTATGTTGTTTCAATTCCATGTATTCAACAACGGAGTCTTCAACACTTATACCGCTAGCTATAAATCCCACAGCCTCGAGAGACTCTAGGTATCTATTGTTAACACCATATCTATGTCTGTGTCTCTCTGCGATATATTCAACACCATAGGCATCGTATACCAATGATCCTTTACTCAACTTGATAGTTTTTGAACCGAGCCTCATTGTTCCACCTAGAAGGTCTACTCCTTGTTGGGATGGCAATAGATCTATAACGGGATGTGGTGTGGTGCTATCTAATTCACTACTATTTGCTTCTCTCAATCCTAAAACATTTCGTGCTAATTCGATGACCATCAATTCGAATCCAAAACATATACCAAGTGTTGGTATACCATGTTCTCGTAGATATTCTAAGGCCTTAATCTTACCCTCACTCCCTCTCTTTCCAAAACCGGGTAGTATTAGAGCTCCTTTAACTCCATTTAATTCTTCACCAATTTTTATCTTACCGTCTTCTATATCCGTTGACTCAATCCATTTAAAAATTGGTTTTACACCTAGATGTGCTGAAGAGTGTTTTATAGCTTCTACTATACTTATGTAGCTATCTCTAAGCTTAGTATACTTTCCTATCATAGCTATTTCCAGAGTCTTTGAACTCTTATTCACTTTCTCTACGAAATCAATCCAATGCTCTATTTTAACAGTAAGTACCGGTAACCTTAATCTATCTGCAAGGATTAGATGAATTCCCTGTTCATATAGAATTAACGGAACTTCGTAGATATTACTGACATCATAATTTGATATCACAGCCTCGGGTGGAACATTACTAAACAGTGCTATCTTTGCCCTAGCTTCTGATGTCAATGGCCTTTCACATCTGGCTACAATAATGTCTGGCTGTATACCAATCCTCCTTAACTCTTGCACACTATGCTGAACTGGCTTCGTCTTTTGTTCGCCCGTTACCTTAAGGCTTGGTACAAGGGCTACATGAATAAAAGCCGTATTGTTAAGACCTTCCTCCAGACGCATCTGTCTAGCTGCTTCAAGGAAGGGTAGCCCTTCTATATCTCCAACAGTACCACCTATCTCTACAAATACTATATCAACATTGTTCTCCTTTACTACCTCTTTAATTCTATTCTTTATTTCATTTGTAATATGTGGAATTATTTGAACGGTAGCTCCTAAAAACTCACCTTTACGCTCTTTCATTATTACAGAATAGTATATCTGTCCTGTTGTAATATTGTTCTTCTTGCTTAGGTTTTTGTTTAGAAATCGTTCATAGTGTCCTATATCTAGATCGGTTTCACCTCCATCCTCAGTGACAAAAACTTCGCCATGTGCATAAGGATTCATAGTCCCAGCATCAACGTTAATATAGGGATCTATTTTAATTATCGTTACTGAATAGCCCATGGATTGAAAGAGCAGCGCTACTGAAGCTGTTGTGACTCCCTTTCCAACGCTACTCAATACCCCTCCTGTTATGAACACGTATTTTACCACTGAACCTCACTTTAGCTCCAGTTATCCTTTACATACTTGAAGTACATAGTACTTATTTCTTTAGCAACAGAAAAATTTTAACCTTTATACACTAAGAGATGGGTAAAAGTGTTATTACTGCATTAGATGCATAGGAAAAAGCGTGAGTTCAGTAGAAGTGGTAACACCTATTACTATATTACATTGTTTAATATCTATGATAAATTAGGAATGGATACAATGTTAGCTACACTGATAATACTGTAATCCCATAGGATTACAGTATTATCGAGGCTTCCCCCTTATTTTTCCAGAACTTTCGAAACATTACTATGGTGTTAAATTAATGGATTTCAGTGTTTTACTACTATTGGGTGTATCAATGCTTGGCATAGCTATATTGACAACATTAAATAGTATAAGGAGAGTCCCCCCACAGTTAAATGAATCTGCAGTAACGCAAAATGAATTTAGCACAATTAAAAGAGGTTATGCATATACAGTTGATATGGGGGACTCGCTACTTATTGTTGCTGTAATAGATAAAAACAATGGTAGTGAGATTATGCTTGCACATGAAGATTTGCTAGAGGTAAGAAATATTGCAGATAGACCTTAATAACAGCAAAAAACCGAATTTACTCTTCCTCAACACAACTCTAGTACTTTTCTTCTCATTAAATGCTGTATTATATCTACTAGGTAGACTTGCATTAGATGAGTGTGGCATTATTTTTTTGATTCAGGGAATGCTAACTCTAATAGCAATGCTTCTATATCCATATAGGCGATCTTATTCAACCTCGATCAGTAAGGCGGTGGTGGCTCTAAATATTCCTATAATAATTAACCTCTCACTATCAAATACACTGTTACTCTACCGTATGTACAATCTCAATAGTATTCCTACAGTTTTTCTATTTAATATAGGTCTTATATTTCTCCTTCAGAGTTTTATCGCAAAGTTTAGCAATGCTGATGAAGTTTTTATATACTGCTCCGGTATCGTCTCTATAATTATTAATATATTAGGCAATCGAATTGAATTAGTTTTTACTGCATTGATTATTGTCATGCTATATTTAAGTAAAGAAATATTATGGTACGGTGAATGTATAATTAAAATGCTTATGTTATATAGCATACTAACAGTGTTCCATAGGCTACCTCACATTATCTTCCTTACATCTTCACTTTTACTATCAAAATCTTATGGCTATTTGGAATCCATACCAGATACATATACGGGTTGCATACCATCATATGGATTTAGATCTCTTATTTACACCATCATATCCTTTACCTTAATCTCAATAGCCATCAAGTTGGGAATGGAAATCTTTGCTATCTAATTCCATAAATACATGTGTTAACAAATGCCATGTAGTTTAAAAATCTACTTTAAAACCTTCTTCGCGACTCCATATCACAGTTCCTTTTATATCCTCTATCATCACAACTCGGTGTATGGGTATGACTACTGTGTCGAATCCATTAGTAACATACACATAATAATTATCTACAGAATGGATGCTTTTAAATGGAATTCTTTTAAAACCACTTACATTTAGTCTATCAACTACAACTAGATAGTAGTTTTCAAGTACATTACGATATTTCCACAAAATCTTATTTATAGCATCCTTTATTCTCATCATATCACATTCAAAGGATTGTTTGAATTGCTCCAGAGCTTAAAGTGCATAAGAACTTTATTAACTTATTTATGTTAATTTTCATAGGCACACTTGTATTACAAATTATAATAAATTAGAATAGATAATTAGAGGCAGTATTCCATATACCTTAATTCTGAGTATCTGAGTAATAGGAGTAGTAAGATTAATATTGATAATTCTAGCAATATATTAAAAACCCATACTAAAATTATTTCCCTAGGTTGGGGTGTTCAAAATGCTAGACTATAAGGTACTTCGCATAGACGTTGGTACAGGAAACTGGAGTAGTGAATCATACAAAGTATCTGAAGTATTGGGACCTATAGATGCTGGAGTCGTTATACATGAGAAATTGCAGTCGTGGAATAAGGATATATTTGACCCCTCTAATGCGGTAGTTATAGGCTCAGGTATTTTCGCAGGTAGTAAGCTATTTGGTAGCCATAGACTAGTAGCAGTTTTCAGAAGTCCTGAAACTAAAGGATTGCATGTATCTGCTATGGGAGGAGCTGCCTATAGATTCATCGGTTGTGGAGTCCATGCTATATCAATTGAAGGTCGGGGCAAAAAACCAGCAATAATTATTGTTAAAGGTAGTGATCAGGGGGTAGAAAACGTAGAAATAAGGTATTTGGATTACGAAGAACTGGAAAAGATATACAATGGTTATAAGGGTAAGATAGGTGCATACGCATTAATAGAATACATATTGGATAACTATCGAGATATTATATCAACCTTGAAAGCTAGACCCATAGTTGTTGGACCTGCATCTTGGAAAAGCATCTACGGTGCACTTATTTCCATAGACATAAACTTTAACAAGATGAGTATAGTTGAAGGTAGTGAAGATTTTGCAGCGAGAGGCGGCGGTGGCTCTGTCCTTGCACAGGCTCACAATGTTGTTGCAATCATTGCTGGGGGAAGCTATAAGCCACAACTACCTACATCATTTACAGATGCAACAAAATTGTACAGTTCTCTAGCTACATTACTTGGAAAGGATTATGCTTCATCTGTAAATGAGGCTACCATAAAATATCGGTTTGATCCAAAAATTGGCGTTGGTGGTACATTTGGTGTAAACTACCCACACTATAGGGAATTGCTACCTCTATTTAATTATAATAGCATCTATATATCAAGACTGATTAGAAGAAAGATTGTAGATATACTGTTAGAGAATTTCTGGAAACCATTCAAGAATGAGGTATCCAATCCAAAAACCTGGACAACATGCGGTGAACCATGTCCAGCAGCATGCAAGAAGATATGGCTTGGTAAGAAGGCGGATTATGAACCATTCAACGGACTAGGCCCCATGATAGGTGTAATGAAAATAGAGCTTGCTGCAAAACTCGTTGATTTGGCTGACCAATTAGGTTACGATGCGATAGCAATAGGACATGTAGTTGCATGGCTTCTTGAAGCCGTATACCGAGGTCTCCTCACGCCTGAGGAAATAGGATTAGATCGTAAGCCCACCTTAGATCCTATGCTTATGAATGTAGAAGAATGGGCTAAGAATGCAGAATTAGCTGAGAAAATATTGCAGAATCTAGTATATGGATCATCAAACGTCCTAAAAGTTGTGGCATCAAAAGGTGTACGTGCTGCTTCTAAATATTTAGATGAAATGTATGCTGAAAGAATTAAGAAGATCGGTATGAGATTCGAAGATCTAATAGTATATCAGCCGTATGGAGATTCCGGATATATGACTCCAAACTATTACTGGACTCCTGGATTACTATTACCTATCCCCATAACAGGAAAATATTGGACTAACTATACATCAACCTTTACAGAACCTGAAGAATTTGCTAAAACAGTTGTAATCAGAATCATAAAAGAATATTCCATTGAAAACGCTGGAATGTGTAGATTCCATAGAGGATGGGCTGAAAAAATCTTGAATAAACTATATGAATTACTAGGTATAAACGTTGATATCGATCACCACTCAAAAGAAATGTACAGAAGAATTGCATTGTATAATATCAAAGCTGGTGCCAAACCAAAATTGCTAGAAAGTGCGAGGGCAAAGGATGTTATAGTAACATTAGCTTATGAATTCAATGTAACTGAATGGAATAAGAGGTTCCTAGAGAAATACGATGAAACGCTGAAAGAGTGGATAAATAGAGTTGCAAAGGTAATAGTGGAACAGCTCAACTTGCCATCAGATTGGCTCGAAGAATAATTTTGTAATTCGTAACGATACTTATCTATATAACTAATCGTAGCTGTAACCCCCATTCATTTTTACCACAATGATTAGTTTGCTTCATAATATTATAAGTTCTGATTGAATCATTCAAATCAAAATTAACTACATAAAGTACCTATACACTCAAAACATTACCTAGTACATCATTTAAGCAACGTTCTAATTTTGCAAGCTTACCGAACTATGTGTTCTTCTATTATCTACATCGTTCTCGGTTATGTAAGTAAATATTGTAATCATGTAACAATAAATTGCCAGGAGTTGAGACTCTCACCATTAAGATTGATTATCAATAGAATAGAGGTATTTAAAGGTGTCGAAAAGTATGATCAACACATATTAATATTTTGAGTAATAGCATTCATATTGCTGATTATGTTATACACTCTAATTTTACCAAGTATTATAAATGCTATAATAGATCTGCTACCGAGGAAACGATATCCGTACCTTTGAAATATTTTATTATATGTTTATACATATTCCGTTCAATTTGTAGATCTCCAAATTCATCGAATTCTAGAGATGATAAAATAAAGCGTATAGTGAGTGGTTGTATCAAAAATACTTTCAATGCATAGTGTCTTATCATTAACTCTTTTAGTACTTTCTTTACATTCTCAATGTCTAAATCATCGATGATGTCCATAAAAATTATCACGAGACACGATTCTGAACAGATTTTATTAGTAAGTTCATTTACGAACCAGTGTAGTATCCTATTTGCACTAGAATAACTTTTTCTGTCGACGGTTAACGGCCATGTAATCGACGATAGAACCTCATAGATGTGCTTTAAATTATATTTTGTTACTTTATTTGAAATTATAACTTCTCTTTCAGTTGCAATACCTATGCCGAGATTCAGTCCGCTATTAGCAATTCTAGTTAAAAGATTTAGTACAATTCGTAGCAAATAGGTTATAGTAGGTGGTTCACCGGAGAAGAATCCATCATGAATTGATGCGATAAATAGTACATCCTTACATAGATGTTTCTCAAATTCTTTAACCATAAGTTTTAAGGTTCGCGCGGTAGCCTTCCAATCTATTCTTCTATAATCATCTCCTGGTAGATACTCGCGTATCCCAAGTATATTCACCCCTATTCCTTTACGTTTGGAGAGATGGGCTTCGTAGCTAATATAAGGTATATCACTTTCTATATCCAATTCTATATGAGTCGGTCTAGGAATTATGTGAATTGGCAATGGTTTCGTCAAGATAATTTCAATCCTATAATTGATATAGGCAAAAGGATCTGAGAGAAATATCGCAAACCCTTTAATCTGATGCTTTCCACAATAACCTTGTATCAGAATTTTTATTAAGAATACCTCCTTATTCTTCTTAGAATCGGCTTTCAAAATCCTTATACCTGAATCAGAAATTGTTATAAGCTTTTTCATCTTCAATAATCTAAATAATCCATGCTCAAAACTTATCACAATACTAACCTGCTCGTCCTCTATAATGTTTAGAGAAGTGCAGTCTATAATGATGTCTCCAACATCGTTAACATTTTTCAAGATCATATATATGGATATTGGCAAGGCCACCATTCCTAGCATTACTATTGTAAATAAGGTAGTAATGCTAATATACAGTACTGTAGATATAATTGAAAATAGCGTAACTGTGAATGTTATTGGATAGAATCCTAAACCTCTATCACTATATATATTCATTCTGTAACTCTTGTTGGTTAATATCATTCTCATACTTCATCTTCCATGCCTTTTAAGGCTTAGGTATTTCTATGTGTGAAATTATTTCATTGACAACCCTTGCACCACTATAACCTTCTGCTAAGTATTCAGGCTTTAAGAATATCCTATGGGAAAGCGCTGGAATAGCGGCCATCTTAACGTCATCTGGTATAACATACCTCCGATCTTCAGATAACGCAAATTCCTTCGATAATGTGAGTAGCATTAGTGCTCCCCTGGGTGAAGCGCCCAGTCTAACAGCAGGGTGTTTATGGCTATACTCTACTATTCTAGAAATATATTTTAGAATATCGTCATCTACATAAACATTGTCTATCTCCTCAGAAGCTTTGAAGATCTCATCTACTGTAACTACAGGTCTAAGCATCTCATATTCTCTTTCCAAAAGCTTATAGCTCTTCCTTAATAGCCGGATTAAGGAATCTCCATCAAGTGTGTTCATATATATCTTTATATAAAACCTGTCTAATTGAGCCTCAGGCAATGGAAATGTTCCTTCCAATTCTATAGGATTTTGTGTGGCTAGTACTGAGAAGGGTTTAGGTAACCGTATTGTTTCGCCCTCAATTGTTATCTGCTTCTCCTGCATGGCTTCAAGTAAAGCAGCTTGAGCTCTAGGTGTTGCTCTATTAATTTCATCAACAAGGATGATGTTCGCATATATAGGTCCTATTCTAACTTCAAACTCACCTGACTTTTGATTATATATTTTTGTACCTACCACATCAGAGGGTAGCAAATCTAAAGTACACTGTATCCTAGAAAATTTGAGATTCAATAACTTAGCTATAACCTTAGCTGTTAATGTTTTTGCTATACCTGGAACTCCCTCAATTAGTGCATGGCCGTCAGCTACCACTGTAAATAATATCAGCTTTACATGCTCCTCCCTATTCACTAAAACCCTTGTAGATTCCTCAACAACTCTTGACAATATCCTATAAAATACTGTCATAATCATTCACACAAAAGTACACTATGTTTATAGAGGTAATAGCCTTATAATCATTCGATCCATGATGTGCCAACTTTGTGTATGATCACGTTTGTATGTATAAAGGCCGCTAATTTATGCCAATTTAATTAGTCAATTAAATTTATTCTCTGACTATTTAACTTGTAATAGCTACAGCAACGTTTAAAACATTCATAACCTTCTTCAAGTTCAGCTTGCCTTTAAAGCTCAAGGTACTTAAATTCAAAGCCTCAATATACAACCTATTACGTATATCAAATCTTTAATTATTAGCTAGATTTAAAATCTTGTTTAAATGTCTGTATATAACGAGGACTAGTAAGATAATCTCATGGGTACCTAGTTTGAAAATTAAATTAATGCTAGCCATATTGATTCTAGTTACTATGAACCTTAACGTAATTTCTTCTGTTAGTACCCTAAAAATCGAAAGGCATTCAAAACTTCTTGGAGACCTGGTATACACCGAGATCTATTCCTATGAATCGTTCATCAAATGGCTTAACGAAACCGGACTCCTATATATAAATATCATAGAGAATCCATTGGAAGATGGTCTATCATTAATAGATAGAGAAAAGGCCCATAGCGTACTTGATAGAATATTTAATGATGGCAAAATTGCGATGTTTGTAGGAGGGATACATTTGAGAATGTTAAAAAAATATGCCGGATTAGAACCTATTATCAATGAATCGGATATCGCAAACCTAATTACGGCTATAATAAGGGGTAGTAATATAACATTAAATAAGGCTCGCTGTGATAACGTTTTAATCAAATTCATTGTCTATACAATCTACACTTCCAGTAGCAACGAAGCTACAGCCCCTATGTGTAAATGGGATATTGGAGACCTAGAGCTCTATGCTAAATATATTCTAGATCTAGGTTTAGAGAGTCCCAATTTAAATGTAAATGAAAGAATCGTAAGTATCATTAAATATCTATACATTCTTAGAATTGCAGCAGGAAGTGGTAGTATAGATAGACGGCTACTAAGTAGTATAATAGAAGAGATCTCCATAAAATACTCACTTGTGACAGCTTTATTTATGAATACGTTTATACATGGTTATAATTTGAAAATTACGGACCGTAAGCCAGTGGATAGAGTATTTGAGACTGTTACTCCAACTACTTTTTCTACCATTATAAATACTGTAAACAGTGATCATACAGATCTAGCAGAACTATTAGCAAAGGCTTTACTAATTATTAAAAAACTTAAAGAGGAAGGCATTAATATTGAAAACTTGGATATATTTAGTTTAATAGATACTTTAATGAGTATCAATATAAAGGAATATTCTATTATTATAGAGAATGTAGATAGCATAATAGATGCTACTAGTAAAAATGCTACGTACGAATCGCACATCCAGGTACATGATACATCATATATTCAGTCTAATGAAATTTACATTGATAACCAAGTGTATTACACAGAAACATTTTGGTATAATTATGCAAGTGATGCAATGTTAACGCAATACGGTGAGTTCGGAGAACCCTTGATAAATATAGACAAAGTATTAAATATAAATGAGCCTTCTATTATAAGTAGCCAATCTTTAACGGAGTTGCTTAAAAAAGATTTCATAAAAGAGGTAATTGAATATTCTAATAAGCCTAGCCTTGAAATATTGAACACAAAAATTATATATACCTCCCCCATTGTAGCTCGACAATCTCTCTCCAACATAACAGTCTTGAGTAGAGAATTACATACATTGCTATTTATCATTGTATTAATAGTCATAGGGTCAATACTTTCAACAATATTGATCAATGTAAAAATAAAATCCTTTTTTGGACAATTAATTCGCATACCAAGAGATTCTTCTAGAAGTAAGGTAATGAATATAAAATCTGATAGTATTAAAGTAAGAATATTTGCAGAGTTCTGGAACACTATGTGCAGATTTGCAAAAGAGTTCAATCTAAAAATTGAAGATTCGTATACTCATAGAGAGATCAAACAGAAACTTATTGGCGTAATTGGTGTAAATAGAATAAGAGTACTATTAGAACGTATAACGTACCTTTACGAAGTGCTAAGGTACGGCAACATAGAGAACGATGAATTATTAGAGGAATTGGCAAAAAATCTATCTACTATAGAGAACTTTCCATTGATTGCGGAAGATCAATCTGATAGAAATTGAATAGATGGGTGCTAACAATGATATACAAACCGTTACTCTATACAGTCCTAGCCTCGCTTTTGTTTTCATCTATTATAATAATACTGGATCGAAATCCAGTTGAATTGATTATTCTATATATAGTTTGGTTTATAGTAATGTATATGCTATTTTATATTTGGTTTAGTATCAAATTAGATATTCCATCAAGCTTGTCGATCGTGAAACTCCCTATAATAAAAATTGGGTTCAATAATGATTTCTATATGAAGGCCGTGGAATTCTCCATATGGAGTATATTATCCAATGTTATAATGGAGATTTTTAGTGTTCCTCTATGGCAATATCTACTATTGTTGATGCTACTTTTTATTATATATAAAGTAGCATCAAAGACGCCAATAAAAAGAATACACAGATATACCGCATTACTAAGCCTGTTCATGATTTTATATCTCTTTGGATACCTTAGCACCTATTCCTTTAGTAGATTAAATGATTACTTTGAATTCATAGAGGGTCTTGCACATGGAGTTGAATGAGAGAATCTTTAACATACTGATAATAGTTACGATAATTTTATTCATTAGCTCAGTTGTATTAGCTACGCTACAGAGATACGTAGCTGCGGTGTTTGCAATACTCTCAGGTCTTGTACTAATATCGTTTGTAAGTGAGATACGAAGTGAAGGAAAATGAAATTAAAGACCTTCATATTATTAATAATCATTGTTATAATCTTCTTTCAAGCTCTTGAAAAAGAGTGCCGTGGTCTAACATATACAGGTGCGTCTCCTTATAATAGCAACTGGGATGGTACAGCATTGCTACTAAAAGTCTATCGTGAATCGTATGGAAATGTTGTAATTATTGATAACTGGCTTTCCCTATACCTAGGAAGACATAATAAGGATTCCTGTAATATTCTGCTAATAGTCTCTCCAGAAAAGAGGTACTCACTTCTAGAAAAGTTTATCATATATAAACTTGTATATGAGGAGGGTTATAGTATCGTCATCTTTGACGAGGGACCCTACTCAAGCGAATTATTATCGTATTTAAACGTACCTGTATTTATTAGAGGCTACAATTATATTAAGAGTGTCAGTGGTTCACCAATAGTCCAAGGTAAAGTATTATTAAACAATACGACAATTTCACTACTTTTTGCATATGTTTCACCAATAACTATTTATGATGAAAATACATGTAAGGCGATAGCGTTTATCAAGGATACCGTTGTCGGTGCCACATGTAATATAGGTGGTAAGAGATTCTTGGTAATGGGCGATGGTTCAATTGTAACCAATTCTGTACTCATATACGAATCCGTTTTGAATCCCTATGTTATCCTCTCAAAATATGTTGTACTATCTATATGTAATGCTAGCAATGATATCACTATATATATAGATTCTACAAAATATAGAATGAGATTAGCTACGATAGAGGAATTAATGGAACTGGGCTACGGTCCGGAAACTATTCTCAGTATATTACTAAATCCATCGAGATACATTTCTGTTCTATTATTATATATTGATGAATACTCCCCCGGCACTTTTATTCTATATTTTATAGTACTTGCTTTTGTTCTAATTACTATACTAGCTAACAGAATATTATTTGGGGATAAAAGTAGGCTGTATAGTCAATCAAAGTTATTAGAAGGCAATACATATAGAAGTATGAATAGAAAGAATGTGGATGATATAATTAGGATTGCATGCAATATTATAAAGGAATTCAAAGAAGATAGAAAGTACAAAATTAAATGTAAATGCAAATTTAAGGGATTTAGAAAGGATGCATGTCTAAAGGAGTTTAAAAGCTTGATTGATAATGATAAAGAATTGAGGAAACGCATACTGTACGCTATGTAAAAATACTACAATTACCACTTTAGCCAACTACCAAAATATTTATTAATATCTTATCTGTACAAGGATATTACCTAGGGAATAGAGATGGCGTTCAGAAATGAAAAAGCCGAGCCCTTGCCAAGTAAGCTGAGAAGAGGTATCTGGATAGAAGGCGATACAATGTACGTAGCAGGTGAAGAATTCATAGAAAAAGTTGCAAGTGCGTTGGCATCCATAACTCGCCTAAGAATTCTTGGACTAGCATTTAAAGAAGATATGGGTATCGAAGATCTCGCCTCCAGATTAAGCCAGAGTAAAGCCAACATAAGTACACATGTAAAACGTCTCGAAGAGGCTAACATAGTCAGACCAGTTTATTTACCTGGTCAACGTGGCGTAAAGAAGATAACCAAGCCTACAATTAAAGAAATAAGGATACTCCTATCAGCATTAGCTGAAGAAGTCGAGGAGCGTATGAAGGAGGCTCCTTTACCTCCAGAGGAGGTGGCTGAAAATGATATTTAAATTAATAAATCATATTTTACGTTCACCATTATAAAAGCATAATGCTTTATTAGCTATTTACATATCGTTCATCAAGACAGTGTATACTATCCATGGTTACTGACATTTATAATCAGATGGTAACAATGCTCTAAATTTCTGTCCTGTCTTTGAATTCATAAAAAGACCTATCTTGATGTATTTTCCTAAATGATTCCTTATTATATATACCTTCTCAGGTGCTTGGGTAACAATAGTATGCTGTATGGGATCCTTTAAACTTACAGTATTCTTACATACCATGAGTTTCTTCACCTAGCCGTGTTTAGATTTTGTTGTAAATAGATTCTATATAACCCTTATCAATCCTCGTAGAGTTAGGGTAAATAAACTTTAGCGTTACATTTATTATTGCAATTGCCGTAAATAGTTTTTGAGCAGAACTTCATGCTTATAATTTCACAAGGAGATGGTCATGAGTATGCGAGCATTTATAGCAGTTGAAATAGAGGATAAAGATACGTTAATAAACATTATAAGGATTAGAGATGCGTTAGTGAATCTGGGGCTAGATATAAAACCTGTTGAAGACGAGAATCTCCATATTACCATGAGATTTCTAGGAGAGATTTCTAGCCATACAATAGAAGGAATCAAAAAGATACTGTCGTCCATCCCTTCAATTATAAAAAGCTTTTCAATAACAGTAAAGGGTATAGGTGCGTTTCCCAGTATATCGAGACCTAGAGTAATATGGGTGGGTATAGTAGACGGTGCAGATAAATTGACACTAATAAGGAACTATATCGACAGAGAGATAGCTAGAATGAAGCTGAACGAAGTACACAGAGACCAGCATGATTTTTCACCACATATAACATTAGCACGCATAAAGAGTTTTAAAAATATTGAAAAATTCAAAGAATTCTATAACGGATATCAGGATTACTTATTTGGAACATCGCCGGTATCGCTAATCAAACTTAAACAGAGTATACTAACACCTCAAGGTCCAATATATAAAGACATATATTACATAAGAATATAGCATAAAATTGATAGGTATACCTTTAACAAAGGTTAAATATGATGACTATAAATGTAGAGGACATATTTAGAAATATTCTTCGGATGATAAAACCTGATGAAAATGAACGAAAATACCTTTATGAACTCTTTAATAAGATTAGGAGAAATTTAGAAGCCTGCCTTCTCAATACTAATAAAAGTTTCAATATAACACTCCAAGGTTCACTAGCAAAAGACACCTTCATTAAGGGACATGTTGATATAGATATATTCGTACTGTTTCAACCCTTTGAGGTAGACAATGAATGGATCAACAAAACATTTATATCGTTAATTCTAGGGTGTCTTCAAAATGATTATAAGCTAGTGGTAAAATATGCTTCTCATCCATATGTAACAGCATATGTAAATGATGTTGAAATTAACATAGTTCCAGCTTACAACATAGAATCGCCAAATAACATCATATCTGCTGTTGATAGAACTCCTTTTCATACCAAGTACATAATCTCAAAATTAAATGACACTCTAAAGGATGAGATAAGAATTCTAAAGTATTTTCTAGCGGTATGGAATTTATATGGTGCTGAAATAAACATTCAAGGCTTTTCTGGTTATTTAACAGAGCTTCTTATACTGAAATATGGTGGCTTTCTAAATCTTTTAAAAGAATCCCAAAAATGGAAGGCTTATAAGGTCTGTATAGATATCGAGAGGCATTATAAGGATGAAAAAGAATGTCTAAGAATGTTTAGAAATGATGTATTAGTAGTTGTAGACCCTATCGACCCTAAGAGAAATGTGGCGGCTGCTGTATCATTGAAAACGTTTTCTATTTTTAAACTATTAGCTAAACTCTTTCTTGAGAAGCCATCGCAAAAGTTCTTCGATAAAAAGCAGGAGGAAATATTTTTAGATATAGATTATATTAGTAATTATGCAAAAGAGAGAATAAGATCTACTGAAAGTTGTTTGGTTGGAATCGAGTTAGAGATAACTAAACCAATACCTGACATAGTTTGGGGTCAATTAAATAGGATAGAACGAATTATTAAGAATGTTTTCAAATCACACGGAATCAAATCGATATACATAGATACTTGGATTGATAACGAATTTAGAAGAGCAATAATAATGATTGAAGTATTTAACTGTAATATCAACTATGAATTCAGAAAAGGCCCCCCTAGTTACATTACTGATGAGGCAGTAAACTTCATCGTTAAAAATAAGGATGCTCTTGCAGGACCCTGGCTCGACGATGATGGGATACTATATTGTATTAAAAAGCGTAGATATAGACCGTCAGAAATAGTTGCACTAGCCCTTAGAGACTTAATTTTATCATCACTAAAAATCGTAAGATATGTAGAGTCCATGGATGCTCTACCCCTATATAATGCCGATTTTAGACGATGGTTTAAGCAGTTTTTAGATAGAAAAATATTCAAAAGTATTATTGAACTACTTTGATAATGCAATGACGATATTACTTAGACTTACCCTGGATTCGATACTTCTGCCACAATTCGGGCAAATACCACCAATCCTTACTGTAAGTTCCGAAGGTGATGGAACTCCATAATAATCTTGTCCAGCCCTAATGAATGCAAAAACTACACTATTACACTTATGGCATCTATATACTATGGGCATCTCATACACCCTCTAGCGAAAATATTTGTACTTCTTATACACTAGTAGAGTTATCCATAAGTAATACTTTACATCATGTATGTACTATTCAACAAAGAATTAGTTATACTAGAAGTGAAAAAGTTTATATAAATTTATTTTGGTATTACTTCACAAAAACTTTATAAAGCACTCATAAATATAGCAAGGTATCCTATGTCAATTCTTACCAGAAGTTGTAATTAATTAGTGGGGCCGCCGGGATTTGAACCCGGGACCACCAGCGATCCGGGCGGGATACACCCCAGGCTGGCATCCTAGCCAGGCTAGACGACGGCCCCACGCAGTGCTATATCGCCCTACTATACGTGCACATATTTGTCCTCTTTAAAATATTCTATATTTTAATTACTTTTATTTCTTTAGCTACACTACATTGCTCCAGTTCTCTTCTCCAGATTAATGATGGTGTCCACATGATCCAAGCTGGCACCTTCTTTATAAATTCGTATGCTTCCATCCAGTCACTAAGTTTAAGCTCCTCTGCTAATTTTTCTAAATTCATTTCTGTCTTTGCATATATGTTTAATATTTTTACAACCTTATCATCTACTTCTATTTCTTTATCACCCACCTTTATTACATATTTAAAACATACTGACATTGTTGATACCTTCTTTTGACTTTATTAATATGATTTCACTTAGAGGTATAAAAGTTATTATTATTACTTCATGTCACTGGAGCATAGCATCCTTCTCTAACTTGATAGATTAGACCTTCCTTTCTCATTTTATTTAGAGCTTCCTCAACAAACCTATCATCAATGTTTTGTTCACGAGTTTTGGCTATGATACTTTTTATCTTAGCGCATCCTTCCGTTGCTGTCAGACTGCGAATTGCTTCTTCTATTATAAGCATTTTTTCACGCTGAGATTTTGGTTTACCCGTCATAATGGTATCTATGTCAATCTCACCGCTTTCAACATCTATGCCAACACTTTCAAGCATACTTTTCATAAGCCTTATAGCTTCAGCTGCATCCTCTTCTGTTACTTCATTTTTCAACGCCATCTTACTATGGGCTTCGGCAAGACGTATTAATGCTTCATATTGCCGTGCCGTTATGGCAATTGGCGACTCTGGTGTTTCAAGACTTCTCCTCCTCATTTCAATAAAGAAGCTTTCTAACATTTTCCTCGCTTCTTCAGTTAATACTGGCTTGATGTATTTTCTCGCATATGCAATATACTTTCGCAATGTTTCAATATCTATGAATGGTTTCACCACCTCGCTATAGCTATGAACCGATGAAATATGTCGTGCCAATCTGGCATCTTTTTCAGGATTAGGAATGTCCTTTATTACAAATATCAAGTCGAATCTTGATAATATTGTAGGTGGTAGGTTTACATTTTCAGTTATAGATCTACTAGGAAGATACCTTCCATATCTTGGATTTCCAGCAGCTAAAACTGACGTCCTAGCATTTAATCTTGCTACAATTCCTGCTTTAGCTATGGATATTGTTTGCTGCTCCATAGCTTCATGAATGGCGACCCTATCTTCTTCTCTCATCTTATCAATTTCATCTATACAAGCAACACCTCCATCTGCTAATACCAGTGCTCCTGCTTCAAGATAATATTCTCCACTCTGCTTCTCTCTTATTACAGCAGCAGTTAATCCTGCTGCTGTGGCTCCCTTGCCAGTGGTATAGATAGCTCTTGGAGCTATGCGTGAGACGTATTGAAGAAGTTGTGACTTTGCCGTTCCTGGATCACCTATAATGAGAACGTGTATATCGCCTCGAATTTTAGTTCCATCCTGTAATACCTTTTGATTACCACCAAACAGGAGTAGTGCAATAGCCTCCTTTAGATCCCATAATCCATGTATAGCTGGAGCTATAGATGCTATAATCTTCCTTCTTATCAAGGGATCCCTAGCAAGTTCTTTGATTTTTTCTTCGTCCTCTTTAGTAATCTCTATTTCTTCTAACATACGCTGAGAAACGATGACATTGTTAGCTTCAAGAAATACATCGTATAGACTCTTAACTCTCTTAGTTCCACCCCCTCTAAGTTTTAATACACCTACCACAACGACTCTATCACCAGGTCTTGCAACATCTACAAGAACATCGTATACGTCTACTTCTAGTGATCTAGGCATCCTACCAGCTGGCATCTCCTCAGGCTTTTCTTGAATGACTATTCTCTGAAAATCGCGGTATTTGGATCTTTCCTCAATAAGTCTCCAATTACCACTAGATCTCTGACATATGGGGCATAACATAGGCTTATCTATAACATCACCAGCTACAGGAACATACACTTCTCCACCACATTCATGGATAAATAAAGCTTCAGTCATTTTCTGTTTTGGAGGTGTTGCTCTTACCACTATACCCTCTACCGCTACCAGCTTGCCTATCAATGAGCTTCTTATATCTCTTATTTTATAGAGTAGAGGTACCTCCCTAAAGCGTGGAACTATTCTAGGAACTCTATCTAAATACTCAGGATACTCTATTTCTATTATATGTCTTACTACTTCAGCAAATTTTACTATAGCTGTTTCAGGTTCTTTAACTATGTATTCCTCTGCCAACTTTGGATTATAGTTAACGATATCTATAAAACTAATTTCAATATCATATCTGTCCTCTAAAATCATCTTCCTTATTAGCTCCCTATATTTATGTTTCCCAGAACCATCCCTATAATTTAATAGAAAATCTTCTATCTCACTAAAATAATCATGTACCACTAGCGCATCGGTACTACTACTAGCCATACTTGTTATCTTACCTCAGCAAATTTTTGTAGCCAATGAGATAATATTTTCCTAAATTTATTTATAAGTACTTTCTCTTCAATTGTTAATTCCTTTTCTATCATATCAACTCCTTTTAATTGTATAGCTTTAAAAATAGTAGAAAGTCTTATATTGGTGATTTCAGTGAAATCCTCCTTCATTCTCTCTATAGATTTTAATAGAACTATATCACCTAATCGCTTTGCCTCCAGTTCTAGCGTTTCTATATTCACCCTTGCTTTAATAAAGAAGTATTCGTCAAGTTTTGATAGTCGACCCCTTTGCTGGGTGTGCATAAAACGTAGCCTAGCTAAGTCTTGAGGTGTAAGAGAGTCGTCTAAAATTTCAACATAGTTTTTCTTTTCAAGGATTTCGGCTAGCCATCGAGGTAATACAGCTTCAGAACCTTTATAAAGTGGTGAAACGAGCAAAGGTATCTCTCCTATAGGCCTCAACACCATAGCCCTTACTGGTGCTATACTGTATAGGAGGTCGAGCAATTCCGTATCAACTAATGTCATGTGCTCACCTCACCAAATCTCTAAATATAATATATAAAATTGGAGTTTAAAATAGTTGTAGCATAACTCCGTGGTCATATTGTGGCGAAAGGTTCTTAGCCTTTTATAGGAGATATCAGTAGAGTATAGGAAAATTTAGGTGATACTTTGAGTGAGAAATTTATAGAGCTCCTATGGGCTGAAAAATATAGACCAAGATCGCTAAAGGATATTGTAAATCAAGAGGAAATTGTTAAAAGACTATTAAAATTTGTAGAGGAGAGAAACATGCCCCATCTTCTTTTTGCTGGACCACCAGGTACCGGAAAAACTACTGCGGCCTTGGCTTTAGCATACGATCTTTATGGTAATGAATTGAGGAGATATGTACTGGAGCTTAATGCTAGCGACGAGAGGGGCATTACTGTAATAAGAAATAAGGTTAAAGAATTTGCACGAAGTAAATTACCTGGCGATGTTCCATTTAAGATAGTAATACTAGATGAGGCAGATAATATGACTGCTGATGCTCAACAGGCCCTTAGAAGAATAATGGAAATGTACGTAGAAACTACCAGATTTATATTGATAGCAAACTATGCAAGTAAGATCATAGATCCCATACAATCTAGATGTGCCTCCTTTAGATTTGCCCCATTGAAAAAGGACGATGTCATAGGAAGATTACAGTGGATATGCAAGCAGGAAAGTATCAAGTGTTTAAATGATGGTCTAGAAGTTATATATGAAATTAGTGGAGGTGATATGAGAAAAGCAATAAATCTTCTTCAATCAACTGCTGCGTTAGGAGAAATAAATGTTGGTAATGTTTATAAAGTTGTAGGACTGGCTCATCCAAGAGAGATTAGAGAGATAATAAATCTTGCACTATCAGGTAAATTTATTGAAGCTAGAGATAAGCTGAGAGATCTAATGGTTGTATACGGTTTAAGTGGCACAGATGTTATTAAACAAATGCATCGTGAGATATTCTCAGCAGATGTAAAGCTCTCTGAAGAAGTTAGAGTGATTCTAGCTGACTATATTGGCGAAATTCACTTCAGGATTATAGAAGGTGCTGATGATGAAATACAGCTTACAGCTTTGTTGGCTAGAATTGCATTGCTCAGTAAAAAATGATTTTGAGAACACAAATAATATAGGGATTAAGAATTGAGTCATGACCAAAGAATTCCATGGGTTATAAAATATAGACCTAAAAACCTAATGGAAATAGCCGACCAGGAAGAGGCTAAGTCCAAGGTACTGGAATGGCTCAATAAATGGCCTAATGTGCCAAAAAAGGCTCTTTTACTTTATGGGCCACCTGGATGTGGCAAAACATCACTTGTTGAGGCTATAGCTAATGAATATGGCTACGAACTTATAGAAATGAATGCAAGTGATTTTAGAAGAAAAACAGATATAGAAAGAATAGCGTTAAGAGCATCTACATCCCAAAGCCTTTTTGGATTTAGCAGAAAGATAATATTGCTTGATGAAATCGACGGTATTTCATCAAAGGAAGATGAAGGAGCTCTAGAAGCAGTCCAAGAATTGGTAGAGAAGACCAGTGTACCTATAATTATGACGGCTAATAATCCGTGGGATCAAAATTTGAGGATTTTAAGGGATCTAGCAGAATTTGTTCAATTCAAAAAATTGACAAAATCTGTTATGAAGAACGTGCTCATGAAAATATGTAGAGTTGAAAAGATGGTGTGCAATGAAGATGCTATAGATTATATAATAGAAAAGTCAGAGGGAGATTTGAGGGCAGCTATAAACGATTTGCAGTCAATAGGTGAGGGGTTTTCGGAAGTAACGTTAGAAAGAGCTAAACTATTACTAAGACCACGTGATAAGGAGAAAGATCCCTTTGAGACTCTACGAAGCATATTCGCAGCAAACTATGCATGGCAAGCTAAAACTGTTGCAAACCAAACACAGCTAGACCATGAACAACTAAAAATGTGGCTAGAGGAAAATATACCGTTACAGTATACGGATCTAGAAGATTTGAAAAGGGCTTACGAATTTCTAAGTAAAGCAGATTTATACATTGGAAGAATAGTGAAATCTGGTGATTGGGACTTGCTAACATATGCAATGGATCTAATGACCGCAGGAATAGCAGTAGCAGCAAAGAACAATACTAAGGATAAGTATAGATGGATTAAGTATAGTTTTCCACAAAGAATTTTACTAGCAAGTAGATTAAAGGAAATGCGAAATATTAGAGATGACCTTGCACAAGTATTGGCACAACATCTTCACATATCCACATCTACAGCTAAAAATGAGATTATACCACTTCTAAAGACAATTTTTACTGTGAATCCTTTAAAGGCCGCTAAAATAGCTCTAAGCCTAGGACTTAGTGAAAAGATCGTTGAATATCTTGCAGGAGCCAATAAGAACGCTGTTTTAGAATATTATAGAGAATTGAAGAAAAATATAATATCACAAAATCAGTTCAAACACTCTAGACCTACAGAAAGAGACCAAATTGATATTCAAAAGGATAACTTAAATAAAGGCTCTAAAAAAGACCGGGATCTGTTTGCATTTACAAAGAAATAATAATGATGTACTAAATCGTTTTAACACTATTCAATATATTCAGCATGGCTCTGACAACTTCATTGTTACAATTCAGTTGTATCAGCCTAATTCTTCCCAGCTTTATTTCGTGAATCATATTAAGTGCCCTCATGTATTCGATACATTTTATTATAGTTGAATAGTTACTATTTAGATTTGATATTATTGAGGTTATATTGAGGGTTTTATCCTTTGTGGAATTGAGTAGCGCTGCTATTGCCCACACACAAGGCTTTCCAATAATGTATGCTCTATTCTTTAATTTAATTAATTCATTAGCTTCATAGACGTTTTGAATATTTTCTATATACCTATACAAAAATTACTCCCTATCACTACACAGGTTAAAGGATGTTTCTTTCAGTATCCAATTTCTTACTAATCAGCTCATCTATACGTTTTTCAAGAGCATCTAGAGGTGCGACTATCGAAAGCAATGTTGTACGACCTCTTAAACCTTTTCCAGAAAGTTTAGCGTTTATTATATTCATATGCTTAAGGTTATTAACATATTCGTATATTTGTGTATGTTTCCTAGGCTTAATATTATACAATTGACATATATATTTGTATTCTTCTTCCACTTCACCTATCCTTACAAAAGAAGTTGCTCTCGCTCTGAGTGTTCTTATCAACGCTTTTACTAATAAAAGTTCGTGCAATTGTAGAAAATTGAGTTCATCAGATACTTTTATTATATCAGGATGTGTTATACCTAGTGCTTTTCTTACATGTTCTAATAAAACTCTGTGCGAACCTTCATGTTCCGCTGCCTCTCCTGCAAGTAATAGTACCTCGATAGCTGATCTCGCATTTCCTTCACCTCCCTTGTCAATACCTTCGTTCTCTGCTATGAATCTTATTACCTCATCATCTACGGTACCTTCATAAAATGCTAAATCTCTTCTTTGAATAAGGATGTCATATAACTCTTTAGATCTATATTGCTCAAATTTAATTAGATGTTTTAGAATATAGCTTTCAGTCGTAGGATCCAATGTACCAAGTGCTGATGTATCTCTAGCTATAAATATAAAGCTTAATCTCTTTTTAACATCAGGGTATTCATCGTATAGGCGTACTAAAAAGTAAACAGCATCATTTCCAGCAGTATAGATGAAATAGTCGAATTCGTCTAGAGTAACGATAGTGTATACATTATGCTTTTCTATATAGCTTAGTAAAGCGATCATCATTTCTCGAGGTGATAGCCCCCTCAACGGTATTGGAATGCCCAACTGTCTTATAATCTCAGAAATTACTTCATATAGAGTTCTATCCCTGTGACAGTTAACATGAACATACCTTAAATCAATGCCCCGTTCTTTTGCTAAGTGCTTAATTTCATTGCCAAAGACCCTTGCTGTAATAGTCTTTCCTACACCTACACCACCAACAAGCATTGCTCTTAGCGATACAGTACCTGGAGATGTGATTAGCGATTTAAAAATCTCACCTAATTGCTTAATATGCATCTCTCTATGCGGAAGTGTAGGTGGAACAAACTCAGGATACAATGCATCCTTATTTTTAAATACCGTTACACGTTTGATAACACTTTCAAGCACGTCACGAATACTCATAATTATATTCACCTAACCTAAGTAGATTTAGGATTAGAAGGATAATTAAGCTTCGTGTTTGATATACTGTAAACCTATCCAAAAATTTTAGTAACCATTATCCACAAATTAATACAAAGTAGTTTAATTTCTTAGGATTGATGAAGTTGGTAAGAAGGATTTTTTAAGCATATTTGATTAGCTAATACTTAGCTAGTCTAGATGATGATTCCCTCGGCTAAATATGAAGAGAAGACAATCTGATGATTAGTCTTTGGACTACCCGCTGAAACGCATTGAATTATGTAGCATTTTTGAAAATCGCTTTTTAATGCGATTCTGCACTCTACTTATGTAGAATAGGTGGTTAACTATGTCGTTCATGCCTGCTGCAATGGGCTATGATAGAGCTTTAACAATATTTTCACCTGATGGAAAACTCTACCAGGTGGAGTATGCTGCAGAAGCTGTTAGAAGAGGATGGACATCATTAGGATTAAGGTCAGAACACGGTATTGTACTTATTGCTGAAAGAAGAAAGGTTGCTCCCTTACATGACGTATCGAATCTAGAGAAGGTATTTATTGTAGATTCCCACATTGGAGCAACATTTTCAGGTCTTGGTCACGATGGCAGAGTACTCATAGATTATGCAAGGCTAATAGCTGTAAGACATAAATTAACATTTGATGAACCGATAGATATCGAATTTCTAGCTAGAACTATATGTGATATAAAACAAGCATATACACAGCAAGGAGGTGTGAGACCATTTGGTGTTTCACTAATATTTGGTGGTATAGATAGAAAGGGTGTAGAGCTCGTAAAAACTGAACCAAGTGGGCTATACTTTAGATATTATGGTGTTGCCGCCGGAGCTGGTGAACAAGCAGTTCTAAGCTATCTTGAAAAGCACTATAGTAACAGTTTAACTGTCGAGGAAATGGTGATACTGGGTCTAAGGGCACTCAGAGCTGCTTTAGAGGAGCCGCTGAAGCCTGAAAGAGTAGAGATAGGCTTTATAGATAGAGACACAAAAGTGTTTAGAAAGGCCTCAACTGAGGAGATATTAACTTTCTTAGAAAAAGCGGGTGTCACTACGTGAGTAAAAAGGAGTACGTTATTGCTAGAATGAATGTTAAGGGAAAGAGATTTGAAATTCTTGTAGATCCTGAAAAGGCCTATAGATTTAGAGAGGGGGAAAATTTACCCTTAGAGGAGATTGTTATCAGCGACTACATATATAAAGACGTTAAAAAAGGATTAAAGGCTTCACCCAACGAACTTGTTGATACATTTGGTACTGATGACATGTATAAAATTGCTAATGAAATAATTAAGAATGGTGAACTACAGTTAACTGCTGAACAGAGGAGGGAACTTCTCGAAATGAAGAAAAAGCAGATTATATACTACATTTCAAGGTCTGCAGTAGATCCTAAGACTAAGACTCCTATACCTCCAACACGTATTGAAAAAGCAATTGATGAAGTTAAGGTTGGTATTGATCTCTATAAATCTGTTGAAGAACAAGTGCCTAATATAGTTAAGGCTATATCAAAGGTATTACCAATTAAAATTGCTAAAGCTTTAATGCAGATAACAATACCTTCCGAATTTGCTCGTAAGGCTGTTAGCCAGGTGTTAAAGCTAGGTGAGGTTAAGAAGAATATATGGCTTGCAGATGGATCATTTTTGGTTGAACTTGAAATTCCGGCAGGTCTACAAAATGAGCTAATAGAAAAAATAAATACATTAACAAAAGGAAGGGCAAATGTTAAGGTGTTAAGCGTTGTATGAGACTCTTGAAGCAAAGGAGAAAAGAATGCTAGCAATCCCTGGGGACACCGTTACCTTAGATCAAAATACCACTATAGATGGTTCCATCTATCTATACAAAAGAAATGAAAACACTTACAGCATTACTGTTACGGCTCTAGTTGATATTGAACTTATAGAGAATAGAAAAAGGATAAGAGTAATACCACTTAAGGGAAGATACATACCTAAAGAAGGAGATGTAATTGTTGGAATTGTAATCGATGCCACGCTCTCCTCATGGATTATCGATATAAACTCTCCGTACTCAGCAATACTGTATGCATATGATTATATTGGTAAAAACTTTAATCCTACTGTTGAAAACATAAGAAGATACCTTGACATAGGTGATGTCATTCTCGCTAAAGTAGTTCAGTTTGAGAGATCTAGGGGGGCAGTGTTAACTGTTCAAGATAAAGGTCTTGGAAAAATAACCAGCGGATCGTTAGTAGAGATCGAACCATGTAAAGTGGCTAGAGTTATAGGCAAGAAGAAATCTATGCTAAATATGTTAATAGAACAAACAAAATGTGAAATATTTGTTGGTAACAATGGTAGAATACTCCTTAAATGTCCTAATCTTGAACTAGAGTATATTGCTATTTTAGCTATCAAGAAGATTGAAAACGAAGCTCATACAACAGGACTCACTGAAAGAATTAAAGATTTTGTCATTGAAGAAAAAGTGAAACGGGGTTTAATAAAGTATGAAATTAAATAAGACTAAACTTGTAACTGAAGATGGAAGGAGAATCGATGGGAGACGGCCGGATGAATTAAGACCGATAAGAATTGATATAGGAGTACTTAAAAATGCTGATGGCTCGGCAATCGTTGAATATGGTAATACGAAGGTACTTGCAGCCGTATATGGTCCTCGAGAAGTTGTACCCAGACACGAAGAACTCGCTGATAGGGCCATCGTTAGATGCAGATATAGAATGCTCTCATTTTCAACCACAGGTGAGAGAAAGAGTCCTGCACCGAGTCGACGTGAAATAGAACTTTCTAAAGTTATACGAGAAGCACTCGAACCCGCAATATTGAGCAGCCAATTTCCGCGTACTGCCATAGACATATTCATAGAGGTAATCAATGCCGATGGAGGAACTAGAACAGCGGGGATAACGGCTGCTGCAGTAGCATTAGCAGATGCTGGAATTCCTATGTTGGATCTCGTTGCTGCAGTAGCTGTCGGAAAATTAGATGGTGTATTAGTTGTTGATTTAAATGGTATAGAGGATATGAATGGTGAAGCAGATATGCCAATAGCTATAATGCCATCCTTGGGAAGAATAACAATGTTACAATTAAATGGAGTACTATCACCAGGAGAATTTAAGAGCGCGTTATCACTAGCTATAAGCAGTATAAACAAAATATATGAACTCCAAAAGGAGGCTCTTAGAAGAAAGTACCTTACAATTGAGGAATAGATATGGTGATATAAATGTCGTCAACACCCGAAACGCTTCTGATACCTAAGATAAAATATAGTGCTATCTTGAATGTAATATCCAAGGGTTTTCATGTAGATAGAAGATCAGTAATGGAGTATAGACAGTTGAATATAACCTATAATGTAGCTCCAAATGCCGATTCCTCTGTCCTACTTAGATTAGGAAATACTCAGATACTTGCTGGCATAAAGTTGGAGATAGGACAGCCATTTCCAGATAATCCTGATGAAGGGGTATTGATAGTGAATGCGGAATATATACCTGCAGCATCCCCTGTATATGAACCTGGGCCGCCTGATGAAGACGCTATTGAGTTGGCAAGAATCATAGATAGATCTCTTAGAGAGTCAAGAGCTATAGCTCTCGATAAGCTGGTCATAACACCTGGTAAAAGGGTATGGTCTTTATGGGTGGACATATACGTGTTAGACTACGATGGAAACCTTATTGATGCATCTATGTTAGCCTCAATGGCTGCTCTTGCAAATACTTATATACCATATTATGAGGTAGATCAGACAACTGGTAGTATAAGAATAGATAGGAATAAAAAGATTATGCCTTTACCAATTAATAAGTATGTTGCCACCGTCACCATAAATAAAATAGGAGAATACATGGTGATCGATCCGACAGGTGAGGAAGAGGCTATAGCATCAGGTAGTATAACATTCTCTGTAAGTGAAGATAACTATATAGTAGGCATACAGAAAAGAGGTATGGGAACCTTTAGCACAGATGAAATTGAAAAAGCGTTGGATGTTGCTTTAAATAAAGGAAAAGAAATGATAGAATTGCTTAAGAAACTGACTGCTGTTACTAAATAAAGATAAAGCTTTTAAGGAATATCTAAATGTTAGTACTATATTAGTATGAAGAGTATTGATATGTGGTGAATAACATGGGCAGAACAAAGGTTGTAGGCATAGCTGGTAGGTTTGGAGCTAGGTATGGTTCAAGCATCAGAAAGAAATGGAAGGAGGTTATGGAAAGAAGGTATGCGGAGTATCGGTGCCCCTATTGTGGAAGTATCACTAAAATGTATAGAATAGCTTTTGGTATATGGGAGTGCTCAAAATGCAGATCCAGATGGGCTGGCGCTGCATATACTCCATGGACTATCGAGAAATAGAATGGAGGACAAATCCACACCGATTAATTGATTAATTATTCTAACTAGGTTAGCATTAGAATTGCCCAGAATTCTCATAACAACATCCCGTAGACCCACTAAAACTACAAGAAGATTTGTGAAAATACTCTCTCTAATAATACCTGGTTCTATAAATATAACAAGAGGTAAATATACGATGACCGCATTAACGCTACAAGCAATTGATATAGGTGCAGAAAATATCGTTATAGTTAGGAATAGAAAAGGTAATCCAGGCTATATAGATGTATATTCCATCAATATTGCTAGTCTTATACCGTCTAAGGTCTGCAGCATTAGAATTTGTGGATATAAAATAATTGAAAATAGTAGATATGGATTTAATTATAATAGAATATTTTTTCTAGAGAGCAATTTAATTAAAACTTACATTGATGAACGTCTTCTCGCATGTATATTTAAATGTTTCAATATCAATATATCGTCCAGAAATGCTTGTATGGATAAACGTACCTTAGAAGCTCATATAGAGTCGCTTAGTAAAGATACTGCATATGAGTTATCCTTTAGAGACTGCAAAGGAAATTTGAAAGGTTTGGTGCTTAAAATTTGTCCGGTAAGAACTACAAGGTAAAAATGCTACTGTGCTACGAAGATGCCCATGAGGAAATACTACTAGATATAATTAAGAGGAGTCTCATAGCTGAAGTTTCAAATCCTATAGAGAATACTGATGAAATAAAAATTGGATTTACTAGCAATAGAAGTTGCTTAGAAATATATGAAAAGAGTAATAGTTTAAGCCGTGTTAGAGCTATAACGAATTCCTATCTTTATTTGATATATACAATAGAGAAAACTATTGATATAATTAATGGTATTGAGCAGCATTGAGATTTAATAATATTGTCACCTAAAATTCAGAATTGTGGTGTAAACATGGCTGAATCTCTACCTCCTGAACTCCAACAACAGGTAATAAAATACCAGCAATTGCAAACCCAGCTTAATCAAGTTTTAGCTGAAAGAAGTTTACTTGAACAAGAGCTTAGGGAAATCAATAGAGCACTAGAAATATTGAAAAATGTACCAGATAATATTGATATATATCGGAGTGCTGGACATCTATTAATTAAAGTAAATAAAAATGATGCGGAAAAAGAGTTATCTGAACGTAAAGAGCTTCTCGAACTTAGATTAAAAACATTAAGTAGACAGGAGTCCCTAATCAGACAACAGTTAGCCGATGTCCAATCAAAGCTTAGCCAATACGTATCATCTGTCTATAAGAAGACCTAAATAAAGGTATTTTTAACATAGTGTTTTAAATGAGTAAAGTAAGAAGATCTATAGAGTTGATAGGTCTAGATTTAGAATTTTTTAGCGAAGAAAATATTATCGAGCTTATAAAAGTTATTGAAGAAAGTATAAAAAATGATTTAAATAGAATACTTGGGCTTAGAACTGATGAATATACCATTACAATAGGTGTTGAGGTGAACAAAGAACTTAGAATAGCTATAGATCTGGATGTAAAGGCATACTTATCTAATAAGATGAACTTACATAATATACTTAATAAAGTGATAAACCATGCATTTGATAAAACAAGAATTCATCTTAAACAACTTGCAAGAAAAAATAAGAATGGCGATCCTCAGATCCGAGAACATAGCCATCTTAACACATAGTAATGCCGATCCTGATGCTTTAGCTTCTGCTTGTGTGTTAGCATATCTTATTAGCAGAATGAACTCCACATCAAATATAAGAGTTGTGGTATCTGATGGTATAGGTAGCGAATGTAAAGATATGGTTAAGTTATGTATCGGAAAGGGCGTAAAAATAGAAACTATTAAGAGAGCTACTCAATTAAAAATCGATAAGGAGGATTTATGTTTATTAGTTGACGTGGCCTCCACAGAACAGTTGAGATATGCAAAACCCATACTTACAGCTTGTAAAACCGTTGTAATACTAGACCATCACGATGTCCACGACTATAATAAGAATTTATTAGATGGAAAGGATGTGATATACATCCTAGACCCAGATGCTTCCTCTACAGCTGAAATGGTATACAAATTAATAAATGAATTAAACATTGCAATTGAGGTCGACTTTCTTAGGATTCTTTTAGCAGGTATTATTTGGGATACCAAGAGATTCTTAAGAGTGGCTCCAAATACGTTTAAATATGTTAATGAAATGATGGAAAAAGGTGTACAGTATGTTGAAGCATTGAAAATGATTGAAGGTACGAAACCTACATATAGTAGAATAGCTAGGATTAGGTGCCTACTTAGGCATAGAGGTTTTAAAGCTATTATAAACAATAGAGAGGTTTATATTGCGGTCTCTGAGGTAGGAGCTTACGAATCAGATTGTGCTACTGCATTGATTACAATGGGTTACGATATAGCATTTATACTCAACACAGATGAATCACTAAAAACTCTGAGGCTTATATATAGAGTTCGTGAAAATCTTATGGAGGAATTGCAAATAGATATTTATAGAGATGTGCTTAAGAAATTAGTTGATGCGTTCGGGGGTGGTGGAGGTGGTCATAAGGGAGCAGGAGGGGTAGTTTTGAGAACAATTAGCATGGAGGCTGTAGTTTCTGAGATTATAAAAATTCTGAACGCTATATCAAATAATAATCTCACTGAGTTTGTGGAGGAAAAAGTAGGGTGAAGATGTACGGTTATAGTCTACGTTGATGAACGCGAGAAGAGATCTTCTGTACCGATGATTCTTAAATCAAAAGGTGTTACAGTACTTTTCAAACAACTTAGCGTAGGTGACTATGTAATCTCTAATGTAATAGGTATAGAACGAAAAACTGCAATAGACTTTGCAAAATCTTTAGTTGATGGAAGGTTGTTCGACCAAGCTAAGAGAATTGCTGAAACATTTGAAAAACCTGTAATGATATTAGAAGGGAATTTCGAAGATATACAAAGATTTGTTAGGATTCATAGAAATGCTTTACTCGGCGCATATATATCGCTAGGTATTGGAATGAACATAATTCTTATCCAGTCTAAAAATGAAGAGGAGACTGCCGAAATTATAAAAAGAATTGCCTTATACCAACAAAAGATGTACAAATCTTCTACAGCACTGAGACCTGCTTTAAAGGTTAATAAAGGTGGTATAGCTGAGTGGCAGTTATATATTCTCCAATGTTTTCCACATATAGGACCGAAAATAGCTCATAGGATTATTGAAAAATTTCAATCTATTCGCAATTTCTGTAATGCTTCTATAGCAGACCTATCACGAATTGAAGGTCTTAGTGAAAGGAAGGCCGCTGAAATATATCAGATTATAAATTTGCTTGCTATTGATAAGAATGATAGAACTAAGTACATAATAGATTATCTAAAAAAAGAGGAAAAGGATGGGGATAACGTCACTCAATAAAATTAATAAGCTAGCAAATTAAAAGAACTCTACCAAGGTTTGTGGAGAATGAGGTATGTAAAAACTGTAGACCAAGTACTAAAGATAATGAACAATATAGAACAAATTAGAAATGTTGGTATTATCGCACATGTAGATCATGGAAAAACTACTACGACAGATAGCTTACTAGCCGCAGCTGGTATAATATCTCCAAGACTTGCTGGGCAAGTACTTGCCATGGACTTTCTGGATGTAGAACAGAGGCGCCAAATGACTGTAAAAGCTGCCAACATTAGCTTATACCATGAATATGAGGGTAAACCATATGTAATAAATCTTGTAGATACCCCGGGACACGTAGATTTTACAGGAAAGGTTACGAGAAGCCTTAGAATGATTGATGGTGCTATAGTTGTAGTCGATGCTGTAGAAGGAGTTATGACCCAAACAGAAACTGTACTAAGACAGGCCTTAGAGGAAAGGATTAGACCATTGCTATTCATAAATAAAGTAGACAGACTAATTAAAGAACTGAGGATGGGTTCTGATGAAATAAAGCAGAGGTTTATAGAAATAATAAAGGAAATAAATAATTTAATTGAAACCTATGCCGAACCTGAATTTAAGAAAAAATGGATCTTAGATCCGGTTCAAGGTATGGTAGCATTTGGTAGTGCAAGAGATGCGATAGGATTAACGGTACCTATGAGTCGTAAAAAAGGTGTAAAAGTAGATGATCTCATTGAGGCTTATTCTAGAGGGGACAAGGATGCTATTGAGGATCTGAAAAAGAAGATACCATTACATGAAGCATTATTAGATATGGTTGTAAAGTTTGTTCCAAATCCTAAGGAAGCACAACGCTATAGAATTCCTAGATTATGGAAAGGGGAAACAAATAGTGAAATAGGCAAAGCCATGATGGAGGCTGATCCTGATGGCCCATTGATATTCTTCGTATGTGATATGCGCTGGGATCCTCACGCAGGTTTCGTTGCAACCGGAAGGTTGTTCTCAGGCACTGTCTATAGTGGCCAAGAAGTTTATTTAATAAATGCCAAATCGTCTCAAAGAGTGCTACAGGTAGGATTATACATGGGCCCATATAGAGAGGTGGTAGATAGAATACCAGCTGGAAATGTAGCAGCCATATTAGGTCCTGACCTAGCTAGAGCAGGAGAAACCATTGTAGATATAAAGTTGAAAGATACCATGGTGCCCTTTGAAAGACTGAGATATGTTTCAGAACCCGTAGTGACAATGGCAATAGAACCTAAGAAGACAACTGATTTAACAAAATTAATGGATGCCCTTAAGAAGATGAGTATTGAAGATCCGAATCTCATTGTAAAAATAAATGAGGAAACAGGTGAATATCTGGTTTCTGGTATGGGGCATCTACACCTGGAGATTGTACTTACGTTACTTAGGGAAAGATTTGGCCTAGATGTTGACACAACACAGCCAACAGTTGTCTATAGAGAGACCATAAGAGATAAGAGCACAGTATTTGAAGGAAAATCGCCTAATAGACACAACAGATTTTACATAAGTGTTGAACCTCTTAATGAGGAATCGATTAGATTAATTCAACAGGGCATCGTAACAGAGGATATGGATGTACATAAGAGAGCTAAAATATTGAGAGATGAGGCTGGTTGGGATCATGATGAGGCTAGAAGGGTATGGGCCATAGATGAAAATATAAACATTTTCGTTGATAGAACTTCAGGTATTCAGTACCTAAGGGAAGTTAGGGATACAATAATACAGGGATTTAGGTTGGCTATGAGAGAAGGTCCTCTTGCTTTAGAACCTGTTAGAGGGTTGAAGGTAGTATTACATGATGCAATAATTCATGAAGATCCTGCACACAGAGGTCCTGCACAGATATATCCTGCTGTTAGAAATCCGATATATGCTGCAATGTTGTCTTCGAGACCTACGCTCCTTGAACCAATACAGAAGTTGGAGATAAAGTTTCCGATAGACTACCTAGGACCTATTTCAGCCATAATAACTAAGAGGAGAGGTAGGATAATAAATGTTGTGCATATGATTGGCAATCTTGTTAAAATGTTGGCAGAGGTGCCAGTGGCTGAATCATTGGATCTAGCAAATGAATTGAGAAGTGCTAGCGCAGGAAAGGCGTTCTGGGGCACAGAATTTAGCAGGTGGGCTGTAGTACCAGATTCGCTACTACTAGATATTATCAAAAAATTGAGACAGAGGAAGGGAGTAAAACCAGAACCTCCAAGAGTTGAGGACTTCTTATCACCATAGCAAATGATTCTATAAACTAAATTCATTTATTGTTTTGGTAATATGTTTACATATACATGGTTAATATATTAGGAACTTAAGTTCATTAGTAATGTTAGATTAAAAGCTTATATTGTTAACTAAAACTAGATTAGCAAGGTTTAGCCAGATAGTGGGCCCGTAGCTCAGCCAGGTAGAGCGGCGGGCTTTTAACCCGTAGACCACAAGCTGGGCGGAGGTCCCGGGTTCAAATCCCGGCGGGCCCGCCACAAAAACAAACAATAGATATTGGTCAATGCTATGAAAAGATATAGATACTATAGAATAGTACTAGAGATGACGTCGCTTCCTTTAGCCCTACTATGGTACATTTACATTCTAACAGGCTATTGCATGATTAATACGAGAATTGTAAGAATTTTAACATTTAATTTACTTGAATATAAGAGCTGTATACTATTGCATCTATCAACCGAATTGAGATGGTCATTAATTGTTTTTACATTACTACACCTCTTCACAGGATTTAGCATATTATCATTAAGGGTGAAAAATAAGACTTTACGTCGGTTTGTAGAGATTACCTTGATTGTACTATTACTAATCTTATTATTTCAATTCTTGCTACTAGAATTTCTATAAAGCTACTCATTTAATTTCTCTACTCTAAAAACAAAGAATCCTTTAAATATAAGCTTAAAGAATACACCTTTGTAATAATGATTCAAACTTAATGAGATTCTCAGATCGTTATTTTTATTTTATGTAGATTACAGATATAGGAACTAATAGTATAATAGATGAAACTTCTATCTACAAAATAATTAGTCAGTAAAGATTATAAATAAAGTGAATCCATTTATAGATATGTGGTCATTTTCATTAGTTTAACAAACTTTTGCAATAGAAATTCTGGGGGATTGTATATGTGAAGCTAGTTTAATGATTTTTCGTATTTTTCCAGTAGCTGTTTAGCATAATCAAAGCTTATTTTTCCATCCTTAATCATTTGACTGGCAATGATTTCTATCAGCTCTCCCTTTGCTCCAGCAAGTATGGCTAGATTCTTGGCGTGGAGTTTCATATGACCGCTTTGTATACCAGTGGTTACCAGGGCTCGTAAAGCGGCAAAGTTCTGTGCCAGCCCTACAGCTGCCATAATTTCCGCTAGCTCTTTAGCTGTTTTTATACCCATGATTTTTAATGCTATTTGTGCTATGGGATGCGTCTTAACCGCCCCCCCTACAATACCAACTTGCAATGGTATTTCCATAAATCCTACTAAATATCCATTTGAGTCTAAATCCCATCTGCTAAGAGGTTTATAGATACCAAAACGGGCTGCATACGCATGTGCCCCCGCTTCTATAGCTCGATGATCTTGAGCTGTTGCTAGAGCTACTGCTATTATACCATTTAGTATACCTTTATTATGTGTTACAGCTCTAAATGGGTCTGCTTCAGCTATTGCGCTCGCATCAACGATTTTTTCAGCAATTTCCCTTCCACCAATGTTTTCTGGAGCAACTCTTACCCAAGCTCTTACAAGCCTATATATAGCATAATTTGATACTATACGCAGCCTAGCTTCACCACCTACCAACCTCTCCAAATAAGGTGCTATTGCCTCTGCCATAGTATTTACTGTATTAGCACCCATAGCATCGACAACATCGACAATCAAATTAATAACAATAGCCATTCCACGCCTTGTCTCTATTACCTTTACCTCGATATCCTTTGCACCACCTCCTACCTTCAGAAGGGTTCTATTTGTTGAGTTAGCAATATCTAGTAGCTCATTTTTATGTTTCAAAATCTCCATAGATGCATAATATGGTGAGGGTACTTTCATCATATATACTTGACCCAGCATAAGTTGCCCAGAGGCCTCCGCACTAATACCTTCACCCTCTCGAAGCATTCTTGCTGCATTACTTGCTGCTGCAACAACGCTGGGTTCTTCTAAAACCATTGGAATCAGGTAGTCTTTACCATTTATTTTAAAATTGACCGCTACTGCAAATGGATATGACATAGCTCCTACGACATTCTCTATCATTGTTTCAGCAATCTTTCTATCTAGATTTCCAAAATTTGATAGCATGGCAATTTCATCATCTGAAAGCTGTGCCCATTCCTTAACGATCTTTAAACGTTCCTCTAGTGGCATATTATAGAATCCTGAAATCCTTGAACATCTACTCTTTTTATTATCTGTACTCATGACACATCACTTAAAAAGCATAATTTTTTGGGTTTTATAAGAGTTGTGGATATATTGTTTTTCAATCAAAATAATAAATTGCGTAAAACTATATGGACCAACCCATTATAAAGGGACGATTCGGCTATGGCATCCTTATCTGAATATGATATTAGAATAACGTCGCCATACAATGCTTCCATATACCTTGCTATATTAGCTAACACAGGATACACTTTTTCATTTAATTTATCATCTGGTGGTATGTATATGTGATGCTCATTAATGAATATAATTAAAGCTGCTTTTGCCCCACAAGATATTAGAATGTCTCTGGCATTTGATATACCAATAGAAAGCATATTGTTCTTGTAATTATTTAATAAAGCTGCATAGGCGTATTTGGCGAGCTTAAGAACTCCTTCAACAATGTCTGAAACATTATCTATTCTCTTTATAACGCTAACTATACTATCTATTAATGATTTCCCCTTTGAGGTAAGCGTGCATCCTCCAATGGGATCCACGTTAATAAGATTGTGCACTCTTAACCTCTTCATTAAGGTTCTAGTTGATGATATCCCCAATGAAAGCTGTTTTGATAGAACATGTCTACCTAGGGGTTCCTTTTCCCTTAAAATCATTAGAGTCTTCAGTACATGATAAGGTTCGAATGATGGCTTTACACCTTTGTGCGGTGCTACAATGTTTTCTAACAATTCACTAACTGTTATCACTATGTATCTCCAAAACTTACTTACATTCTACTGTAGTTAAAATAATTTCCTATCATTGTACCAATCATCGGCAGCTCTGTAAGCATTGTACTCGCTAACTAAAAATTAGAAAGATGTAAAATGAAACCTATGGGTATATGAGCTACCATACAATTCATCTTGTGATGTATCAAGTCCGTACTTTTAAATCATTCAAATTCTTATCTATTCTATAGCCCTCGTTGGTAAAATCACAATTAGGATGCTTATAAATGTTTCCTAAGATCAGCTCCACTAATACTCAATTTTCTTTCAATAGTTTTGAGAACCGTATAGAGATACTCTCCCATAGACTATGATTTTACCTTCTTCGAGCATCCTCAAATTCTCCATAACGAGATTTGCATTACAGCTTCAACTATTTTCTCTATCATAGAATAAAATACGACTTATACAACTAATGACTAACAATGCTACAACCAGAAAACACAGGTATTCTAGAAAAATTAAAATTCAGCAAGGCGATCTTAAACAAAACAAAATTTATAAGTAGTGATAGAAATAGAGTCGATAGATGACGAGTCCCGCGCCCTAGACACAAAAAGGATGAAGAGAATCGCGGCCGCCACCGACTACATCGCCTATAAATTAAATATCGATAGTGTAATATTAGTAGTTGAAAGTAGTTTAAGTTTTACATATATAACTATAGCAACTATGGTGATTTTGTGGCTAAATTAGGAGAATTGTACAGAAAGTTGACAAAATCGGATATAATGATATTGGAGTATATGGTTAGTATTATTGGAAAGTATGAATACATTCCAGTTGAGAATTTTATGAGAAAATTTAGAAAGATATGGAATCAAAAAGAAATTGTTGCAAGAATTAAAAAATTGAATGAATTGGGGCTCATACAGAAACATGCAAACGTGGAGGCATACCGGTTAAAATCTATAGGACTTGATTGTGTTGCTATTTACATGCTTGTGAACAATAACATTATTAAAGCTTTAGGCGATCCCATTGGAGTAGGTAAAGAAAGCATTATTTTTAATGGTCTCACGCCCGATGGCAATATTGTTGCAATAAAGTTTTACAAGATAGGTAGGAGAAGCTTTAGACATGTAGTTAAGGTAAGACCGTATACTACACATATAGAGAACGATTCGTGGTTAATTAGAAGCATTCTTGCTGGTAAACGTGAAAAAGAGGCTCTAACAGTATTGAATAAATGTCACATCATAGGTATACCGAGGTTATATGGTCATGCTCTTCACACAATTGTTATCGAATTTATAGATGGTATTAATCTGTACAAAGTGTATAGAATAGACAATCCATTAGAAATATTTAACCAGATTATAGATGTTGTTAGGAATTCTTATAAATGTGCTAAGATAATCCATGGTGATCTAAGTGAATACAATATAATGGTACAGTTCGATGATGTTGTAAAATCTTATATAATTGATTGGCCGCAATATGTTTTAGCCAATGATCCACAAGCACCAGATGTGTTAAAGAAAGATATAGTACAACTAGCTAGATTCTTTAATAGAAGATTCAAACTAGATATACATCCCGATAGAATTCTTGAAAACATCTTAACATAATTCAATCCATAATGAAGATCTCCTTACTCTACCCTTAATTTACTTACTAGGTTAAAGGATTTGATTAACGCTGATAACTAAGATGGTCGAATTTTATAATTAATGAATTGATTGATAATATACTGTAATGATACCATAAACTGTTATATAGCCTAGATACATAACGTACTATAGAGGGTTTTAGAGCTGGTTTTAAGTTATGAAGGTTATGGGAGTAGATATCGTTAAGGGCAGCCCTCTTTCACGAACAAATCCGCCACTGTACTCAGTTATAATAATAGATGACAAAGGAAAGATAATATATGAATCCATAGAATCTCCCCTTAAGACTATAGTAAGGCTTGTATGGGAATATGAAGTTTCTAAAATAGGTATCGATAATATCTATGAATTAGCGTCAACAAAACGAGATATAGCTAAGATAATGGCTCTCCTACCCAGCAATGTAAGCATATACCAGGTTACGTTAGAAGAAAACAAATTCGTAAACATATATAAACAGGCAATGAAAATCGGAATAGAACTTGGCTCAAAACCTAAGCCGATTCAAACAGCATATATATCTGCTCTGCTCGCGCTAAATGATATTGGAACCCCTATAAAAGGTGTTGAGAGAAGAACCAGGATAATAATTTCACGCGCCCGATCTATAGGCCCTGGTGGAAGTAGTGCTAATAGATTTGCTAGGGGAATGAGAACGGCAATTCTTTGTGCAGTTAGGGAAATAAGAAGGTTATTAGATGAGGCTGCTTTACCTTATGATGTTATTTTTAGACGTGGGAATGGTGGTCTTGATAGTGCTGTATTCATAGTGTATACCGATAGTGATACTATTAGAAAAATTGTTAAACCATTCAATGGTAAAGATATTCGAATTGCCATAAAATCAGAGTACTCGACGGTAGAATTTTTTGAAAAAGAGTCTTCTAGAAAACCCGTTATTGTAGGTATAGATCCGGGTATCGAAGTAGGGATTGCTATAGTTGATCTTTCACTTAAAAACATATTTTTAATATCATCCCGCGACTTAGATAAGGTAAATATAATAAATAAAGTTTATAGCATAGGTACACCAATAGCTATAGCAACCGATAAAAATCCGCCTCCAGAAACCGTCAGGAAAATATCATCTTTAGTTGGTATTCCGCTTTACATACCTTCACAATCACTATCCACTGAGGAAAAAGAACGCTTAATTGACTGGCTGAAAAAGAAAGGAATAGAAATAAATTTACGAACATCGCATGAACGTGACGCCCTTGCGGCCGCATTAAAGTTTTATAAATCATTTGAAAGAAAATTTATTGAACTAGAGAGAAGGATTGATGAACTAGGACTAGAGGTCGATATAGACGAACTTAAGTTACTTCTACTAAAGGGTAAAACCATTAATGAGATAGTAGAATATGCTATTGAGGAACATCTAGAAAATGAAGTGTATCATTTAGAAGGTATACAAACACCATCTATTTCGACGCATAGCACTGATAATCTGTATAGTGAAAAGATGAAAAATCTAGAAGATAGAATAAGAGAATTGACAAAGGAACGTGAAATTTTAAAGGCTCGAATAGGTGAGCTTGAGACCCGAATAAAGGAACTTGAATTTGAATTGAAATTCAATAGTAATGGAAACTGCATAGATAGAGAAATCGTCAAGGATAGAATAGTAAATGAATTGAAGGAAAATCTAAAGAATATACAAAATAAGGTTTCCTACCTCACATTAGAACTTGAACAAGAGAAACTAAAGTCTAGGGCTCTTTATGAAATTTTAAGGAAATTTATTACAAATGAATACCTAGCTATACCCAGAATAAGATCGCTAACTGAAGAGGAAGTACGTAATATTGGTAAAGCGATAGGGTTGCCTAAGGCAATTTTAATTGAGTCCGATAATCTAGATGCTGAAGCATTGAGAATCGTCAAGGATTTGAATATAGCTATATTAACCAATTCTTGTAGTAATGAAGTTAGACAAATATTTCTTGAAATAGGCATCCCAATAATATGCAATCTACCAATACAAACCGCATACGAAGATATAGTCATAATCAATGTTAAAGAATTTGAACATGCATTAAAAGAGGCTTTGAAGGAAATAGAATTATATAAAAAGAATAAAGAGAATAGGAATCGCATTGACATTACAAAATTATTAGATATTATAAATGAGTATAGAAAGATTGTATGGAATACATAGAAGTTATAAGAAGTTCTAATTATAATTGATATATCTGCGGTTTATTTAAAACTTTTAATAAAACTTTCATAATTTGCATTGTTTACCTTTCATATACTTGGTCTTTTATAAAAGGACTGTATCCAGATTATTTAGTAGCCATAAGCCGACTGCACTTTTAATTTTAATATTAGAACAGCATAGTATTTCCATTTATTATCATGTCCGCTATTCTGTTTACATCGTTAAACATTTCATTTACAATACCACATATTTCACTAGTCATGTTTTGTGTAAGCCTTTCTTCAGGTATAACCTTTACATCTACTATAAATGGCTCATCTAATGGTCTCCCTATTTGACTTAATATGGATACATACACTTCTTTTATACCTTTTACTTCCCTGTAACTTTTCTCAGCTATAAGTTTAGCAATTACATTATATATCTTACCAACGTGGCTAACAGGATTCTTACCAGCCGTTGCCTCTAAACTCATTAAACGCATAGGGGTTATTAATCCATTTACTCTATTACCTCTGCCTGTAGCTCCATCGTCTCCATGCTCAGCCGAGGTACCCGTTACAGTAATATAGTATATACCTTCAGAAGGTTTATCAGCTACATTAACATACACCTCTATCTCATAATTTGGAGCAATCCTTACTGCTTGATTAAGTACAGCTTCCCTAATTTCCTCCTTTATATTAAGATATTCATTGCCATCTCGTACATGCCTAGATACTATTGCAGAGGCTATGGTTAATTTTATTTTATTATTAACTCTTAATCCCATTACCTTTACATCTTCTCCAACCGCCGGTAATTTTCCTTTGAATTCTTTCGAATTTAAGAATCTCTCTGTATATAGTACCAGGTTTTCCAATGTGGAAAGCGGAGCAAATCCAACACCAAAACTAGTGTCGTTAGCTAGGGGTGTGCTCTTTAAGCCCAACTTAAAGAGCGCAACCAGATCTGTGCTTCCTTGCCCTATTTTATAGTCGATTATTGTATGCTCATCTGGATTAAGATACCTAAAATGTTCCCTAATCCATTCTCTTGCTGCCCTAAGTGTAATAGTGCCTATGGGTATAAAGTCTAATCCTTCAGATGTCTGTACATATGCTGTTGCCCTACCTGACACAATAATGTATATTGGATGTAGAACTTCGCCTCCGCCAAATATAGGCTTCGACTGACCTCCTACTACCAATACCTTATCCACATTATGGTGTAGTATTACATTGTAATGTCTTAAATAATATTTACTAAGTTCTCTACTTACAGCCTCTGCAATACCATCTGCTATATAGTCAGGATGTCCTACACCCTTCCTTTCAACCATTTCTACATTGATGTTTTCGATACCTTGCCAATGATATTCGTTCACTACAATATTTCTCAATATACCCACCTATTATGTGTAATTTGATTGCCAATGGCTCTTCTGTTCTATAGAGTTTTATCATTTTGTATTTTAATTTTTATGAAAAATAAACTCTCTACAGTTATTGTATTGCAATGTTTAATTGAATTCAAATTATAAACCTTTGGCTAATTTTTCTGCCTTAATGAAAGTCTTTAAACATCTATCAAAGTGTTCACAAATCTTGCATTCTATGCGTGTAGATGAGAAGTCAAAATTTATTGGACATGTCCTTGGCAATGCTGCTCTATTCCTTCTATTCCTGTTCCTATTCTCTCTATTTTCACTATTTACTCTTCTACTACGCATTGTCTATATCACTGTAGTTTGTCGTAACTTTGCCTCTGTATAGTCGACGCATACATACAATATTTGGCTTCCCCGTATGAATATCCTTCCATACTTTGCTATAGCTTCTTTGCCACCATCGCCATATTCTGTAGCATCCTCTAGAACTACATTCATTGTAGGATCCGTCATTACGAGCTTGCCAATGAACTCTGAACCCTCCTTAACCTTTACCATTATTGTCTTATTTAACGAACTTCGCAACATTCGCATTGGCGTTATATTGGGTTTCTGAAATTGTTGGGATGCCATATACTTTAAACCCTATTTTAAGCTTTGAAGCTAGGCATTAATAAGGTTTTTGGGCCAAGTTGTACTAAGATTCTAATTGGGTGACACTAATAGTGATAGTCGTAATAGAACATTTGGAAGCTTATGTCAATAGGTGGTTGTTAAAGGAATACGAATTTGTATCGGAAACCTTTAAAAATAGGGTTATCTTCACCAATGTAACAAAAGAGTGTGATAGATTATTACTACAGCCTTTGGGAATAGTATATAAAACCTCTGCAATTGAACTTCTTAGTAATGTCGATAATGTGGTAATCTTGGATCCTAATGCTAAAGAAAGACTGCAGGTAGCTGATCTAAGAATGGCTAGGTATGTAGTAATTGGCGGTATAATGGGTGACAATCCACCTAAAGGTAGAACGAAATTATTAATTACTTCACGATTAAGTAAAGCATTACCGAGAAATTTAGGTGAAAAACAATTTACTATAGCTGGAGCTGCATATATTTTGAGACGAGTAGAAAGTGGTCAGAATATCAATGATATAAAATATGTCTTCGGACTTAAAATTAAGAAGAGACTAACCAAAGACATAGAGATTGAGATAGATCTTCCATATGCATTTCCATTAGATGAACAAGGGAATATCGTTCTCCCAAAGGGTTATGAAGATGTGGTTATAGACTACGTACCAGTATACGAGAGTGCGCTCTTAGCTGGTAATTATAATATGTGTCAAGACCGCTAAAGAGAAATACACTGTTATACCACGTAAATAGAGATCCGTCTTTGACTTCGCTCCAATAATTTTCGCTATTACGATACTTGGTATATAGAATATCATTAGGATTAGCCATACTAAGTAGACGGATATACCAGATATTAACTGCTCTAATATCATATGAAATACCGTATGTAGTGAGGTTGCATATATAATTACACTGCATAAAACTCCATAAATACCTCTAGCAAAGATAATTTTTAGGCGGGTATATAATGGATCCTTTAAATGCGACACAGCACCATCGCCAGAAAAATTCAATGAGCTGGCTCGATATAAAAGTTTGGTTGCAAGAAGTTGCAGAGAAGATGTTGGGTTCATTCATAGATGATGTTTATATATTAAATGGAATCTTCATATTTAAATTCAAGAATGTTAAACATTCTGAAGAATTTTTACTTATAGTAGAACCAGGAAGGAGAATATCTATCTCAAAATTAAAAATAAAACTCAAAGAGGAATTCGTAAAAAGTAGTAGTGTATGGAAGGGAATTTTAAAAAATTGTAGCATTGAAAATATTGAACAATATGATTACGAGAGAATAATATTTGTTGATTTAAAATGTCGCGAAGAAAGTAGAAGGATGGTTATCGAACTACTTCCTCGTGGCGTCATAGCTATTCTAAATAACGATAACATGATACTGTTGGCGAGCTCGTATAGGAAAATGAAGGATAGAAATATCATGCCAAAGGCTAAATACGAATTGCCACCAAAGGCTAAAATTTCAGACTATTACAATATTGAAGTTAGTGGTCTTAGAGACCTTCTATCAAATGAATTCAATATAGTACCAAGTCTTATTAGGAGCTTAGACATACCTCCAGAAATAGCTGACAGTATAAATCTTCTATGTAAATTAGATAATAAAAGAGTTGCAGAGTTAAATGAAATTGAATACAAATGTATCGTTGATAAACTAAAGGAGCTGTTAACAGCTATAATAGAAAGCCCTACACCATGTATTATATATAAGAACAACTCTATGATAGGTTTCTATCCATTTATTCCTACACGATTCTATGGAGAGGGTTACCATATAGAGCATGTTCCCTCATTTAATGATGCTATAGAAAAATACTTCAGTGGATCGTTTAGATCACTATTAATTTCGAAGAAGATAGAGATTGCCACCACTAAACTTGAGAAACTAAGGAAGAGTTTAGAGATGCTGGATAAAAATTTAATTGAGTTGAAATACAGGAAGGAACATATCGAAAATCTATTGAAAATATTGAATGAAGTATACGTTGATATAGAAGTAATTCATGAGTGTGTGCAAAATTTCGTTAAACACTCATCATGGGAAGATATCACAAGATGCAGCAATTTCATTATCGATTTGAAACCTGATAAAGGATTGTACAAAATCAGCATTAAGGGCCTCGAATTAGAACTAGATGTCAGAAAAAGCTTTGCAGAGAATTACTTTACATTACTAAAGTTATTATCGGATATAGACAAGTCCATTAAGAGGGCATTGGAAGAAAGAGGTAGTATTGAGACAAGAATAAATGAGTTAAGCAATACTATAAAAGATGAAATAAAGAAGGTGGAGCTAAAACTAAATAGAAAAATAGAATGGTATGAAAAATTTCATTGGATGATATCATCTGAGGGGTTTCTAATTATTGGTGGAAAAGATGCTAGTCAAAATATTAAACTAATAAGAAGATATTTAGAACAGCATGATATAGTACTCCATGCAGATATTCATGGAGCTAGCGTTATCGTTATAAAAACTAATAGCAAGAATGTAAGCGAAAAAACACTAAGAGAGGCAGCTGTTTTTGCAGCCAGCTATAGTAAAGCATGGAAATTAGGTCTAGCAACCATTAATGTGTTTTGGGTCTATGGCTCTCAGATTTCATTAAAACCACCATCAGGCGAATACTTACCTAAAGGGGCTTTTATGGTATACGATAAGAAGAACTACATAAATAATGTAGAATTGAAACTAGCAATAGGGGTTGAAACAGTAGACATTGAAAATGGTGGTAAGGCTATTATAAGAGTTCTTGCTGGACCTGAAGATGTTATTAGAGAAAGAACGTTTGCCTATATTGTATTAATCCCTGGTGATGAAAATCCGGAAAACATAGCAAAGATGTTTTTGGAGAGTATCAAAAAGGTTTTTAAGGATATAATTATAGCTATAGATGTTAGAGATCTCGAATCTAGAATCCCAGGTCGAAGTAAAGTAATTAAACTAGTTATACCAAAGTAGTGCATGGTGTTAAAGATGCTAAAGGCGTTTGATGTAATGGTACCCAATCCCATACAAGTAAAGGCTAGCATTACTGTATTTGAAGCAATAAAAACTATGGAAAAATATAATATAGCCTCACTAATAGTAGTTGACGAGGGTGACGTGGTGCTAGGGGTTGTCACAGCAAAGGATCTGATTCTAAGAGTCTTTGCAAAAGGACTTGATCCTAGAAATACTAGAATTGTAGACATAGTTTCAAGACCTGTAACTGTAGTTGAACCCGATACACTGCTGAAAGACGTCATTAACTTAATGATAGGTACTGGACATGGTCATATACCTGTTATCAATAAATCTGGAAAAGCAATAGGTATTGTAACAATAGATGATATACTGAAATTTGTACCTGAACTTTTAGAATTAGTAGAGGTAAAGAAATAGTTTTTAACAATTTTAAATAATTCTCAATACCTAGCCTAAGATTGATTAAAAGGAGCCGAAATTCCTAGCCCATTCCTCATAAAGGTTGATCATGGAATTTGATATTGTAGGTCTTCTTCTGTTTAGTACCTCGACAAAATCGTTCATGGTGACAGATCTTGGATTATCTGATAGAGTGTTGGATTTAAATAACTCTCTAACTGTTCTTAGATATGCCTCTAAAACAATATCTCTTATATCACTAGCCGAGTACCCCTCAGTTTTTTCAGCAAGAAGATCTATATTGACATCATCAGCTATCTTTATGAATTTTAAGTAATACTCGAACAGCGATTTGCGTGCTTCTCTACTTGGCGGTGGAATATATATTCTCTTTTGAAACCTGCGTAAGAATCCCAGATCTAGCTTCCATGGTTTATTAGTAGCTGCTATAACATACACAAAATGTTTCTTCCCCTTCTCATTTAATCCATCTAGCTCTTTTAGAAACTGGTTACGCACCCTAGCCTCACCACCAATTTCATTTTCATAAACTCCTAACAGAGCATCCGCCTCATCAATAAATATTATAACAGGTTTTGAAATACCAGTATTCCTAGCATAATTAAATATTGCTGCAACTTTCTTCTCTGCCTCGCCAAGCCATTTTGACATAATATTTGCAGCATCTATCTGCATAAAGACGCCATCTATCTCATTAGCTGTTGCTGCTGCTATCATAGTCTTACCACAGCCGGGAGGACCGTAAAGAAGTATCCCCCTAGGCCATCCCAATGGAAATAGATCTGGTCTTCTAGTCGGATATACAATCGAATCGAGTATAGCTTGTTTAGCATCGTCTAGCCCTATTATGTCTTCAAAACGGATAGACGGCTTTTCAATTACTATGAACTCTTGCAAAGCTTTTTCTATGTTTTCATCGTTTTGCACAATTTCACTATCTCCTCCAGAGACTGATATACTTATCTTGGATTCTTCCTCAAGTTCCTTTGCCTTCCTAATATAACCTTCTGCAACAGACTTATAGATGCTTATCATAGGATCGCTTCTATAATTGTTCAGTATTGTGATTAGTATCTCAGCTGCTTTTCTATAGTTTTTAGCTGCATCAATTTTATTTCCAACCCGTTCATTGATCATGGCTTCATTAACATACTTTTTTGCTAATGCTTCTAGGTACTCCCGTCCTCCACTCAAGATACATCCCAGAACATCTATTATAACTTTAAAAATCGGTTAGGTTAGCTTTATCAATCCCTTTTGTTCAAGACGCTTCAGTATTGCGATTACCACCTCTCTTGCTACTCCAAATCTTTCTGCACACTCTTCTATCCTTATAATACCTTTATTATTGATGATATAATTATACACCTGGAGCTCCAAACCACTATCAACATACTTAGATTGTGGCTGTAGTACGATAAATTTCTGTGGTGTAAAAGATGTGGGAGTGGCTGTTCCTACTGAGCTTCTTGTATCGATATAAGAAGCTGATATAGATAGAGGTGCAGCGAGTTTATTATTTACCATATCTTCGAGCTGAACAGGTATGGGAGGTAAGGATGTCTTTAGTTTTTCCTCTGCTTGTGCCTCGACCTCTTTTAGTATGTCCTCTACTTCCTTTGTTTTACTGGCTACAGTTATAGATACATCTGGAGCCCGTGTTGATGTGATTAGAGAATTTACATTGCTAACGATGTTATCTAGCGTCATGGCCAGCTCCGGCATTGTATTAATGAACATAGATTTCAGTTCATTTAGTATTCCCATGGTTGTTGATAATACTCGTATATCGTTAATTATATTCATGGTCTTCATCCTCTCTAGAAGCCTCTCGATTGCTAGTAGGGCAATGTGTATATATTTCATAAGTCTTCTAACTTCAGCAATTTCTGCGGCATATATCGTTGCTCTTTCTCTATCATTAGAACTTAGAGATTTGACTGCATTAGTAAGGAGTTCATCGTCTCTGTCCTTTAACCGTTTCTTAATCTCCTCCAATTTTATTTTCAAATCATTCAATGAAGTAACTATGTAAATTAGAGCACTTTTCTGTGGATCACGCCTAGAAGTTATATTTAGGATTTTTACAAATGAATCAAAAATTCCTGCTGAAGTAGACATGAACTACCCCCACTATTAGAAGCTTAGGTTACCCTGTAACAACCTTGACTGCTATTGGTTGTTGTGCAGCTGTTGGTGAAGTTATTTGAATCTCTTCTTGCGGTTGTGATACCACTGATATTAGTTCTTGTTCAAGCTTGTCTATGAGAGAAATGTGCTTTTCTACATCCTTCCTCTCCTCCATCGCTGCTTGCTTAGCGAATCTCATAAAATCAGCTGATATTTTGAAACCATTTTCAGGCAATTCACCTGATGTATAGCTTATTAGTAAATGTGTTAGAGCTTTCTCAATGTGCAGTATGAAATTCTCTAATTCGTATGTTCTTTTTCTCAAGATATCTTTCAAATTCTTTATTTCAATTTTTAGTTTATCTAAATCTTTTGAGAACTTTTCCTTCAATTCTCTATATGCGTGCTGTGGTATTTGATTCTTTTTAGATAGTTCCTCCAAAGACTTAAATCTCTTCTTTAATATGTCAAGTTTCCTTTCAAGCTTTTTGGCCTCTACAAGCCATTCAGGCATTAGTTTGAGTCCATCAACATTGTGTTCAAATCTTTCTACTGTAATAGTTTCATAAGAAGCATCATTGGTCATGATTTCAAATGATGAAACCTTTCCGTCAACATCACTATAGACTCCAACTAGTATCCCTATTTTCCTTCCATATATATCAGTTATTGTCTGACCTAAATATGGGGCTACACCCTCTATTGCTATATCCATTTTTATCAACCCTGTTCTTAAAATTGTGTATCGGATATCTATAAAAGGTGTGACATTTTTTTCCAATCAATTGAAATTAAAACATATTACATTTATTTTGAATTCAAAGTAAATGCAATAATAGTGTTATAATAAGAAACACTATATGAATTGCAGCTAAAATTAATTTAAGATAGCGGATCACAAATCCTCCTATCTGTTTTACTAACTCCAGCAACTCAAATATTTTAAATCCAACTACATTTACACCGGTATTGTATACTAGCAGGGATACACTTGTGTCTGAAAGGTCGTTAATCGATGACTTGAGCGCCCGTTCAACAGCTCTTACAACATTTTCATTAGCTTCAACCGAATAGTAGGGTGAATCAAATGCTGTTCCAGCACAACTATGATCATCTAATGTTATCACCTCTGCGTCTCTAATTCCATTACTTATTGCAATTCTTCTTAATGAATCTCTCACACCTATTTTTGCATTATTTCCATAAAGATATATTAATGAATATTTCATGTTGTCACATTCCATAGTCAAAACTTTTACTTTATTTATGCAAAGCCCTTTGATATTTCCGTATACTGTAGACTCACCATATCCAGTTCTAAAGCTAGAGCATGCTTTTTTACGAATAGAAATTGATGCCATAATAATTGAATAGAATTTCTTTGGATCGGTTTCACGTAAGCCTTCAATATTATGACAATCGATGATAACAGCATCCTTAAAACCGTATACAGTTGCAATTTCTTCAGCATACTTCTGAACTTCATATGGAATATCATCACCGCCTACTATAGGTGATGATAGCGCTATAAAAACTAAATAATTAGTTTGAAAAACAAATGCTTCATAAAGTTCGTCGTATATCCTAAAGGGTTCATACACAATTTCATATTTGTTATCTGCATTAAGATGATCTACTATTTTATCTGCTATATCTTTAGAGAGTTTCCCTGCTTCATTCTTGTTTATGATATCTAATTCGTGCGAACCTGCACCGTGTAGAACAAGCGATTTAATTCCCTTGGAGTTAAGGATTTCATCGAGATAGTGGGGTAGTAGTGTACTTCCTAAGGTTCTAAATGGACCGAAGTGCACCCCTGGTACTATTAATGCTATACTATCGTTTTTCCTATTAAAAAATATTGAATATACCTTAACATTCTTTTTTTCGCTAAGTTTACCTATCTGAAATTCGATATCGTCATCTATACCTGTCAATATATACTTAGCCCACGCACTTGATAACTCGAATAGATTAACACCTTTTCTATACGAACTAAGAACGTTATTGAGGTATATTGACGATAGTGATACAAATATTAGCATAGATATTCGAATGGAAGTATTTATTGTGTCGAACCTGTCAACAAAGATTATAAATAAAATTTCCAGCAATATAGGAATTGAAAACATCGCTACAACTTTCCTCTTAGAATTTGTCAAACCTCGTAGAATTAGTAAACCAAATAAAGGAAGTACTGTATATAGCATTCCATATATACTAACAAATGAACCTAAGAATTCCATCAGAATGCCTGGAGCTGTAGAAAATATTATCATATTCAGTATCTGCCTTCTTTTCATATACGGTACTAGAGATTTCACTACTAGCGGCATAAGAGAGAAGCACAGTACGTGAATTACTATTGTAATCGACACTACTGTACTGTAATAGTTCTTGATAATACATGGTATTAAATCAATGAGAACAATAAGTAAAAGATATAATGGATATATAAGGGAGACGTATCTAGCCATCTTTGAAGGTATACGTAAAAGTCTGTAGTATTTCAATGCTACGCTATCAAACATACCATTATCACTTTAAATGGTGTTGCGTTCATATGGTATATTAAACTTATCCATCCACTGACAATTACCTAAGATAAGGTCAACGAGTATTACTAGTTTCATAGAGTGCTGTTTAAAAATTTTACATACGTTCCAAAATTGAAATAACATTTGTATTCTTTCTATATTCCATGCATTCCTATTTCTCGTTCGCTAGCTAATTGTGGTACTTGGTACAGTATTTTGATGCCTTACTATATGCTCTTATCAACTACAAATCTCCCACAAATATTCATAACAATAGATGTTTTGTTGTATGAGAATGCTTATATAGCTCAAAACATTACTATTGTTACTAAAACTCCTAATTAAATGAAGACTGACTCGATGAAAGATCCTGAGGTTAGAAAATGATACTAACGATCGAAGAACTTCGAAAAATGATGATCGATATTGGTTTTGAAAAGATATACTTAGTTGAAGAAGAACCTAATTGTGTGGTCTATATCGGAATTTATAAAGGTAAAGAAATCATTGTAACGATTTTTAAGGGAATATCAGCAGTTTATGCAAAAATGATTCCAGCAGATCTTCTTCCAACTCCCAATTGGCATTGCCATTATATAAAATACTCACCAATAGGATGGTATATATTCTCTAGCAGTATCAGTGATCTTGTTATGCGTTTAGGTAAGAAATTATCCAAGATTATCGAATTGAAGTATTCGTACAATTCCTTAATTAACTAGACAGTGGATACAATACGAATCCTCGGTTAGGCTCTATTTCTACTCTAAAGGCAGTTCTAATATGATCGGTCATTCTCATTTTCTTTATTATCATGTATCTTTTGACCTCTTTACTCTCTTCCACATCCTCCATCCAAAGATGGAACACTCCATCTGCAATATGTTCCAATCCAAATCCAAACGTACTATTATGTACTAAGATCCAACCCATACCAGCAATGAAATTTTCATTCATGTCTACAGAAAGATCGTATACGTAAGGTGTGCTAGGACCTTCCTCTTCAATTCTTTTCACCATTATAAAACCCGTCTTGAGATCGTTATTTGGATTTTCAATCTTTTCCTGTAGGAGTACAGGGATACTATCTCCTTCTCTTACCTTACTTCCCTTAATGGGTTTAATACGGTCTCTATTTAAGATGTAGATGCTGTGATCTTGCGTTACTGATACACTACGCCCTCCCTCTAATTCTATTCTTAACAAATTTCTATTTTCTCGGTGTCTAGCTACGGCTTTTAGGATTCTCCATTCAACTTTAAGAGTTTTTGGATTTACGGACAGTGTATATATGGGAATTTTGATAAGCTTGATCCCCTCTTCATCATAGTTAAAGAACCTGTCTACAAATCTACCTATCTGACAAATTTCTATTGTATCATTATACTTGATTACAATTGGTGTTTTGTAGTCCACACTTTTGGTGGTCATTGCATACTGGCTTACAAGATACGCTGTTACATTTTCCCTATGTGTAGATATCTTTAAATCATAGCTATATTTTCTAGCCATAGCAGGTTTATCTGCCCAGAAAGCACTTAATGAATCTACAATTAGTCTAACATGTTTGTAGGGAGACCTTCCACCTTCTCTCAAAACACCTAACACCTTATACGCTTCATGGATTGCCGAAACAAGTGTTTGTATGTCCAATGCAGCAAATCTTCTCTTTCTAACACCTTCTGAATCAGCCTGCGTATATTCGCTCATTTGTCTAGCAATTTTAAGAAGACCGAAAATATCTATTACTACTATCTGAGGCACTTCACTAATTTCCTTTGAGCTTGAAATATCGTGTATTCTATAGCTTTCAAAATCTATATTAAATTGTCTTGCTTGTCTAACAACATCTCTAAACTCTGCCTCAGTTGTTACATATACAACTGGATCACCTGATATTAGCCCTGCCCAGGCAAAGTGCATACAAAGAATAGACTTGCCAGTACCTGGCTCACCTGTTATGGCAACCCAAGAACCTTTTGGAATACCTCCATGTAGTGCCTTATCAAGTTCAGCAACCCCTGTAGAAATCCTAGTAATACCAAAATCTTTTTTGCTTGTTTTACCCTCCTCCCTAATTTCCTTAGGAAATGTTTTATCCTTTTCTTTCTCACGGCTTAATAATTCCAATTCTTTCTCAAGCTCACTCAAATCTCTATTGTAAATTGTAGATTCTCTATCTTCTTCACTCATAGAAGACTGCCTACCAAACCTATATATCATAGTATAGTTGTTAACTTAAAAAACTAATAGGAAATTAGACGTATGAATCACCTAAAATACGTCAAAATATGTGGATGGTAATCTGAATTCGGATCTATAGAAGCTATTAATTATTATTTAATGATTTGAGATATCTTTAAATTTAGAGTTATCAGTAATATTCTTGGCATGTGCGTACCCTTTAATCCATAGAACTTCATGGAAATAGAACATGACTGGAGTTAGAGATTTACCCACCATCGATGCTGAAATCTACGATGCTGTATATGATTATAGATTTCTCTTATCTAGAGGATACAGCCAGAAGCATGCTTTAGATGTTGTAGCCTTAAAATATTCTCTCAGTAGAGAGAAAAAATTGCTACTTTATAGATGCGTCCACTCTATGCAATATGTAGTAAATGTTGTACCAAAAATTCTATGCCTTTCCAAAACATACAACATACTTGTTATCGACTTTTACAATATTCTATTGACTGTATTATGTATATTGGAAGACTGCGATATTTATCTATGTGACGATTGTATTACTAGAGATCTAAGAGGATCTAAATTAAGACCCCAAGATAGTATATACATGTTGAAAGCCTATGAACTAATTTTAGATGCCATCTCCTACCTAAACCCCTCAAAAATTATTACTATAGCTGACAAAAATGTTAGTCATAGTGCTATTCAGATAACGCAATTCAATAGGTACGTCCTGGAGAGGGGTTTTGTGGGTTATAGCATACTATCACCAACTCCTGATAGAGATTCGATAGAAATTTCAAGAAAGGAACAGGCTGTTGTTGCATCATCTGATAGTATAGTTATTGAAAATGCTTATAGAGTATTCCCTCTTACAACAGTAATCCTCAATAGGTTAGGCAAACGTTTCACAATCAACTTTGCAGAGCTACTCGGAACTCCTTGCAATCTTTGCTATGAATATGCCATATAGACCATATATGAGGAGTATAAATGCTATTGTCAGTGGAATACTAATTGAAATTGATGTAAAATCATTACAATTGATTGCTATATCACATCTACTGTATATAAACGATGGTGGTATAATTATGAAATAGCCAGGATTTAATCGCGAAGTCTCTCTCAAAGTGACTGTAAAAGAATATATGGAGGATATTACTATAAGTGACAGAGTAATGTACTGTCCTCCTTTACGATACGACGGAAAAACCTCTTTCAGAATTATCAGAAATAGTATTAAGTAGAAGAAAATTCTCATAAGGTTCAATGGTATTATTCGATCCAAATACGCTGGGAATGCGTGAAACATAGCTATTACATATAGTAATATAGTAGATGCAGAGCCTATCAATGCAATTATATAACTGAGTCTTGACATTCGCTTATCTTCACTCAATTCAAGCGACCTTCTATTCCTAAATAAATGATTGATGGGCCCGCGGGGATTTGAACCCCGGACCACCCGGTTATGAGCCGGGCGCTCTACCTGGCTGAGCTACGGGCCCTAAAATTAGTAATTATGTGCTGGGAATTTATGTGTTACGCATATACAAAATCCAATTCTAACTTTTAGTTCTTTAAATACTACTTCTCCTATCTCCTATAACGTTTATTGCTTCCCCGTTTTCTCATCTGCGACCCTCCTTCAAGTCCAATGAGTATGTGTGCCATATAGCTTCTCCAGCTTCTAAATAATCTATTGCATCTTGGACATTTGTATACCATATTATGTGCCCTATAGATGTAGGGGTATATAATATGGTATATAGTTGTAGTATTCTTATTAGGTTGTGTTACAATTTTAGTATGTTTGTGTGAAACATGTGGAAAATAGTTACACATAAAAATATCGATATAGAAAGAGCTATTGCAATAGTAGGCTTCCCTGGAATGGGATTAGTTGGGAAAACCGTTGCGATGTATCTCATTAACATCTTTGATGCCCATCATATTCTGAGCATCTATGGTACAAAATTCCCCGCACACCTACTTGTTAATTCAGATGGTCTAGCTGATATCGACAAAGTCAGCATATATTATGCAAAAAACAATAGTACTGGTATTCTTATTATAACAAGCGATGCCCAACCTACAAGCGACCCTGATCAGCATGAGTTGAGCAGATTTATTGTTAAAAAGCTTCTAAGATACAATGTAATTGAATTGATAGCTACAGCAGCTTTCGTTTCAGATGTTGTTGTAACATCTAGAAGGGTATTTGTAGTTGGAAACAACAACACTATTTTACAGAAGTACATTGAGAAAGGTGCAACACCGCTAAACGAAAGCGTAATTAGTGGTATGAATGGTGTAATTATTGGATGGGCAAAAGCATACAATATGAATGGTGTATGTGTTCTCGGTGAAACGTGGAGAAGTATTGTTGAAATGAATTATGTAGACTATACTGCATCTAAAATAATTATCGACTTATTAAATAGGGTATGGGAACTTAACATAGATACTGAAGAACTTAGAATACGAGGTAAGAACATCGAGAATGAAATTGAAACTATCCTAAGACAATATGTACAAAAAGAGACGTCAAAGGAAGAAAGGGAAAAGAGACCATATTACATAACGTAGAATTGATAAATTACGTCCATTCCTTTCCTACCTATCATCCATAACTATGCCTGCCTATCAATTAAACCGCTAGTGTCCACAATTTGATATCGATAATCGAACTACTCCAGTAAAGCATTTCAATAAAGTACCTTTCTAGTAATTACTTATGCATTCCTATACCACAACATTCTTTGTATGATACATCCCATTTATAATAAACCTAACCCACCTCTACGAAATGTAAAAAGCAAAATTAAATATGAGAAAGATATCAGGATGTAACAAATGATGAATACAGTGTAAGAAGGTCAGGGACAAGGTTCATTGATACTTTAAGCAAGAAGGCTATATAGAGGAGTATCCAAGATGTATAGCGAGAGAATTCACAGTAGAATAAAGCATTTCCATAGGAAAACAAGGAGGAGTATTGCTACAGAAATATTCTTAGAGGCTTGCTAGAGAAGTGATTTTGAAGACAAAAGAGAAGAGGCTATGCGATAGCCCTCGAAGACTTAGAGCACATCAACAGAAGCATACTCAATAGGAGCACACTAGTAGTAATTGATCCGAGGAACGACTCTAGGATCTAGAACCTGCCTAAGGTATGGAAATACATTAAATTACATTAACAAGCTAGCTATATGCTCTACCTGTTTTCTTAAGAAAGATAGAACCTCGTCTGGAGCAATCAACATCCAACTTAGAGCACTATACACATATGGGGGAGCCAGGTCTCCCCGGGAGCTCCTACAGTGAAGGATGAAAACCGATGGAGCGAGAGGACAAGAAAATAAGAAATGAAGATAATTACAAGTAGCTACAAGTTCAGACTTGAACTCTATAAAAATTTAGAATCTTGGGTGAAAGATATAGCTTATATGCATGTCTCATTACTGCGGGGCCTCATCATTGTATTCAGTATCGGAGATCTAATTCATCCTGCTACCTAATTATTTTTACCAGATACAGCTCTTATTCTTTTATAAATTTCCTCCAGATTTAAATATCTAAGATACCGGCTTAAAAACATCGCCATGCATGGTATAGTAATATGTCTCTCTCAGAACTTGATGAACTCGATAGGCAAATAATTAATCTAATCATTGAAAATTGTAATAGGAGCATCAGAGAACTTTCTAAGACTTTAAATAGATCACCAACACTAATTTCCAAGAGATTACAAAGATTAAAGAAGCTCGGTATAATAACTAAATGTGAGGCTATCTTAGATTATAAAACAATAGGCTATTCTATACTTGCGCTCATATTGCTTAAAGTTGATGGTGCTCATATAGAGGATGTTGAAAAAAGCCTTGCATACGAACCAAATGTGAGGGCAGTCTATGATATTACTGGCGAATATGATGTGGCTTTAATTGCTCTTTTTAAGAATGTTGATGAACTTGATAAATTTGTAAAGAGAATTTTAAGAAATCCATATATTAAAAGTAGCACTACTAGTGTTGTATTTAAAGCTGTGAAAGATAATATTAACATTAAAGTTTTTTAATCGATAAAGCCTATCTATATCTGAAAACTTATTAATGATGATTGTGGTGGGCTCTGAGCCTAAGTATAATGATGACATGAATCCTCACTGAAAAATTACAGGATCATGTAAACCTTAACTACTTATCATATTAAAATTAAAATCCATAAAAAATGTAAATCATGGCCATATAATACCGAATTCTATATTCCATATTTTAGAAATAAATGCAGTTATTCTATGTTACAATACCATGTCTACCGTTTGCTCCCTGACCCATTTCTGCGATTCCATGCACATTCAACTCAAGGATTTCCACCTAGCTCACAGGAACTTAGACATCCCTGTATATTCTAGGATATCTATTAAAGCCCAACAACACTAAACCCCTACTCAAAACCTAGACCTTAGAGACCTAGAACACAAACTCCCACAACAACCCAAAACTTGAAACAATTTAGAAAGAAACAACCAAAGAATTAAATCTAGAATTCTTAAGAGGGATGTAGGAAAAATAGAATGAGGTAACGAGGATGATACCAGTATAAACAACATAAGAGAGCTGAACCTCACACTAGATAGATAGATCCACTTAATATATTTGATTTGAATAGAGACTTTTCACATTACCTAAAATACATTGTCAAATGGATATTGTATTTTAAATATTTTAAGTAAATATTATAAGAGCGTATGTGGATATTTTTCCTGGTAATAAAAATGCTTGATGATAAAGATGTTGTGAAATTTCAAGCCTATATACTCTATGGCAAAAATGTCGATAACATCTTAAGGAGGATTGTGAACTATCTTGGAAATTGTAACAAGATAATTGCAGATATAGAGCTAAGCGATATTTTAAAAGGAATATGTGTTGAATCTGAGCTTCCTCATTTCATGGAGTTTAGGGATTATAAGATGGTTGAGGAGGTAATAAATAATGAAGTAATTGGTAAAGGGATAGTGTTTAGGGTTACGTCACCTAGGAGTGACATACATGCAATTGCATTCATACCAATAAATAGTTTTAATAAATCTGTAATTCTTAAGAGGTAATTTCCATGCCTAATTTAAGTTTTAGAATAGATAGCGTTAGGGCTGAAAGATACAGTTTTGAATTAGTACATCAATTAAATATAAATATGAATATAATGTTTGGTAAACCTGAAAGTAAAGACAACAGTTTCTTGATAGGATTTGTAGTAAAAATAGATTGTACGCCTCCTATGGCTTCCATCGATATTAAAGGTCTTGTCATCGTTACCCCCATGAATCAAGATGAGTATATAAAGCTTGGAGAAGAATTCAAAAAGGGTACAATGCCATACCCACTTGTGATTGCCGTATATAGCTACACGTTACCTATTATATCACTCTTATCTAGGGAGCTCGGCATTCCACCCCCTATACAATTTCCCATACAACCATCACATCGTGAAAAAGGCGCTGATTACCATCTATAGAGATGCAGAATATAGCCATATCAATGCAATCAAAATTTGTACAGTCGTTGATAGAAATGCTACCTCTAGCCACACCTTCCAGCCAATCTTAATCTTTCTTTTCTCAGC